>NZ_JBIVLW010000002.1:312613-871480 GCF_044752765.1 Streptomyces sp. NPDC088706
TGACGGGTATCAAGTCCGGGGAGCTGTAGCAGCCGTAGCCGCGCCCGACCGCCGACGAAGGGACGTTCCGTGACGACCGAATCCACGACCCATCAGTGGGTCAAGTCCTCCTACAGCGACACCGGCGGTTCCTGCGTCGAGTGGGCCCCGCGCACCGCGTCCACCACCGGCATCGTCCCCGTACGCGACTCGAAGAACACGAACGGCCCCGTACTCAGCCTCCCCGCTGCCGCGTTCTCCACCTTCGTGACGGGTATCAAGTCCGGGGAGCTGTAGCAGCCGTAGCCGCGCCCGACCGCCGACGAAGGGACGTTCCGTGACGACCGAATCCACGACCCATCATTGGGTCAAGTCCTCCTACAGCGCCAACGGTGGCACCTGCGTCGAGTGGGCCCCGCGCACCGCGTCCACCACCGGCATCGTCCCCGTACGCGACTCGAAGAACGCGAACGGCCCCGTACTCAGCGTCCCCGCCGCCGCGTTCACCGCCTTCGTGACGGGCGTCCGGGCCGGGGACTTCGACACCGTCTGACCGCCCGGACCAGCCGCCCGCACTGCCGCTCCACCGTGCCGAGCACGGTGGAGCGCTCTGCTGTCCGTGGCAGATCTGCTGTAGGGTGCCGCGCCCCGCTCTCCGTCAGCGGTGGCCGAGCACGTTGACCACCCGGCCGTTGGGATCGCGGACGAAGAACCGCCGTACGCCCCATTCCTCGTCCTGGAGAGGGTGGAGGATCTCCGCGCCGGTCGCCTGCACGAGCGCGTAAGCCGCGTCCACGTCGTCCACTTCCACGCTCATGTCGGGGACGACCGGGGCGGTCTTGTCACCGGCCATGAAGCTGACCTGCGCCGCCGGGTTGGACGGCGAGGCGAGCGTCATGATCCAGCCGTGGTTCATCACTTCCTCGAAACCCAGCAGACCGTAGAACTCCCGGCTTTCCTGCACGGCTTCCGACTCGATGTTGGGCACAACACGGCGAACGGCCATCGACGACTCCCTGTGAGAACGGACCTGACTCCGAGATCTCCATGAGTACTACGGCACGTCCTTCCGCGCGCCCCTGTGCGGGGACCTTATCGCCGGCGATGAAGGCCGTCTCCGTGTGGAAGTCCCTTACGGAGGAAGACGAGCAGGAGATACGTGACGGTGTCGTGCCGTGGACGAGGGGAGTGGAGATGGTGGCCGCGGACTGGGTGGTGGACCGTGAGCGCCTCACCAAGTGGGTTCCGGAGGGTGAGCGGATGATGGCGGGCTGCGGCGTGACGTACGGACGCCAGTTCTGGGGCCTGTCGGCTCGGCGGGCATCCTTGCTGCTGACCGACCGTCGGGTACGCGTACTCCGGCACCGAGGCAATGATCCCCAGTACGCCATACGCGGCATCTGGTTCGAGATGATGCGCGGTGAGGCCGAGGCGGTGTGCGGGAATCCGCGGGTGCGTGTGCAGTTCGATCACGGCCAGGAGGTCGAGCTGCGACGGCACGGGGGCGGGGTGGAGCGCGTGCTGATCAGCGAGTACGACGCGGTACACGCCGAAGCGCTGTACGAAGCGTTCCCTCCTGGAAACTGAAGGCTTCCGGCGCCCGCCGAGACTTCCCGGAGCCGGCGCGATCCGATGCCGAGACCTTCCGGACAGCGCCTAGGAGAGAGCGGAACTCAGAGCCTTGGCTATGAGGTCGCGGGCGGTCCCTCCATAGGCAGCGATGCGGGACAGCTCCGCGAATGCTCTCAGGTAGGTGTGGACTTCGCTGGGTTCTGCGATGTTCACCTCGGCCGTCAGCGTCTCCACGGCCACCTGGGCATCGTCGAACGCGTAGAATGCTTCCAGCGGCCAGACGGTACGCCGAGCCTCAAGGGGAATGATCCCCAGAGATACGTTCTGCCGTCCCATGACCTCTCCCAGGTGCCGCAGTTGTGCGGCCAGCTCGGGTCCGTCGCAGACGCGGTAGTGGAGGACAGCCTCTTCGACCAGCAGGGCGAAGCGGTGGTTGCCCTCGTAGACGACGCGGGAGCGAGCCATCCGGGCCCGGACGGCATCGGCCACGTCGTCGGGGGTGCCCTGGAAGGCCGTGATGGACCGGAGGACTCCCGTTGCGTACTCCGGGGTCTGGAGCATGCCGGGCAGGACGTTGGAGGCGTACACGCGGAAGTGGGTCGTCCGCTCATACGGGGGGAGGGTGCTCTCGTGCACTCGCCGCATCCCGTCCCGGTGGATCTGCCGCCACTGGACGTACATGGATTCGGCCGTCCGGGACGCGGCGATGAGGTCGGCCGCCTGGTTCCCCGCTCCGCAGGCTTCGCACCATGCCTGGATGTCGGAGTCCGAGGGGGCCGTCATGGCGCGCGCGATGCGAGAGGCCTTCGACTTGTGCCAGCCGCACCGCATGGCCAGCTCATGCCCGGTGAGCCCGGCGTCCCGCCGTAACCCGTCCAGACGGGACGCGAGGGCCGCACGGGCGGCACGGGCGGTGGACAGTGGCACACGGGCGGTGGACAGTGGCAACTCGGGCATGAACGTGATCCTCAGGCGGTGTACTTGTCGTGCGGTACAGCCCGCTCCCAGACGGCTTCGAAGACGGCGGAGCAGAGATCGGCCGTTTTTTGATCATCAGTTTGGTCGGTGTGGACCCAACGCCCCTCACCGTCGAACACATTGAACTGGACGAGCCTGTCGTCGAACAGCCAGAAGTCGTTGTCCGGCAGGGCAAGACCCGTGGCCGAGCGGCGCGGGAGCCAGCGGATCTCCTCGCCCACCGCGATGTTGGTAAAGGTGAACGAATGCTCGTAACGGATGTACTCGCTCGGCGGTTCGCTCACGATGCGGGCACGGCGCAGCCGAACGCCCTTGGCAGTGATCTCCTGCACGACATCGAGCCATGGCCGCCACCAGGACTCACGGTCGTCCGCGTCGAGGCGGTGGCCCTGTCGCCACGCCGCATAGCCCCTCCTCACGTCGTGCCGGGTTGTCAGCCGGCTGTGCTCAGCCTCACGGCCTTACGGTCGGGCGTCAACGCTGCACAAGGGGGCGTGCAACCGTCTGCAACAACGTGGATTTTCCGTTCGCCGCTTCCCTAGGGTCGTTCCGTCCGAGCCGCCAAGTAAAGGGGTCTTGCTATGGGTTGGGGACCTGGTAAAGGCGGCGGCGGTGGCGACGGAAAACACTCGGGGGGCAAGGATCCGGGCACCGCGAAGCCGTCACCGGAACCGAAGCACAAGGGCGTCCTTCCCGAGAAGGTCTGGGTGGGCGGTGAACTGTCGGAGTGCTCCCGGGAAGAAACGCCCGAGGACTGGCTGCGTCACGCCTATGCCGACACCGCCGTCGTCACGCAGGTCAATGACGGGGAGGCCGCCGAGCCGGGAGAGCGCTGGGCGTCGTGCTCGGCCTCTGCTCCCTCGATCGTCTTCCGCATGCTCGGCATGCTTGAGGTGAGAGCAGGCCACAGAGTCTTGGAGATCGGCACGGGTACGGGCTGGAACGCCGGCCTGCTCGCGCACCGGCTCGGGCCGGACCGGGTGACCACGATCGAGGTGGACCCGGCGCTGTCCGCACAGGCGACAGACTGTCTCCGGAGCGTGGGGCTGGAGGTGCGGGCGATCTGTGGCGACGGGACGGACGGCTATGCAACCGGGGTCCCTACGACCGGGTGATCGCGACCTGTTCCGTGCGGGCCGTTCCTCCGGCGTGGATCGCGCAGACCGAGCCGGGCGGGGTCATCCTTGTCCCGTGGGAGTCGCCGTGGCTCTGCTACGGGCTCTTGCGGCTCACCGTGGACGGTCACGGAGGCGCCTCGGGCTCCTTCTCACCGTACTCGGCGTTCATGCTGTTGCGGGGGCAGCGTAGGGACCTGCGGATCTACCGCGATGTGGTGGGGGATGGCCACGTACCTGTGGAGTCCATGACCCGGTTGTCTCCCTGGGCCGTCGCGGGCGACGACTGGGCCGCGCAGTTCTCGGTCGGCCTGCACCTGCGGAACGTATGGCGGACCTGGCATGACAACCCCGATGTGCAGGGTGTCGCATCCCGCCTGTGGCTGGCGACCACCAAGGCCGACTCCTGGGCGGCTGTGGACTGCGACGGGCGGAGTTCCGAACGCTTCACCGTGTGGGAGCACGGGCCTCGACGGCTGTGGGCGATGGCGGAAGCGGCTCACGACTGGTGGCGCGACGCGGGCCGCCCCGGGCCGGAGCGGTTCGGGATGACGATCACTCCTGAGGGCGTGCACGTGCCGTGGCTGGACACCCCGGATGACCCCATGCCCGTCCTGCCCTGACCGTGGAAGTCAGGCGGAACCGGCGGCAGCCCGCCTGCGGATGCCCACCGGGCCCCCGGTGCACGCCTCTGGGAGGGGTATGTGCGGGGCTTCGCTGCCCGTCGGCTCGTCACACAGACGCCGCGCCGACGCAGAACTCATTGCCCTCCGGGTCTCCCAACACTCCGGTCTAGCGGTTCTGGGGTGCGGTCATGGTCGCGTCGGTCCTGGTCAGGGAGCACAGCAACACGGGGAACCCGTCGGTCCCTACGGGAGGCATGAACAGTGCACCCCGGAACCCCCTCGCGGGCACGGTCTACGAAACGCGGACCCTCCGGGGTGTGCGGTGCGTGCGCCTGTCCGTATTGACCGACGAGACCACCAGCCCCGAGTGGCAGCGCGAGGCCGACGACAAGGTTGCGGCAGAACTCAACATCGACTTTGGGTTTGGTGACGCGCTCCGCGAGGCCGTAGACCTGGACGTGTCGGCGAGCAAGATTGCTCCGTTCGACCGTCCCGCCCTCGGACATTGGCTCGCCCGTCCGAACGATCAGGTCGTGCGAGGACCTGTCCGTCACGCTGGAAGCACACGGGGCGACCGTCGCGCGGCTACTGCGCGCCGTGGCCGGATATAAGTGGTTCCGGGTGCTCGCCCGTGATCGGTACACGGAAGGGCTCGCCGGCTCGGTCGAGTGGGTGCGGAGCCCTGAAGCCGGTCTGTGGGTCCAGTGGGACGAGCCGTGGATAGCGTGCGCCTACGGGCAGCACGAGCCCGCTGCAACCATGCTGCTGGCCGCGTGATGGCGACGCGAGCGTTCATCCTCGGGCGCGAGGAACGAGACGACGCGTGGACCGAGACGCAGCGATTCGCAGCGGTGCTCGTCGGGCATCGGATCACCGACCGGTACGGCGTGAGCGTGCACAAGATCCCCGGACGCCGTGGCGCGTGGGGCGTCTACCTGACCGACCGCACGCCCGAGCTGGGGCCGCCCTCGCTGCTCATAATCCGCGCATTCCGTAGCTTCGGCCCCGCCGCGTAGCACACGCGAGAGCCCGCCCCTCCGAGATGGAGAGGCGGGGCCCGTGGTAGCGGCCGTGGGGCGTCAGCCGTGCTTCCTGGCGAACGCGACCAGCCCCGCCCACTGGTCGGCCGTGAGCGCGAGATGAGGCCCTTCGGTGTCCTTGCTGTCCCGGACGAGATAGTCACCCGTTGCGGCAGCGTGCTCGGGGGCCCACTCGATGCACTGTCCTTCCCCAGCGCTGTAAGTGCTCTTGACCCACCGCAGCGGGTCAGGGCTGGGAGTGTTGCTCATTCGCGTGTTCCTCCATGATCTTGCGAATCCTGGCGAGCGACTCGTTTTCGGAGAGCGCCGCCATGCGTAGCCGGTCGAACGTGTTGACCGCCGTAACCACCACGCTAGGCGTCTCGTCCACCTGCCCGCCGTGGGTCGGCGTCTCGGTGTAGACAGCGTGCGGCTTGTCGTCCAACGAGAGCAGCGTAAAGGGCAGATGGGACGGAGCGGCACCCGCAGAGTACGGAAGCACTTGCACGGTCACGTGTGGCGACTGCATGGCCACCGCGAGGTGTTCAAGCTGCCCCACCATGACCGAGGTACTTTTGACGACGGTCCGCAAGACAGCTTCGTGAACGATCACCCAAAGTGCTGGTGGGTCGTCGCGCTCTATGACTCCTTGCCGACGCATCCGAAGCTCTACGCGGTCTTTGATCTGGTCGTCTGTCTCCCGAGGGAAGGATGCGTGCATGACCGCTGCCGCGTACTCGGGAGTCTGGAGCAGACCCATAAGGAACGTGCACGAGTAGTCCGTGACGTGGCTCGCGGACTCTTCAAGCGTGATGTACGGGACGAACCAATCCGGGTGTCCCTGTCGCGCGAGCCTGTCTCGTAGACGGCGGTAAACCCCGGGAGTCTTGGCGACGCGATCCATGGCGTCCGCGAAGGCTGGAGAGGCGAGGGCGGTGCCGCTCTCAACCTTGCTGACCTGGGCTTGTTTGTAGTGCAGTTCATCGGCGAACGCTTCTTGAGGCAGCTTCAAGTGATCGCGTAACTCCTTGACTTCCCGCCCGAAGTACGCGGCAGCGTCCCGAGGTTCCTGTTGCTGGTCTGCTTGCTCGCTCACGCGTACAACTCTTCTCTATTCCGGCTCGGTTGGAATGGCTCTGGGCCTGTTGAGCGTACGGCCGGGGCGTCACTCTAGGTGTTGTACCGCTTGCAATCCGAACCCCCGGAACCGAGGTACCCCCATGCCCGAAGCCGTGATGAGCACCAGGACGACCAGCAAACCCCGAGCTTGAGCCGGTCGCGCACCCGCAGTGCCGTATCTGCAACGCCACTCACCGGGGCCGCACGGCGTCGCGCATCAACGGCAACGACGGCGGGATAAGGCAGTACAACGCGATCATCGGAGCCCACCCGCACAAGAACGACCCGGCCGACAACGAGAGCCGCGACCAGGCCGACGACGAGCCGACCGCCAACGGCGAGGATTCCACCCTGATGCACGGTCTTCGGGAGCGTGTGAGCGAGGAAAAAGAGCTGCGCCGCTTGCACCGGGTAAACCCGTGATCATCGCCCTGCCGTCCGGCATCCTGCACCCCGACGTAACGGGCACGCCCGAGCCGGCGAGCACGGATGACGGGAACGGGTGGACATACGGAACGTGCTGGGGCTGGTGCGACCAGGAACACGCACAGGTGCTGTGGATCGGCGTAGCTCAGACGACGGGTCACGTAGTCGCTGACCTGTACTACTGCGGCCCGTGCATTGCTCGGCTTCACGACCGGATCGCCTCGCACGCTCGCGGGAGCGTTCCCGCCCGGACCGTCTCGGCCGAGGTTCTGCCGCAGCCGACACAAGGCACCGCGAACGGGACTGTTCCGGTAGCCGCGTACCCCCGCCCTGGTTGTGATCTCGGTTCCCCCCGACGACCAGGGCGGGCCCCTCGCCAACCGTCTGACCGAGAGCACTGGAATAACCCCGATGCCCAAGCGTTCCCGCGCCGAACTCGCGCAGTCCCGGGAGAAGTTCGTAGCTGCTCGCGCCGAGGTGACCGAGCGCTACCAGGGCGGAGAGTCCGCCGCGTCCCTGTCTCGTTTCTTCGGGGACGTGGGGGAAAAGTGGCTCGCCGAACGGCTCGACGAGTGGGGGATTCCCCGCCGGGACCGGTCCGCTGCTGCGGTGCCCCGTGGCCCCGGGGTGCCTCCGCTTTACGAGGGCGCGCGGCCTGACCTGACTTCCCCTGCCCGCAGGAGTGGGCGTTCCCACTCGGCAGGGGCTGCCCTGTCCCGCCACACATGAGAGGAGGGAAAACATATGGACCACGAGCCCACCACGGACGCTCCGGAAGACACGGACGTTCCGTCGGTCATCGTTCTTGGCGACGCTGCCGCGCTGACGCGGGGTAGCTCGTCATCGTCCACGGAGTCCAAGCAGACCCCGTACAGCTAGACCGGCTCGGACGGCCCCCGGGGGGAGCAATCTCCCCGGGGGCCGTTCCGTTTCCGCGGCGGAAGGGATCACGAGATGGAAGAACACAAGGCGCGGTGGTACGGCGGATGCGCACCCGGCAACCGACCCGCTGCGACACCAGTAGGCGCACGTCTGCTTTGGCGTGACCCCGCGTTGTGGGTCTGTGGTGACTGGCAGTCCGAGTACGTCCGGACCGTGCAACTCGGCAGCGCACGAATCGCCGTGCTCGGCCCTTGCTCGGCAACCATGCACGACATTGCACGTGCGCTTGCGACCCCCGATTTGGCGACGGTAGCGGGAACGTGGGCGGGCTCTCACACCGTTGTTCGGCTGTCCGAGCCGGGCCGTGTGGAAGTCCTCGCGGACGCGGGGGCAGCCTCGCCCCTCTATACCGTCAGCACGCCGGACGGGCCGGTATGGGGGTCCAGCTCCCTCGCGCTGTCACCGCTCGCCGGCGGACGCGTGGATACGGGATGGCTCGCCGCGTACCTGCGGGACAAGCACAGCCCCGCTACGGGCCGTAGTGCGTGGGCGGGGGTTGTCCCTGTCCCCGCCGGACGTCTGCTGACGCTCAACGCTAAGGACGGTCCCTCACTCTCCGCGTGGTGGAAGCCGACACGGCGCACGCCGCGCGAGGCATCGGCAGCGCTTCGGCGCACCCTCGGGGAGGGGGTCCGCGTTCGGGTCGAGGGAGTGTCCGCAACGACTGATCTTGCAGGCATGGACTCAAGCACGGTCGCTGTGCTCGCCGCACAGTGCGGACCCATCACCGGCGTGACTGTGCACCCGGCAGGTATCACCAGCGGTGGTGATATGCAGTACGCCCAAGCGCTGAACGTTCCCGGGCTCACCCGCTCACCCTTCCCTCTTACCGCTCGGCACCTGCCCTTCACGGCAACCCACGTTCCCTTGCCCGCGACGGACGAGCCGGCTCCTTCTACGGCGGTGTGGTCGATGTTCTCGGACCAGCTCGTCACGATGGCTGCTGCGGGGTCCGTCTGTCATCTGACCGGCGACGGCGGGGACAACCTGTTCTTGTCCGCCCCCGCGCACCTGGCGACCCTCGCGCGTAGCGGGAACTGGCTCCGGATGCTTGGAGATGCACGGGACTGGGCTCGGTTGCGCCGCCAAAGTCCCCGTCCGCTGGTCGCTGCCGCTCTACGGGGCAATGCTGCGCGCGTTGGCCGCTCGGATTTCGGGCGTCCCGGATGGCTTACCGCGTCGCTGCCGAGGGTGGACACCACCAGGGGCCCCGACGCTGACATGGCGCTGGTCGCCGAGCTGCGCACGGAGGCACGGTCGGCCTATTCGGAACTCCAACTCGCGGACTCGCTCGGCCTCGCGCTGCACAACCCCTACTTTGACGGCGCGGTCCTGGACGCGGTGGTCTCGGCCCCCATCGAACAGCGCTACTCGGCGCGGCGGTACAAGCCGATGCTTGCCGACACGTTCGCCGATCTACTGCCCCATGCGCACCGCACACGGGCAGCCAAGGGGCTCATGGTCGGCGACTTCCACCTAGGGCTACGGGTCAACCGTCGTCGCGTGCTCGGCCTCGCGGACGGACGTCTAGCGGCCCTCGGGCTCGTCAACCCCGTGCCGTTGCGCGCAACCGTGCACGCGGCTGCCCTCGGCGCGGAAACGATCTGGCCGCCGCTGCTGTCCGCCCTCGCTGCCGAGGCTTGGCTAGAGGCGGTCGAGCGTGCGTCCGGGACCGAGTGGACATACACCGCGCCGACTCCGGCGGGTGCATTGTGAGCCGTACGAACACCGTGGTCGCCCGCGCCTCTCACGCGTCTGTCGTGATCGACTACGACACGGGCGCGACCGAGCTACGTCCCACATCCGAGGCGGTAACCGCTATGGGGGCGACCTTCGTTGACGTGCCGGACACCGTATTGACATGGGGAACCGTCGAACAGTCGGCAGCCCCGCCCGAACCGGCTCCGATTCCGTTGCGGTGGCGGGTCACCGCTGGACCGGTCGTCCTCGCCACCGCTGCTGTGTGGGCCGCTGGTCGTCGCCGTAACCGCTTCGCTCGGCTCGTTCGCCTCGCATCCTTGGGGCGCGATTTGCCCCCGGCCGCAGAGACACAGGCTCGCTACGCTGTCCGCGCGGTTCGCTGGGCCGCACAGCTCTTGCCGATGCGCTGGGCGTGTCTGGAGGACTCGACGGCTACCGCACTCATGCTGACGGTCGTTCGACGCCGTGCCGAGTGGCGACACGGCGTAGCGCTCGACCTCGTACGGCTGCACGCCTGGATAGCGGGCCCGGACGGGTCTCCGGTCGAGGAACCGGCGGACACCGCTCTCTACACCCCCACCTACACACCAGATGGGCCCGGATCGGCTCGGGCCACCAGGAAGGTACGACCGTGAGTGAACCGCACATCCTGTTGAGCGGCGAAACCCTCGCCCTTGCCATGCCCCGGGCGGACATGCTGCCCGAGTACCACAAGTGGGAGAACGACCCCGCCACCATCACGGGGTACGGAAACCAGTGGGCGCAGGCGTGGGAGGTTCGCGCCGCCGGGTACGAGCGGCAGCGCGGAAACGAGCGCTTCCAACAGTTCGAGGTGGTCCGGGTGGACGACGGGTCATCCATGGGAATGACGATTCTGGAGGTCAACACCTACGTGCGAACGGCTGAGTTCGTAATGGTCCTCGCCCCCGAGGAGCGCGGGAAGGGCCACGCCACGGAAGCGACCCGCCTAACGCTGGACTGGGCGTTCCACCTTGCCCACCTACGCGCGGTGTGGCTCAAGGTGCTTGAACCCAACTCGGCCGGAGTCAAGGCGTACGAGAAGGCAGGGTTCCGGTCGGCTGGACGGCTCCGCCGCTCGGGGTTCTGGCTCGGCAAGCCCGTGGACGAGCTGATCATGGACGCGGTGCCTGAGGACTTCCCCGGAACGTCTGCCGTGGCCGCTGCGCTCGGTAGCTGACTCGCTGACCCCCTCGCGGCCCCGCTCGTCCATCTGCGGGCGGGACCGCACCTTTCCGCCGAAGAACACGCGGCGAGCCCTAATCTCCCTCGACCCCGCTCGGCTCGCCGACTACGTACGTCCCGCGCTGCGGCACCACGAACAGCACGCCATCGGCGACCAGGGCCGCAATGGATCGGCGCACGGTCGGACGCGAAAGCTCGTACTCCTCGCCCAACCGGGTCTCGGACGGCAGGGGGCGACGGGGCTTCCAATCGCCCCGCCCGATGCGCGCCCGCAGGATGCCCGCGAGCTGTTCATACGGGGGCTCGGGAGCATCACGAACGATCTTCGCATCGGGACTGTAGTCCATAGGGCAAACGCTAGCGGGTGCCCGACGACAGGACACTGAGAGCCGCGTGCGCTGACGTCGTTTGACGTATCTATACGCACCTTGACGTATGGATCTAAGGTCGAACCGAAAAGCGCCCCGGAAGACCGCTTGGGACCGGTCCGCCGGGGCTCCGCCGAACAGCTGTAAGAGAGCTGAAACGACATGCGATGCTATCGCCCTCGCAGCAATCGGACTCGGGTCCGTGCTCGTCATCCTGTGTGCCCTCGCGTCCCTGTCTCACCGACCCGGACGCCACTCCGCCGCATTCCTCGCCGAGCTGGCCGAGCCCGTCCCCGCCCCCGTCTCGCCCTGGTCCCGTCCGTGGACCGGATCAAAAAGAGGAAGCCGCAGCGCTGTTCCAGCGGGAAGCCGAAGCGACGCTGCAACTGCGGGTGATCCGTGAGCGGCGACGCGCGGCAACGCTCGCAACGCTCGGCGTGGACTACCCCTACACGTACGAGGGTGCCCCCTTTGGAGCCGACTCGTTCGCCGCTGCGGGGGTGTCGGCATGACCGCCGACGAGCTATTCCCGGTCGTCCTCGCGGGACACGCGGCGCTCTGTGTCGATGGCAAGACCGTGACGCGTGCTCCGGTTCCCGTCCGGTACATACAGAGCAGTAGCGGCCCCGGAACGACCCTTTACGCATGCCCCGACCACGCGGTGAAGCTCGGGGCGGGACCGACCCCCGAGGGCGTGTTGCACCGCCCGTAGGGCCAGAACTCAAAGAGCCCGGTTCGGCACCAGTTGCCGGGCGGGGCTTTTACGTGGCTTGACAAGGGGTGACCAGGGCTTACCACCAGAACTGGTAGTTACGTGTGTTGGGTTCGGCCATCACACATGGTGCCCGTCGAACTTCCCCAGGACGGTGCCGCCCGTGCGCACCAGGCGCTCGGACTCCGCCTCGATCCGCGCCCATCGCTCGTCCGGACTGCCGTGTCCTGGCACTCGGATGTCGATGTGGAGCCGGTTCTTCGCCGTCTTCCGCTCGGGGACCTCAAGGATGCAGAGACGGGGGCCGACGCCGTCGGGATCACACAGCCACGCTCCGTCCTCCACGGATTCGTCCTCCGGCAGGTCGAACTGTGCGAGCCACTCCTCGCGCGTCCTGAAAGGAGCCGGCGGTGGCTCGTCGACATCGCCCAGGGCTGCCTTCCAGAAGGCGGCAGGAGCCTGCGCGTCCGCACCATCAAGCGTCAGGTCGATTCCGGCTGCTGGTCCTGATGGGGGCCGGTGGCCAGACGACAGGCCCGGGTTCGGTCATGACGGGCAACCTAGTATGCGATCGGCGGCCCTACGATCGGGTCGGACAACACAACCAAGGAGCGCGTCAGGTGCGGGGCTGCGACGACGGGAGCCGTCAACTTGACGTCGGGGACGCGATGAACGCAGATATTCCTCCCGACCTGGAAGATCCGGCGTTCCGGACCTGGCTCCGCACCCTGTCCGAAGGCCTCGACACCGATCCGGCAGGCGTACGCGAATCCCAGGACGCCCTCGCGTTCCTCTGGGCGGTCTTCGTGGAGAACGGTGCGATGCCCCCGTCGTACTTCGCGCCTCTGCTCGGCGCGCACCGGCAGGCGCATGCCCAACAGGCCGTCACCGCCCTGCTCGCGGAGGTCCATGACGAGACCGGGCGGGCCTACGACGTCTCCGTGCGGTACTCCCCGCCCGGCGAGCGCGAGCCGGAGGGCGTCGTCCGCGTCGGGTCCGAAGCCGTCCACGGCATCGATCCGAGCGACATCCACACCGAGGCGGCCGAAGGGGTGCAATGCCTGCTGGCGGACCGGGACCGGCTCGTCTGGCCGCTCTGTCCCGTCCACCACGTCGGGCTGCACGCCACCCGCACCGCGTCCGGCTCCGTCTGGGCGTGCTCGGTGAACCGGCACACGGTACGCCCCGTCGTGAGCTGAGGCCCGGAGAGCCGAACCCGCCCGGGCGGGGTGCTCGGGCGGGTCCGGTGGCGTTGCCCCGCTGCGGACTCGCTCGCTTCCGGGCGGCAGGCCTCAGTTCTTGAGGAAGTCGAGGAGGTCCTTGTTGAACTTCTCCTTGTCACCGGGGACGAGCGCGATGCCGTGGGAACCGCCCTCGTAGACCTTGAGGGTCGCGTTCGGGATGATCTTCGCGGACTTGCGGCCGGTGGCGTCGATCGGGACGACCTGGTCGTCGTCGCCGTGCACGATCAGGGTCGGCACGTCGAACTTCTTGAGGTCGTCGGTGAAGTCCGTCGAGGCGAAGGCGTCGACACAGTCCACACCGCCCTTGATGGTCTGGGCCATGCCCATGTACCAGAAGGCGTCCTTGTTTCCCTGCGTCACCTTGTTGCCCTCGCGGTTGGCTCCGAAGAACCCGACGGCGGTGTCCTTCCAGAACTGGGAGCGCTCGGTGATGATGCCGTCCTTGATGCCGTCGAAGACGGACTGCGGCACACCCTCGGGGTTGTCCGGGCCCCGCAGCATCAGCGGCGGGACCGCGGAGAGCAGCACCGCGGACCTGATCCGGTCGGTGCCGTGCCGGCCGATGTAGCGGGCCAGTTCACCGCCACCCATGGAGTGCGCGACCAGCGTGACGTCCCGCAGGTCGAGCTGGGTGATGAGGTCGTGGAGGTCGTCGGCGAAGGTGTCGAAGTCGTAGCCGTCCCACACGGGAGTGGAACGGCCGTGGCCGCGACGGTCGTGCGCGATGCCGCGGAAGCCCGCGTCCGCGACGGTCTTCAGCTGGTCCTGCCAGGCGTCGCCGTTCAGCGGCCAGCCGTGGATGAAGACGACCGGACGCCCCTGGCCCCAGTCCTTGTAGAAGATCTCGACACCGTCGCGGGTGGTGACGATGGGCATGGTGGTTCCTCTCGCGTCGATGACCGTCCGCACACCGGACAGCCGCATCACTGAAGGTCCGGGCACCCCGACCGCTGAGCCCGGACCCGGGAAACGGGACCACCGGCGTTGTCAGGACTCCACCGGCGTGGCCGGGTCGATGGCGTACGCCTTCTCGACCAGCTCGGGGCGTGCGCCGTCGTTGAGCTCGCGCTCCCACTGCGCGGCGACCTGGTCCCGTACCGAGGGCTCCATCTCGGCCGGCAGCACGTGCCGGTAGCGGCGGTCCTCGCCGAGCAGCACCTTGACCGTCATGTCGTACACCGGCTCCGGGTCGTACTGCTCGTGCGGGAACGCGATCTCCGTGTAGTCGAAGAGCCGCTGGGACGGGTCGTCGCGCCACTGCTTCCAGGTCTCGAACATCGTGTCGTTGAAACCGGTCAGGAACGGGCCCGGGTTGATGGTCGCCACCGTGACGCCGAACTCGGCCAGCTCCTGGTCGAGGGCGTCCGCGAACGCCTCGACGGCGTGCTTCGATCCCGCGTACGCCCCGGTGAACGGGTCCACGGTGAGCCCGGCGACGGACGACATGAAGACGATCCGGCCGCTGCGGCGCGCGGCCATCTTCCGGGCGAAGCCCTGGGTCAGCAGGACGGGCCCGAAGACGTTCACCTCGAACTGGCGGCGCAGCCGGTCGGCCGGGATGTCCACCGTGGAGCCGCCCTCGGAGACGCCCGCGTTGTTGAGCAGCACCTCCACATCCCAGGCCCAGGCGTTCTCCCGGTCGTCGGGGTCGGTCACATCGAGCTTCTCCACCCGCAGCGGCGCCCCGCGCTCCTTCGCCGCCTCGCGTACGGCGGTCACCTGGGCGACGATCTCCACGCCCGCGATGACATCGTGCCCGGCCGCGGCCAGGCGCAGCGCGACCTCCTTGCCGAATCCGGTGCCTGCTCCGGTGATGAGGATCGTTCCCGCCATGCCGGTGCCACCCTTCTGCCGTTCGCCGTTCGCCATTCGCTGTCCGTTCCCCGTTACCCGCTCCCCGCCTGCCGTCACCGCCGCACGGGGGCCGACATAAGCGACCTTACGGGCGCATCGGGCAGTGCGTCGGGTCGGGCCGGGCGGCCCGCCCCAGGTGGCCGGACATGCACCACCTCGGTGGTCAGGCCGCTCCGCTCCACGGCGTCGGCACGGTGTCGGAACGGGGGGCGGAAGGGTGCCGGAACGGGAGGCGAAGGCGTGCCGGAACGGGAGGCGAAGGCGTGCCGGAACGGGAGGCGAAGGCGTGCCGGAACGTTCCTCCGGGCGGGTGAGCTTGTGGGCCCCCTCCGCCGTGTCGGCGCCCCCTCCCGCGCGGAGGCGCCTTCAGTGGACCGAAGGAATCAGTGTGATCAACTGCAAATGCCACCACACACGCACTATCCGGTCCATTCCGGTACGGGGTGGTCCGGGCCGGCCCCGGAGGTATCAGCCATGTCCCACGTCGGCGTCCCGCGCGGGACGGTACGAAAGCGCCGCTCGCTCGCGCTCCTCACGGCGGGGGTGCTCACGATCCCCGCGCTGGCGGGCTGTAGCTCCGACGGCGAGGAGACCTCCCGGGGGGTCCCGCAGGACATCGCCCCCGCCGCCCGCGACCGGGTCGCCGACGGTTCGACGGTGAACTGGGCGGTCGACGCGATGCCCACCACCCTCAACGCCTTCCAGGCGGACGCCGACAGCGCCACCACCAGGATCACCAGCGCCCTGCTGCCCACGCTCTTCCCGATGGACGCGGCCGGGCAGCCGAAGCTCAACCCGGACTACCTGGAGTCCGCGAAGATCATCGAGCGCGAACCGAAGCAGGTCGTGCTCTACAAGCTCAACCAGCAGGCGGTCTGGAGCGACGGCCGCGAGATCGGGGCGCCCGACTTCGTGGCCCAGTGGCGGGCGCTCAGCGGCAAGGACTCGGCCTTCTGGACGGCCCGCAACTCCGGCTACGAGCGGATCGAGAAGATCGAGCGCGGCGCCGACGATCTCCAGGTCAGGGTCACCTTCGCCAAGCCGTACGCGGACTGGCGCTCCCTCTTCTCGCCGCTCTACCCGAAGGAGGTCACCGGCTCGCCGGACACCTTCAACGACGGGGCGCGCACCGTCCTGAAGAACACCGCCGGCCCCTTCCAGCTGAAGAGCGTGAGCAAGGCCGACGGCACCGTCACCCTCGTCCGCAGCCCCCGCTGGTGGGGCGACAAGGCCAAGCTGGACACCCTCGTCTTCCGGGTCGTCGCCCCCGAGGACCGTACGAAGGCCCTCGCCGACGGCACCGTGCACGTCACCGACATCGACGCCCCCACGGCCAGCCGCATCACCCTCGCCCTCCGCGAGGGCAGCAACGGCCAGCCGCTCACCCACGGCCCCGGTGCCGACCTCACACCCGCCGCCGCCCTGCGCTCCTGGGCGCTGGCGCACGGCTCCGACGAGGAGCAGGCGGAGATCGCCCAGGCGGCCCGGGACGCGAACCGCAAGGCCGTCGTCGCGTACGGGGCGGAGCAGAAGGCCCTGCGTGGCTACGCCGTACGCAAGTCCCTGGAGCCCGCCTACACCCAGCTCGCGCTGAACGGCGAGTCCGGGCCGCTCGCGGACGACCGGGTGCGCCGGGCGGTGGCGCGCGCCCTGGACCGGCAGGAGCTGGCCGAGACCGTCCTGAAGCCGCTGGGTCTCCCGGCGAAGCCGCTCGGCAGCCACCTGGCCCTCGCCGGACAGCCCGGCTACAGGGACGGCAGCGGGGCGCTCGGCGACCAGAACACCAAGGAGGCCCAGGCGCTGCTGGCCGACGCGGGCTGGACCCGGGGCGGTGCGGCCGAGAAGCCCAAGGACACCAAGGCGGGCAGCGAGGCGGAGGACAAGGAGAGCGAGGAGGACAAGGAGAAAAAGGAGAAAGCGGAGGAGGAGAAGGAGGAGGGCACGGAGAAGGCGGAGAAGGCTGAGAAGGCCGACAAGGCGGAGAAGTCCGGGGCGGACGAGGAGAAGGCCGACGAGGAGGACGAGGAGAAGGCCGACCGGGCCGCCTCCGACTCCGAGGAGAGCGCCGCCTCCCGCGCCGAGGGCCTGTACATCGTCGGCCAGGACGACAAGCCGGGCGCCGGACCCGTCCAGGGCCCCGACGCCACCCACGTCCTCGCCCCCTCCCGCGCCGCCGCGGCCCAGAGCATCGCCCTGCTCCGCCAGGCCGGCGCCGCCCGCAAGGACAGCGCCGCCCGCAAGGACAGCGCCGCCCGCAAGGGCAGCGCCGCCACCGAAGCGGCCGCCAAGGTCACCGCCCAGGACAAGCAGCCCGGCGGCGCGGCCGGCGCGTACGCCCCCGTGGGTACCGCCGCCCCCGCCCCCGCCTCGGTCAAGGGACCGCTCGGCAAGGAAGGCAAGGCGCTGACCCTGCGCTTCGTGCTCCCCGCCGGCCCGGGCTCGCAGTCCCTGCGCGGCGTGGGCGAGCGGATCGCGGCCATGCTGGAGAGGATCGGGATCGGCACGGAGATCACCAAGGTCCCCGACGAGAGCTACTTCAAGGACCACATCGCCTCCGGCGACTACGACCTGGCGCTCTACTCCTGGCCCGCCACCGCCTACCCGGCCACCGACGGACGCCCGATCTACGCCAAGCCGGAGCCGGCCTCCGACGGGTCGCTGCTCGTCGAGCAGAACTACACCCGGGTCGGCACCGACCACATCGACCAGCTCTTCGACCGAGCGGTCGCCGAGCTCGACGAGCAGGCCTCCCGGGAGCTGATGAAGCAGGCGGACGCCCGGATCTGGGCGGCGGCCGGATCGATTCCGCTCTTCCAGCGCCCGCAGCTCGTCGCGGTGGACAAGAAGCTCGCCAACGTCGGCGCCTTCGGCTTCGCGGCCCCCCGTTACCAGGACATCGGGTTCACGGACCGGCAAGCGGCAGGTTCCCCCGCAGACCGGAAGAAGTAGCAGGTCCCGGTTGGAAACAGCAGGTCAGCAGCTTGCACAAGCTCAGATGCTGCTCAAAAGCCTTGCCCGCCGCCACCGCGGCGGGCAAGGTGGTACCCGCCCTGACCCGGGCCGTTCGACCCTCCCCACCCCCTCCCCCCACGCGGTCCTCCACCGGCCGCCGCCGCTTCTTGACATGAGCTGAATATCGGCTGAATCACACGGGAAGACCGCCTTCGCGGATCGGCCCGGGAAGCCCGGCCCGCGCAAGGCCCGTACCATGGGACGAGCCGTGGCGTGCCGCCCGGCGGGCGTACGAGGACTCGAAGACCGACTGAGACGCCTGATCCCACGATCCGAGAGAAGCGCAAGCCACCCATGCCCACGCGCCACGACATCCGTAACGTAGCCATCGTCGCCCACGTCGACCACGGCAAGACCACGCTGGTCGACGCCATGCTCAAGCAGGCCGGAGCCTTCGCCGCCCACGCCGCCGAGCACCTCGACGATCGCATGATGGACTCGAACGACCTGGAGCGTGAGAAGGGCATCACGATCCTCGCCAAGAACACGGCGGTGAAGTACCACCCCAAGGACGGCGGGGACCCGATCACGATCAACATCATCGACACCCCCGGCCACGCCGACTTCGGCGGCGAGGTCGAGCGCGGTCTGTCGATGGTGGACGCTGTCGTGCTGCTCGTCGACGCCTCCGAGGGCCCGCTGCCCCAGACCCGCTTCGTGCTGCGCAAGGCGCTGGCCGCGAAGATGCCGGTCATCCTCTGCATCAACAAGACCGACCGCCCCGACTCCCGGATCGCCGAGGTCGTCGACGAGACGTACGACCTGTTCCTGGACCTGGACGCGGACGAGGACCAGATCGAGTTCCCGATCGTCTACGCCTGTGCCCGTGACGGCGTCGCCTCGCTGACCAAGCCCGAGGACGGCACCGTCCCGCAGGACAGCGAGAACCTGGAGCCGTTCTTCTCCACGATCCTCTCGCACGTCCCGGCCCCCGAGTTCGACGAGGACGCCCCGCTCCAGGCCCACGTCACCAACCTGGACGCCGACAACTTCCTCGGCCGTATCGCGCTCTGCCGCGTCGAGCAGGGCGAGCTGCGCAAGGGCCAGACCGTCACCTGGATCAAGCGCGACGGCACCATGTCCAACGTCCGCATCACCGAGCTGATGATGACCGAGGCGCTCACCCGCAAGCCGGCCGAGGTGGCGGGCCCGGGCGACATCTGCGCGGTCGCCGGATTCCCGGACATCATGATCGGCGAGACCCTGGCCGACCCCGAGAACCCGATCGCGCTGCCGCTGATCACGGTCGACGAGCCGGCCATCTCGATGACCATCGGCACCAACACCTCGCCGCTCGTCGGCAAGGGCGGCAAGGGCCATAAGGTCACCGCCCGTCAGGTGAAGGACCGTCTGGACCGCGAGCTGATCGGTAACGTCTCGCTCCGCGTCCTGGACACCGAGCGCCCCGACGCCTGGGAGGTCCAGGGCCGTGGTGAGCTCGCGCTCGCCATCCTGGTCGAGCAGATGCGCCGCGAGGGCTTCGAGCTGACCGTCGGCAAGCCCGAGGTCGTCACCAAGCAGATCGACGGCAAGACGCACGAGCCGATCGAGCGCATGACGATCGACTCCCCCGAGGAGCACCTCGGCGCCATCACGCAGCTCATGGCGACCCGCAAGGGCCGTATGGAGACGATGACGAACCACGGTTCGGGCTGGGTCCGCATGGAGTGGATCGTGCCTTCCCGCGGCCTCATCGGCTTCCGTACGGAGTTCCTGACCCAGACCCGCGGTACGGGCATCGCGCACTCCATCTTCGAGGGCCACGAGCCGTGGTTCGGCGAGCTGCGCACCCGTCACAACGGCTCGCTGGTCGCGGACCGTTCGGGTTCGGTCACGCCGTTCGCCATGGTCAACCTCCAGGAGCGCGGTGTCATCTTCACCGAGGCCGGCACCGAGGTCTACGAGGGCATGATCGTCGGCGAGAACTCCCGCGCCGACGACATGGACGTGAACATCACCAAGGAGAAGAAGCTCACCAACATGCGTGCGGCCTCCGCGGACACCACGGAGAACGTGGTCCCGGCCCGCAAGCTCTCGCTGGAGCAGTCCCTGGAGTTCTGCCGCGAGGACGAGTGCATCGAGGTGACCCCGGAGACCGTGCGTATCCGCAAGGTCGTCCTGGACCAGAAGGAGCGCGGCCGCGCCGCCTCCCGCGCCAAGCGCTGACGCGACCCCCTGAGATGCGCCCGGCGGCCCCTGGGGCTGCCGGGCGGCTCCCTGTACCGCCCGGAGCCGTACGCTCCGTATACGCCGGTTCTCCGGGGCCTGTGAGGGCCCGTCGGACGGACCGTCAGCACAGGCATTGACATGAGGCCCGGCCCGCCGCAGAAACTGTGGGGGGCCGGGCCTTCGTCAATCGCTTTTTCCGACCGTGGTGTCCGGATATCGGGGGTCGCTCTCCGGAACATGTGTTAACAGTCCGTTTCGGGCGTGTCTGTCTGGGATCGCTTTGTCCGTATTTCGGGCACACGGGGGGGTCTGATGTTGTCAAACCGAGACCCTTTAAGTGTGGTTTACAGCTCTGCCGTACTCAATAGTTGGCTCCATTGAGCTCGGGTCAATGGGTCACGCACTGTGGGGAGTGCCGACTCACGAGCACACTCGGGGCACTGAACGATCACCGTCAGGGGTGTCGGTGAATCTCTCCAGTGCCCTTCTTGTAGTCAAAAGTGGACTCATGAGGAGGAAACCCATGCGTGGTGCCAAGAGCGCCAAGTGGGTCGCGGGAGCGGCCGTCATCGCCCTGGCTGCGACTGCCTGTGGTGGCGGCGACAGCAGCGACGAAGGCAAGAAGAACACGTCGGGCCAGCCCGCCGGTTACGTCTCGATCGACGTCGGTGAGCCGCAGAAGCTGCTGATGCCGGCCGACACCAACGAGACCAACGGCTCCTACGTCATCCAGTCGCTGTTCACCCAGCTGCTGGACTTCGACGCCAAGGGCGAGATCGTTCTCACGAACGCCGAGTCCGTCGAGACCCAGGACTCCAAGACGTGGACCGTCAAGCTCAAGAAGGGCTGGAAGTTCCACAACGGCGAGGCCGTCACCGCGCAGTCGTACATCGACGCGTGGAACTGGTACGCCAACGTCGACAACAAGCAGCAGAACGCCTTCTGGTTCTCCGACATCAAGGGCTACGCGGACGTCCACCCCGAGAAGGGTGCCGCGAAGGGCGACAAGATGTCCGGCCTGAAGGCCGTGGACGACACCACCTTCACCATCGAGCTGTCGGAGAAGGTCCCGTACTTCAACTACAAGCTCGGCTACGCGACGTTCGCGCCGCTGCCGAAGGTCTTCTACGACGACCCGAAGGCGTTCGGTCTCAAGCCGATCGGCAACGGCCCGTACACGTTCGAGAAGTGGGACCGCAAGAAGCTCATCCAGGTCAAGGCCTGGGGTGAGTACCAGGGCCCGAACAAGGCTGCCAACAAGGGCATCCAGTTCAAGAACTACACGACCGTCGAGGCCGCGTACACGGACGTCGTCTCGGGCAACCTGGACATCATCCGCCAGGTCGGTCCGCGTGACCTGCCGAAGTACAAGACGGACCTGGGCGACGGCGCCATCGAGCAGCCGTACGCCGCGATCCAGACGCTGGTCCCGGCCTTCTACACCAAGACGTTCAAGGACATCAACCCCAAGGTCCTCCAGGGTCTGTCCAAGGCGATCGACCGCGACACGATCACCAAGACCGTCCTGAACAACACCCGTACGCCCGCGACGAGCTTCACGCCGCCGCAGGTCAAGGGCAACCAGCAGCTCGAATCGGACTTTCTGAAGTACGACCCGGCCAAGGCCAAGGCCCTCATCAAGGAGGGTGGCGGTGTCCCGGAGAACAAGATCTCCATCCAGTACAACGCCGACGGTGGGCACAAGGAGTGGGTGACCGCGGTCTGCGAGTCCATCCGCAACGCCACCGGGGTCGACTGCGTGGGCGACGCCAAGCCGGACTTCCCGACCGACCTTGAGGCTCGTGACAACGACGAGGTCAAGGGCATGTACCGCGGTGGCTGGGTCGCCGACTACCCGGTCAACGTGAACTTCCTCAAGGAGCTCTACCACTCCAAGGCGGAGTCCAACAACGGCCGCTTCTCCGACAAGGAGATCGACGACCTGATGGCGAAGGGTGACAAGGCCGACTCGCTCGAGGCCTCCGTCGCCGCCTACCAGGAGGTCGAGAAGAAGCTCGTCGAGAAGATGCCGGCGATCCCGCTCTGGTACTACCGCATCAACGGCGGCCACGGGAAGAACGTCGAGAACGTCGAGGTCGACTTCCACGGTGACCTCGAACTGACCGGCGTCACCACCAAGTAACACGCCGGCGGGTCATTTCCCCACTTGGCCGTCATCCGGCCGCGCTGCCCTCAGCGCGGCCGGGGGCTCGGGGGTCGTCTCTGCGAAGAGGCGGCCCCCGAGCCGCAGTTATCCCCACACGGAGGCACCCATGGGGCGCTATGTCGCACGACGACTGCTCCAGATGATCCCGGTCTTCATCGGGTCGACCCTGCTGGTCTTCCTGATGATGTACGCACTGCCCGGCGACCCCGTCAGAGCACTTGCCGGTGAACAGCACGTAGATGCTTCACAGATCGCCGCGCTCAAGGCGGCCTACGGGCTCGACCAGCCGATCTGGCAGCAGTATCTGAACTACCTGGGCAATTTGTTCCAGGGGGACTTCGGCACCCAGATCGGCACGCAGCGCCCGGTCGCCGACGTCATCGCCGACGCCTATCCCATCACCGTGAGACTGGCGATCTTCGCCTTCGTCTTCACGGTCGTCGCCGGGATCTCACTCGGCATCATCGCCGGCCTCAAGGCCGAGTCCTTCCGGGACCGCGGTCTGCTCGGCCTGACGCTGGTGCTGATCTCCATGCCGTCCTTCGTGCTGGGCTTCCTCGTTCAGCACTTCTTCGCGTTCCAGCTCGGGATCGCCAAGCCCAACGTGAGCATCGAACCGACCAACGGCGAACTGATCATGCCGGCCGTCGTCCTGGCGTCGCTGTCACTCGCCTACGTGGCCCGGCTCACGCGTACCTCGGTCGCCGAGAACATGCGCGCCGACTACATGCGCACGGCCGTCGCCAAGGGCCTGCCGCGCCGCCGCGTGATCGGTGTCCACCTGATGCGCAACTCGCTCATCCCGGTCGTCACCTTCCTCGGCACCGACATCGGCGCCCTGATGGGCGGCGCGATCGTCACCGAGGGCATCTTCAACATCAAGGGCGTCGGCCAGCTGGTCTTCGAAGCCCTCGGTAAGCGTGAGGGCGCCACGGTGGTCGGCATCGTGACGCTGCTCGTCATCGTCTACCTCGTCTGCAGCCTGCTCGTCGACCTGCTCTACGCGGTCCTGGACCCGAGGATCCGGTATGCCTGACACCACCGCACTCCAGAGCACCGACGCGCCGGCCACCGCCGTCGACGCGCCCGCCGCGACCGAGGCCGGCCCCGCGCCCGGCAAGCCCCGCAGCCTCTGGTCCGACGCCTGGCACGACCTGCGCCGCAACCCGATGTTCGTCGTCTCGATGGCGCTGATCCTGGTGCTCGGCGTCATGGCGATCTTCCCGGGTCTGTTCACCAGCGCCTCGCCGCGCGACGCCGACCTGGCCAAGCACTACCTCCAGCACCCGAACTGGGGCCACTTCTTCGCCCCCGATTGGCTCGGCTACGACGGCCAGGGGCGCTCGATCTACGCGCGTGTCGTCTACGGGGCCCGTGCCTCCATCACCGTCGGCATCGTCGTGACCCTCGCGGTCACCGTCTTCGGCCTGGTGATCGGCATGATCGCCGGTTACTTCGGCGGCTGGATCGACACGATCCTGTCCCGCCTCACCGACGTCTTCTTCGGAGTGCCGTTCATCGTCGGCGCCATGGTCATCCTGACCAGCTTCGAGGAGCGCTCCGTCTGGGTCGTGATCCTGTCGATGGCCTTCCTCGGCTGGACATCGATCGCCCGGGTCGCCCGCGGCTCGGTCATCACGATCAAGCAGGCCGACTACGTGGTCGCCGCCAAGGCGCTGGGCGCCTCCACGACCCGGATCCTGACCCGGCACATCCTGCCGAACGCCATCGCTCCGGTGATCGTCGTCGCCACCATCGCGCTCGGCGGTTACATCGCCGCCGAGGCCACCCTCTCGTTCCTCGGCATCGGCCTCGCCGAGCCGACGGTCTCGTGGGGCATCGATGTGTCCGCTGCGAAGGACCAGCTGCGCAACGCTCCGTACGTCCTGATCATCCCCTCGGTGATGGTCTCGGTCACGGTGCTGTCCTTCCTGATGTTCGGCGATGCGGTCCGCAACGCCCTCGACCCCAAGATGCGCTGAGGGAGGCGTTCGTGACCACCATCGACAAGACGGCTCACGTCCCCGCACCGCGGGAGTCCGTGAGTGGCGAAGGTCCACTGCTCGACGTCCGCGACCTGCACGTGGAGTTCCACACCCGCGACGGCATCGCCAAGGCGGTCAACGGTGTCAACTACACCATCAGCGCCGGCGAGACCCTGGCGGTGCTGGGCGAGTCCGGTTCCGGCAAGTCCGTGACCGCGCAGACCATCATGGGCATCCTGGACATGCCGCCCGGGAAGATCACGCAGGGCGAGATCCTCTTCCGTGGCCAGGACATGCTGAAGATGTCCAACGAGGAGCGCCGGAAGATCCGCGGCCGCAAGATCGCGATGATCTTCCAGGACGCGCTGTCCTCGCTGAACCCGGTCCTCACCGTGGGCTACCAGCTCGGCGAGATGTTCCGGGTGCACCAGGGGCTGTCCAAGAAGGAGGCCCGCGCCAAGGCCATCGAGCTGATGGACCAGGTCAAGATCCCGGCGGCGGCGGCCCGTATCTCGGACTACCCGCACCAGTTCTCCGGCGGTATGCGCCAGCGCATCATGATCGCCATGGCGATGGCCCTGGAGCCGGACCTGATCATCGCGGACGAGCCGACCACCGCGCTCGACGTGACGGTGCAGGCCCAGGTCATGGACCTGCTGGCCGAGCTCCAGCGCGAGTACAACATGGGTCTGATCCTGATCACCCACGACCTCGGCGTGGTCGCCGACGTCGCGGACAAGATCGCCGTGATGTACGCGGGACGGATCGTGGAGACCGCCCCGGTCGGTGAGCTGTACAGCCGGCCCGCCCACCCGTACACCAAGGGCCTGCTGGACTCGATCCCGCGCCTGGACCAGAAGGGCCAGGAGCTCTACGCGATCAAGGGGCTGCCGCCCAACCTGACGCGTATCCCGACGGGCTGCGCGTTCAACCCCCGCTGCCCGAAGGCGCAGGACATCTGCCGTACGGAGGTTCCGCCGCTGTTCCCGGTGACCGAACAGGACGGCCTCGAGCTGGTCGGCCGCGGCAGCGCGTGCCACTTCTGGAAGGAGACGATCCATGGCTGAGCTCGAGAAGGAGCCCCTGGACGCCACCCCGAACGTTTCCGACGTGGAGACCGTGGACGCCGCGACCGAGGAGGAGGCCGTGGCCGCCATCGAGGCGCCGGCGAGCCGGGGCGAGCCGATCCTCCAGGTGCGCAACCTGGTCAAGCACTTCCCGCTGACCCAGGGCATCCTGTTCAAGAAGCAGGTCGGTGCGGTCAAGGCCGTGGACGGGATCTCCTTCGATCTCTACCAGGGCGAGACCCTCGGCATCGTGGGCGAGTCCGGCTGCGGCAAGTCCACCGTCGCCAAGCTGCTCATGACGCTGGAGAAGGCCACCGCGGGCGAGGTCTTCTACAAGGGCCAGGACATCACCAAGCTGTCCGGCCGGGCGCTGAAGGCCGTACGCCGGAACATCCAGATGGTGTTCCAGGACCCGTACACCTCGCTGAACCCGCGGATGACGGTCGGCGACATCATCGGGGAGACCTACGAGATCCACCCCGAGGTGGCCCCCAAGGGTGACCGGCGCCGCAAGGTCCAGGAGCTCCTGGACGTCGTCGGGCTCAACCCGGAGTACATCAACCGCTACCCGCACCAGTTCTCCGGCGGTCAGCGCCAGCGCATCGGCATCGCCCGCGGCCTCGCGCTCAACCCGGAGATCATCATCTGCGACGAGCCGGTCTCCGCGCTCGACGTGTCGGTGCAGGCGCAGGTCATCAACCTGATGGAGAAGCTCCAGGACGAGTTCAACCTGTCCTACGTCTTCATCGCGCACGACCTCTCCATCGTGCGGCACATCTCGGACCGGGTCGGCGTCATGTACCTCGGCAAGATGGCCGAGATCGGCACGGACACGCAGATCTACGACCACCCGACGCACCCCTACACCCAGGCGCTGCTGTCGGCGGTCCCGGTCCCGGACCCGGCGGCGCGTGAGGGCCGGGAGCGGATCATCCTCACCGGTGACGTTCCGTCACCGGCGAACCCGCCCTCGGGCTGCCGCTTCCGCACCCGGTGCTGGAAGGCGGAGGAGCGCTGCGCGACGGAGGAGCCGCTGCTGGCGATCCCCGAGCGCTTCGTGGCGAGCGCGACCCCGGCCGCGCACGAGTCGGCGTGCCACTTCGCCGAGGAGAAGGACGTCGTGCACGCGGCGTAACCGCTTCCGGTAGAGCTACGTCGGATGCCCGGTCCCCACCGAGGGGGCCGGGCATCGTCGTGCCCGGCAGCCCCGTGCTCGTACGGGGTAAGCCCACATGCGATGCCGGGTGGTATGGGGTGATATGAGGCATTGAGCTACTCAATGACTCTAGGAGGCACTTCATGCGCGGAGCCACACGGGTCAGGTGGGCCGCATGTGCGGTGGCCGTCGCCCTGGCAGCGACGGCCTGCGGCGGCGGGGGCGGCGACGGCGGCGGCAGCGGTGCCGACGGGATCGTCAGCTCCTCCTGGGGTGACCCGCAGAACCCGCTGGAGCCCGCCAACACCAACGAGGTGCAGGGCGGCAAGGTCCTCGACATGGTCTTCCGTGGGCTCATCCGGTACGACCCCAGGACCGGTGAGGCCCAGAACATGCTCGCCGAGTCCATCGAGTCGACCGACGCCCAGAACTTCACGGTCAAGCTCAAGAGCGGCTGGACCTTCTCCAACGGCGAGAAGGTCACCGCCAAGTCCTTCGTGGACGCCTGGAACTACGGCGCGGCGCTGAAGAACAACCAGAAGAACGCCTACTTCTTCCAGTACATCGAGGGCTACGACGAGGTCCACCCCGAGTCCGGTTCGGCCTCCGCCGACACCCTCTCCGGCCTCAAGGTCGTCGACGAACTGACCTTCACCGCCAAGCTCAGCCAGAAGTTCTCGCTCTGGCCCGACACCCTCGGCTACTCGGCCTTCGTGCCGCTGCCCAAGGCCTTCTACGACGACCACGACGCCTGGCTCTCCAAGCCCGTCGGCAACGGCCCGTACACCATCGAGTCGTACGCCAAGGGCTCCTCGATGAACCTGCGCAAGTGGGACGCCTACCCCGGCGACGACAAGCCGAAGAACGGCGGGGTCGACCTCAAGGTCTTCACCGCCAACAACACCGCCTACACCGACCTGACCTCGGGCAACCTCGACCTCGTCGACGACGTGCCCGCCTCCCAGCTCAGGAACGTCGAGCAGGACCTCGGCAACCGGTACATCAACACCCCCGCCGGCATCATCCAGACCCTCTCCTTCCCGTTCTACGACAAGGAGTGGGACACCGACGACGCCCGCAAGGTCCGCCAGGGCCTCTCGATGGCGATCAACCGGCCGCAGATCACCGACCAGATCTTCCGGAGGACCCGCACCCCCGCCTCCGACTGGACCTCCCCGGTCCTCGGTGCGGAGGGCGGCTTCAAGAAGGGGCTCTGCGGCAAGGAGTGCACGTACGACAAGGCCGCGGCCAAGAAGCTGATCGACGAGGGCGGCGGCATCCCCGGCGGCCAGCTGAAGATCTCGTACAACGCGGACACCGGCTCCCACAAGGAGTGGGTCGACGCCGTGTGCAACAGCATCAACAACGTCATGGGCGACAACCAGGCCTGCGTCGGCGGTGCGGTCGGCACCTTCGCCGACTTCCGCAGCCAGGTCTCCACCCAGAAGATGACGGGCCCCTGGCGCGCCGGCTGGCAGATGGACTACCCGCTGATCCAGAACTTCCTACAGCCGCTCTACTACACCAACGCCCCGTCCAACGACGGCAAGTGGACCGACGAGAAGTTCGACGACCTGGTCGACCGGGCGAACGCCGAGACCGACAAGGCGAAGGCCATCACCACCTTCCAGGAAGCGGAGAAGGTCCTCGTCGAGCAGATGCCGTCCATCCCGCTCTGGTACCAGAACGGCAGCGCCGGCTACTCGGAGCGGGTCGACAACGTCGAGCTGAACCCGTTCAGCGTCCCGGTCTACACGGAGATCACGGTCAAGTGACCCCCTGGGACCCCTGGGACCCCTGGGACCGTGGGGGCCGCTGGGGCCGCGGAGGCCGCTGAGGCCGAGGGGGCGGAGGGGCCGGGGCGCCGACGCGCGCCCCGGCCACCGGCCCATCCCTCCCCGCCGCATCCCTCCCCGCGCAGAGCCCCGGCAAGCCGCGCAGAGCCCCGGCAAGCCGCGCAGAGCCCCGGCAAGGCACCCCGTCCGCCCGTTCGCCCCGACCCCCCCGGAGGCCCCCATGGGACGTTATGTGATCCGGCGGCTGCTGCAGATGATCCCCGTCTTCTTCGGCACCACGCTGCTGATCTTCCTCATGGTGAACGTGATGGGCGACCCCATCGCGGGCCTCTGCGGCGACCGCCAGTGCGATCCGGCCACCGCCGCCCAGCTGCGCTCCGAGTTCGGCCTCGACAAGCCGGTATGGCAGCAATACCTGACCTACATGGGGAACCTCTTCACCGGCGACTTCGGCACCGCGTTCAACGGGCAGAAGGTCACCGAGCTGATGGCCACCGCCTTCCCCATCACGATCCGGCTCACCGTCGTCGCCATCGTCTTCGAGATCGTCATCGGCATCAGCCTCGGCGTCGTCACCGGCCTGCGGCGCGGCCGTCCCGTCGACACCACGGTCCTGGTCCTGACCCTCATCGTCATCGCCGTCCCGACCTTCGTCACCGGCCTGCTGCTCCAGCTCCTGCTCGGCGTCGAGTGGGGCATCATCAAGCCCTCGGTCTCCCCGGACCCCACCATCGACGAACTGCTCGTCCCCGGCCTCGTCCTCGCCTCGGTCTCGCTCGCCTACGTCACCCGGCTCACCCGGACCTCGATCGCCGAGAACGCCCGCGCCGACTACGTACGCACCGCCGTCGCCAAGGGCCTGCCCCGGCGCCGGGTCGTCGTCCGGCACCTGCTGCGCAACTCCCTGATCCCCGTCGTCACCTTCATCGGTACGGACGTGGGCGCCCTGATGGGCGGAGCCATCGTCACCGAGCGGATCTTCAACATCCACGGGGTCGGCTACCAGCTCTACCAGGGCATCCTGCGCCAGAACTCCCAGACCGTCGTCGGGTTCGTCACCATCCTGGTCCTCGTCTTCCTGGCGGCCAACCTGATCGTCGACCTCCTGTACGCCGTACTCGACCCGAGGATCCGCTATGCCTGAGCCGCAGTCACCGGACGAAGCGATCTCCCAGGCGGGCGCCGGCGGCGCGACGGACCTCGCCATGGCGGAGGGCACCAGTCTGGAGAAGACCCCCGGCGGCCCCGAAGGCACCGGACCGGCCGGCAGACCGCGCAGCCTCTGGTCGGACGCCTGGCGCGACCTGCGGCGCAACCCGGTCTTCATCATCTCCGCACTGGTCATCCTCTTCCTGGTGGTCATCGCGATCTGGCCCTCGCTCATCGCTGGCGGCGACCCCCTCCAGGCCGACCTGGACGACGCCCAGAAGGGCTCCGAGCCCGGCCACCCCTTCGGCTTCGACCCGCAGGGCCGGGACGTCTACACCCGCGTCGTGTACGGCACCCGGACCTCGGTGACCGTCGGTGTCTGCGCCACCCTCGGCGTCGCGCTCCTCGGCAGCGTGCTCGGCGGTCTGGCGGGCTTCTTCGGGGGCTGGTGGGACTCGATCCTCTCCCGCGTCACCGACGTCTTCTTCGGCATCCCCGTCATCCTCGGCGGCCTGGTCTTCCTCTCCGTCGTCACCAGCTCCACCGTCTGGCCCGTCGTCGGCTTCATCGTCCTGCTCGGCTGGCCGCAGATCGCCCGCATCGCCCGCGGCTCGGTGATCACCGCCAAGCAGAACGACTACGTCCAGGCGGCCTGCGCGCTCGGCGCCTCCAACTCCCGCATGCTGCTCCGCCACATCACCCCGAACGCCATCGCCCCCGTCATCGTCGTGGCGACCATCGCACTCGGCACGTACATCTCACTGGAGGCGACCCTCTCCTTCCTCGGGGTCGGCCTGAAGGACCCGGCCGTCTCCTGGGGCATCGACATCTCCGCGGCCTCCGACTACATCCGCAACGCCCCGCACATGCTGCTCTGGCCCGCCGGAGCGCTGGCGATCACCGTGCTCGCCTTCATCATGCTCGGCGACGCGGTGCGCGACGCCCTCGACCCCAAGCTGCGCTGAGGAGCCGGTTGCCATGTTGCTCGAAGTGCGCGATCTGCACGTGGAGTTCCACACCCGCGAAGGCGTCGCCAAGGCCGTCAACGGGGTCGACTACTCGGTGGCCGAGGGCGAGACGCTCGCCGTCCTCGGGGAGTCCGGCTCCGGCAAGTCCGTCACCGCGCAGGCGGTCATGGGCATCCTCGACATGCCGCCCGGGAGGATCGCCGGGGGCGAGATCCTCTTCAAGGGCCAGGACCTGCTGAAGCTCAGGACGGAGGAACGCCGGAAGATCCGCGGCCAGGAGATGGCCATGATCTTCCAGGACGCCCTCTCCTCGCTCAACCCGGTCCTCACCGTCGGCCAGCAGCTCGGCGAGATGTTCGTCGTCCACCGGGGCATGTCCCGCAAGGACGCCCGGACCAGGTCGGTCGAGCTGATGGACCGGGTCCGCATCCCCGCCGCGAAGGAACGGGTGGGCAACTACCCGCACCAGTTCTCCGGCGGGATGCGCCAGCGCATCATGATCGCCATGGCGATGGCCCTGGAACCGTCCCTGATCATCGCCGACGAGCCCACCACCGCCCTCGACGTCACCGTCCAGGCCCAGGTCATGGACCTGCTCGCCGAGCTCCAGCGCGAGCTGAACATGGGCCTCATCCTGATCACCCACGACCTCGGCGTCGTCGCGGACGTGGCCGACAGGATCGCGGTGATGTACGCGGGCCGGATCGTGGAGACCGCCCCCGTCCACGAGATCTACCAGGCACCCGCCCACCCGTACACCAGGGGCCTCCTCCGGTCGATCCCGCGCCTGGACCAGAAGGGCCAGGAGCTCTACGCGATCAAGGGCCTGCCGCCCAACCTGCTGCACATCCCGCCCGGCTGTGCGTTCAACCCCCGCTGCCCGATGGCGCGGGACGTGTGCCGCAGCGATGTGCCGCCGCTCTACGAGGTGGACGAGCGGCGCCGGAGCGCCTGCCACTTCTGGAAGGAGACGCTCGATGCACGCTGACCGCGAGGGGACCGGGGGGACGGCCGGGGACGCGGCGGGCTCCACCCTGCTGTCCGAGGCGGGGGCGGGCGGCAGGCCGTACCCGGACGGCGAACCGATCCTGCAGGTCCGCGGCCTCGCCAAGCACTACCCGCTGACCCAGGGCATCCTCTTCAAGAAGCAGATCGGCGCGGTCCGGGCCGTCGACGGCGTCGACTTCGACCTCCACGCGGGCGAGACCCTCGGCATCGTGGGGGAGTCCGGCTGCGGCAAGTCGACCGTCGCCCGGACGCTGGTCCACCTGGAGCGCCCCACCGCCGGGACGATCCGCTACCGGGGTGAGGACATCTCCCAGCTGTCCGGCCGGGCGCTGAAGGCCGTACGCCGCAACATCCAGATGGTGTTCCAGGACCCGTACACCTCCCTGAACCCACGCATGACGGTCGGCGACATCATCGGGGAGCCGTACGAGATCCACCCCGAGGTCGCCCCCAAGGGCAGCCGACGCCGGCGCGTCCAGGACCTGCTGGACGTGGTCGGGCTCAACCCGGAGTACATCAACCGCTACCCGCACCAGTTCTCCGGCGGTCAGCGCCAGCGCATCGGCATCGCCCGCGGCCTCGCCCTCAACCCGGAGATCATCGTCGCCGACGAACCGGTCTCCGCGCTCGACGTCTCCGTACAGGCCCAGGTCGTCAACCTGCTGGACCGGCTCCAGGCCGAGTTCAGCCTCAGCTTCGTCTTCATCGCGCACGACCTCTCCATCGTCCGGCACATCTCCGACCGGGTCGGCGTGATGTACCTCGGCCGGATCGTGGAGATCGGCTCCGACGCGGAGATCTACGACCACCCCACCCACCCGTACACGCAGGCGCTGCTCTCCGCCGTCCCCGTGCCGGACCCGCAGGCCCGCGCCCACCGGGAGCGGATCATCCTCCACGGTGACGTGCCCTCGCCCGCCGCCATCCCCTCGGGCTGCCGCTTCCGCACCCGCTGCTGGAAGGCGCGGGAGCGGTGCGAGCTGGAGGTGCCGCTGCTGGCGGTCCCCGCGGAGTTCCGGCTCGTGGACAGCCCGGCGCGGCACGACTCGGCGTGCCACTTCGCGGAGGAGAAGCGCGTGGTGCCGCCGGAGGGCGAGCTCGGCACCCCGGGGCGTCCGCCGGGCCCGGACGTGGAGGCGCCGGGCACGACGACGCGGGGCCGGCCCGTCAAGGACGTGGCCGAGCCGGGGGAGCCGGACGACGGGGCACCGTGATCCGGCGCCGCGTTCGTTAACACGTCGGCAACTGAGCCGTCGTCACACCGATATACGAACGCTCCATGCTGAACAGCGTACGGCCGTGCGGGTGCCGTGGACCGGCCGGAGCGTCGTCTTGTCGCTCCGGCCGGTTACCCAACTCCCGTGTCTCCGGGCCCTCTTGTTGATCGCGGCCGGGCAGTGGAGTATCGCTGGGGTGAGACTCACACGGGGAGCACGCATCACCGGCGCCGTCCTGTGCGCGGTGCCGGCGCTGATCGCCTTCGGCTGGATCGTCCGCGACCTGCGGGAAGCCGGCGGGCCGGTCGAGCTGTGGCAGCACTGGGCGGTCTACGCCGACTTCCGGACGCCCATGCGGCCCGCCACCTCGCACACCACCGCCCTCCTGCTCGTCGGGTACGTCCTCGCCGCCGTCGCCGCGCTCCGCTCCGCCCTCGCCGCCCCGGTCCTGGTCGCCACCGGCCTCGTCACCTTCGCGCTCCGGCTGCCCGCCACCTGGACCATCGGCTCGTGGACGGACGGCGTGTACGCCGACGAGCTCCGCACCCGGGCGCTGATCGGCACCTTCGTCGCCCTGGCGGCCGGGCTCGCGCTGATCGTCACGGCGGCCGCGGGCCGGCACCCCGTGGAGGACGGCCGCGAGCCGCGCCCCGGCCGGCCGGCACTCGGCGCCGCGGTCATCACCTTCCTGCTGCTGGGCGCCACGGCGGTGGTCTTCGCCGCCTGGGAGATCCGGCAGCCGTTCGTCCTCCCGGACGAGCTCTACCCCGCCTGGTTCACCGGCGGCGCGCCCCTGAGCATCCCGCTGACCGAGGCGCCGCCCGGCTGGGCCACCGCCGTGCTCGTCGCCCTCTGCCTCTGGGCCGCCTTCGCCGCCCTCGCACGCGCCGTCCACGCCCGGCCGCTGGGCCTGCTCGCGGGCGCCTTCGTGCTCGCCTCCGGGGTGCTGGGCATCGCCCGGATCGTGCACTACGAGCTGTACGAGCGGTTCACCGACCTGGACGTGGAGAACCAGCTGCACCTGGTGACCTGGCTGTTCTCCTTCTTCGCCGGCCTGGCCGTGCTCGCCGCCCTAGCCCTGGCGGGTGCGGAGCGGACCCCGGAGGGCGGGGGCCCGGGCGGCTGGGCCGTACCCGGGCCGGGTTCCGCCCCGCCGGGGCAGGGCAGCCCCCATCCGCGCGCCACGGCCCCAGGCCCCCCGCAGGGCGGCAGCTTCGCCCCTCCGCCGCCGCCCGCGTCCCCGCCCCCGGGCTGGTGAGGGGGCCGGCCCCACGGCTCAGGGGCGGGACAGCCCCAGCGACCGCTTGAGGAAGTCCACCTGGAGCAGCAGCAGGTTCTCCGCGACCTGCTCCTGGGGCGTCATGTGGGTCACCCCGCTCAGCGGCAGCACTTCGTGCGGCCGCCCGGCCGCCAGCAGCGCCGAGGAGAGCCGCAGCGCGTGCGCGACCACCACGTTGTCGTCCGCGAGCCCGTGGACGATCATCATGGGCCGCACCTGCTCGGCGGCGTGGGAGAGCCCGTCGTCGGTCATCAGGGCGTTGTACGCGTACACCTCGGGCTGCGCGGCCGGGTCGCCGAGATAGCGCTCGGTGTAGTGCGTGTCGTAGAGCCGCCAGTCCGTCACCGGGGCGCCCACCACGGCCGCGTGGAAGACGTCGGGGCGCCGCAGCACCGCGAGCCCGGAAAGGTAACCCCCGTACGACCAGCCCCGGATGGCGACCCGGTCCATATCCAGCGGGAACCGCTCGGCGAGCGCGTGCAGGGCCTCGATCTGGTCGTCCAGGGTGAGCACGAAGTCGTCCCGCACGGCCTTCTCCCAGGCGGGCGAGCGGCCCGGCGCGCCGCGCCCGTCCGCCACGATCACCGCGAAGCCCTGGTCCGCGAACCACTGCGAGGTGAGGTGCGCGTTGTGGGCGGCGACCACCCGGCGGCCGTGCGGCCCGCCGTACGGATCCATCAGCACCGGAAGCGGACCATCCGATTCCTGGTAGTCCGACGGAAGCAGCACGGCGCATGGAATGCGGCGTGCGCCCCCCTCGGTGAGCGTGACCCGGGCGGAGAGCACCGGCTCCTGGGCGTGGCTCGCGATCCGGACCAGCCGCTTGCCGTCCCGGACGACCCAGGCGGCCGATCCGGGCTCGTCCGGGGTGGCCGAGACCAGTACCGTCAGGTCGCCCGCGCGGACCGCGGAGTGCACACCCACCCCCTCGGAAATCCGCTCGATTCCCAGCTCGTTGACCCGGTACACATGGCTCTCGCCGGTCTCCGGCGCCTCGGCCTCCTCGCCCGCCACCGCGGAGACCAGGATGTCCGACGCACCGATGTCCAGCACCGCCTGGACCTGCAACTGGGCCCCGGTCAGCGGCCGGTCACCGACGGCCAGCACCCGCGCGCCGCCCTCGTCCGCGATCCGCACGAGCCGTCCGTCCGGCGCCCACGCGGGCACCCCGCCGAACAGATCCAGCCACACCGGGTCCTCGTCCACATGGACCACCCGGGTCTCCCCGGACTCCGGGTCCACCGTCAGATACCGCTGACTGCGCTGGTCACGGGCCTGCACGAGCAGCAGCGGGGCACCGGCGGAGGACCAGTGGACCTGGGCCAGGTACGGGAACGCCGCCCGGTCCCAGAGCACTTCCCGGCGGGCCCCCTCCAGGTCCACCACGAAGAGCCGCACCTCGGCGTTGGGCGTCCCGGCCGCCGGATAGGCCACCTCGGCCGGCTTGCGCTCAGGGTGCGCGGGATCGGCGATGAACCACCGCTGTACGGGGCTGTCGTCGGCCCGCGCGACCAGCAGCCGGTCCGAATCCGGCGACCACCAGAAGCCCCGGAAGCGGTGCATCTCCTCGGCCGCGACGAACTCGGCCAGACCGTAGGTGACATGGGCGTCCTCGGGCTCCGCCAGCGCCCGGTCACCCTCGCCCTCGGCGCCCACGATCCGCAGCGCGCCCCTGGACACGTACGCGATGCGGCGCCCGTCGGGGGAGGGCCGCGGGTCGATCACCGGGCCCGGCACCGGCAGCGCCCGCGCCGTCCCGGCCCGCAACTCGGCCACGTACACCTTCCCGGACAGGGCGAAGGCGGCCAACTCCGCCGCCGCGTCCACCGCGTAGGAGACGATGCCGGCCGACCCCTCCCGGGTCCGCTCCCGCCGGGCCCGCTCCTGCGGCGACAGCCTCTCCGCCGAACCGCCCAGCAGCGCCTCGGGATCGGCGACGAGCCGCTCCTCCCCGGAGGCCGGATCGAGCACCCAGAGCCGGTTGGTCCGGTCGATGCCCGAGGTGGAGCGCAGGAAGATCACCCGCGTCTCATCCGGTGAGACGGTGAAGGCGCGCGGTGCGCCCAGAGTGAACCGCTGGGTCCGTGCGTGCTGGCGGGGAAAGGACGGCTTCGTCGAGGTCATGGCTCCGAACTTAGCCGCGCGCAGCGGTCCGTGCGCCCCTCGTGCTGCTGTGCCCCGATCAATGCGGTGGCACGGAAAGTTATGATCCGTAGCGCTCGGTGGGTAAGAACCCGTCGGCTCCGTGTCTCCCCGTGTCCCCGTCCCGACCGTACTGATGGAGGTGAACCGCCGTGGCGCTCTCGATTTCGGCGGTGGTGCTGCTGGCGATCATCGTCTTCCTGCTGATCCGGAAATCCGGACTGAAGGGCGGACACGCGGTGGTCTGCATGCTGCTGGGGTTCTACATCGCCAGCTCGTCCGTCGCGCCGACCATCTCGGACCTGACGTCCAACGTGGCGGGGATGATCGGCAGCATCAAGTTCTGACCGTGTGCACTCGCCTTCCGACCGCGTGTACCCGCTTTCCGACCGGGTACGCCCGCGGTTGAGACGGTCGGCGGGGAGCGGGGGACACCGGGGCCCGCCGGGCTCGTAGGGTGGTCCCCATGAAGGACCTCCCCGCCCGCCGTCTGCTGCTGGTGCACGCGCACCCCGACGACGAGTCGATCAACAACGGCGCCACCATGGCCAGGTACGCGGCCGAAGGCGCCCACATCACGCTGGTGACGTGCACGCTGGGCGAGGAGGGCGAGGTCATCCCGCCCGCCCTCGCCCGCCTCGCCGCCGACCGGGACGACGCCCTCGGCCCCCATCGCGTGGGCGAGCTGGCCGCGGCGATGCAGGAGCTCGGCGTCACCGACCACCGCTTCCTCGGCGGCGCGGGCCGGTTCCGGGACTCCGGGATGATGGGCACCGAACAGAACGAGCGCCCCGGCGCCTTCTGGTCCACCCCGGTGGACGAGGCGGCCGCCCCCCTCGTGGAGGTGATCCGGGAGGTCCGTCCCCAGGTCCTGGTCACCTACGACCCGGACGGCGGCTACGGCCACCCCGACCACATCCAGGCCCACCGGGTCGCGATGCGCGCCGCCGACCTGGCCGCCGACCCGTCGTACGGCTCCGACGCCCCGCACACCATCGCCAAGATCTACTGGAACCGGGTGGAGCGGGCCGTGGCCGAGGCCGCCTTCGACCGCCTGCGCACCACGGCACCGGAAGCCTTCGGCGGTGTCGCGGCCGTGGGCGACGTCCCCGGAGTGGTCGGCGGCGACGAGATCACCGCGGAGATCGACGGATCGGCGTACGCCGGGGCGAAGGCGGCGGCGATGCGCGCCCATGCGACCCAGATCGTGGTGGACGGCCCCTTCTTCGCCCTCTCCAACGACCTGGGCCAGCCGCTGCTGACGACGGAGTACTACCAGCTGGTGCGGGGCGTCGCGGGGGTCGGCGGGGGAACGCGGGAGGACGATCTGTTCGCGGGGGTGGGCGCGTGAGCGAGAACCCCGGCAAGGACCGCGACCGCGCCCGCGCACCGCGCGCCGACGCACCGCGTCCCGACGCACCGCGTACCACACCCCCCAGGGTGCCCGGAGGCACCGGCCTCACCGCCCGGCCGAACCCGGCCCGGATCGCGGGCTGCCTCGCTCTCGCCGTGCTCGGGGCCCTCGTCGCGCTCGCCGGGACGCTCGTCCAAGCGGCGTGGTTCCCGGGCGGGTTGGTCATCGCCCTGCTGGGCTCGGCAGGCCTCTTCTACGGCGGCCGCATCCTGACCGGGACGCAGATCGGCGCGCTGGCCCCGGCGGTCGGCTGGTTCATCACGGTGTTCGTCCTGTTGTCGGGCCGGCCGGAAGGCGACTACGTCTTCGGCGACGAACTCGGCCTGGTGCTCTTCATGCTCGGCGGGACCGCCGCCGCTGTGATGTGCGCCACCACATCGAAAGTGCCGCAATCAGCCACCCGTAACGGCCGGTCCGGTATCTGAAGTGCTAAGTCCGCGCCCGGAATGCCCCCCACAGGTGTCATGCCGAGGTGGAGGTTTCCCCGGTCGCGGAGTGTCCGACGGCGGCGGCCAGTATGGTGGTGCGCGCGCCGAGCCGTCCCCTGGCCTGCGGCATGGGGGAAGTACGGGCGGCGGAGCCAATCGGGAGAACCTGCTTTGAGTCGTGAAACTGACAGTTCGTCCTCCGGGCCCCAGGGGCGCGGTGGAGCCGCGTACCCGTCGGGTACGCCGCCGTACGGATCCCGCCAGTATCCGTCGCCGGACGGCTCGGACGAGACCCCGGAATCCGTCGATCCGCCCCGGCCCGACGAGCCGAAGACCGAGACGACGCTGACGACGCGCATCCGGATCAACATCCCCGGGTCACGCCCGATCCCGCCGGTCGTGATGCGTACGCCGATGGCCGAGAGCGACATCGCCACCGGCCGCCCCGACGCGGAGCGCACCGGCAGCACGCTGCGCCCCGGCACGCCACCGCCCGCGGGCCCGGCGGGCGGCGGTTCGGGCGCAACCGGTACGTCCGGTGGCCCGGCCGCCTCCTCGCCCTCGCCGGGCCGGGACGGCGGCGGGCCCGCCGAGCCGTCCTCCGCCGATGAGCCGGGCAGGGCGAAGAGCGGGAGCGACTGGTTCGCCCCGCGCAAGAACCCGGCACCCGCTCCCGCACCGGCTTTCGGCGCGGGCGGCGCGCCGGGCTCCGGCGGTGCGACCGGTCCGGGCTCCGGCGGTGCGCCTGGCTCCGGCGGTGCGGGTGCCGGTGGTCCCGGCCCGCTCGGCGCGGGCGGCACCGGTCCGGGCGGCCCGGGGTCCCTCGGCGGCCCCGACGACGCCGGCCAGGCACGCCCCGACCTGCCGTACTTCTCGGACGCCGTGCCCCGGCCCGGCAACGGCCCCGGCACGTCCGGCTCCGGCATCCCGGGCCCCGGCAGCGCCCTGGACGGCTACAGCACGGAGCCCCCCGGTGCGGGCCCGCGCTCCGCGCCCGACCCCGGGGTCCGTACGCCCGGTCCGTCCGGCCCCACCACGGGCCCGGTCACCGGCACCTCGTCGCTCACGCCCAACCTCGACGGCGTCCCGGGCCTCGGCGGCCCCGGCCCGATGGTCCCGGGCACCCCCGGCGGCGTACCGCCCCGCCTCTCCGACGACACCGCGATCCTGACGCCGCAGTCCCTCGCGCCCGACTCCGGGCCCGGCGGCCATGTCTCGGGGGACACGCTGACCAGCGGCATCCCCGTGGTGCCCAGCGAGCCCCGCTCGTCGTTCCCGGGCCGGCCGGACGGGGCGGGCGGCCCCGGGGGCTTCGGCGGCCCCGGCGGCCCGTTCCCGGGAGGACCGGGCGGCCCCGGCGGCCCCGGCGTGTCCGCGCCCGGCCCCGCCACGGCCCGCCCGGCACCCGCGCCCGCCCCCGCGAAGAAGGGCCGCTCCAAGCTGGTCCTCCTCGGCGTGGCCGCGATCGTGCTGCTCGGCATCGCCTACGGCGCCGGCCTCCTGCTGAACCACTCCGAGGTCCCCAAGGGCACCACGGTGCTCGGCGTCGACATCGGCGGCGGCACGAAGGAGGAGGCGGTCACCAAGCTGGAGGCCTCCCTCGGCGAGCGGGCCCAGGCGTCGCTGACGCTGTCCGTGGACGGCAATGCGCAGAAGCTGGACCCGGAGAAGGCCGGTCTCACCCTGGACAGCCAGGAGACCGTGCGCGGTGCCGCGGGCAGCGACTACAACCCGGTCTCGGTGATCGGCTCGCTGTTCGGCGGGGAGCGCGCGGCCGACCCGGTGATCCCGGTCGACGAGGAGAAGCTCGGCGTCGCGCTGACCGATCTGGCGGGCGTCGCCGGCTCGTCCCAGGACGGCACGATCCGGTTCGAGCCGAACAAGGCGGTCGCGGTGCCGGGCAAGCCCGGCAAGACCCTGGACGTCGGCCAGTCGCTGATCTCCGTCCGCGACGCCTACCGCGCCCAGGTGCAGACCGGGCAGGCCGGGGTGGTCGAACTGCCCGTCGCCACCAGGGAGCCCACCGTCACCCAGGCCGAACTGACCCGGGCGATGAAGGAGTTCGCCGAGCCCGCGATGTCCGGCCTGATCACCATCAAGGCGGGCCCGAAGCAGATCCAGTTCGGCCCGGCGCGGTCGCTGCCGCAGATCCTGTCCATGAAGGCCGTCGACGGCCGGCTGGTCGACGTCTACGACAAGAAAGCGATCGACACCCTTCTGGACGGCGTCTTCGACGGCATCACGGCGGTCAAGGCCGACGGCGAGCAGCACCCGGTCGGCGCGGACGACGTGGCACAGGCGATGAAGACGGCCCTCACCGGGAAGACCCCGGCGGAGCGCACGGTCACCATCGACCTGACGGGCGAGGGCTGAGCCCCCGGCCGTACCCCGCCAGCACCACCCGCCGCCCCCGACCGGACACTCCGGCCGGGGGCGGCCCGGTGAACGGGACCGTCATGTGCTCGTAGGGGCGGTTGCCGCCGAGCGGGACGGCGTTCGGGCAGCCGGCTCCGGGAAGCCGTCGGACCGGAGGCAAGGGGGAGCGAGCGCAGCCGAAGTCCCGCCCGGTGCATGGCGGCGTGCCGCGGCCGGGCCGGGCGAGCGGCGGTCCGGCACAAGGGGGACCATGGGGCCATGAGCTCGCCCGGCGGTCCGTGGCGCCCGCCCCAGGACGTCGGCCGGCAGATCAAGGTCTGGTTCCGCTGCGTACCGCGTGAGGACTGGCTGCCGTACGACACCGAGGGGTTGTGGGCGACCCGGCTGAGCGCCGACACCGCCCGGGTCGACAACGTGCCCTTCCTCCAGGACGGGGTCGCCGAGGGCGAGACCGTACGGTTCACGACCGACGCGGACGGGGTGCACTGGTCCGTCGAACGGGTCGCCGATTCCGGCAACTGCACCGTCAGGGTGCTGCCCGTGCCGGACGGCCCGCTCGGCCGGGACGCCCGCGCCGTGCACGAGCGGTTCGCGCCGTTCGGGCTGGGCGGCGAGGTCTTCAGCGCGGACCTTCCCCTGGTCGCGTTCACCGTGCCGGGTGGCGCGGACCTCCGGGCGATCAAGGAGCTGCTGGTCCGCGGCCGGGACGAGGGGTGGTGGCACTTCGAGGTCGGGTGCGCCACGGACGCGTGGCGGGCGGCCTAGGGCCCCGGGCGCGGGTCGCGGTCGTGGACCGGGCCCGAGGCCGGCGGCTGATCCGTCCCGGTCCACGCCCCTGCGGTTACGGCTACGAGGCCGAGGTCCCCGTCTCCTCGTCCCCGATCTTCCGGATCACCCGGGCCGGGTTGCCCACCGCGACCACATTCGCCGGCAGGTCCTTCGTGACCACCGCCCCCGCGCCCACCACGGTGTTCTCCCCGATGCTCACCCCCGGGCAGACGATCACCCCGCCGCCCAGCCACACGTTGTCCCCGATCGTGATCGGCTCCGCGGCCTCCCACTTGGCGCGGCGCGGCTCGGGGTCGATGGGGTGGGTCGGGGTGAGGAGCTGCACGTTCGGACCCATCTGGACGTCGGCGCCGATCGTGATGCGGGCGACGTCCAGGAACACCGCCCCGAAGTTCACGAACGACCTCGGGCCCAGGGTGATCCGGTGGCCGTAGTCCACCCGCAGCGGCGGCCGGATCTCGGCGTGCTCGCCCAGCTCGCCCAGCAGCTCGGCCAGAGCCGCGCGGCGGGCCTCCGGATCGCCGGCCGACGTGGCGTTGAAGCGCTCGTTCAGGAGTGCCGAGCGCAGGGCGTCCGCCGCGATCTCCGGGTCGTCGGCGAGGTAGGGCTCGCCCGCGAGCATGGCCTCGCGCTGGCTGCGCGGGGCCTTCTCGGCGCCGGACGAGGGGGTGGCCCGCGGGCCGGTGGTCAGATCGTCCTGGCTGCTCACGAGGTGGTCGTCTCCTTCGTACGGGGTGATCCGTCCCGGTGCAGTCTGCCTGGGGAGCCCGTCCCCTGTCCTGCCCGTATTCCCGGCGCCAGGACCAGCGTCACCACCAGCGAGAGCGCCGCGACCGCCGCCATCCCGGTCGCGGGCGAGGTCAGCTGGGCGATGGTGCCCGCGACGGCGGCGCCCACGCCCTGCATCGCGAGCGTCCCCGATGAGCTCAGCCCCAGCGCGTGACCGCTCAGCTCCTTGGAGGTGAGGGCCATCAGCCGTTCCTGGAGCAGCAGGCTCGCGCTGAACCCGGTGCTCGCCAGCCCCACCGCCACCACCGCCACGGGCAGCCCGGGGCTCAGCGCGAACGCCAGGTACGGGGCGGCCAGCAGCACCCGCAGCGGACTGCCGAGGCGGGCCCGCCACCGCTCCGGCACGAACCGGCCGACCAGCGCGTCCCCGGTCAGCATCCCCAGCGCCCCGCAGGCGAAGAGGAGCCCGGCGTGCTCGGGCGCGTAGGCGATGAACAGGGACTCACACCCCACCACCAGCCCGTTGGGCACCCACAGGGCGAGGTACACCGAGCGCCGGGGTGCGGACGACCAGAGCACCGCGTTGCTCCGCCAGGTCTCCCGGACCGAGGCCCGGCCGGTGGCGCGGGGCGGCCGGGCCGTGAGCCCGAACCGGGCGAGGGCCGCGGCGAGGACGTACAGCGCCGCGCCGACCAGCAGGGTGCCCCGAGCCGAGAGAGTGGTCACCAGCACCCCGCCGACCGCGAACCCGAGGATCTGCATGGTGCCCACCGACATGGTGAACACGGAGCGGCCGAGCAGGAAGCCCCGCTCCGGAACGATCTCGTTGAGCAGCCCGTACCGCACCCCGCCGCCCAGCGAGGAGGCGACCCCGAGGGCCAGCAGGACGGCGAAGGCTGCCCACAGCGGCAGCCCGGGGACGGCCTGTACGCCGGTGCCGAGCGCGAACAGCAGCGCCAGGCCGGTCAGCGCACCGCGCGGCGGCAGCCGGTCCGCCGCCGACAGCAGGGTGAGGGCTCCGGCGACCTGGGCCAGGGACGGACCGAACATGGCCAGCGCCGACAGCAGCGGTGAGCCGGTCGACGCGTGGACGAGGGTGCCGAGGGCGAGACCGGCCGTGGTCTGGGCCGCCACCTGCACGGAGGCGGTCGTGAAGAGGGGGAGGAACTCCGGGGTGCGGAAGAGTTCGCGGTAGGTGCGCATCAGCGGAGTCTGGGACGGTGCCCGGCGGGCCCGTTACTCTTTCGCGCAGAGGCGAAACAACGACTTCCCGACGCCGAGGGTGGCCCATGGGCTGGTGGCAGATCAGCGCGGACACGCTCGCGAACAGCCGCTTCGTCGTCTCCCCGCTGGCGGAGGCCCTGGCGAGTCTGAGGACCCTGGAGCGGGCCGTCGCCGCGCATCCGCGGGAGCGCGCCTGGCTGGAGCGGTGGCTCCCCGCCTACCGGCGGCTCCGATCCGGGGATCCGCTCTCGGCCCGGATCATCCGCTCCGCCTTCACCTCCCGCTGGAGCGCCGACTTCCTCACCCCTGCCCCCGTCCCTCCGCCCGCCGGCCAGGAGCCGGACACCTTCACCCGGGAGCTGGCACGGGTCCGGGCGACGCCGCCGGACGTGGCCCGCGCCGATCTCGTCCAGAGCCTCGGCGGGCCGCTGCCCGCCGCGCTGGACCGGGACGATCTGGCGCGGCGGAGCGCCGATGTCGTGGAGTGGGTGTGGACGCACGCGGTGCTGCCGGAGTGGCCCGCCCGGCGCCGGGTTCTGGAGGCCGATGTGATCGCCCGGGCCGCCCAGTTGAGCCGGGGCGGCTGGGCGCAGGCGCTCGACGCGATGCGGCCGGGGATGCGGTGGCTGGGGGAGAGCCGGCTCCAGATCAACACCTACGACAACCCGCCGCGTGAACTGGGCGGTGCCCAGCTGGTGTTCACCCCCGTCACCGCCGATGTGGGCTGGGTCTGCTGGGACATCCCGTACCGCTACGGCGTGGTGTACCCCTGCTCGGGCGCGCTCGCCGACACCGGCCGTACCCCCGTACCGCAGGCACTGGGGGCGTTGATCGGCCCGGCGCGGGCGGTCGTCCTCGTTCTGCTGGCCTCGCCGCTGAGCACCACCCAGCTCGTCACGCTGACCGGCCAGGGACTGGGGTCGGTGGGGCGTCACCTGCGGGTTCTGCTGGACGCGGGGCTGGTACGCCGCCGCCGGGACGGCCGGTCCGTGCTGTATTTCCGGACAGCGGCGGGAAACGGGTTGGTACGCGCCGCGGGCTGAACGCGCCCCGCCCGCGCCCCCGCCCGCAGCTGCGAAGTCACCGGAAGGCGATGCGGTCCGCATGGGTCGCGCGCCTGTTTGAGTCGTGACATCGGTGACTGTTGGCGGTGCTCATCGTTGTGGCAATTTCTCTCTCGCCAGCGAAGACCGAGCGAGGGGAACGTCGTGAATCCGGAGTACGCCGCGTACTGCCAGGCGGACCGCCGCTTCTACGACGCACCCCACCGTTCCCTCGAAGAGGGCGCCGAGGAGCGTTCGTTCTTCGCACCGGTCCGCGGCGCCGCCCCCCAGGGGTGGACCCGCTCCCGGCGCGGTGACTGGCTCTCCTTCAGCCCCGACGGGCTCCGGCTGCCGCCCCAGGGCTGGAAGCTCCACATATCGGCCGCCGCCGACAACGCGGAATCGGTTCTGGAGCGGGTCGCGGCCTACTGCCTGGCCCATCGGCTGCCCTTCAAGTGCGTACCGTCGCCCGGCCTGCTGAACCTGCGGAACTCCAAGTACGCGGACCGGGCGGGCAGCGGCAAGTTCATCACCGTCTACCCGCACTCCGAGGACGCGTTCCCCGAGGTGTGCTCCGCGCTGATGGAGCTGCTGGAGGGCGAGCACGGCCCGTACATCCTCAGCGATCTGCGGTGCGGGAACGGGCCGGTACACACGCGGTACGGGGCCTTCGCCGCCCGCTTCTGCACCGGGCCCGACGGGCGGCCCGTGCCCGCCGTCGCCGACCCGCGGGGCCGCCTCGTCCCGGACGACCGGGGCCCGGCCTTCCGGACACCGGCCTGGGTGACGCCGCCCGACTTCCTGCGCCCGCACCTCGATGCCCGCGCCGCCGTCGGCCTCGGCGACCTGCCGTACACCGTCGAGAAGGCGCTCCACTTCTCCAACGGCGGTGGGGTCTACCTCGGCCGGGACAGCCGCACCGGCGAGCAGATCGTCCTCAAGGAGGCCCGCCCCTACGCCGGGCTCGCCGCCGACGGGGCCGACGCCGTCGCCCGGCTCCAGCGGGAGCGGACCGCGCTGGAGCAGTTGGCCGGACTGGACTGCGTACCGGCCGTGCACGACGCGTTCGAGGTCGGCGGCCACCACTTCCTGGTCCTCCAGTACCTGCCGGGCGCCACCCTCAACACCGTCTTCGCCCGCCGCTTCCCGCTCGCCCGTCGGGACCCCACCCCCGAGCTGATCGCCGAACACGCGGCGTGGGCCGAGGAGCTGTACGGGAAGGTCGAGCGCGCCGTCGAGGCCGTACACGGCCGGGGCATCGTCATCAGCGATCTGCACATGAGCAATGTGATGGTCGACGAGGAGACCTCCCGGATCGTCCTGCTCGACTTCGAGGCCGCCTCCCCGGCCGCCGACCGGCGCCGTCAGATCGTCGCCAACCCGGCCTTCGTGGCCCCGCCCGACCGGCGCGGCACCGACATCGACTCGTACGCGCTGGCCTGTCTGCGGCTCGCCCTGTACCTGCCGCTCACCACGCTCTTCGGCATCGACCGCACGAAGGCCGGCGGCCTCGCCCGGGAGATCGCGCGCGTCTTCCCGGTCGGCGAGGAGACCCTGCGCCCGGCGGTGGAGGAGATCCGGCGGGGTATGGACCAGCGGGCTACGGACCCGAGTGCTCCGACGCCGTCCGACCCCGGTGACCGTCCGACGCCGTCCGACCTCGGTGACCGTCCGGTGCTGTCCGAACTCGACCGGCCGGCGCTGTCCGACTCCGGCGACCGGCCGGTGCCGTCCGACCCCGGTGGCTGGCCGGCCGCCCGCGACTCGATGGCCCACGCCATCGCCGCCTCCTGTACGCCCGACCGCGACGACCGATGTTTCCCCGGCGACATCGCCCAGTTCGCCACGGCCACCGGCGGCCAGTCCTTCGCCTACGGCGCGGCCGGGGTGCTCTACGCCCTGCACGAGACGGGTGCCCCCCGGTGCGAACCGGCCGAGGCGTGGCTGCTGCGGCAGGCCAAGGACCCGGCCTCCGGCTCCCCGCTCGGCTTCTACGACGGGCTCACCGGCATCGCCTGGACGCTGAACCGGATCGGCCGCACCGCCGAGGCCGCCGACCTCGCCCGGATCGTCCTCGAACAGCCCCTGGAAGGCCTGGCACCGGGCCTGCACAGCGGGTACGCCGGAATCGGCCTCGCCCTCGACGACCTGGCCCGCACCGCCTCCGCCACCGAGGCCCCGGCGCTGGCGGCCGCGGCCGGCCGCTGCACCGCCCTCGCCGTACGGGCCCTGGTGGACGGCCCGCCGTCACCCCGGACCGGACTCCTGCACGGCGCGACCGGCGTCGCCCTGCTGCTGGTCCGCCGGTACGGGGCCACCGGGGACACCGGCCTCCTCGACCTGGCCGCCGCCGCCCTCCGGCGCGACCTGGACCGGTGCCGGGCGGGCGACGACGGCGAACTCCTCGTCGTCGAGGGCAAGCGGCTGATGCCCTACCTCGGAGCGGGCAGCGCCGGCATCGCGGCCGTCATCGACGCCTACCTGGCCCACCGCCCCGACCCGGAGCTGGAGGCCGCGGGCCGGGCGCTGCTCCCGGCCGCGCTCTCCGCCTTCTACATCCAGCCCGGACTGATGCGTGGCTCGGCCGGACTCCTGCTGCACCTGGCGGCCACGCCGCTGTGCGACGAGCAGACCCGGGAGCGCGCGATCCGCCTCCACACCGGGCTGCTCTCCAGCCACGCCCTCGCCTACGAAGGCGGCATCGCCTTCGCCGGCGAGCAGTTGATGCGGCTGTCGATGGACCTGGCCACCGGGACCGCCGGCTGCCTGCTCGCCCTGGGCAGCGCGCTCGGCCCGCCCACCACGCTTCCCTTCCTCGCCGCCGCTCCCCGGGCGGCGCACCCCGGCCGCGCGAGCGGCCCCACGGACCGGCTCCTGCAGGAGTCGTAGCACCACAACCGCTCGACACCCAGCCGGAGCAACAGGTTCCGGTTACCGTCCCAGAAAGGAAACACCATCATGGCGCTTCTTGACCTTCAGGCGATGGAGACCCCGGCCGAGGAGTCCTTCGGCGAGCTCGCCACGGGCAGCCAGGTCTCGCTGCTGGTCTGTGAGTTCAGCTCGCTCAGCGTGACCCTCTGCACCCCGTGACGCCCCGCCGCCCGCTCCGCCGGTGATCCCACCGGCGGGCCGGGCGGCCCGTCCGCCGGTCCCGCGCGGTTCGTCCGCCCGGGACCGGCGGCGTCCCTCCACCCGTACCGCCGCGAGCCGGAAAGGGAGACCACGTGCGGCTGAAACCCCGCCCCGCGGCGGAATCCGGCACCCGACGGCTCGCCCGCCGCCACCCGGCCGCCCTCCTGGTCCTCCTGTTCTGCTCCACCGGTGGCGCGCTCGCCGCCCTCGCCCTGCCGGCCGCGCTCGGCCACACGGTCGACGGGCTCATCGACGGCGGGCCCGTGCCCTGGTCCGGGCTGCTGCTCTGCGCCGCACTGACCCTCGCCGAGACCGGGTTCGACGCGGGCGCGGCCGTGCTCGGCACCAGCACCACCGCCCGGCTCACCGCCCGTCTGCGCACCCGCACCACCGCCCGGGTGCTGGCCGCCGAGCCCCGCACCGCCCTCGCCGTGCCGACCGGCGACCTCACCGCCCGGCTCACCGCCCGCACCGCCGACGCGGCTGCCGCACCCGTCACCGCCGCCGGAGCCGCCGCCGGCGTCCTGCTCCCGCTCGGCGCGGTCACCGGCCTCCTCCTCATCGACCCCTGGACGGCCGCCGCCTTCCTCCTCGGCGCCCCCCTCCTCGTCGCCCTGCTGCACACCTTCACCCGCCGCACCGCCGACGCCGGGGCCGACTACCAGCGCGCCCAGTCGGTCATCGCCCACCGTCTGACCGAGGCGCTCGACGGAGCCGACACCATCCGCGCCGCCCGCACCGGAGCCCGCGAGTACCGCCGCGTCCTCGAACCGCTCGGCGCCCTGGCCGACCACGGCCGGCGCACCTGGGCCGTGTACGGACGTGCCGCCGGCCAGAGCGCCCTGCTGCTGCCGCTGCTCATGCTGCTGGTCCTCGCGGTCGGCGGACTGCGGCTCGGCGCGGGCGCGATCGGCGTCGGCGACCTGGTCGCCGCCTCCCGGTACGCGGGCCTCGCCGTCGGCATCGGCGCCCTGACCGGTGCGCTCGGTGCCCTCGCCCGCAGCCGCGTCGCCGCCCGCACCCTGGACCCGCTGCTCACCCTGGACCCGCTGCCGCACGACGGGCTCGCCCCGGTCCCCGGTGGCCCGGGCCACCTCGAACTCCGGGACGTCGGCGTCGTACAGGACGGGCGACCGCTCCTCACCGGCGTCCGCCTCACCGTCCCCGGCGGCACCTCGCTCGCCGTCGTCGGCCGCTCGGGCTCCGGCAAGTCGGTGTTCGCGGCGGTCGCCGGACGGCTGCTCGACCCGGACACCGGAACCGTGCTGCTGGACGGCGTACCCCTGAGGGCCATGGACCCCGTCCTCCTGCGCCCCGAGGTCGCCTACGCCTTCGCCCGCCCCGCCCTGCCCGGCACCACGGTCGAGGACACCATCGCCTTCGGGCCGTGGACCGCCGGGCCCGACGCGGTACGGGACGCCGCCCGCGCCGCCCGGGCTGACGGGTTCGTCGGACGCCTCCCGTACGGCTACGCCACCTCGCTCACCGATGCTCCGCTCTCCGGCGGTGAACGCCAACGACTCGGCCTGGCCCGCGCGTTCGCCCACCCCGGCCGTCTGCTCATCCTGGACGACGCGCTCTGTGGCCTCGACACCGTCACCGAACACCACGTCCGGCGCGCCCTCGACGAGCGGGCCGGGCGCTCCACCCGCGTGATCGTGGCCCACCGGCTCTCCTCGGCCGCCCGCGCGGACCGGGTCCTCTGGCTGGAGGACGGCCGCGTCCGGGCGACGGGCCCGCACGAGGAGTTGTGGGCGGACCCGGAGTACCGGGCGGTGTTCCGTACGGACGGACCGGAGGCCACCGGGTCACCGGACGCGGCCGGGTCAACGGACGCCCCCGACGCCCCGGCACCGCCCCGACCGCGCCCCGGAGCGGCGCACGGAGCGGAGGCGCGGTGACGGCACCGGCACGGGCACACCCGTCACCGCGACCGGCGAAGGGGAGCGACCGCCGCGACGGCGCCCTCACCCGGGTCACGCACGACGCCCGCCCCTTCCTCCGCGCCCGCACCGGCGTCGTCCTGCGGCTGGCCGGCTGGTCCCTGCTGGAGTTCGTCCAGACCTTCCTCGGCGGATTCGGCGTCGCCCGCGCGCTGGACCACGGCTTCCTCGCCGGACGCCCGCTCACCGGCCTCCTCTGGCTGGCCGTCGCCGCCGCGGCCGTGCTCCCCGCCCAACTCGCCACCCGGGGCGTCTTCGGACGCCTCGCGGACCTGGTGGAGCCGCTGCGCGACGGGCTGGTGCGGCGCGCGGTCTCCCGGGCGCTCGTAGGCGCCCTCGCGCATCCCGCCGGCACCACCGCCCGCTCCCTCTCCCAGGTCACCCATCAGAGCGAGATCGCCCGGGACGGCTGGGCCGGACTCGTCCTGACGCTGCGGTCGTTCGTGTTCACGGTGGCCGGGGCCGTGGCGGGCCTGCTGGCCCTGGAGCCCAGGCTCCTGCTGATCGTGCTGCCCCCGCTGGTCCTGGGCGGCGCCCTGTTCCTGGCCACCCTGCCGCCGATGGCCGCCCGCCAGCGCGACTACCTCACCGCCGACGAGGCGTACGCGGCCCAAGCCGGCCGGACCGCCGCCGACCTGCGGGACATCGCCGCCGCCGGGGCCGCCGGCCGCACGGTGACGGAGTCCCGGGCCCTGGCCGACGACCAGGTCCGCGCGGCCCGTTCGCTGGCCCGCTGGTCCGGCGTACGGGTGGTGGCGCTGGCCGTCTGCGGCCGCTTCCCGCCGCTCCTGCTGCTGCTCGGCGCCCCCTGGCTGCTGCGCCACGGCCTCACGTCCGGCGCGCTGGTGGGGGCGCTCACCTACCTGACCCAGGCGCTGGCCCCGGCGGTGCAGGCGCTGATGACCATGCTCGCCACCGTCGGCGGCCGCCTCCTGGTGGTCCTGGACCGGTTCACGGACGCGCCGCCGCCGCCCCGCGACGACCACGACGATCCGCGACCGCCGACCGACGGCCGGCCACCGCACCCGCAGGGCCCCGACCCCGTCGCCGAACTCCACGCCGTCACCTTCGCGTACGGGCCGGCCGCGCACCCCGTCCTGGACCGGCTCTCCCTCACCGTCACCCCCGGCGAGCACCTCGCGGTCGTCGGGCCGAGCGGCAGCGGCAAGTCGACCCTCGCCGCCGTCATCGCCGGGGTGGAGCGGCCCACCGGCGGCGCGGTGCGCTGGCACGGGCGGCCGGTGCGCGCGGCCGACGCCACCTCCGTACGCGTTCTGCTGCCCCAGCACGCCTACGTGTTCACCGGCACACTGCGGGACAACCTCCGCTACCTCCGCCCCGACGCGGGCGACCGGGACCTGGCCGCCATGATCGACGCGCTCGGCCTGGACCCCCTGCTCTCCCGGCTCGGCTCCCTCGACGCGTCCCTGGAACCGGACCGGCTCTCCCAGGGGGAACGCCAGCTGATCGCCCTGGGCCGGGCCTACCTGGCCGCGCCGCCGCTCATCGTGCTCGACGAAGCGACCAGCCGGCTCGACCCGTCCGCCGAGACCCGCGCCGAGCTCGCGTTCGCCGCACTGCCCAGCGCCCTGGTGGTCGTCGCCCACCGCCTCAGCTCAGCCCGGCGCGCCGACCGGATCCTCGTGATGGACGGCCCGCGCACCCGCTGCGGCACCTCGGCGGAGCTCCTGCGCACCTCGCCCCTCTACCGGGACCTGATCGGGCTCTGGGCGCCGGACGAGAGCTCCCGCCGGAACGCTGTCATATCCACCCCGCCTCCTTCGCCCGTCTGATGGCGTCCACACGGTTGCGCGCCCCGGACTTCCGAATGGCGGCGGCGAGGTAGTTGCGTACCGTCCCCGGGGTGAGATGCAGCCGCCCGGCGATACCTGAGACGGTTTCGCCGCCTTCGGCCAGGGAGAGCACGCTCAGTTCCCTGGGAGACAACGGCATGTCGGCCACCTGCAACAGGCTGAAGGCGAGTGACTCGTCGATATGCCGCCCGCCGTCGGCCAGTTTGTGCATGACCTCGGAGAGGTCGTCCACCGGCCGGTACTTGTCGATGTAGCCGCGGGCGCCCGCCTCGTAGGCCCGGCGCAGCCCCCGCGGCCGGTCGCTGCGGGTGAGCACGGCCAGCGGACAGCCCTGGCCGTGTGGTTCGGCCATCGATCTCACCTCCTCCAGGATGTCCAGGGCGTCCGGACATTCGAGATCGGTGAGCAGGACATCCGGTCCTGTGCCGGCCACCGCCGACCGTATCGCGCCCCGGTCGGCGGTCCATACGTCTATCCCCTGTCCCGCGCCGAGCAGGGATGCCAGCGAAGCGCGCCACAGAGGCACGTTGTGGACCAGCAGAACGGTTGTCATCAGCCTTGCCTTCGGCATTTCTCTCCTGGCGTGCGCACCACGGGCCTATCGCACAGTGCGATAGCGTGTGCGCGTCGGGTGACGAGTCTCCATCGTGGCGCTTCAGCAATCAGGTGCGCCGACGAATTGGCGCATTCCCGTGCCTGCTGGGTACGGATGGTGGCGTCCGGATGGACAGCGGGAGTGCACCGCGCATCGGAATGGCGGGATCCGTCGCTACGGTGTTCGTCCGGGCGGGCCGGAGGGCGTGGTTTCAGCCAAGTCCGGGCGCGGGGGTTTCAGCCAAGTCCGGACGCGGTGGTTTCAGCCGGTCCGGACGCGGTGGTTTCAGCCGGTCCGGGCGCGGCGGTGACAGCCGGTCCGGGCGCGGAGGTTTCAGCCGGTCCGGGCGCGGAGGTTTCAGCCGGTCCGGGCGCGGAGGTTTCAGCCGGTCCGGGCGCGGAGGTTTCAGCCGGTCCGGGCGCGGAGGTGACAGCCGGAACCGCAGGCCGGCCCGGCCCGTTCCCCGTTCCCCGTTCAGTTCAGCAGCGCACGGGCGGCCTGGGCCTTGCGCCGGACCGTCTCGGCGGTCGTCGGTTCGATGGTGTCGAGCAGCTGCGCGTACTCCTCCATCTCCGCCGCCCCGCGCTGGAACTCCCCGCGCTGGACCAGGAGCTGGGCCCGCTCGTAGCGCAGCCGGGCCGGGTGCGAGGGCAGGAGCAGGGAGAGCTCCACCGCCCAGAGGGCCACATCCGTGCGCTCGGGGCGGGCGGCGGCCCAGGCCCTGATGTTGTTCAGGATGCGCAGCACGATCTCCAGCGGCCGGGCGGGCGCCGGCACGGACGGCTCCAGACGCGCCCCCGTCGCCCCCGCGACCAGCAGGTCCGCGTCCTGGCCGGTCAGTGGCGCGCCCCCGGCGAACGGATCGACGAGCACCGGTCGGGCCGGGTCCCCGAAGCCGACCACGAAGTGGCCGGGCAACGCCACCCCGAACACCGGGGCGCCGGCCCGCCGGGCGACCTCGATCCAGACCACCGAGAGCAGGATCGGCAGCCCGCGGCGCCGCCGCAGCACCTGCTGGAGGAGCGAGGAATCCAGCCGCTGGTAGTCGGCGGACGACCCGGTGAACTCATGCCGTTCACCCAGCAGTTCGGCCAGGGCCGAGGCCCAGGCGGCCGGGGAGCGGGAGCCGTACGGCAACAGCCCGGCGAGCCGGTCCAGTTCGATCTGCGCTCCGTCGATCCCGTACGGGTCGGGAGAGACCTCGTCCGGATCGACCGGGCGCGGCTCTCCGGGGCCGACCGGGCCCGCCTCCGCACCCAGCAGGAGGCAGAGCAGCGCCAGATCCGGGCGCTCCGAGCGGGCCTCCTCGGCGAACTGCCGCCGGCGGTCGGCCGTACCGGAATCCTGCGCGCTCATATGCGACCCATGCCCCTGCTCGTCCTCACTGCTGCTGGCTGCCCCACCCGGCCTACCGCTGGGCGGGCCGGAAGTGGTGGTACCGGTGGTGCGCCGCGAAGCCCATGCCGTCGTACAGCGCCCGCGCGCCTTCATTGTCCTCCTCCGCCTGGAGCCAGGCCGCCGAAGCGCCCTCGTCCAGGGCCCGGCGGGCCAGCGCCGCCATCACCGCGGTGGCCAGTCCCCGCCGCCGGTGCTCCGGAGCGACCTCGACGGCCATGAACCCCGCCCAGCGCCCGTCCACCACACATCGCCCGATCGCCGCGGGTGTCTCCCCGCCCTCCCGGCCCACGCCGTCCGCCACCGAGGCGAACCAGACCGAAGGCCCGCTGTCCAGCACCCGCGACACCTGCGGGCCGGGGATGGAGCAGCGCTGGTAGCGCGAGAGCCACGCCTCGTCCGGCGCACGGGTCAGCCGGACCTCCGTGGCGTCCGCGTCCAGGTCACCCACCGGCGCCAGCGCGGCGATTCGCACCTCGGCCGAGACCTCACGCCACCAGCCGTGCCGCTCCAGCTCCGCGCAGAGGGCCTCCTGCGTCCCCTCGGCTCCGGTCGCCGTCTGGATGTACGCGGGCAGGCCCCGCTCCCCGTACCAGCGCTCGACCCGCCCGAACGCCTCGCCCAGCGGCAGGCCCGGGTCGCCGAGCGGCAGCGCGGAGTTGGCGCGCCGGGTGAAGCCCCCGGCGGCGCGCAGCCGCCACTGGCCCAGGGACTCGCTCTCCACCGGCTGCCAGGCCCGGGCGGTGACGGCGGCCAGCTCCTGGAAGGAGGCCGCCGGGCCCCGCCTGCGGGCCGGGGCGGCGGGGACGATCTTGCCCGCGACCAGGGAGGATTCCACGATGTGGACGGACTCCCCGCTCTTTGGTGTGATGGCGATCACACCCTCGTCCCATGATGTGAGAACACCGACCGTGTCAGTGAACTCCGCGTTCGCGCCGCCCCCATCGGAGCGTCGCCGGACGGAGACGCGTTTGCCCACGTCAGCCGGTGTGATGCGCACTTCCAGCCGTCCGCCCATGGTGAATTCCACAGCTCTCTCCGCCCCTCCTGTTCGGATCGTGCCCGAGAACGGAGATACTAGGGGCGGGCATCGACGACGCCGCGCTCCCGCGCGAGAGCCAACGCCCTACCGAGGAGGAACGACAGCGTGACCTACGTCATCGCGCAGCCTTGTGTCGACGTGAAGGACAAGGCCTGCATCGAAGAGTGCCCCGTCGACTGCATCTACGAGGGCCAGCGGTCCTTGTACATCCACCCGGACGAATGCGTCGACTGCGGAGCCTGTGAGCCGGTCTGCCCGGTCGAGGCCATCTTCTACGAGGACGACACTCCGGAGGAGTGGAAGGACTACTACAAGGCGAACGTCGAGTTCTTCGACGATCTCGGCTCGCCGGGCGGCGCTTCCAAGCTCGGCCTCATCGAGCGTGACCACGCGTTCGTCGCCGGGCTGCCGCCGCAGAACCAGTAGACGGCGGCACCCAATGCGCGGCCCGGTCCCGTACGGCTTGTCACCGTGCGGGACCGAGGCGTTTCCCCGTACGGCCGGGAACGGCCCGAGCAACCTGAGAAAGCAGGGTCCCGTGTCCGCAGTCTCCTCCCGCCTCCCGGTCTTCCCCTGGGACAGGCTCACGCCGTACAAGACGACGGCCCAGGCCCACCCGGACGGCATCGTGGACCTCTCCGTCGGCACACCGGTCGACCCGGTGCCTGAGGTGATCCAGCGGGCGCTCGTCGCCGCCGCCGACAGCCCCGGCTATCCGACGGTGTGGGGGACCGAGGCCCTGCGCGACGCGCTCACCGGCTGGGTGGAGGGGCGCCTCGGCGCGGTCGGGGTGACCCACGCCAACGTGCTCCCGGTCGTCGGCTCCAAGGAGCTGGTGGCCTGGCTGCCGACGCAGCTGGGGCTCGGCGCGGGCGACAAGGTCGCCTACCCGCGGCTCGCCTACCCGACGTACGAGGTCGGCGCCCGGCTCTGCGGCGCCGAGCCCGTCGCCTACGACGACCCGACCGAGCTGGATCCGGCCGGGCTGAAACTCCTGTGGCTCAACTCGCCCTCCAACCCGACCGGGAGGGTGCTGGCCAAGGACGAGCTGACCCGGATCGTCGCCTGGGCGCGCGAGCACGGCGTGCTGGTCTTCAGCGACGAGTGCTACCTGGAGCTGGGCTGGGACGCCGAGCCGGTCTCGGTGCTCCACCCGGACGTCTGCGGCGGTCATCACGACGGGATCGTCGCCGTGCACTCGCTCTCCAAGCGCTCCAACCTGGCCGGCTACCGGGCCGCCTTCATCGCGGGCGACGCGGCCGTCCTCGGTGAGCTGCTGCTGATCCGCAAGCACGGCGGGATGATGACGGCCGCCCCGGTCCAGGCGGCCACCGTCGCCGCTCTCGGCGACGACGTGCACGTGGCCGAGCAGCGCGCCCGGTACGCGGACCGGCGCCTGGCCCTGCGCGCCGCCCTGGAGGCCCACGGTTTCCGGATCGAGCACAGTGAGGCGAGCCTCTACCTCTGGGCGACCCGCGACGAGCCGTGCTGGGAGACCGTGGCGTACCTCGCCCAGCTGGGCATCCTGGTGGCGCCCGGCGACTTCTACGGCCCGGCGGGCGAGCGCTTCGTCCGGGTGGCGTTCACCGCGACCGACGAGCGGGTGGCGGCGGCGGTCAAGCGGCTGTCCTGAGGTGAACGGACCAGGCGAGGGCCCGGGGAGTGCGCACTCCCCGGGCCCTCTCCCGTACGCAACGGCTTCGCCGGGTCAGCCGATCGGCAGCCCGCTCAGCGGCAGGCCGTCGGTGGGCAGGCCGCCCTTGGTGAGGGCGTCGGTCGGCAGACCGCCACCGGCGGCGTCGGCCACCCCGCCGACGGCCTCGCCCGCGCTGCCGGCGGTCTGGCCCGCGGTCTCCTGGACGGCCGGGGCGGCCACCTTGGCGGTCTTGCCGGCGGTCTTGCCCGCGGCGGGCACGGCGGTGCCGACGAGGCGGCCGCCGGTGTCGCCGGCCGCCTGGGTACCCTGCCGGGCGGCGCTGTCCAGGGTGTTGCCGAGACCGGCACCGTCCAGCGCGGTCAGGCCGCCGAGGTCCGGGGCCTGTGGGAGCTCTGCGGCACCTGCGGTGCCGGCCGCACCGACCACGGGGGCCGCGCCCGCGGCGATCAGCAGCGCGGCACGAGCGATCCGACGGGTCAGGGGGAGGGACATGATGCTCCTTCGACGGGATGTCAACGAGTCGTCAACGGTGTCTGACGAGGTCTGTCCGGTGAGCCGGACGCCCTGACAACCGGTCCGGGGGGAGGGAAAGTTTCGGTGGGTGAAGGTAAAGAGTGAGTAATGCGTCCGATAATCCGCCGTGGAGGAACCCGGGCAAACACAGCATTCCGAAGCCGTTCGATGAACCGTCACTTCCCTTGCGCGGCAACGGAATCGGTGCGGGGTGAACGCACCGCGACAGGGGTGTCCCCGGCGGGTCGGAGGGGCGGCCTCAAGGGTCCGTACGAGGGATGCTTCGCACTACTGAGCGACCCTGATCCGGACCGTCGACGTGTCCGGTTCCCTGTCCTTCGGGCGCTCCGTCCGCCAGCCGGAACCGGCGTCCCAGACCCGGTCGGCGTAGCTCACGCGCCGGATCCGCTGCTCCTCGGAGTGCGCCACCGCCCAGTGCGCCAGCTCCCAGCCGCGCCGCGACGCTCCGTCGGCCTTCGCCCGGGCCGTCGCCGGTACGGGCACCGAGACCGTGGCGGCGGCCGACGCGCCCGCGGTCACCGCGCCCGGCAGGACGTCCTTGCCGAAGGTGCGCAGCAGCTCGGCCCGGACCCGCGCCGCGTCCCCCGGCCCCTCCGCCGTCACCGTGGACGGCACGCAGTTCAGCGCGGCGGGCTCGCGCCCGGTCAGGGCGGCGGCCAGCAGCGCGGCGTCCGGCTCGTGCTTCGCGTACGCCTGCGGGAAGCCGCTGCGCTGCACGCGCTGCGCCGCCACGGTCAGCGGGAGCCGCGAGTAGCCCGGGACCTCGGCGAGGTGCTCGTAGAACTCCCCGGACGAGTACACCGGGTCCATGATCTGCGCCACCGTGCCCCAGCCCTGCGAGGGCCGCTGCTGGAACAGGCCCACCGAGTCCCGGTCCCCGTAGTCGATGTTGCGGAGCGTGGACTCCTGGATCGCCGTCGCAAGGGCGATGGTCACCGCCCGCTCCGGCATCCCGCGGGTGGTCCCCACGGCGGAGATCGTCGCCGCGTTCGCCGCCTGGTGCAGGCTCATCTCGTAGGCGTGGTCCCCGTCGGCGGCGCGGACCACACAACGCGGCCCGGACTCGTTGGTGGAGGAGTCGTACTGAACGGCCAGATAACCGCCCAGCGCCGCGAGCACGGTGAAGGCGGCGGCGTAGCGGAGGAGGCGGCTGCGGCGGCGGGCGGGGCTGGCTGTCCGGGGCACGGGCCCCACCGTACTGGAGGGTACGACCGAGGGCCGCTATCCCGGTCCCTTAGGGTCGAGGCCATGGCCGATAGCACGCTTGACCTGACCCTGGACGGCCCGGCGCTCACCGCCCGGCTCGTCGACCTCCCCTCGGTCAGCGGGGAGGAGAAGGCGCTCGCCGACGCGATCGAGACCGCGCTGCGCGGTCTGACCCATCTGACCGTCGACCGCCACGGCAACAACGTCGTCGCCCGCACGAACCTCGGCCGCGCCGAGCGTGTCGTCCTAGCCGGGCACATCGACACGGTGCCGATCGCCGACAACGTCCCCTCCCGTCTCGACGCGGACGGCATCCTCTGGGGCTGCGGGACCACCGACATGAAGGCCGGTGTCGCCGTCCAGCTCAGGATCGCCGCGACGGTCCCCGAGCCCAACCGCGACTTGACCTTCATCTTCTACGACAACGAAGAGGTCGCCGCCCACCTCAACGGGCTCGGCCACATCGCCGACGCCCACCCCGACTGGCTCGCCGGGGACTTCGCCGTCCTCCTGGAGCCCTCCGACGGCGAGGTCGAGGGCGGCTGCCAGGGCACGCTCCGGGTCCACCTGCGGACGGCGGGTGAGCGGGCGCACTCCGCGCGCAGCTGGATGGGGTCCAACGCCGTCCACGCCGCCGCCCCGATCCTGGCGAAGCTCGCCGCGTACGAGCCCCGCCGCCCGGTCATCGACGGCCTCGAGTACCACGAGGGGCTCAACGCGGTCGGCATCGAGGGCGGGGTCGCCACCAACGTCATCCCGGACGCCTGCACCGTCGTCGTCAACTACCGCTACGCCCCCGACCGCACCGAGGAGGAGGCCATCGCCCACGTCCGCGAGGTCTTCGCCGACTGCGGTGTGGCCGAGATCGTCATCGACGACCACTCCGGCGCCGCCATGCCCGGCCTCTCCCACCCCGCCGCCAAGGCCTTCATGGAGGCGGTCGGCGGCACCGCCCGGCCCAAGTTCGGCTGGACGGACGTCTCCCGCTTCGGCGGCCTCGGCGTCCCGGCGGTGAACTACGGCCCCGGCGACCCGATCTACGCCCACAAGCGCGACGAGCACGTGGTGGTCGAGAAGATCACCCACTGCGAGGACCGCCTCCGTTCCTGGCTGACCGGCTGACCGGCGGACGCACGGCATTCCCCCGTACGTAACCTCCGTCGATCTACGCTGGCCGGACGCAGCACGACACGGCCCGGCCCAGGACGACGGGGGCCGGTGGAGGGAGCGGAACATGGGCAACGCCGAGGACGCACGAATCCCCGAAGGCGCCGAGGTCCCCGAGGGCGCGGTGGCCCCCGAGGAACAGTGGCTGGGTCCGGTCGTGCGCCGCAGGGAGCAGGTCCAGTCCGGCACGACCGATCAGCGGCTGCTGGACTCCGAGGGCGACTCCGAGTGGGTGCACACCGACCCCTGGCGGGTGATGCGCATCCAGTCGGAGTTCGTCGAGGGCTTCGGCGCGCTCGCCGAACTGCCGAGCGCGATCAGCGTCTTCGGCTCGGCCCGCACCCCGGCCGGATCGGCGGAGTACGAGGCCGGGGTCCGGATCGGCGGGGCACTGGTCGACGCGGGCTTCGCGGTGATCACCGGCGGCGGTCCCGGCGCGATGGAGGCCGCCAACAAGGGCGCCCGGGAGGCGAAGGGCGTCTCGGTCGGCCTCGGCATCGAGCTGCCCTTCGAGTCCGGGCTGAACCCGCACGTCGACATCGGCGTCAACTTCCGCTACTTCTTCGTCCGCAAGACGATGTTCGTGAAGTACGCGCAGGGCTTCGTGGTCCTGCCCGGCGGCCTCGGCACCCTGGACGAACTCTTCGAGGCGCTCACCCTCGTCCAGACCGGCAAGGTCACCCGCTTCCCCATCGTCCTCTTCGGCACCGCCTACTGGGGCGGCCTGGTCGACTGGCTCCGCGAGACGGTGGTGGCCGGCGGCAAGGCCTCGGAGAAGGACCTGCTGCTGTTCCACGTGACGGACGACGTGGACGAAGCGGTGACACTGGTGACGAAGGAGGTCGGGCGGTGATTCCCGGCCCGTCCGGCGGTTGAGGACGTCACGTCGACCGGTCCGCCGAAACCGGTCCCGTCCGGCGGTCGAGGGCGTCCTTTCAGCCTCTCCGCCGCTTGAGGAGCGGGGTCCGGCGGCAACGCCCCGGACCCCGCCCCGCCGGGCAGGCGGCGCCCCTACGCCAGCCCCCGGCGCGCCGCCGCCGGCGCCCCTACGCCAACCCCCGCCGCGCCGCCGCCGGCGCCCCTACGCCAGCCCCCGGCGCGCCACCGCCGGAGGCCTGTGCCCGGCGATGGACGCCACCATGTCCAGGACCTGACGCGTCTCCGCCACCTCGTGCACCCGGTAGACCCGGGCCCCCAACCACGCCGAGACCGCCGTCGTGGCCAGCGTCCCGACCACCCGCTCCTTCACCGGTCGGTCCAGCGTCTCGCCCACGAAGTCCTTGTTGGAGAGGGACACCAGCACCGGCCACCCCGTCTCCGCCATCTCCTCCAGGCGACGCGTCGCCTCAAGGGAGTGCCGGGTGTTCTTACCGAAGTCGTGACCCGGGTCGATCATGATCCCGTCCGCCCGCACCCCGAGCCGGACCGCCCGCTCCGCCAGACCCACCGTCACCCGCAGGATGTCCGCCATGACGTCGTCGTACGCGATCCGGTGCGGCCGGGTCCGCGGCTCCGCGCCCCCCGCGTGCGTGCACACAAGCCCCGCCCCGTACCGCGCGGCGACCTCCGCCAGCTTCGGGTCGACCCCGCCCCACGCGTCGTTCAGCACGTCCGCCCCGGCCTCGCAGACCGCCTCGCCCACATCGTGCCGCCAGGTGTCCACGCTGATCACCACGTCCGGATGGCGACGGCGGACCTCGGCGACGAACCCCACCGTGCGGCGCGCCTCCTCCTCGGCGCTCACCTCCTCGCCGGGACCGGCCTTCACCCCGCCGATGTCGATGATCCCGGCGCCCTCGGCCACCGCCTGCTCGACCCGGGCGAGCGCCGGCTCGTCCCGGAAGGTGGCGCCCTGGTCGTAGAAGGAGTCCGGGGTCCGGTTCACGATCGCCATGATCACCGGCTCGTGCGGACCGAATCCCCGCCGCCCCAGCCTGAGTGCACCGCTTCGCATCCCCTGTTTCCTCCCTCAGTAGCTCGCCTGCGACCCTAAGGCCTTTCGTGGTCGGCCCCGACTTGTCAGTGCCGCATGGCACGATCGGAGCCGGACGAGGTTTCCGCCCCCGGGGAGATGCGCGTGTTCTGGTTCTTGCTGCTCACGATGGTCGTGGTCGTCACGGCGGTCACCCTCGCGGTGGTCGGCGGTGGCGGGAGCGCCGTGCTCCAGGACGTGGAGCCCGAGCGGTTCACCGACCCGCTGCCCGCGACCCGTCCGGTCGGCCGGGCGGACGTGGAGGCGCTGCGCCTGCCCATGGCCGCCCGGGGATACCGGATGGCCGACGTCGACGAGGCGCTGTCCCGGCTCGGCGCGGAGCTGGCCGAGCGGGACGCCCGGATCGCGGAGCTGGAGTCCGCCCTGGCCGGGGCGCAGGCGTCCGCGGTGAGCACGGGGACCGACCTGTTCGAGCACCCGGGGGACCGGCCCGCCGAGCCGGGCGACCGGCTCCCCGGCGACGCCCCGCGGACCGGCACCCCGGACCGCACCGAGGGGGAGCAGCGATGAGCGGCGGAGCCGTCGCCGCCCCCGACGGGGGGCTGCGCTGCCCCTGGGGCCTGTCCACCGAGGACTACCTCGCCTACCACGACACCGAGTGGGGCCGACCCGTCCGCGGGGACGACGCCCTGTTCGAGCGGCTCTGCCTGGAGGCGTTCCAGTCCGGTCTCTCCTGGCTGACGATCCTGCGCCGCCGCGAGACCTTCCGTACGGCGTTCGCCGGATTCCGGATCACCGAGGTCGCCGAGTTCACCGAGGCCGACCGGGAGCGGCTCCTCGCCGACCCGGGCATCATTCGCAACAAGGCCAAGGTCGACGCCACCCTCGCCAACGCGAAGGTGCTCGCCGACTGGCCGGCCGGGGAGCTGGACGAGCTGATCTGGTCGTACGCCCCCGACCCGGCCGGCCGGCCCGCCCCGCGCGGGCTGGGCGATGTCCCCGCCGTCACCCCGGAGTCCACCGCGCTCGCCGGAGAGCTGAAGAAGCGCTCGATCCGCTTCGTCGGCCCGACCACCGCCTACGCGCTGATGCAGGCGTGCGGCCTGGTCGACGACCACCTCGCGGACTGCGTGGCCCGGGGCGGCGCAGCGGTCCGCTGAGCGGCCCCGAGGCGGGGCGCACCGCACCCCGGCGATCGGCTACTTGCCGAGATAGACCGGCTTCTCCTTGGCCAGGAACGCCTCCACCGCGATGGTGTGGTCCTGCGACGCGCCCGCCCGGGTCTGGAGTTCGTCCTCCTTCTCCAGCGTCTCGGCGAGCGTGTGCCCGGCGCCGTACGCCATCGACTCCTTCAGCGCCGCGTACGCCACCGTCGGCCCGTCCGCCAGGGTCCGGGCCACCGCCGCCGCCTGCCCGGCCAGCTCGGCCGCCGGGACCACGCGGTTGACGAGGCCCAGCTCCAGGGCGTCCTGCGCGGAGATCGAGCGCGGGAAGAACAGCAGATCGGCGGCGCGGCTCGGGCCGATCAGCCGCGGCAGCGTCCAGGACACGCCCGAGTCGGCGGTCAGTGCGACGCCCGCGAACGAGGTGTTGAAGGAGGCCGTGTCGGCGACCACCCGGTAGTCGGCCGCCAGGGCGAAACCGAACCCGGCCCCGGCCGCGACGCCGTTCACCCCGGCGACGACCGGCTTGGCCATCTCGGTGATCGCCCGCACGATCGGGTTGTAGTGCTCCCGTACGGTGCTCAGCGCGTTGCCGCCACCCGCCTCGCGGGTCGTCGTGAGCGTGGCGACGTGTTCCCTGAGGTCCTGGCCGACGCAGAAGGCGCGCCCGGTGGCCGTGAGCAGAACCGCCCGTACGGCGGGGTCCGCGGCCGCCGCCCGCAGGGAGTCCCGGAGCGCGACCTTCGCCGCGGTGTTCATGGCGTTCATCGCGTCGGGTCGGTTGATCGTGATCGTCGCCAGACCCTCGCTCACGTCGTAGAGCACGGTGTTCGCCAGCTCGTCGGCCATTGCGGTCATCCCCTCACTGCTCGGGCATCGTTGCCCCTGGAGGCAAGCATGGCCGACGCGGAGCGGGGCGTGGATGTGACCTGCGTCTAACAATTGGCTCTCACCTGGGGGTCCAGGGCGGCGCAGTATCGCAGCCGGATCGCCGAATTGAGTGGTTTTGAGAGAGCGCGTTGCGCAAGCGATGCAGAGCGATGTTGGTCATCGGGGTCATTGATGCGGGATAATGGTGAAGAAGCAATGTGTTCGATGCCGGTGAGGCAGCGCCTGTCATGGGGCCGCCGGTTGCGATGAGCTGGTTTCAGGAAGGGGAACGAGCATGGCGGCCATGAAGCCGCGGACGGGCGACGGCCCGCTCGAGGTGACAAAGGAGGGGCGGGGCATCGTCATGCGCGTTCCGCTCGAAGGCGGCGGTCGGCTTGTTGTCGAGCTGACTCCGGACGAGGCCGATGCCCTCGGCGACGCGCTGAAGAAGGTCGTCGGCTGACGCGGAACGCCCATCACCTTCACCACTGCCCGGTACGGATCCCGTACCGGGCAGTGGTGCGTCCGCGGGCTTCTTCCCCGGCCTCTGCTCGTACGGGGCTCAGGCGCGCCGGACCGCGCAGAGCAGCCCGTCGCCGACCGGCAGCAGCGTCGGCATCAGCTCCTGGCTCTCGCGCACCGCGCGCAGCAGCTCCCGCAGCCGCAGCACCTCGGCCGGCTGGGCGGCGGAGTCGACCGTGCGGCCGTCCGCGAACACGCCCTCGAAGCAGACCAGCCCGCCGGGACGCAGCAGGCGCAACGATTCAGCGAGGCAGTCGAGGCTCTCCAGCCGGTCACCGTCGCAGAAGACGAGGTCGTAGCCGCCGTCCGCGAGCCGGGGCAGCACGTCCAGCGCGCGGCCGGGGATGAAGCGCGCCCGGTTGGAGGCGAAGCCCGCCTCACGGAACGCCTCCCGGGCGAACTGCTGGCGTTCGGGCTCCGGGTCCACCGTCGTCAGCACGCCGTCGGGCCGCATCCCGTGCAGCAGATAGATGCCGGACACGCCCGTGCCCGTGCCGATCTCCGCCACCGCCTTGGCGTCCGCGGCCCCGGCCAGCAGGCGCAGCGCGGCACCGGTGCCCGGTGACACCGAGCGGATTCCCAGCTCACGGGAGTGCTCCCTGGCCCGGTGCAGAGCCTCGTCCTCGGCGACAAAGGCGTCGGCGAGGCCCCAGCTCGTCTGCCGGTTGGCGGTAATGACCCTCTCCTGTCCCCGTAGTTGGCGCAACGGTGACTGTATCCGCTGGACCCGGGAACCCGCAGATGGGACCGGGCGTTGTGCAAGGAGTGGGGAAAGCGCAGCGCCCCGGCCCGCGGATCGGACCGGTGAGCTGCGAGGAAGTTCCGGGTGAGGCCCGGCCCCAGCAGGGAAAAGGCTTATCCGGAGCTAACGGGCGAGGTGGCTATGGTAGGGGCTCCACTGGACACCACCAGAGCCGATAGGGGAGGTGCGGCTGCGCCTGTGGATCGGGGAGGGGTGCTGCGGCGCCTTCTCAGGTCGGCCGGTGAGCCGAAATCCGTGACCGACATTGCTGACCGTTCTTCCGAAGCCTCCGCACCGACCGCGACCTTCGCCTCCGATGCGGACCAGGCGTGGACCCCACCCTCATGGGAAGAGATCGTCAGCACGCACAGCGGTCGCGTGTACCGCCTCGCCTACCGGCTGACGGGAAACCAGCACGACGCCGAGGACCTCACCCAGGAGGTCTTCGTGAGAGTGTTCCGCTCGCTGTCGACGTACACGCCCGGCACGTTCGAGGGCTGGCTGCACCGCATCACGACCAATCTCTTCCTGGACATGGTCCGCCGCAAGCAGCGGATCCGCTTCGACTCGCTCGGTGACGACGCGGCCGAGCGCCTCCCCAGCAGGGAGCCGTCCCCGCAGCAGGTCTTCAACGACACCCACTTCGACGCCGACGTGCAGCAGGCGCTGGACACCCTCGCGCCCGAGTTCCGCGCGGCAGTCGTCCTCTGCGACATCGAGGGGCTCAGCTACGAGGAGATCGCCGCGACCCTCGGCGTGAAGCTCGGCACCGTGCGCAGCCGCATCCACCGCGGCCGCTCCCACCTGCGCAAGGCGCTCAAGCACCGTTCCCCCGAAGCCCGCGCCGAGCAGCGCTCCCTGGCGGACGCGGTCCTGGCAGGGGAGGGCGGGACGGCGTGAACGGCACAGGTCCGACCGGTCCCACCCCCGCCGAAGCGCATCTGGGGGACCGGCTCGCCGCGCTGGTCGACGGCGAGCTCAACCACGATGCCCGCGAGCGGGTCCTCGCCCATCTGGCGACCTGCGCCCGGTGCAAGGTCGAGGCCGACGCCCAGCGCCGCCTCAAGAGCGCCTTCGCCATGTCCGCCGCACCCTCGCCCTCCGAGGGGTTCCTGGCCCGCCTTCAGGGCCTTCCCGGGGGACCTGGCGACGACGACACCGGTGCCGGACGGCCCTTCGGCTCCGGCGGGCCGTTCGCCGACGAGTTCTACCCACCGCTGCGATCGTCCGGCTCCACCCGCCGCGACTCCGCCGCGCCCCCCTCCCGGCTGGACGGCTTCGGCTATCTTCCCGCCGCCCACGGTTCCACCGCCGTCCTGTCCGGCGGCTCCGGTTCCGCCTTCCGCATCCACGAGGCGGCCCGGGACGCCGAGCGCTCGTCGTGGCGCGGCAGGCGCTTCGCCTTCGCCGCGGCCGGTGCGGTGTCCCTGGCGGCCATCGCCCTCGGCGGCACCCTGCCGCTGGACTCCGGCCCGGACCCGCTCCTGCGTGCCGAGGGCAGCGGGAACAGCGTCACCCCGCTCGCCGCGGAGACCCGCGCCGGGGGTTCCACCCAGGCGGCTCTCCGCCGTGGCGGCGCCCAGTCGGTGGGCGGTGAACGCCTGGCGGTCGACCGGTCGGCCGCCGGTGTGTCGTCGACCGGCTCGCACCGGCCGCCGCCCTCGCTCACCGCTCCGTCCGCACCCGTCGCTCCGGCGGTCCAGCCACCCCTGTCGCCGCGGGCGCAGACGACGGCCCCGCCGCTCCTCCCGGCCTCGGTGCTCGGCGGACACCCCTTCGCGTTTCCCGCGCTGAACGTGTCCGTGCCGCCGTTGATACGTCCGGCCGGTGGTCCCACCCCGCTCCTTGCGGCGGTGCTGGGCAGCGGCTCGACGGCGAAGACGAAGGCGCTCGCACCGCCGGTGCCCTCGGGCGCGGGACAGCCCGCGCCGACCAACGACCTGGCGAGCCCGCTCTCCCCCCGGCGCTGACCGGGGCCGGGCCGGGCGCCGGCGGAAGCCGGGCAGGACCCTGCGCGGGGATTCGCAAACCTGGTTGAATTCCGGGGAGGGACGCCGCTGTGGGGCGTGCAGAGGCCAGTTGCGGGGAGAGCATGGACGACGGGAAGCCCACCGGGCCGCAGGCGAAGTGGTGGAGCCGCCCCACGGCGGGGCGGCCCGGCCGCGCCGAGCCGGAGAACCAGGTCCCCGGCGAGGGTGCTGCCCCCACCGGCCCCACGCCCACCGACAGCACCGCCCCGGCCGGCCTCACGCCCACCGACAGCACCGCCCCGCCCGCTCCCACGCCCACCGACAGCGCTGCCCCGCCCGCCTCCTCCGACAGCGCTGCCCCGGCCGCTCCCACCAACGGCGAGGACGCGCGGCCGCCCCTTCCGTCCGGGCCGCCGCTGCACGAACCCGACGAGTACAGCACTCCGCCCTACGGCGGCCCCGGACCGTGGGCGCCCGCGCCGCCGGTCCAGCGGGCGACCCCGGCCCACGGCACCCCCGTACCGCCGCAGCCCGCACCCCTGCCGCCGCAGCCCTCCCCGGTGTCGCCGCAGGCCACCCCCGTACCGCCGCAGTCGTCCCCGGCGTCCCCGCGCTCCGCCCCCGTACCGCCGCAGCCCGCTCCGGAGCAGGCGCCGTACGTGGGGACGAACGGGGCCGGTGTCCCCCTGGCGGGGGCGGGGGAGCAGCAGCCCTCGCAGTGGCTCCAGTACGACCCATGGGGCGCGCCGGGGCAGCCGCTGACCCAGGCGGGGCCGCCGGCCGGGACCGAACCGGGCCGTCGGAAGAACCGCCGGAGTGGGGCCTTCGCCGGAGTGCTGCTGCTGACCCTGGTGGCCGGCGGTGTCGGCGGCGGAGTCGGCGCGTACATCGAGCGCAACGGCGGCCTGACCACCGTCGAGCTGCCGCAGGCGAGCCACGACAGCGCAGGACGAGTCCCCGAGAGCGTCGCGGGCATCGCCGCCAGTGCCCTGCCCAGCGTGGTCACCCTGCACGTCAGCGGCACCGCCGAGTCGGGCACCGGTACCGGCTTCGTCCTCGACGCCCGGGGCCACATCCTCACCAACAACCACGTCGTCGCCCCGGCCGGCTCCAGCGGGGACATCACCGTGACGTTCAGCAGCGGCGAGAGCGCCGCGGCCGAACTCATCGGCAAGGACAGCGGCTACGACCTCGCCGTCGTCAGGGTCAAAGGGGTCTCGGGCCTCAAACCGCTGCCGCTGGGCAACTCCGACAACGTCCAGGTGGGCGACCCGGTGGTGGCCATCGGCGCCCCCTTCGACCTGTCCAACACGGTGACCTCGGGCATCATCAGCGCCAAGCAGCGCCCGATCACCGCGGGCGGTGAGAAGGGCGACGGCAGCGACATCAGCTATGTCGACGCCCTCCAGACCGACGCCCCGATCAACCCCGGCAACTCCGGCGGCCCGCTCGTCGACATCCAGGCCCACGTCATCGGCATCAACAGCGCCATCCGCGCCGCCGACAGCGGCAAGGGGACCGAGCGCGGCGGCCAGTCCGGCTCCATCGGCCTCGGCTTCGCGATACCGATCAACCAGGGCAAGCGCGTCGCCGAGGAGCTGATCAACACCGGCCGGGCGACCCACCCGGTGATCGGCGTCACGCTGGACATGAAGTTCACCGGCGACGGCGCCAAGGTCGGTACGAAGGGCGCCGACGACGGACCCGCGGTCACCAGGGGCGGCCCGGCCGCCAAGGCGGGCATCCGGTCCGGCGACGTGATCACCGCGGTCCAGGGCCAACGGGTGCACAGCGGGGAGGAGCTGATCGTGAAGATCCGCGCCCACCGCCCCGGCGACCGGCTGGAGCTGCGGCTGACCCGGGGCGGCAAGGAGCTGTCCGTCACGTTGACGCTCGGTTCGGCGAGCGGCACGTGATCGACACGGCAAGGTACCGCCCGGACACGTCGGCCAGGTACCGTTGAACGGTCCGGGCACTCGTCCCACCTGGCCGGGACCAGACGGAGCAGTCGGGATCAGGCGGAGAACACGAGGAGCAGCTAGGTGTTCAATGACATAGGCGCACTGGAGCTGCTGACGCTCGGGGTGCTGGCCGTGCTGGTCTTCGGCCCGGACAAACTGCCCAAGCTCATCCAGGACGTCACGCGCACCATCCGCAAGATCCGTGAGTTCTCGGACAGTGCCAAGGACGACATCCGCTCCGAGCTGGGCCCGCAGTTCAAGGACTTCGAGTTCGAGGACCTCAACCCCAAGACGTTCGTCCGCAAGCAGCTGATGGACGGCAACGACGACCTGGGGCTGACGGAGATCCGCGAGAGCTTCGACCTGCGCAAGGAGATCGCCGACGTCACGGACGCGGTCAACGGCCGCGCACCGGCTCCGGACTCCGCCAACAGTGCGGCGAACGGCTCGGCGGGCGCGTCGGTCACCGGCACCTCGCCCAGCCTCACCAAGACCGACGACACCACCTCTGACCTGCTGAAGAAGGCCCCCCAGCAGGCCCAGCCCGAACGGCCCCCGTTCGACGCCGACGCCACCTGACCCCAGTCAATCCCGACTCGTCCGGGCGATATGGCTATTCTCCATCTGTCCGGTTGCGAGGACGCCCACGCCCGCGGGGGGCGGGCCGCTCCGGATCACAACTGATCGAGGAGGCGGCCGCTCAGATGGAGACGACGAGTCGGGTGGATACGGACGGTGCCCCTGGCACGGTCACGGCGGAGGAGGTGCCGGCGGCCCGGCGGCGTACCGTCGAGGGCTACCTGGAGGCCTCTTTCCCCTGGTACGGGCTGGACGAGGCCTTCACCGGGCCGCGCTGGCTGATGCAGGTCGGCACGGCGGCGGACGGCACGGTGCAGCACGGCTCCACCGGCCACGGCGACGAGCCGTCGGTGAAGACCGACGGGGCCGCCGCCGAGAAGGAACGGTTCGCGGTCGTCATCACCGTCGCCGCCAGCCCGGTCAGACGCAGCGGTGACGGTACGGGTGTCCTGGACGCCACCACGGTCTCCTCGGCGGCCTGGCTGGCCGGCTCGGGCCTGCTGGCGTACACCTGGCCGCCGCAGATGGACCACACCCTGCGCGACGACTGGCTGGACCAGCAGACCGAGACGGCGTTCACCCTAGCCGACGACCTCGGCTCCGCGCCCTGGTCCACGCTCTCCCTGCCGGTGGACGGCGTCCCGGTGGAGTTCCACTACCGGGAGTCCGAGTTCGGCTGGGTGCTGGCCGGGTCGGCGCACGAGGGCGTGCACATCGGGGCGTACGGGCGGGGGATGAGCGCGTACGGGCTGGGGTTCGCGGTGATCAAGGACATCGCGACGTACGAGTAGGCCGGAGGCGGCCGGTGGGCCGCCTTGTCCGCAAGCGCCGGACGGCTGAGTTCGCGTCCGGCGCTTGAGAACGAACTTGAGAACGAAGAGGTCAGAACTTGTTGCGCGGGGTGATCCCCAGCGACATGCCCGACAGACCCCGCTGACGGCCGCCCAGCTTCTGCGCGATCGACCGCAGCGCGCTGCCGGCCGGGGAGTCCGGGTCCGACAGGACCACCGGCTTGCCCTCGTCGCCGCCCTCGCGCAGCCGCACGTCGATCGGGATCGAGCCCAGCACCGGCACCTCGGCGCCGACCGTCCGGGTCAGGCCCTCCGCGACCCGGGCGCCGCCGCCCGAGCCGAACACGTCGACCATCTCGTCGCAGTGCGGGCACGGCATGCCCGACATGTTCTCGACGACGCCGACGATCTTCTGGTGGGTCTGTACGGCGATGGAACCGGCCCGCTCCGCCACCTCGGCCGCCGCCTGCTGCGGGGTCGTGACGACCAGGATCTCCGCGTTCGGCACGAGCTGCGCCACGGAGATGGCGATGTCACCGGTGCCCGGCGGCAGGTCAAGCAGCAGGACGTCCAGGTCGCCCCAGTACACATCGGCCAGGAACTGCTGGAGCGCCCGGTGCAGCATCGGACCGCGCCACACCACGGGCGCGTTGCCCGGGGTGAACATGCCGATGGAGATGACCTTCACGCCGTGTGCGGACGGCGGCATGATCATGTTCTCGACCTGGGTGGGCTTGCCGTCCGCGCCGAGCATCCGGGGCACGCTGTGCCCGTAGATGTCCGCGTCCACGACGCCGACCTTCAGCCCGTCGGCCGCCATCGCCGCCGCCAGGTTCACCGTCACCGAGGACTTGCCGACGCCACCCTTGCCGGAGGCGACCGCGTACACCCGGGTCAGCGAGCCGGGCTTGGCGAAGGGCACCTCGCGCTCGGCCGTACCGCCGCGCAGCGAGCTCGCCAGCTCCTTGCGCTGCTCGTCGCTCATGACGTCGAGGGTGACCTCCACCCGGGAGACGCCCTCGACGCGGGAGACCGCCTCCGTCACGTTCCTGGTGATCGTGTCGCGCATGGGGCAGCCGGAGACCGTGAGATACACCGTGACAGCGACTACACCGTCAGGATCGATCTCGACCGATTTCACCATGCCCAGCTCGGTGATCGGGCGGTGGATCTCCGGGTCGTTCACTGTCGCCAGTGCTTCACGCACCGCGTCTTCCGTAGCCATACCGACGATGTTACGGCGCCGGGCCCTACGGGCGGGTAGCCCCTCAGCGGTCGCCTTCGTCACTCTCGGACGTGAAGACGACTCTCCGGTCCTCCATGTCCTTCACCAGGTCCTGGAGTTCCGAGCGGATCCAGTCCCGGGTGGCGACCTCGCCGAGGCCCATCCGCAGCGCCGCGATCTCCCGGCTGAGGTATTCGGTGTCGGCGATGGAGCGCTCGTTCTGCTTGCGGTCCTGCTCGTGGGTGACCCGGTCCCGGTCGTCCTGCCTGTTCTGGGCCAGCAGGATCAGCGGGGCGGCGTAGGAGGCCTGGAGCGAGAGCATCAGGGTCAGGAAGATGAACGGGTACTCGTCCCAGCGCAGATCCTTGGGCGCGTAGATGTTCCAGAGCACCCAGACGATGATGATCAGCGTCATCCAGACGATGAACCGCCCGGTCCCCAGGAACCGCGCGATCCGCTCGGAGAACCGGCCGAACGCCTCCGGGTCGTACTCCGGCAGCAGCCTGCGCCGCGGCGACTTCGGCTGGTCGAGACGGGTGCGCGGCGGGCGCACCAGACCGGAGGCGCCCGAGGAGGAGGCCTTGGACCGTTCCTCACCGGCCATGGCGGATGCCCCCCTCGCCGTGGAAGTCGGTCTCGCGCCAGTCGTCCGGGAGCAGGTGGTCCAGGACGTCGTCCACGGTCACCGCTCCCAGCAGGGAGCCGCTCTCGTCCACGACGGGCGCCGAGACCAGGTTGTACGCGGCGAGGTAGCTGGTCACGGTCGGCAGCGGGGTGTCCGGGGACAGCGTCACCAGATCGCTGTCGACGATGGAGCTGACCAGGGTGAACGGCGGATCGCGCAGCAGCCGCTGGAAGTGCACGGTGCCCAGGTACTTGCCGGTCGGCGTCTCGTCGGGGGAGCGGCACACGTACACCTGTGCGGCGAGCGCGGGGGACAGGTCCGACTGACGGACCCGGGCGAGCGCGTCGGCCACCGTGGCGTCCGGGCGCAGCACGATCGGCTCGGTCGTCATCAGACCGCCCGCCGTCCGCTCCTCGTACGCCATCAGACGGCGCACATCGGCCGCGTCGTCCGGCCGCATCAGGGTCAGCAGCCGCTCCTTGTCCTCCTCGGGCAGCTCCGAGAGCAGGTCGGCGGCGTCGTCGGGGTCCATCGCCTCCAGCACGTCGGCGGCCCGCTCCTCCTTGAGCTTGCCGAGGATCTCCACCTGGTCGTCCTCCGGCAGCTCCTCCAGGACGTCGGCGAGCCGGTCGTCGTCGAGCGCGGCGGCCACCTCGACCCGGCGCTTGGGGGAGAGGTGGTGCAGGGCGTTGGCGACGTCGGCGGGGCGCAGCCGTTCGAAGGTGGCGACCAGGCTCTCGGCGCCCTGCCCGTGCTCCTCCAGCGAGAAGCCGCTGACCGCCGACCACTCCACCGTCAACGTCTCGCCCTTGCGGCGCAGCGCCCCGCCGCGCCCCTTGCGGACGAAGTACTTGTCGATCTCCCAGTCCCGGCGGGCGGGCAGCTGCTGGATCGCCACGTCCAGGACGGTGACCTCCGTGTCGCTCTCCACCAGCCGCACCCGCCGGTCGAGGAACTCGCCGAGGACGAGCCGTTCGGTGGGCCGCTGCTCGAAGCGCCGCATGTTGACCACGCCGGTGGTGATGACCTGGCCCGACTCGACGCCCGTCACCCGGGTCATCGGCAGGAAGATCCGCCGTCGGCTGACCACCTCGACGACCAGCCCCAGGATGCGCGGCGGCCGTCCGCCGACCCGCAACATCGCCACCAGGTCGCGGACCCGGCCGACCTGGTCCCCGTTCGGGTCGAACACCGGCACCCCGGAAAGGTGCGAGACGAAGACCCGGGGGGCTCCTGCCGCCATGCTCCGCCTCCTCGTCTCTCTCGTCCTGCGGGTCCGGCCGGCGCCTCGGTGCCGGCCGGCGCGTTTCGCCGTACGCGGACGGGCGTACGCCGTGATCAGGCTAGCCGCTGCCGTCGGGGAGCGCCCCGGCGGACCCGTCCGTACGGCTGGCTGCCGGACGGCGCCCGGAGCCCGGGTACGCTGCGCTCTGCCCCTGATCGCAGTCGAGAGGCAGTACACCCGTGACCTCTTTTGCCCCGGCCGTCCGGAATCATCGCCGGACCGCGCTCGCAGTCGTGCTCTGCGGGGGGCTCGTCGCGGCCCTCACCGCCTGCGCGGGCGAAGACCCGGACAAGGGGACCAACGGGGTCGGCAAACTCTCGGCGCAGCAGATCGACACGAAGGCCAGAGCGGCGGCCGACAGCGCGGACGGCGTACGGCTGGCGGGCACCCTGGTGAGCAAGGGCGGCACCTACATGCTGAACATGAAGCTCAGCGACCAGGGCGGCATGGGGTCGGTCTCCTCCAGGAAGCGGAGCTTCGTGCTGCTGCGGATCGAGGACGAGCTCTTCATCAAGGCCGACGCCGACTTCTGGATCCACGAGGAGGGCGGCGAGGCCGGCCCCTCCGACCAGGAGGCCGCCGAGAAGCTGGGCGGCAAGTACGTGAAGGTCCCCGAGGGCGACCCCAGCTACCGCCAGCTGCGCGGCTTCACCGACAAGAAGGTCCTGCTGGACGGCCTGCTGACGCTGCACGGCACACTCAACAAGGGCGCCCGGGACACCGTCACCGGGCATCGCACCATCCAGTTGCTGGGCGGCAAGGGTGAGGGCGGGGCGCTCGACGTCTCCCTGGAGGGCAAGCCGTACCCGGTACGGGTGGCGCGCGGCGGCGGCGGTGGCACCGTCACTCTGGCCGACTGGGGGCGCGCCGTCCCGCTGGAGGCCCCGAAGGGCGACGACACCGTCGACTACGGCGGCAACCTCCCCAAGTCCTCCGGCTGACCGCCCCCGGCCGGCGGATCAGCCCTTGCGGCGCCGCTTCAGCAGCAGCCGGGGCAGCGCGGCCGGTACGGGCTGCCGGGTGGTCGCCCCGGTCGGCAGCGGGACGGCGGCCAGCGAGGTGTCCGGCAGCTTTGTCCTGACCGCCTCGGGTGTCAGGCGCACCACCGCGCACTCCCGCGCCCAGCGCTCCGTCATCACCTCGGCGTCCGGCGCGTTCAGCCGCTTGCCCTTCAGCTCGGCCACGGCCGCCTCCCACTCCTCGGAGTGCGGCGCCAGGACCCGTACCCCCGCGGTCCAGGCGACGAGCCGGCCGCCCTTGTCCTTGCTGCGTACGGTCACCTCGGCGGGCCCACCGTCGGTGAGCCCGGCGGGCAGCGGCTGCTCGCCCGGGCCGTCCCCGACGAGGTGGGCCGCACCCTCGTGCCAGACGTGCCACACGGCACGGGCGGGTCCCCCGGCCCTGACCCAGATGAGGCCGGACTTCTTCGTGGCCTCCTCGACGAGGGCCATCTCCAGCAGCGCGTCGGCAGCGTCAGTCATGGGCGGGAGCTTACTCAGCGCCCGCCCCCGCACCGCTCACAGCCAGCCGTTGCGCTTCAGGATGCGGTGGATGGAGAAACAGACCGCCCCGATGAGGCCGAGCACCAGCGGATAGCCGTACTTCCACCCCAGCTCCGGCATGTAGTCGAAGTTCATGCCGTAGACCCCGCAGATCATCGTGGGTACGGCGATGATCGCCGCCCACGAGGTGATCTTGCGCATGTCCTCGTTCTGGGTGACGCTCGCCTGCGCCAGATTGGCCTGGAGGATCGAGTTGAGCAGCTCGTCGAAGCCGAGGACCTCCTCCTGGACCCGGGCGAGGTGGTCGGCGACGTCCCGGAAGTACTTCTGGATGTCGGGGTCGATCAGCCGCATCGGCCGCTCGCTCAGCAGCTGCATCGGGCGCAGCAGCGGCGAGACGGCCCGCTTGAACTCCAGTACCTCGCGCTTGAGCTGGTAGATCCGGCCCGCGTCCGAACCGCGCCGGCCGCCCTTCGCCGGGGTGGAGAAGACGTCGATCTCCACCTCGTCGATGTCGTCCTGCACCGCCTCCGCCACCGCGATGTACCCGTCGACGACATGGTCGGCGATGGCGTGCAGGACGGCGGACGGGCCCTTGGCGAGGAGTTCGGGATCGTCCTGGAGGCGGTGGCGCAGGGCGCGCAGGGAGCCCTGTCCGCCGTGCCGGACGGTGATGACGAAGTCCCGGCCGGTGAAGCACATCACCTCGCCGGTCTCCACGACCTCGCTGGTCGCGGTCAGCTCGGCGTGCTCGACGTAGTGGATCGTCTTGAAGACGGTGAACAGGGTGTCGTCGTACCGCTCCAGCTTGGGCCGCTGGTGGGCGTGGACGGCGTCCTCCACGGCGAGCGGGTGGAGCCCGAACTCCCGGGCGATGCCCGCGAACTCCTCCTCCGTCGGCTCGTGCAGGCCGATCCAGGCGAAGCCGCCCTGCTCGCGCACCTGAAGCATCGCCTCGTGCGGGGTCGGGGCAGTGGTCCCCTCGACGCGGCTTCCGTGCCGGTAGACCGCGCAGTCGACGACGGCGCTGGAGACGGACGGGTCGCGGGTGGTGTCGTACCCGCTGTGAGGGGCGCTGTTCTTACGGAGGGAGGGACGCAGGGACGGGCGCACGGCGGCGCGCAGGTCACGGATCATCGACATGGCTGGCTCCTTCACGGAGGGCCGTCGGCGAAGGCGTGGAACAGCCCGGAATGGGGACGTGTGCTCACGTCCGCAAAGCGGGCGGCACCGCGCGGGCGATGACGGCGTTCGCTACAGACAGGCAGGGAGGAAAGGCTTTTTCCGCAGACTCTTTCGGACTCTTCCGCGGTGCGAAGGACCGTCCACGGGCCATCAGCGATGGCCGACGAGGCGTCAGTTCAACGAGGGAGATACGCGGAAGGGTGATCGGTACTGCACGGTCGACTTGGATCCATGGCAGTCCCCACCTCCTCCGGCCGGTCCCCCGTGGGGGACGACGTGTCGTCGGGACGAAGAGAGCGACGCTTCCGCGCACTGTCCCGACCGGCGGCCAGGCTACCAGCCGCCCCTGACCGAATCCCCTACTTTGCCCACTCCATGCGCACTCTATGCTCGCCGGATGGCAGAAATTCTCGCTCTGGTCGAAGCCCGGCTCCGCTCGGCCCTCGGGGAACCGGACGCCCGCGCCGATGTGACGTTCCTCGGTACGGACCGTATCGAGGTGCTCCGCTTCCTCGACGGCGATGTGGTGCGCTACGCCACGCTCGGCATGTCGGGACAGCCGATGGCCGACCCCACCTCAACCCTCGCCGACCCGGTGAAGGGCCCGCGCGCCGAGCTGGTCCTGTCGGTACGGGTGGGGCTCGCCGACACCGACCAGGTGCTGCGCCCGCTCGCCGTGCTGGCCGCCTCCCCCCAGGTCGAGGGGCTCGTCGTGGCCCCGGGCGCGTCCCTGGACCTGGGGGAGCCGCTGTGGCCCGGCGCGCCGTTCACCTCGGTGCTGGTGGCGGAGTCCGGGGGGCTGGTGGAGGACCTGGAACTGGACGAGCCGATGGACCCCGTCCGCTTCCTGCCGCTGTTGCCGATGACCCACAACGAGGCCGCCTGGAAGCGGGTGCGCGGGGCCAAGGAGCTCCAGGAGCGGTGGCTCACACACGGTACGGACGTGCGCGACCCGCTGCGCACGTCCGTACCGCTGGACTGAGCCCGTTCGAGGGCCCCGTAGGGCGTTTCACCGGTCGGCGAAGACCGTCACGCTGTCCTCCAGGGCGTTTCACCGGTCGGCGAAGACCGTCACGCTGTCCTCCAGGGCGTGGACCGGCTCCAGCTCCTCGGCCTCGTGGTTCAGCGCCGTGCGCCGTACGCCCACGACGGCCGCTCCGACGAGGGCGGCGAGCGCGGCCACCACGAACGGGATGTGGATGTCGGTCCACTCCTCGATCTTCGGAGCGAGGAAGGGGGCGGCCGCCGCGGCGAACCAGCGGACGAAGTTGTACCCGGCGCTCGCCACCGGGCGCGGGGCGTCCGAGACGCCGAGGGCCAGCTCGGTGTAGACGGTGTTGTTCATGCCGATGAAGGCACCGGAGACGATCGTGGCGACGACGGCCGTGGTGTGGTTCCCGTAGCCGAGGACCAGCAGGTCGACGGCGAGCAGGACCAGCGAGGCCCCGAGCACCTTGAGCGAGCCGAAGCGGCGCTGGAGGCGCGGGGCGACCAGCACGGAGAAGACGGCGAGCAGCAGGCCCCAGGCGAAGAAGACCGCGCCGGACTTGTACGGGGTCATGTCCAGCACGAACGGCGTGAACGCCAGGATCGTGAAGAACGCGTAGTTGTAGAAGAACGCCGAGGCCGCCACCGAGGCCAGTCCGCCGTGGCCCAGCGCCTTCACCGGGTCGAGCAGTGAGGTCTTGCGGGCGGGCGTGGGCTGCTCCTTGAGGAACGCGGCGATGCAGAGGAAGCCGATCGCCATCAGCGCCGCCGTACCGAAGAACGGATAGCGCCAGCTGGCGTTCCCGAGCAGGGCGCCCACCAGCGGCCCGCACGCCATGCCGAGGCCGAGCGCCGACTCGTACAGCAGGATCGCCGCGGAGCTGCCGCCCGCCGCCGCCCCGACGATCACCGCGAGCGCGGTGGAGACGAAGAGGGCGTTGCCCAGGCCCCAGCCCGCCCGGAAGCCGACCAGTTCGGCGACGGAGGACGAGGTGCCGGAGAGCGCGGCGAAGACGATGACGAGCGCCAGGCCGGCGAGGAGGGTCTTACGGCCGCCGACGCGGCTGGAGACGAAGCCGGTGACGAGCATCGCCACGGCGGTGATCAGGAAGTACGAGGTGAACAGCAGCGACACCTGGCTGGGTGTGGCGTCGAGCCCCTGGGCGATGGACGGCAGGATCGGGTCCACCAGGCCGATCCCCATGAAGGCGACCACCGAGGCGCCCGCCGTGGCCCACACGGCCTTCGGCTGGCGCAGGATGCTGGTCGCCGTCGCCCCTTCCTCGAACGGGTCCTCTCCTTGCATGGACTGACTCCTTCTCTCCTCCAGGTCGATGCGTTATGCACATAATAAGTTAGACGATCTAATAAATGCAAGATACATCCATCCTTCGACGTGGTAGCCACGCTGCGGACGGGTGATCGTCCTTGACGCGACGACCGGCGGGGAGGACCGTTGGGCTCTATGAGGGGCGAACCCAGTTGCCCGAAATGCGGTGGCCGGGTCAGGGCGCCCGGCCTCTTCGCCGACGCCTGGCAGTGCTCCGCGCACGGCCAGGTGCACCCGATGCAGCCGGTCGTCCCGCCGAGCGTCGAGGCGCTCGGTGTCGTGGTGCACCGTTCGCGGGTGCCCGTATGGATGCCCTGGCCGCTCCCGGTGGGCTGGCTGTTCACCGGCGTGGCCGGCGCGGGTGACGACCGCAGCGGCGGACGCGCGACCGTCGTCGCCTGCTCGGGTCCCGGACCGCTGGGGGGCATGGGCGAGCTGCTGCTCGTCGCCGAGGAACTGGGCGTCGGGCTCGGCGCCCGGTACGCCGGCATCGACGGCCCCGACCCCGGTCACCACCTGAAGGTCGACACCGCCCCCGACGCCAAGGTCCACGCCGCCGGCCGCCCCACCCCGCTCTGGCACGTCAGGAACGCCCCGGAGGACCGGGCGGTCTTCGCGGGTGAGGCGCGCGGCCTGTGGCTGTGGGCGATCCTGTGGCCCGAGCAGTCGGGGCTGCTGCTGTACGACGAGCTGGTGCTGACGGATCTGCGCGACGCCGGGGGAGAGGTGGACCTCGTCCCGTGCGGGGCGCTGACCCCGCGCCTGCTCGCCGCCCCGGAGGCACCGCCGCGGCAGGGGACGGGCGGGCGGTAGCCCGCGTGGGGCCCGGGACGGTATGCGCACGCCGGCCCGGGACGATCACGGCCGGCGGCCTGGCGCGCGGCGGTTATCCTTGAGCGGTCCCCCGTCCGCCCGCGAGCCCTGGAGTCAGCGTCGTGCGTATCGACCTGCACACCCACTCCACCGCGTCGGACGGTACGGACACCCCCGCCGAGCTGGTCGCCAACGCCGCCGCCGCGGGCCTGGACGTCGTCGCGCTGACCGACCACGACACCGTCGGCGGCCACAAGCAGGCCATCGACGCGCTGCCCGCGGGGCTCACCCTCGTCACCGGCGCCGAGCTCTCCTGCCGCGTCGACGGCGTGAGCATGCACATGCTGGCGTACCTCTTCGACCCCGCCGAGCCCGAGCTGGACCGTGCGCGCGAGCTCGTCCGCGACGACCGGGTGCCGCGCGCCCAGGAGATGGTCCGCAAGCTCCGCGCCCTCGACGTCCCGATCACCTGGGAGCAGGTCGCCCGCATCGCCGGGGACGGCTCGGTCGGCCGCCCGCACGTCGCCGCCGCCCTCGTCGAACTGGGCGTGGTCCCCACCGTCTCCGACGCCTTCACGCCCGACTGGCTGGGCAACGGCGGCCGGGCGTACGCCGCGAAGCACGAGTTCGACCCCTTCGAGGCGGTCCGGCTCGTCAAGGCGGCGGGCGGCGTCACCGTCTTCGCCCACCCGGCCGCCTCGAAGCGCGGTGACGTGGTCCCCGAGACCACGATCGCCGCACTCGCCGCCGCCGGCCTGGACGGCATCGAGGTCGACCACATGGACCACGACGAGCCCACCCGGGCCCGGTTGCGCGGCCTCGCCCGGGAGCTGGGGCTCCTGCCCACCGGCTCCAGCGATTACCACGGCAGCCGGAAGACCGTCCGGCTCGGCGAGTACACCACCGACCCCGAGATCTACGGCGAGATCACCCGGCGCGCCACGGGAGCCTTCCCGGTGCCGGGCGCCGGCGGAGCCGGCCGGCCCTAGGCTCCACCCTCCCCACCGCACCGCGTCCCCCTCCTCGCGCGCCCTCTCCCCGCCGTCGTGTGCCGACAGCCCTCGGCCGGGCCCGCGCGCCCCCGTACCGCCCGTTCCTCTCTCGCAAGGCTCACTGTGTTCGACGTCGCTGTCTTCGGATCCCTTTTTCTCACCCTTTTTGTGATTATGGATCCGCCGGGGATCACCCCGATCTTCCTGGCCCTCACCGCCGGCCGCCCTGCCAAGGTGCAGCGCAGAATGGCGCTCCAGGCCGTCGCGGTCGCCTTCGGCGTGATCGCCGTCTTCGGTCTGCTCGGCCAGCAGATCCTCGACTACCTGCATGTCTCCGTGCCCGCCCTGATGATCGCGGGCGGGCTCCTGCTGCTGCTCATCGCCCTGGACCTGCTGACCGGCAAGACGGACGAGCCGACGCAGACCAAGGACGTCAACGTGGCGCTCGTACCGTTGGGCATGCCGCTGCTCGCCGGTCCCGGCGCGATCGTCTCGGTCATCCTGGCCGTGCAGCACGCCGACGGCTTCGGCGGCCAGCTCTCCGTCTGGTCCGCGATCGCCGCCATGCACGTGGTGCTCTGGCTGGCCATGCGCTACTCGCTGGTGATCATCCGGATCATCAGGGACGGCGGGGTCGTCCTGGTGACCCGGCTCGCCGGAATGATGCTCTCGGCCATCGCCGTACAGCAGATCATCAACGGCGTCACCCAGGTCATCCAGAACTCCTGAGGCCCCCGCGCGCCCGCGCCGGACACCACAGCGCCCCCGCACGGACCATCCGGGCGGGGGCGCTTCGTCTTTAGCGGCGCAATGCGTAATCAGGCGTCAGAAGCCCATGAAGCGTTACGAAGCCGAGCTTTCGGCCGGCCGGATGTAGATGCGCTGGCCTATGGCTGCGGCCTGCTGCACGATCCGGTTGACGGAGGCGGCGTCCACGACGGTGCTGTCCACGGCGGTACCGTCGACGTCGTCGAGTCGCATGATCTCGAAGCGCATAGGGCTTCCCTTCGTCTGATCCTCCTGCTGGAGAACTACTGGCACGGGCGATGTGACCTGCCCGCAAGGATAGGAACGCGAGGCTTCCCTCGCGTTCCACGTGTGTTACAACAGCCTGCCCGCCACAACCATTCCCTACGCTAAGGAAATTTTTTGGATGTCTAAGTACCCGCCCGTAGTCATGTGCGCACAGGCCTTGAGGTCCGCATGAGCGCGGCCGACCCGCAGCTTCCCGGCCGGGCCGATATCGCCGCGCGGCTGGACCGCACCAACGAGCTGCTCCAGCGCATGCTCGTCGAGGTGTCCAAGACCCCCTCGACGCACGCCATCTTCGTGGACGCGGGCTATGTGTACGCCGCGGCCGGGCTGCTCGTCACCGGTACCGAGGACCGGCGCTCCTTCGACCTCGACGCCGAGGGGCTGATCGAGGCCTTCATCGACAAGGCCCGCACGATCTTCGCGGACAGCCGGCTGCTGCGCGTGTACTGGTACGACGGGGCCAGGCGCCGCATCCACACCACCGAACAGCAGGCCATCGCCGAACTCCCGGACGTCAAGGTGCGGCTGGGCAACCTCAACGCCAACAACCAGCAGAAGGGCGTCGACTCCCTCATCCGCACCGACCTCGAATCGCTCGCCCGGCACCGCGCCATCAGCGACGCGGCCCTCATCGGCGGCGACGAGGACCTGGTCTCGGCGGTCGAGGCGGCCCAGGGCTACGGGGCGCGCGTCCACCTCTGGGGCATCGAGGCCGGCGAAGGGCGCAACCAGGCCGAACCGCTGCTCTGGGAGGTCGACAGCCAGCGCACCTTCGACCTCGACTTCTGCCGTCCCTACGTCACCCGGCGTCCGGTCACCACGTACGAGGACGACACCCCGGCGCCCTCACGGGAGGACGTCCGCTTCGTGGGCGCCCAGATCGCCGCCGCCTGGCTGGCCGCCCGTGGCCGCGAATCCCTCGCCGACCTGCTGCCCGGCCACCCCTACCTGCCGGGCTCCGTCGACCAGGACCTGCTGGTGGAGGCCGAACGCCTACTCCAGCACTCGCTGCGCGGCCACGCGCAGCTGCGCCGGGCGCTGCGCGACGGGTTCTGGCAGCACCTTCAGTCGCAGTACTGAGCCGCTGCCCGCTCCGTCGTACGAGGCGGGCTCGTCGTACGAGGCGGGCGGCGGCTCACACGTCCGGAACGCCGTCCCAGAACGCGGCGAGCGCCTGGGCGGTCTCGTGCGGCCGGGCGGTGTTGGGGGAGTGCTCGGCACCGGAGATCGTGGTGCGGCGGGCGCCCAGGCGCCGGGCCATCACGTCGAACCGCTCCACCGGCCATACGTCGTCGCGCTCGCCGGACAGGACGTGGACGGGCAGCCCGAGGGCGGCCAGCTCGTCCACCCGGTCCGGCTCGGCGCACAGCTGCGCGCCGGTGGCGATCAGCTGCGCCGGGTGGTGGCGCAGCCAGCGCCGGCGCATGTCCTCGCCGTCGCCGGTGTCCGCGTCCTGCGGCGGGTCCAGGGCCCGCATCGCCCCCCACACCTCGTCCATGGTCAGCACGGAGAGCGCGTCGCTCAGCATCTTCAGCTTGTCCCGCTGGGCGGCGACGACCTCGGCGGGGCCGGAGGACATCAGCGTCAGCGAGCGGAACGGGGTGGCGTCCAGCAGCACGGCGGCACGGGAGATCTGGCCGCCGAGCGAGTGCCCGAGCAGGTGCAGTGTCCCGCCGTCCTTGCCCAGCGCCGCCGCCTGGGCGAGCACATCCCGGGCCAACTCCCCCTGTGCGTAACCCTCCTGATGGTCCGTACCCTCGGACTCGTACTGTCCCCGGCCGTCCACGGCGATCACGCGGTACCCGGCCGCGCACAGCGGTTCGAGCAGCGCGATGAAGTCCTCCTTGCTGCCGGTGTACCCGGGCAGCAGCAGGGCGGTGGCGTGGGCGGGAGCGGTCGGTACGGCGTCCAGCACGGCGAAGTCCCCGCGCTCGGTACGCAGGACCCGAGCGGTGGCGCAGGGGGGCGGGGTGAAGGTGGGCGGGCGGCTCATGGGGCGAGGCTATCCCCGCCGCGGGGCCGGGGCACCACCGGGCGGGCCGGGGTATGACCGGCCGACGAGAAGGCCCCGGCCCCCGCGGACGCGGGGGCCGGGGCCTGATGGGTCTCGCGGGACCGTCAGCTCTCGGTCGTCGCCGTGGCCTTGCCCGCGGCGCGGGTGGCCCGGCGGCGGCGGGGCTTCGCCTCGGCGGCGGCCTCGCTCACCACGGCCTCGGCTTCGGAGACCACATCGGCCTCCTGGGACGCGGTCGAGGTGACGCTGCGGGTGGCGCGGCGGCGGCGCGGCTTGGCGTCGGCCTCGGCGGCCGGGGCCTCCGGCGCGACGGTCTCGGCGGGGGCCGGGGCCTCCGGCGCGACGGTTTCGGCGGGGGCCGGGGCCTTCGCCCTCGACGCCCTCTTCGGCTTCGGTTCGGTCTGAGGCGTCGGCTCCGCCTTCGTAACGGCCTCGGCCTTCGGCTTCGACTCCGTCTTCGGGCGGCTCGTGGCGCGGGCCGGGCGGCGGCGGGTCTTCGACTCGGGCTCCGGCTCGGAGGCCGGGGCGATCTGGAAGTCCACCTCGTCGGCCGGCTTCACGATCCGGGTGCGGCGGCGCGGCTTGGTCACGACGGGCTCGGCGACCGGCTCCGCGATGCCCGCGGCGACCGCCACGGTCTGGAACCCGGCCTCGACCGGGGCAGCGGCGGCGGGAACCCGCGCCTCGGCCTCGGCCACCGGCTTCGCGGCGGCACGGCTACGGCGGCGGCGCGGCTTGGCCTCCGCGCCGGTCTCGACGACCGGCGCGGCCGCCACGACGGCCTCGGCCACGACCGGGGCCACAATCTCGGCGGCGGGAGCCACCGGAGCCGGAGCCACCGGAGCCTCGGCGACCGCCACGGCGGCCTCGGTCACGGTGTCGGCAGCGCTGACCCGCGTACGGCGACGGCGGCGCGGTGTGCGGGGACCCTCGGGGGCCTCGTCACCGGCCGGGGTGACCGGCGTGGCCTCCTTGGCGGGTGCGGGCACCGTCGCGGCGACCTCCTCCGCGGCGGACCCGCCACGGGTGCGACGGCGCTGACGCGGCGTACGCGTACGGGGCTCGCGCTCCTCACGGGCCGGAGCGACGGCGGCGGACTTGCGGCCGCGGCCACCGGTCTCGCCGAGGTCCTCGACCTCCTCCGCGCGCAGACCGGCGCGGGTCCGCTCGCCCCGCGGCAGCACGCCCTTGGTGCCCGCCGGGATGCCGAGCTCCTCGAAGAGGTGCGGCGAGGTGGAGTACGTCTCCGGGGGGTCCGGGAACTTCAGGTCCAGCGCCTTGTTGATCAGCTGCCAGCGCGGGATGTCGTCCCAGTCGACCAGCGTGATGGCGATGCCCTTGGCGCCCGCGCGGCCGGTGCGGCCGATGCGGTGGAGGTAGGTCTTCTCGTCCTCCGGCGACTGGTAGTTGATGACGTGGGTCACCCCCTCGACGTCGATGCCGCGCGCGGCGACATCGGTGCAGACGAGGACGTCGACCTTGCCGTTGCGGAAGGCGCGCAGCGCCTGCTCACGGGCGCCCTGGCCGAGGTCGCCGTGGACCGCGCCGGAGGCGAAGCCGCGCTTCTCCAGCTGCTCGGCGATGTCGGCGGCCGTCCGCTTCGTCCGGCAGAAGATCATCGCCAGCCCGCGGCCCTCGGCCTGGAGGATGCGCGAGAGCATCTCCGGCTTGTCCATGTTGTGCGCGCGGTAGACGTGCTGGACCGTGTTTTTCACGGTCGTGCCCTCGTCGTCGGGCGAGGTGGCGTTGATGTGGGTCGGCTGCGACATGTAGCGGCGGGCGAGGCTGATGACGGCACCGGGCATGGTGGCCGAGAACAGCATCGTCTGGCGCTTGGGCGGCAGCATCGTGATGATGCGCTCGACGTCGGGCAGGAAGCCCAGGTCCAGCATCTCGTCGGCCTCGTCGAGGACGAGCCCGCGGATGTGGGAGAGGTCGAGCTTGCGCTGGCCCGCCAGGTCCAGCAGACGGCCCGGGGTGCCGACGATCACATCGACGCCCTTCTTGAGGGCCTCGACCTGGGGCTCGTAGGCCCGGCCACCGTAGATCGCCAGAACGCGGACGTTGCGGACCTTGCCGGCGGTCAGCAGGTCGTTGGTGACCTGCTGGCACAGCTCACGGGTGGGGACGACGACGAGCGCCTGCGGCGCGTCGGTCAGCTGCTCGGGCGTGGCGCGCCCCGCCTCGACGTCGGCGGGGACGGTCACGCGCTCCAGGAGGGGGAGTCCGAAGCCGAGCGTCTTTCCGGTGCCGGTCTTGGCCTGGCCGATGACGTCGGAGCCGGAGAGCGCTACGGGAAGCGTCAGCTCCTGGATGGGGAAGGGGGACATGATGCCGACTGCCTCAAGGGCTTCGGCCGTCTCGGGAAGAATGCCGAGGTCGCGGAACGTAGTCAGGGTGCTGCCTCTTCTGTGAGACGCGGTCCGAGGCGAACGCTGGGGGTCGTACCGTGCCGGGGTTGGTCATCCGGCCGTGGATGGGCCGGGTGGCGCGGGACCACTGCCGTCGCTCGAGCGCTCGTGCCGCTGAGGGGGCCCCTCATCTGCAGTCGTACGTGTCGTACGCACCGCGTGGAGGGCTGTCGGGTCGGAGCCGATCGGGCCACCGACCGGGCATCCTCATTCAAGGGACGCGCCCCTGGCACAGGAAATGCTCAGTAGGCGCAATACCACTGTACCCCGGATTCGCGCATGTGTGTTGGACGAATTCATCGGAACGGTGTGATGTCCGCTCCTCGCCGAGCCGTTCCACCCCTCGTCGAGCGGGCTATTGTGCGGTTCATGGAGACGCCTGACAACGCCACTGAACACCCCGAAGAAGTGCCCGGAGCGACCGGAATCGCCGCCCAGGACTGGGCCACCGCCGCCGCGGAGCCGCAGTACCGCGCCGCGGTCGTGGACCTGCTGGGCGCTCTCGCCTACGGCGAGCTGGCGGCCTTCGAGCGCCTCGCCGAGGACGCGAAACTCGCGCCGACACTCGGGGACAAGGCGGAGCTGGCGAAGATGGCCGCCGCCGAGTTCCACCACTTCGAGCAGCTGACCGACCGGCTCGCCGCCGTCGACGAGGACCCGACCGCCGCGATGGAGCCCTTCGCCAAGGCGCTCGACGACTTCCACCGCCAGACGGCTCCGTCCGACTGGCTGGAGGGCCTGGTCAAGGCGTACGTCGGTGACTCGATCGCCAGCGACTTCTACCGGGAGGTCGCGGCCCGGCTCGACACCGACACCCGCTCCCTGGTCCTCGCCGTGCTCGACGACACGGGCCACGGCAACTTCGCCGTGGAGAAGGTGCGCGCCGCCATCGAGGCCGACCCCCGGCTCGGCGGGCGGCTCGCGCTCTGGGCCCGCCGCCTCATGGGCGAGGCACTGTCGCAGGCCCAGCGGGTGGTCGCCGACCGCGACGCGCTCTCGACGATGCTGGTGGGCGGCGTCGCGGACGGCTTCGACCTGGCGGAGGTGGGCCGGATGTTCTCCCGGATCACCGAGGCCCACACCAAGCGCATGGCCGCGCTGGGGCTGGCCGCGTAGGACCGCGTGACACCGGGCTACTGGGCCGCCGCCGACCTCGTGAGGCGGCGGCCGTGCGGGCGGATCAGGAGCGACAGCGTCACCGCCCCGACGGAGACGGCGCCGATCAGCGTGGCGAGGAGATGGCCGGGGCCTAGTGCGGAATGCGCGAGGAACGCTCCGAACAGCGCCCCCAGTGCACCGGTGAGATAAACAGCACGGGCGGAGGGGAGCCGGTCGGCCAGTGAGCGGACAGCCGCCCAGGACAGGGCGAGCCCGAGTACGGCGGCGCCGAAGGATTCCCAGATCACTAAGGATCACCTCGCGGGGGTGTGCGGGGCGGGCAAATCGGTCGTAGGCGGTACTACCCCCGGCTCATGCCCCACAACCCTCCCCCGAGCTGGGGAAACCCGTACGAGTGCGGCTCGCGCGCCCACGGCGTACGGGATGGCCCCCGGGCCTCGGCTCCAGGGACCCACGGCCGCGCGGACCTTCCGGACAGACGCGCGGACCTACCGGACAGACGGGAGCGGCCCGGCGGGAAGATCCCGCCGGGCCGCTCCCGTGCTCACCGCGTCCCGAGGACTACAGCGCGCCGAACCCCACACGCCGGGCGGTCGGCTCGCCGATCTCCACGTACGCGATCCGGTCGGCCGGCACCAGGACCTTGCGGCCCTTGTCGTCCGTGAGGCTCAGCAGCTCCGCCTTGCCGCCCAGGGCAGCGGCGACCGCGCTCTCGACGTCCTCGGCGGAAAGCCCGCTCTCCAGAACGATCTCGCGGGGCGTGTGCTGCACCCCGATCTTGACCTCCACGGCTATGTCCCTCCGACGGTCAGTCCTTGCGCGGCGAACCGCGCCGTACGCAGCCACATTAGCCCGGTGGGAGCACGCCTCAGCGCCCGATCGGCAACGCCCGCAGCGAACACGGCGCGCAGCACGGCCCCGGCGGGGTGTCAGTGCTGCTCGACGCCGTGCAGCGGGAAGCCCGCGATGCCCCGCCAGGCCAGCGAGGTGAGCAACTGGACCGCGGTGTCGCGCGGGATGCTGGAGCCGCTGGAGAGCCAGTAGCGGGCCACCACCTGCGACACGCCGCCGAGGCCCACCGCGAGGAGCATGGACTCGTCCTTGGACAGCCCCGTGTCCCCGGCGATCACGTCGGAGATCGCCTCGGCGCACTGGAGGGAGACCCGGTCGACGCGCTCGCGTACGGCAGGCTCGTTGGTCAGGTCGGACTCGAAGACCAGCCGGAAGGCGCCGCCCTCGTCCTCCACGTACGCGAAGTAGGCGTCCATCGTCGCCTCGACGCGCAGCTTGTTGTCCGTCGTCGACGCCAGCGCCGTCACCACGGCCTGCAGCAGCGCCTCGCAGTGCTGGTCGAGCAGGGCCAGGTAGAGCTCCAGCTTCCCGGGGAAGTGCTGATAGAGCACCGGCTTGCTCACTCCGGCCCGCTCGGCGATGTCGTCCATCGCGGCGGAGTGGTAGCCCTGTGCGACAAAGACCTCCTGCGCGGCGCCCAGCAGCTGATTGCGTCGGGCGCGGCGGGGCAGGCGCGTGCCCCGCGGGCGCGCTGCCTCTGTCTGCTCGATGGCGCTCACGCCGCCTCCCAAATGTGTGTTCCAGCACAGCCGATCCGTACACGCTGCGCCGTACAGCCATCGTACTTTTGGGTAACCCCGGTGCGCGCGGCGCGGACGCAGAATTTCACGGACCGGACGACTGCGGAAGCCACAGTTCTCCGAGGTCGTGAGCAAAGCGGGGCGTATCAGCGGTAATCGTCCTCATCCAGCGGGATCACCCTGCGCTGTTCCGCCACATCGGCCTCGTTGGCGCCGGCCGGGTCGACGCTCTCCACCGGTTCGTCCTCCTCCGGCCGGATGTCCGTCCGCTGCTCGGCGGCATCCGCCTCCGGAGCCTCCGGGCCCGGGGTGTCGGGCTCGGCGTTCTCGAAGGTGTCCGGGTCGCGCGGGTCGACCGTCATGGTGACTCCCCTTTCTTCCTCTGAGGTCCCTCCTCTGAGGTCCTCCTTTGAGGTTCTTCCCCTGAGGCAGCTTCCAGCAGCTTCCTTCGAAGCGTAGGAGCAACACTCCTGCCCCGCGATGCGGCCTGTGACCGCGAACACATGAACTGGCGCGTGATCGTCTCGTAACATTGCCGCATGTCTTCGACCGAGCTGCCGGGTACCCAGGCCATCGCCGCCGCGATGGCTCCCACGGTCAGTGCCGTCCGGGTCGCCGAGGGCGAGCGGCTGCGCTCCGTGGCGCTCCCCGGGCTCACGCTGACCGTCCGTTCCCGGCCCGCCGAGCGGACGGGGCTGCCCCCGGCGCTCTTCGTGCACGGGCTCGGCGGGTCTTCGCAGAACTGGTCGGCGCTGATGCCGCTGCTGGCCGACGTGGTGGACGGCGACGCCGTCGACCTGCCCGGATTCGGTGACTCGCCGCCGCCGGACGACGGCAACTACTCGATCACCGGGCATGCCCGTGCGGTGATCCGGCTGCTGGACGCGGGGTCCCGTGGACCCGTGCACCTGTTCGGTAACTCGCTGGGTGGTGCGGTGGTCACCCGGGTCGCCGCCGTCCGCCCCGACCTCGTGCGCACCCTCACCCTGATCTCACCCGCGCTGCCCGAGTGGCGGGTGCAGCGGCCCGCCGTGCCGACCGGGCTGCTGGCGGTGCCGGGGGTCGCACCGCTGTTCTCCCGGCTCACGAAGGGCTGGACGGCGGAGCAGCGGACGCGCGGAGTCATGGCACTCTGTTATGGCGATCCGGCACAGGTCTCCGACGAAGCCTTCCGTCACGCGGTGGCCGAGATGGAGCGTCGGCTGGAGCTGCCGTACTTCTGGGACGCGATGACGCGTTCGGCCCGGGGCATCGTCGACGCGTACACCCTGGGCGGCCAGCACGGACTGTGGCGCCAGGCCGAGCGGGTGCTCGCACCGACCCAGCTGGTGTACGGCGGACGGGACCAGCTCGTCTCGTACCGGATGGCGCGCAGGGCGTCCGCGGCCTTCCGCGACGCCCGGCTGCTGACCCTGCCCGACGCGGGGCACGTGGCGATGATGGAGTACCCGGAGGCGGTCGCCCAGGCGTTCCGGGAACTGCTGGACGATTGCGGCGGGAGCTGATCCGGGGCGTGGGACGACACAGCCGAAAGGGCGCGGAGGCCATCCGCCCGGACGCCGCAGCGGCGGATCCGGGCGGACCGCGCGCCGTATCCCGGCCCGCTTCCGGCAGTGGCCGGCGCAGGCGCCAGGCGCCCGTGCCCCCTGCCGACGGGCACGCGCCGCACCGGGAGACCTCGTTCCTCGAGACCCCCTTTCCGGCCGCACCCTTCCAGGACGCCCCCCAGGTGCGCGGCGGCCACCCCGAGCAGCGCGAGCCGGGCGGCGGGTGGGGTTCTGGGCCGCACTCCCGCCCCGAGGCTCCGGGCGGGGGCGCCGGGCAGCCGCGTCACGGGTCCGGTCCCGGGCCCTCGCCCCACGCCGCCCCCGTCGGCCCGCCGTACGCGCAGCCGCACGGCGCACCGGGCCGCCGGGACCAGGACGCCGCCGCCCGCGAGCAGGCCGTGGCACGCCAGGTGTCCGCCCAGCGGACTGCGCAGCGCGCGGCCGACAGGCGGGCGGCGCGGCAGCCGGCCGTCGCTCCCGCCGGGATGCCGGGCCCGCGCCGGGAGTTCGTCGACGCCTTCGACGCCGACGCCGACCCGTCTGAGACCCCTTCGGGCGCCGGAGCCGCCGGTCCGCCGGCGGAGCCGGACGAGGCCGGGGACGGCCGGCTCGCCGACCGCCGCGAGGCCAAGGGCGGCAAGGGGCGCACCTGCACCGGGATCGCCGCGGCCGCGGTGACGACCGTGCTCGCGGTCGTGGTGGCCGGACAGGTCGCCGAGGACTCCGCCGCCCGGGGAGCCGCGGCGGCGCGGGCCGCGGGTGTGGAGCGGGACGGCAGCGGGGGCGCCTCGCGCTCGGACGCCCGCCCGACCCCCCAGCACCCCGCGACGAAGGCCCCCGAGGTCAAGCCCCTCTCGTACGCCCACCGGATGGCGCAGCCCTATCCGCTCGCCGCGGATCTGAAGGCGACCGGGAAGTTCGAGGCCGTTCCCGGACTGGCGAAGGCGCCCGGCAAGGGGCAGAAGTACCGCTACCGGATCGATGTCGAGAAGGGCCTCTCCCTCGACGCCGGCCTTTTCGCGGAAGCCGTCCAGAAGACGCTGAACGACGACCGGAGTTGGGCGCACAACGGCGCGATGGCCTTCGAGCGGATCTCCACCGGGAGCGCCGACTTCGTGATCACGCTCGCCAGCCCCGGGACGACCGGTGAATGGTGTGCGAAATCCGGTCTGGACACGACGATCGACAATGTCTCCTGCGATTCCGCGGCGACCGACCGCGTGATGATCAATGCTTATCGCTGGGCCCAGGGATCGGCCACCTTCGGTCCGGAGAAACTGCTGTCCTACCGTCAGATGCTCATCAATCATGAGGTCGGCCACCGGCTGGGACACAACCATGTGAGCTGCCGCACGCCCGGTGCCCTGGCCCCGGTGATGCAGCAGCAGACCAAATCCCTGGACATCGAAGGGATCAAGTGCAAACCCAACCCGTGGGTGCACCCCGGTAGTTGACGGCGCCTGTCCGCATGCCGAGACGACCGTCCTGGCCCGCTTTGACAGCGGTCAGGGCGGTCGTTCATATTTTCGGCATGTCACGCAGCCCCGCACCATCCGAGATCGCCGCCCTTGAGCTGGCGCTTCTCGGCGTGACCGGGCACTGCGTAGCCGACATTCTCTGTCGCTGACGCCTGTCCGAGCGCGCTGTCGGCCCGTTGCCCTTCCCTGAGCCCCTGACCGGTTCCGGTGGCCTGGTCACTGCCGCGCCTGGACGTATCTCCGTCCGCAGGCGCGGCATTTCCTTGTCCGGTCTTTCATCCGGCCCTATTCGAAGCCGGGGCCCTCTCCCGCTGCCGCCTGCGCGGATTTCCTTTCCCCTTTCCCGCGTCATGCGCCCCAGCATTCCGAGAGGTCATCTTCCGATGCGTCAACCGTCCGTCAGATCGCGCCGCGTGGCAGCGGCCACCGTCACCCTCGTCCTTGCCGCGGGTGCCGCGGCCTGCGGTCCCGAGGACAGCAAGGGCGGCGCCGGCGACTCCGGAGCCGAGGGCAGGCCGCAGAAGGGCGGCACCCTCACCGTCCTGAACCGCAACCCCCAGCAGGACTTCGACCCCGCCCGGCTCTACACCTCCGGCGGCGGCAACGTCCCCTCCCTCGTCTTCCGCACCCTGACCACCCGCAACCGTGAGGACGGCGCCGAGGGCGCGCAGGTCGTCCCCGACCTCGCCACCGACCTGGGCAAGCCCAACAAGGACGCCACGGTCTGGACGTACACCCTCAAGGAGGGCCTCAAGTACGAGGACGGCACCGCGATCACCTCGGCCGACATCAAGTACGGCATCGAGCGCTCCTTCGCCCCCGAACTCTCCGGCGGCGCCCCCTACCTGCGGGACTGGCTCATCGGCGGAGCCGACTACCAGGGCCCGTACAAGGACAAGAAGGGTCTCGACTCCATCGAGGTGCCCGACGACAGGACCATCGTCTTCCGGCTGAACAAGCCCGAGGGCGAGTTCCCCTATCTGGCGACGCAGACCCAGACCAGCCCGGTGCCCCAGGCCAAGGACACCGGCACCAAGTACGAGGAGCACCCGCTCTCCTCGGGCCCGTACAAGGTCGTCACCAACGAGAACGACGGCGAGCGCCTCGTCCTGGAGCGCAACCCGCACTGGTCGGCCACGACCGACGAGGAGCGCAAGGCCCACCCGGACCGGATCGACGTCCGCTCCGGCCTCGACGCAGCCGTCATCAACCAGCGGCTCTCCGCCTCACAGGGCGCCGACGCCGCCGCCGTCACCACCGACACCAACCTCGGCCCGGCCGAACTCGCCAAGGTCACCGGCGACAAGAAGCTCGCCGCCCGCGTCGGAACCGGCCACTTCGGCTACACCAACTACATCGCCTTCAACCCGAAGGTGAAGCCCTTCGACGACCCGAAGGTGCGCCAGGCGATCTCGTACGCCATCGACCGCTCCTCGATCGTCAACGCGGCGGGCGGCTCCTCGCTCGCCGAGCCCGCCACCACCTTCCTCCCCGAGCAGGACTCCTTCGGCCACACCGCCTACGACCACTTCCCGGCCGGGAAGACCGGTGACGCGGCGAAGGCGAAGGAGCTGCTGAAGGAGGCCGGGCACGCCAAGGGCCTGACCGTCACCCTCACCCACTCCAACGACAAGGACTTCGAGACCAGCCCGGAGATCGCCACCGCCATCCAGGCCGCGCTCAAGAAGGCCGGCATCACCGTCGAGCTCCAGGGCCTGGAGAGCAACGACTACTCCGACACCATCCACGACGCCAAGAAGGAGCCCGGCTTCTTCCTCGCCCACTGGGGTGCCGACTGGCCCTCCGGCGGTCCGTTCCTCGCCCCGATCTTCGACGGCCGGCAGATCGTCGAGAACGGTGCCAACTACAACACCAGCTTCCTGAACGACCCCGAGGTCAACAAGGAGATCGACGAGATCAACAAGCTGACCGACCTGAAGGCCGCCGCCACCCGCTGGGGCGCGCTCGACAGGAAGATCGGTGAGAAGGCGCTGACCGTGCCGCTGTTCCACCCCGTCTACAAGCGGCTGTACGGCCAGGACGTCAAGAACGTCGTCATCAGCGACTGGACCGGTGTCCTCGACGTCTCCCAGGCCGCGGTCAAGTAGCCATGTCGGAAGCCCTTCTGGTCCAGGAGGCGGGAGCGGTGCCGGCCGTCGCCCCCGCCTCCGGGGCCCGGCTGTTCTGGCGGAGGCTGCGCGCCCAGCGCGCGGCCTTTGCCGCGGCCCTCGTCGTCCTCCTGCTCGTCCTGGTCGCACTCGCCGCGCCGCTGCTCACCGCACTGGCGGGCCAGGACCCGAACACCTACCACCCCGACCTCGTCGACTCGGCGGCCGGCGGCGTCCCCATCGGCCCCTTCGGCGGCATCAGCGCCGACCACTGGCTCGGCGTCGAACCGCAGACCGGCCGCGACCTGTTCGCCCGGATCGTCCACGGCGCCCGGGTCTCCCTCGGCGTCGCCCTCTTCGCCACCGTCCTCCAGATCACCCTCGGCCTGGTCATCGGCCTCTCCGCCGCGCTCGGCAGCCGCTGGGTCGACCAGCTCCTCAGCCGGATCACCGACATCAACGTGGCCCTGCCGATCATGGTCATCGCCCTGGCGCTCCTGGCGATCGTCCCCGAGACCTTCCCCCGGCCCGTCCTGATCGCCCTGGTCATCGGGGGCATCAACTGGGCCGGTACGTCGAAGATCGTGCGGGCCCAGGCGCTCACCCTGAAGTCCCTCGACTTCGTCTCGGCGGCCCGGCTCAGCGGACGCGGAAAGTGGTCCATCGCCCGCCGCGAGCTGCTGCCCTCGCTCGCCGCCCCCGTGATCACGTACGCCGCCCTGTCCTTCCCCACCAACATCATCGTCGAGGCGGCCCTCTCCTTCCTCGGCGTCGGCATCAAACCGCCCACCCCGTCCTGGGGCCAGATGCTCACCGAGGCCGACACCTGGTACCAGGCGGCCCCCACGTATCTGCTGCTCCCCGCCGGGCTGCTGTTCGTCACCGTCCTCGCGCTCACCGTCCTCGGCGAGGGCGTCCGCACCGCACTCGACCCGCGCGCCGCCTCCCGGCTGCGGGTGGGCACCAAGAACAGCGACGGGAGCGCGGCATGACCGGGTTCCTGATCCGGCGGCTCGGCGGGGCGGCCCTCGTCCTGCTCGCCCTGACCGTCATCCTCTACGGGATCTTCTACGTGGCCCCGGGCGACGTCGCCCAGATCGCCTGCGGCCCGCGCTGCTCGCCCGCCCAGGTCGCCCAGGTCACCGAGCAACTGCGGCTGAACGATCCGCTGTACGTGCAGTACGGGCACTTCCTCCAGGGCATCGTCGCCGGGCGGGACTTCTCCACCGGCACCGGCACCGAACACTGCGCGATGCCCTGCCTCGGCGTCTCCTACCAGTCCGACCAGCAGGTCACCCAGCTCATCCTGGCCAAGCTGCCGGTCACCGGCTCGCTGGTCATCGGCGCCTTCGCGGGCTGGCTGCTGCTGGGCGTGGGCACCGGCGTGCTCTCCGCCTGGCGCCGCGGCCGGCTCACCGAACGCGTACTGACCTGGCTGACCCTCGCGGGCTCCGCGACCCCGGTCTTCGTCATCGGGCTGCTGCTCATCATCGTGTTCTGCTCCACCCTCCAGTGGCTCCCCGCCCCCGCCTACGTCCCCTTCGCCGAGGACCCCGAGCAGTGGGCCTGGGGGCTGCTGCTGCCCTGGGTGTCGCTGGCGCTCATCGAGTCCGCCAAGTACGCGCGGCTCACCCGCAGCGCCATGCTGGAGACGCTCGCCGAGGACCATGTGCGCACCTTCCGGGCGTACGGGGTCGGGGAGCGGGCCATCATCGGCCGGCACGCGCTCCGGGGCGCGGTGGCACCCGTCATCGCGCTCAGCGCCCTGGACTTCGGCTCGATGTTCGGCGGTGCGGTGCTCACCGAATCCCTCTTCGGCATCCCGGGCATCGGGCGCGAGCTGGTCCACGCGGTCAAGGTCGTCGACCTGCCCGTCGTGGTCGGCATGGTGCTGGTGACCGGGTTCTTCGTCGTCCTCGCCAATGCCGTCGCGGACCTGCTGTACGCGCTGGCCGACCGACGGGTGGTTCTTTCATGACGACGCGTGACCTATTGGTCGACGTTTGCGGCCTCACGGTCGACTTCGGTTCCGTCCGGGCCGTCGACGGGCTCTCCTTCACCCTGGAGGCGGGCGGCGCCCTCGGTGTGGTGGGGGAGTCCGGCTCCGGCAAGAGCGCCTCCGCCTACGCCCTGCTCGGCCTGCACCGGGGGACGGGTGCCCGGGTCGGCGGCACGGTGAAGGTCGCCGGTACGGACGTGAACGCGGCCGACGACGCCGGGCTGCGGGCGCTGCGGGGCGCGAAGGCCGCCATGGTCTTCCAGGACCCGCTCTCCTCGCTCGACCCGTACCACCCGGTGGGCGACCAGATCGCCGAGGTGTATCGGGTCCATCACCGCGCCTCCCGCAAGGCCGCCCGCGCGCGGGCCGTCCAGGTGCTGGACCGGGTGGGCATCCCGGACGCGGCCCGCCGCTCCCGGTTGCGACCGCACGAGTTCTCCGGCGGGATGCGGCAGCGGGCGCTCATCGCCATGGCCCTGGCCTGCGAACCGCAGCTGATCGTGGCGGACGAGCCGACGACCGCGCTCGACGTCACCGTGCAGGCCCAGATCCTGGACCTGCTGCACACCCTGCGCCAGGAGACGGGCATGGGACTGCTGCTGGTCACCCACGACGTGGGCGTGGCCGCCGAGAGCGTGGACGAGGTGCTCGTCATGCGGGGCGGCCGGGAGGTGGAGCGCGGGCCGGTGGCCCGGGTGCTCGGCTCACCGCGCGCGGCCTACACGAAGGAGCTGCTGGCGGCGGTGCCGAGGGTGGAGAGCCGGAGGGTGGTGCCGGTGCCCGTTCCCGGGCAGCGCGCCGCCGAGGTCTCCGTACCCCTGCTCGAAGCCGTCGGCCTGCGGCGTGAGTTCGGCCGGGGGAGCGGGAAGGTCACCGCTGTGGGCGGGGTCTCGCTCACCGTGCACGCGGGGCGGACGCTCGGCATCGTCGGCGAGAGCGGCAGCGGCAAGACCACGCTCGGGCGGATGCTGGTGCGCCTGCTGGACCCGACGGCAGGCCGCCTCCGCTACGAAGGTACGGAGATCGGCTCGCTGTCGGAGAAGGAGCTGCGGCCCTTCCGGCGCGAACTCCAGATGGTGTTCCAGGACCCCGTCGCCTCGCTCAACCCGCGCCGCTCGGTGGGGGAGTCCGTGGCCGACCCGCTGCGGGCCGCCGGGGAGCGCGACGAGGGGCGCGTACGGGACCGGGTGGGCGCACTCCTGGAGCGCGTCGGGCTCGACCCGGCGCACTTCGAGCGCTACCCGCACGAGTTCAGCGGCGGACAGCGCCAGCGCATCGGGATCGCCCGCGCCCTGGCCGCCGAGCCGAAGGTCATCGTCTGCGACGAACCGGTCTCCGCGCTCGACGTCACCACCCAGGCCCAGGTCGTCGCGCTGCTCGCCGAACTCCAGCGCGAGCTGGGTATCGGCCTGGTCTTCATCGCCCACGACCTCGCCGTGGTCCGGCAGGTCAGCGACCGGGTCGCGGTGATGCGCGGCGGCCTGATCGTCGAACAGGGCAGCGCCGACGAGGTGTACGGAGCCCCCCGCGACCCGTACACGAAGCAGCTGCTGGCGGCCGTTCCCGCGCTCGACCCCGGGCTCGCGGCGGCCCGCCGGGTGGCCCGCAAGGAGCTGGCCGCAGCCTGACCCTCCGTGACAACCGACCGTCCGGCCGCGACAGAACGCGACCAGGCCGGGAAAGTTACGACGGTTCACCCCTTTCGGTGGCGCGACGGACAACCGTCCATCGCGCCACCGGCGTATCCGCTTACGGTCGTCCCGCTGCGAGTCGCCGTTCCAACGGCGGCCGCCCACAAGGGAGATCGGGGGTGTACTCGTGCGGATCGGACTGCTCACCGACGGTGGTCATCCGTATGCGACCGGTGAGTCCAGGCTCTGGTGCGGCCGACTGGCGCGCGGCCTGCCGCAGCACGCGTTCGACCTCTTCGTGCTGAGCCGCTCCGCCCACCAGGAGGGCCGGGGCTGGGTCAGGCTGCCCGACCGCGTCGGCCGGGTGCGCACCGCGCCGCAGTGGACCCCCGAGGACGGCACCCCGCGCGGCAGCGGTGAACGCGGCCTGCCGGCCCGGCTGGTGACCGGCGGGGGCGTCTCCTACGGGCGCCGCGACCGCAAGCGCTTCGCCGCCCACCCCACCGCCCTCACCACCGCGCTCTGCGCGACCGAGGACGCCGGCCCGGACCCGGCCACCGACGGGGGGCTGTTCACCGAAGGCCGCTACGGTCTCGCCGAACTGGCCCGGGAGCGCGGCGGACCCCACCTCGCCCCGCGCTCCGAGACCACCGTACGGATCCTGGAGGCCGCCTGCCGGGCGCGGGGCACCGGCCGGACCGTGCGGAGCGCCCCCGTCGTGGACCACCTCGCCTTCGCCCCCGAGCTGGAGCGCGTCCTGCGGCCGCTCCCGCTCGGCTGGTACGACCCGGAGAGCCTCGGCGCGGTCGACCTCTGCCACGCCGCATCCGGCGGGGCGGTCGCACTCCCGGGGCTACTGGCCAAACGCTTCTTCGGGGTGCCGCTGCTGGTCACCGAGCACGGTGTGCAGCTGCGCACGCACTACCTCCGCGCGCCCGACGCGCCCTTCGGAGCTCCGGTGCGCGCCCTCCTCGGCGGCTTCCACGCCCACCGGGCCGCCGAGGTCCACCGGCAGGCCGCGATCGTCACCTCCGGCAACATCCACCTCCGCCGCCGGCAGCGGCGGTGCGGCGCCGACCCGGCCAAACAGCGCACGGCCTACCCGGGCATGGCCGCCGAGCGCTTCGCCCCGGTCGGCGAGCACGACGACGCGGGCGGCCCGGACACGCTGGTCCGGGTCGGCCGGATCGAGCCCGTCCAGGACCTGATCGGCCTGCTCCACTCCTCCGCCGAGGTCCGCCGCGTCGAACCGGACGCCCGGCTGCGGAACTTCGGCGCCCCGGCCGATGACGACGGTGCCACCCCGTACCTCGCGCACTGCCGCCGGGTCGAAGTCATCGGCGGCACCGGCTTGGTGGTGCCCCCGCGCAACCCCCGGGCGCTCGCGGACGCCCGCATCGCGCTGCTGCGCGACTCCGAGCGCCGGGCGCGCCTGGGAGTGGCGGTGCGGGCCCGTGCGCTCGAACTGTTCACCGTCGAACAGAACCTCGCGGCGTTTCACGGCATCTACCTGGAGCTGATCTCGCACGCCCCGATGCGGCGGGAGGCCGACGCGGTGGACGCCGACGGCGAGCCCCTGCTCTATGCCACCCCGGCTGAGGCCCGGCTGCTCGGCCACCGGACCCCGGCACAGGCGCCGCCGACCGGAGCGGAGGTGCCCAGCCGGAGCGCCGGGGCCGGGGCGGGGGAGCCCGGAGGTCCGGGGCCGGTGGCGGCCGGGCAGACCGGGCCGGTCCTGGGACCCGGGTCGGAGCGGTCCGGGGGGTCGGGGCAGGTGGCGGCCGGGCAGACCGGGCCGGTCCTGGGACCCGGGTCGGAGCGGTCCGGGGGGCCGGGGCAGGTGGCGGCCGGGCAGACCGGGCCGATCCTGGGATTCGGGCCGGAACGGTCCGGCGGGCCGGGGCAGGTGGCGGCCAGGCACTCGGGCCGGTCCCCGCAGCCCCTGTGCGGCTGCGCGGCCGCCCGCGGGGCGGGGGACGGCGATGCGTGACCACCCATTCCGTCCCGACCACGGAGAAGACCACCCGATGCCCCGTCCGGAAGACGCCGCCACCCCCGTACCGGACCGCCCCGCCGAGATCCCCTCGCGCGCCGCGCGGCGCGGGCCCGGCGCCTCCGCGCGCCGGGGACCGGCCGACCCCGTGACGTTCCTGATGCACCACCACCGCGACCTGCGCGAAAGGGCCGTGAGCCCGCTGGAGATCGCCGCGGGGTCGGCGGCCCACGGCCTGACCGACCGCACCGCCGCCCGCTACCGCCACCGGGACGTGTTCGCCCTCGCCGAGGAGCTGTACGCCCGTACCCCTCACCGGTCCACCGGGCCCGCCGTGACCACGCCCCCCGGGCCGGACACCGAGGCCCGCGCCGGGTGGGCGCTGTTCGCACTGCTCCCCGGCGCGGCCTGTCTGGCCACCGCCGGGCTGCTCCGGATCACCGAAGGGGTGCTCGGCGGGGGCGCGCGGGCCGCCGTGACCGTCACCGGCGCACTCCTGACGTGCCTGGCGCTCCGGCTCTGCCTCAGCCGCGGCCCCCTGCGCGCCCCGGAAGGGGCGGGCCGCGCCGGGATGTACGCCTGCTGGCTGCTGAGCTTCGCGGTGTACGGCGAGGAGTTGATCGCCCAGGTCGTCAGCGGCGGCCCCGACGGCCCGTGGCAGGCTGCCCCCGCCCCGCTGCTCGGGCTCGCCGCGGCACTCGCCCCGGCGGCCTGGTGCGCGCACCTCTTCACCGTCCGGGCCCACCGGAAACTCGCCGGAAGCCGCGCACTGGAGGAATTCGGCGCGGGAGTGTGCCCCCTGCTCCTGGCGGCCCTCGTTCTCTTTCTCTGTGCCCTGCTGCCCCTGCTGCTCCTGGCCGATCTAGGCCTCGGCTCCACCGGGACGCCGGTCGCGGCCACCGCCCTCGGGGTGCTGTTCTTCCTGGCCCGGCTGCTCGCCGCGCACGGACTGCCCGAGCCGGGCACCCTCGCGCTCGCCGCCGCCTGTGCCGTGGAGGCCGCCGCCCCGGCCCTCGTCCTGGCCGGACGGCTCCCCGGCCTCGAACCGCTGGCCCTGCCCGTGCACGCCCTCGTCGCGGCGGGCGGCCCCGGGGCCGTACCCGCCCTCGCCTGCGGTGCGGCGGCGCTCGGACTGCTCGTCCATTCCGCCGCCGCCCTCTCCCGGGCCTCCGCCCATACCAGGGCCTGACCGCCGCCGACGTACCAGCGCACGACCCCACGAACCGCGCCACCGCACCAGCGCACGCCCCCCCCGAACCGCACCACCCCCCACGAACCGCACCACCCCCCACGAACCGCACCACCACCCACGAACCGCCCCACCGCACCACCCCACGAACCCCCACTGCACCACCCCGCACCACCCCGCACCATCCCGCCCCACCGCACCACCCCGCGGAGCCGACGCCGCGGGTCCTGTCCGACACCGCACGAACCGAACCACCGATCAAGGAGTAACCGCCATGACCCCCCAGTCCCCCGCACCGGCAGCCCGCCGTCGGCACCGAGGCGGTGCGCGATGAGGGTGCTGCTGCTCGGAGCCAACGGATTCCTCGGCCGCTTCGTCGCCGACCGTCTGCTCGCCGACCCCGCTGTCCACCTCACGGCCCTCGGCCGCGGCGACGACGCCGACGTCCGGTTCGACCTCGCCGGCGGCAGCCCGGGAGCGCTCACCCGCTTCCTGGACGCCGTCCACCCCGGAGTCGTCGTCAACTGCGCGGGTGCCACCCGCGGTGGCGCCCGCGACCTCACCCGCCACAACACCGTCGCCGTCGCCACCGTCTGCGAGGCCCTGCGCCGCAGCGGCTGCGGGGCGCGGCTCGTCCAGGTCGGCTGCGCCTCCGAGTACGGACCCTCGCAGCCCGGCTCCTCCACCGCCGAGGACGCCATCCCGCGCCCCGGCGGCCCCTACGGCGTCAGCAAGCTCGCCGCCACCGAACTGGTCCTCGGCTCCGGACTCGACGCCGTCGTGCTCCGGGTCTTCTCGCCCGTCGGCCCCGGCACCCCCGCGGGCTCCCCGCTGGGCCGACTCGCCGAGGCGATGCGCCGGGCCATGCAGTCCGGGGACGGCGAGCTCAAGCTCAGCGGTCTCGGCGTGCAGCGGGACTTCGTCGACGTACGGGATGTGGCGCGGGCCGTCCACGCCGCCTCGCTCTCCGCCGCGCAGGGCGTCGTCAACATCGGCACCGGGCGCGCGGTCCGGCTCCGGGACGCGGCCGCCGTCCTCGCCAGGGTCGCCGGATACGCGGGCGCACTCCACGAGCTGGACACGCCCCCCGCGCGCCTGCCCATCGGGGCCCCGCGCACCTCCGCCGAGTCGGTGATGGAACACCTCTCGGCGACCCCGTCCCCGTATCCGGACGGCTGCGGGGCCTGGCAGCAGGCCGACGTCCGCACCGCCCGGGACCGGCTCGGCTGGCGCCCCCGGATCAACCTGGAGGAGTCCCTCGCGGACATCTGGATGGAGGCGGCATGCCGCATCTGAGCGCCCCCGCCGACGCCCGCAGGACCGCGGGCGGCGAACAGCTCGGCTTCGGCGTCCCCGGCTACGCCCACCCGCTGCTCGCCCCCGCCGAATGGGCCGAACTGGTCCGCCCGGGCACCCCCCTGCACTGGGCCGTCCTCAACATCGCGGACGGCCCCGGTACCCGGCCCGACCCGCACTGCCTGGAAGCCGCGGGGAGACTGCGCAACGCCCGGGAGCGCGCGCTGCACGGCGAGGCCCCGGACGACTCCGTACGCGCCTACGGCGGCCGGCTCCTCGGCCACCTCGATCTGGCCTACGGGGAGCGGCCGTTCGACGAGCTGATCGCGGATGCCCGCGCCTTCGTCGACTGGTACCGGGTCGGTGGCTTCTACCTGGCCCGCTGCCCCGCCGAGCAGGCCCAGCTGCCCGCCGTCCGCCGTCTCACCGGCACGCTGCACGCCCTGCTCGCGGAGAGCGACAGCGCGGACGACGGCGGCCGACTCGTCCTGGGCCACGGCGTCCACCCGTACCCCGGTTACGCGGAGGCGGCTGACCAACTGGTCACCTTCCAGGGCTCGTGGACCGACTACCGCTGGTCACAGGTGGCCGAGTGGACGGCGGACCACCCGCCGGAACGGTTCGCGCACTTCGTCCACGGGGTGCCGCGCACCCATCTCGACGAGGCGATGCGCATCGCCCGCTGGCAGGGCGCCGGGACGATCTTCTTCACGGACCGGGACGGGCGGAGTGGCGACGGACGGAGCGGACAAACCGATCCATTCGCGGCGCTGCCCAGGTACTGGGACGAAATCGTCTCGCGGATCGGACCCGGTATCTCGGAATGAGAGGGGGCGTGGCAGTGTTACCGGAAGAACAACCGTACGTAGTCGACGTACGCGCCGTCGATGTACGTAAATCCGACCACCTGCATTGTTGAGGTTCCTGTGTCGCTGCCACCCCTGGTCGAGCCGGCCGCCGAGCTCACCGTCGACGAGGTCCGCAGGTACTCCCGCCACCTGATCATCCCGGATGTCGGGATGGACGGACAGAAGCGTCTGAAGAACGCCAAGGTGCTCTGTGTGGGCGCCGGCGGTCTCGGCTCGCCGGCCCTGATGTATCTGGCCGCGGCCGGCGTCGGCACGCTGGGCATCGTGGAGTTCGACGAGGTCGACGAGTCGAACCTGCAGCGCCAGATCATCCACAGCCAGGCCGACATCGGCCGGTCCAAGGCGCAGTCCGCCAAGGACTCGGTGCTGGGCATCAACCCGTACGTGGACGTGGTCCTTCACGAGGAGCGGCTCGAAGCCGAGAACGTGAAGGAGATCTTCGCGCAGTACGACCTGATCGTGGACGGCACGGACAACTTCGCCACCCGCTATCTGGTCAACGACGCGGCGGTGCTGCTGAACAAGCCGTACGTGTGGGGCTCGATCTACCGCTTCGACGGCCAGGCCTCCGTTTTCTGGTCCGAGCACGGTCCCTGCTACCGCTGCCTCTACCCGGAGCCCCCGCCGCCGGGCATGGTCCCCTCGTGCGCCGAGGGCGGCGTGCTGGGTGTCCTGTGCGCGTCGGTCGGCTCGATCCAGGTGACCGAGGCGATCAAGCTGCTCGCCGGCATCGGTGACCCGCTGGTGGGCCGTCTGATGATCTACGACGCCCTGGAGATGCAGTACCGCCAGGTCAAGGTCCGCAAGGACCCCGACTGCGCGGTCTGCGGCGAGAACCCGACCGTCACCGAGCTCATCGACTACGAGGCCTTCTGCGGCGTCGTGTCCGAGGAGGCCCAGGAGGCGGCGGCCGGCTCCACGATCACTCCCAAGCAGCTCAAGGAGTGGATCGACGGGGACGAGAAGATCGAGATCATCGACGTCCGCGAGCCGAACGAGTACGAGATCGTCTCCATCCCCGGCGCGAAGCTGATCCCGAAGAACGAGTTCCTCATGGGCAACGCCCTCCAGGACCTCCCGCAGGACCGCCGTATCGTCCTGCACTGCAAGACCGGTGTCCGCAGCGCCGAGGTCCTCGCGGTCCTCAAGTCGGCGGGCTTCGCGGACTCGGTGCACGTCGGCGGCGGCGTGATCGGCTGGGTCAACCAGATCGAGCCCGAGAAGCCGGTCTACTAGAGCACCCGTGAGCGGCAAGGGCCGGTCCACCTGGTGTGGACCGGCTCTTGCGCGCGTCCACGGCCCTCCTGGGGGTCACGCACAGACCGTGCCCGACTTCGGCACCGTACCGTTCAGGAGGTATCCGTCGACGGCCTTCTGCACGCACGTGTTCTTGCTGTTGTACGCGCCGTGGCCCTCGCCCTTGTACGTCAGCTCGACGCCTACTCCCTTGCCGAGTTTCTCCACCATCGCCTTCGCACCCGCGTACGGGGTCGCCGGGTCGCCGGTGTTGCCGACCACCAGGATCGGGGCGGCGCCGGCGGCGCTGACGTCGGGGGTGTTCCAGGCGCCCGTGACCGGCCAGCCGGTGCAGCCCATCAGGCCCCAGCCCAGGTACTCCCCGAACATCGGTGACGCCTTGCGGAAGGCGGGCAGGGCCGCCTTCGTCTGTTGCAGGCTGAAGCGCTGCTTGTTGTCGGCGCAGTTGATGGCGATGTTGGCGGCGTTGGAGTTGTCGTACCGCCCGTCCTCGGCGCGGCCGTTCAGCGAGTCGGCCAACGCGAGCAGCAGGGCGCCGTCACCGCCGTCGGCCTCGTCCAGGCCCTGCTCCAGCAGCGGCCAGGTCTCCTTGGAGTAGAGCGCGGAGGCGATGCCGGTGGTGGCCAGCGTCTGCGTCAGCGTCCGGTCGCCGAGCCCGTCGATCGGCTCCTTCTCCAGCTTCGCCAGCAGGTCGGCGATCCACTTCTCGACCTCCGCCCCGGTGGAACCGGGCAGGGCGCAGGTGTCGCCACGGTCCGCGCAGTCCTCGGTGAAGTTGTCGAAGGCGAGCTGGAACCCCTGGGCCTGGCCGAGGGAGGACTGCTCGGCGTCCTTCGTGGGGTCGACCACCGCGTCGAAGACCGCCCGGCCGACCTTGTCCGGGAAGAGGTGGGCGTAGACACCGCCGAGCTCGGTGCCGTAGGAGATGCCGAAGTAGTGCAGCTCGTCGTCGCCGAGCACCGTGCGCATCAGGTCCATGTCGCGGGCGGCGTTCGTCGTGCCCACGAAGGGGAGTTCGGGGCCGGAGTTCTCCTCGCAGGTGGCGATGAAGTCCTTCTGGCCCTCGACGAACTCCTTCTCCTCCGCCGCGTCGTCCGGCGTGGAGTCCTCCTGGTAGAGGGCGTCCAGCTGGGCGTCGTCCGCGCACTCCACACCCTCGCTGCGCCCCACCCCGCGCGGGTCGAAGCTCACCAGGTCGTACCGGGTGCGGAGCCTGTCGTAGTCCGCGCCGAAGGCCGGCAGGGTGGCCACACCGGAAGCGCCGGGCCCGCCGAAGTTGAACAGCAGCGACCCGATCCGCCGCTTCTGGTCCTTCGCCTTCCCCCGGATCAGCGCCAGCTCGATCGTCCGGCCCTCGGGCTCCGCGTAATCCAGCGGTACGTCCATGAAGGAGCACTCCCAGACCGCGCCGCCGGGCAACGGGGAGGGCGACTCGCCGCCGCCCTGGGAGACGTTGGGCGCCGGGCAGGGTGACCAGTCCAGCTGTTGCGTCGCCAGCTCCTCGGAGGTGGCGGTGGGGGAGGCGGTCGCGGCCCCGGTGGGCGTGGAGCGGCCCTCTCCGCCCGAGTCGTCGCCGTCCGAGCAGCCGGCCAGGGGAAGCAGCACGGTGGCGGTGGCGGCGAGGGCGGCGGCACGCAGAGCGGGGGAAGTCCTCATGGGCTCCATCGTGCGGCGGGGCGCCGGGGAGCGCGCGGGGCGCGGTCCATGCGGGTGGTGGTCCACGGGTCTCGCGGCACCGGCTCCCTCGGGCTCCGCCCGGTGACGCGGCGCCCCGGGAGCTCGGGCTCCGCCCGGTGACGCGGCGCCCCGGGAGGGCTAGAGCTCGCCCTTCCGGGTCAGCTGGTTGAAGCAGATCCACCCCGGCAGCACCGGCAGCCACAGCGTCATCACGCGGTACAGCAGCACCGCGGGCGCCGCGACCTCCATCGGCAGCCCGACCGCGATCAGGCCCAGCGTCAGGGCACCCTCGACCGCGCCCATCCCGCCCGGGGTGGGTGCCGCGGAACCGAGCGCGTTGCCCGCGAGGAAGACCACCGCGATGCTCGCGTAGCTCAGCTGGGTCACGCCCGGACCGCTGAACGCCCGGATCGACGCGTCCAGGCAGAGCACGAACAGGCCGGTCAGCAGCAGCATCCCGCCGATCCCGGTGACCAGCTTCTGCGGCCGCTGCACCACGTCCAGCATGCGCGGCACCACCCCGGCGAAGAGCGAGCGCACCCGCGTCACCACGAACTTCCGCAGGAAGGGGATGGCCGTCACCACCAGCACCAGCACCGCGACCGTCAGCAGACCGGCGATCACCGTACGGGAGGGGGTGAGCGAGTCCGGGGTCCTCTCCGTGCCGGTGAGATAGCCGAAGAGGGCCAGCAGCAGGATGTGGCAGCCGAGCCCGAAGAGCTGGGAGGCCCCGACGCTCGCCACGGCCAGACCGGGGCGCACACCGGCGCGTTGCAGGAAGCGGGTGTTCAGCGCCACGCCCCCCACGGCCGCCGGGGCGACGATCTTCACGAACGAACCGGCCACCTGCGCCTGCACGGTCTTGCGGAACGGCACCCGCTCGGGCACGAACCCCAGCAGGCTCATCGCCGCCGCCACGTAGCTGAGCCCCGAGAAGCCGAGCGCCGCGGCCACCCAGCCCCACTCCGCCTGCTCCACGAGCACCCCGAAGTCGGCCTGGGTGACCTGGGAGATCAGGAAGTACGCGGCGATGGCCCCGGCGATGAAGCTGAACAGCGTACGGGGCTTGATCCGCTCCAGGCGGACCGGCTCCACCGGTGCCTGCGGCCGGATCAGCAGCACCTGGCGGCGGATCTGGGCGAGCAGATCGCCCTCCCGGGCCTCCTCCAGCGCATCGTCCACGGCCCGCTTCTCGGCCTGCTTCTCGGTCCGCAGCGACTTGCGTTCGGCCTTGTGACCGGCTTTCTGCCCGCTCTTCTGCCCGCTCTTCTGATCAGGCTTCCGCAGGGTGATCCCCTCGGCCTCGTGCTCCGGCGTGCGCTCCGCAGCGGCCTCCGCCGCGTCCCGGGCCCGCGCCTCCTTGGCCGCCCGCGAGGCCTCCAGCACCGCGTCCCGCTCCTGCTGCGAGCGCTCCCGCGCGAGCCGGCGCAGGGTCGCCCGGGTGGAGCGGCTCAGCGCGATCGGCTGGAGCAGCGGCAGACAGTCCGCGACGGCGTCCGGGCCGAGCACGGCCAGGGCGCCGGAGACGGAACGCTCGGCCCCCACCCGCAGCCCCAGGGTGGTCAGCAGCTGCGCCACGTCCATCCGCAGCACCAGGTCGCCCGCGGCGATCTCACCGCCGCGCAGATCCGTCACGAACGCCTTGCCGGAACGATCCACCAACAGCGCGTCACCGGTCAGCCTGCGGTGCGCGATCCGGCGCGACTGGAGGGCCTTCACCTGGCGCCAGGCGCTGCGCACCAGGTCGTCGGTGATCTCCTCGTCCTCCAGCTGGTCCAGCGACCGGCCGCCGATGTGCTCGTAGACGAGCATCACCGCGTCCGGGCCCAGCTCGGAGGTGGCGATCAGCTTCGGCGCGTTCGCCCCGGCGGCGATCGCCGCGTACGCGAGCAGCGCCTCCTGCTCCAGCGCCTGCCGCAGCGACTGGATCGAGCGCCGCTGGGTGATCGCGCGCAGCGTCAGCCGGCGCCAGGCCCGGTAGAAGAACCCCTGGGCCTGCTGCTCCCGGTCGACGACCGTCACGTCCAGCGGCGGTCCGTCCTCCAGGGTGACCAGATACCGCCGTCCCCGGTCGTTCTGGTCGGTGTTGTCCTTGTCCGGGGCGTCCTCGGTGCGCATCGCGGCGACCGGGCGGAAGCCGACGTGCCGCAGCCCCGCCATCAGGTGCTGGCCGGTGGGGCGGACGTTCGGCGAGCCGACCGCGTACAGCGTTCCGTACGCCACGGTCCAGCCGATCAGGACCGTCAGGATGATCGAGAACGGGGTGGTGTACCCGCCGACGAGCATGGCGAACGCGTCGAGCAGCAGCACCGCCCAGAGCACGACCCGCCAGCGCGGCCGTCTCGCCATCCCGACCGCGGTCATGTACGCGATCACCGGGGCGAGGTAGCCGTGCACCGGGTCGGTCAGCCCGGCGCCCGGCTGCGGCTGGGTCAGCGCCTCCTGGATGGTGCCGGGCGCGGACCGCGACACCCAGAGGTCGGTGGCGAGGGTGACCCCGTGGGCGAGCACGGCGGCCAGTACGCCGTCGGCGATGCGCAGCCCGTCCCGTTTGATCAGCCGTTCGATGGCGAAAGCGACCGGTACGAGCAGCACCGCGATGCTGGAGACCAGACCGGCGACCTTGATCAGCAGGTCGGGTGCCTGCTCGGTGCCCTTGGAGATGTCGTCCTCGAGCCCGGTGGTGGTGCCCTGGGCGAACGCGGCGATGGCGAACAGCACGGCGATGGCGGCGACGCCGATGAGCAGCCGCATCAGGTCGGAGGGGCGGTGCACCCGGGCGGGGAGCAGCGGCTCGTCACCGGAGACCCGGTCGGTCAGGGCGGCCTCGGCGGAGGCGAGCGTCGAACCGGTCAGGTGGCCGCTGGTGGACGCGGTGGCCGCGCTGGGACCGTCCGGCCTGACCGCGCCGGCGAGCACCGCCGCGGCGGAAGGCTCCGGCGCACGCTCAGCGAGATCCGGCGTGCTCAGCGCACCCTCGGCGCCTCCCGGCACGCTGGGCGCGCGCTCTCCGGCAGGCTCCGGCGTGCTCGGGGGGTGCTCTCCGGCAGGCTCCGGCGTGCTCGGGGGGCGCACTTCGGCAGGCTCCGGCGTGCTCGGGGGGTGCTCTCCGGCATCGGAGGCGTCCGCCGCCTTCGGTGGCTGCACGCCCTGCTCCTTCGTCGCCTCTGGTTCGTCTTCGTGGTCTCGTATCACCGGTCACCGCCCGGATGATGGTGGCACGGCCCGGAGACGGAGGGGGGCATCAGGGTGCGTCGCACGGGCGCGGGAAGCGCAACATACGCCCCTTTGCCCCCGCGCGCACGCTCGGTGTCCGGACCGATACGGTTCCGGCCGCGCTGTCGGTGGCGTACGGCAGGATGGGGCGGATGAGCCAGGACGAGACGGGCGGGGGCGGGCCCGGAGCCGCCCCGGACGGCCCCGGGCACCCGGCGGAGCTGTCGGCCGAGCAGCAGTCGGTGGAGCAACAGTCGGCCGAGCAGCAGTCGGCGGCGCTGCCTGAGTACGCGGAGCGGGTCCTCGACGTCGCGGACCTGATCCCGCCGGGCCGGGTCATGACGTACGGCGACGTCGCGGAGTGGCTGGGCGACGGCGGCCCCCGGCAGGTCGGCCGGGTCATGGCGTTGTACGGATCCGCCGTGCCGTGGTGGCGTGTCGTGCGGGCGGACGGGGCGCTGCTCCCGGGCCACGAGCTGCGGGCGCTGGACCACTACCGCACGGAGGGGACCCCGCTGCGCGAGGCGTCGCGCCGGGCGGACGGACACCTTCCGCGGCTCGACCTGCGCCACGCGCGCTGGGACGGCAGCGGGGATGGTGACGGGGGTCCGGACGTCGGCCGGGGCGAGGAAACTCACACCTGACAGTCTCCACCGGCGCTCGGGCGGACGCGGGCGCCCGCCTCCGGCGGCGCGCGGCCGGATACGTGACGAGGGACGCAGCGCAACCGCCGCATCGCGCGCCCCCGCTGGCGTAGCGTCGTCACCGCGCTCCACCCGCGCCCCCTCTCCTCGTCCCCATGACCTGTTCGGTCTGTCTGACCCGTACGACCCGTAAACCCACCAGGACCGGCGATCCACGTGAGCTCCTTCTCCTCCACCCGGCACAGTCCGCACCGTGAGTCACGGCCGCGGACCACGGGCGCGTACCGCTTGGTGCGCACTCCGCCGGGTTCCGTGGAGACCCCTCTGCTGGACGCGGGCCAGCGCGCTGTGGTTGACCACGCCGAAGGACCGCTGCTCGTCCTCGCCGGTCCCGGCACCGGCAAGACCACCACCCTTGTGGAGTCCGTCGCGGCCCGGGTGAACCGGGGCGCCGACCCCGCTCGCATCCTCGTCCTCACCTTCAGCCGCAAGGCCGCCGTCGAGCTGCGCGACCGGATGGCGGCCCGGCTCGGCGCGGCGCGCGGCCCGCAGGCCACGACCTTCCATTCGTACTGCTACGCCCTGGTCCGCGCCCACCAGGACGCCGACCTCTTCGCCGATCCGCTGCGGCTGCTCTCCGGGCCCGAGCAGGACGTCACCGTCCGCGACCTGCTCGCGGGCCAGCTCGACCTGGAGAGGGAGGGCCTGCCCCACGTCCGCTGGCCCGACGAACTGCGTGCCTGCCTGACCACCCGCGGCTTCGCCGACGAGGTGCGTGCCGTGCTGGCCCGCAGCCGCGAACTGGGCCTCGGGCCGGACGCGCTCGCCGCCTTCGCCCGCCGCACCGGCCGCCCGGACTGGACGGCGGCGGCCCAGTTCCTCGCCGAGTACCTCGACGTGCTTGACGCCCAGGGCGTCCTGGACTACGCGGAGCTGGTCCACCGCGCCGTCCTGCTCGCCGAGCGGCCCGAGGTCTCCGCGCAGCTGGCCGGGGCGTACGACGCGGTGTACGTCGACGAGTACCAGGACACCGACCCGGCGCAGGTGCGCCTGCTGCACGCGCTGGCGGGGAACCAGGGGCGCGGGGCGCACGCCGGGGGCGGGAGTCGGATGCTCGGGGCGGGCGGCGGCCGGACGCTGGTGGCCTTCGGCGACCCGGACCAGTCGATCTACACGTTCCGGGGCGCGGACGTGAACGGCATCCTCGAATTCCCCGACACCTTCCGGCGGGCCGACGGCACCCCCGCCCCCGTGGGCGTCCTCACCACCTCCCGCCGCTCCGGCTCCGAGCTGCTCGCCGCGACCCGGCTGCTCACCCGTCGGATGCCGCTGACCCGGCTGCCCGCCGACACCGTCCGCGCCCACCGCGACCTGCACGCCGTCCGGGAGGGCGGCCGGGTGGAGACGTACACCTACCCGACCGCTTCCACGGAGCTGGAGAACATCGCGGACCTGCTGCGCCGTGCCCACCTGGAGGACGGGGTGCCCTGGCGGGAGATGGCCGTGCTGGTACGGGCCGGAGGCCGCTCGCTGCCCGCCGTCCGCCGCGCCCTCACCTCCGCGGGCGTCCCCCTGGAGGTCGACGGCGACGACCTCCCGCTCCGCCACGAACCGGCCGTCGCCCCGCTGCTGACGGCGCTGCGGACGGTGGCGACGGCGGCGCTGCACCACCGCCCCGTCGAGCCGGAGGAGTGGGAGGACGGCCCGGAGCCGGCCCCGGTCACCGCCCCCCGGCTCGGCACCGAGACCGCCCTCACCCTCCTCACCTCCCCCCTCGGCTCCATGGACGCCGCCGACCTGCGCCGCCTCGGCCGGGCCCTGCGCGACGAGGAGCGCGCCGCCGGAATCCGGGTCCCCGCCCCCTCCGACGAACTCCTCGCCCGCGCTCTGGCCGAGCCCGAACGGCTGGTCACCCACGATCCGGCGTACGCCCACGGCGCGCAGCGCCTCGGCGCGCTCCTGCGCAAGGCCCGCGAGCTTCTGGAAGGCGGCGGGACCGCCGAGGAGGCCCTGTGGACCCTGTGGAACGGCACCCCCTGGCCGGGCAGGCTGGAGCGGGCCGCGCTGCGCGGCGGGGCGGGTGGCCGCAATGCCGACCGGGACCTCGACGCGGTGTGCGCCCTGTTCGACACGGCCGCGCGCGCCGAGGAGCGCACCGGCGGGCGCGGGGCGCTCAACTTCCTGGAAGAGGTCGACGCCCAGGACATCGCCGCCGACACCCTCTCCCGGCGGACCGTCCGCCCCGACGCCGTACGCCTGATGACCGCCCACCGCTCCAAGGGTCTGGAGTGGCGGCTCGTCGTCGTCGCCGGGGTCCAGGAGGGGCTCTGGCCCGACCTGCGCCGGCGGGGTTCCCTCCTGGAGGCGGACCGGATCGGCCGCGACGGGCTCGCCGAACCCCTCACGCCCGGCGCCCTCCTCGCCGAGGAGCGCCGCCTCTTCTACGTCGCCGCCACCCGCGCCCGCGAGCGCCTCGTCGTCACCGCTGTGAAGGCCCCCGCAGACGACGGCGACCAGCCCTCCCGCTTCCTGACCGAGCTGGGCGTCGAACCCCGCGACATCACCGGCCGCCCGCGCCGCCCTCTCGCCGTCGCCGCGCTCGTCGCCGAGCTGCGCGCCACCACGGTCGACCCGGCCGCATCCGACGCCCTGCGCGACGCCGCCGCCCACCGCCTCGCCCGGCTCGCCGCGCTCACCGACGACGAGGGCCAGGCACTCGTGCCCGCCGCCCACCCGTCCCGCTGGTGGGGCCTGGACGAACCGACCCGCTCCGCCGTCCCGCTGCGCGACCGCGACCAGCCCGTCACCCTCTCCGGCTCCGCGCTCGACCAGCTCGCCAACACCTGCGCCCTCCAGTGGTTCCTGGGCCGCGAGGTGAAGGCCGACGCCCCGGCCACCGCCGCCCAGGGGTTCGGCAACGTCGTCCACGTACTCGCCGACGAGGTCGCCTCCAGCCGTACGCCCGCCGACCTCGACGTCCTCATGGAGCGCCTGGACTCCGTCTGGAACGGCCTCGCCTTCGACGCCCCCTGGAAGTCCGAGCAGGAGAAGGACCAGGCCCGCGCCGCCCTCGAACGCTTCCTGAAGTGGCACGTCCTGGACCGCGGTGGCCGCACCCCCACCGCGAGCGAGCACGACTTCGACGTGACCCTGGAGGCGGGCGAGTACGCCGTCCGTATCCGGGGCTCGATGGACCGGGTGGAGGAGGACGCCGAGGGTAGGGCGTACGTCGTCGACTTCAAGACCGGCAAGAGCGCGCCCACCAAGGACGAGGTCGCCTCCCACCCCCAGCTCGCCGTCTACCAGCTGGCCGTCCGCGAGGGCGCGGTCGACGACATCTTCGACGGCAAGCGCCCCGAGCCGGGCGGTGCCGAACTGGTCCAGCTCCGCCAGCCCGCGCCCAAGAAGGAGGGCGGCGACGCCTTCCCCAAGGTCCAGGCACAGGAGCCGCTCGCCGGGGAGTGGGTCTCCGACCTGCTGGCCACCGCCGCCGGAAAGGTCCTGGACGAGCGGTTCACGCCCACCACCGGCGCCCACTGCGCCCACTGCGCCTTCCGCGCCTCGTGCAGCGCGCAGCCGGAGGGGCGGCAGGTGGTGGAGTAGGGCCTTCGCGGGCATCGGGCCGGGTTGTCAGTGGCTCCGGTTACCGTTTCTCACGTGTCCTCACGCATCACCGATCCCGAGCAGCTCAAGGAGCTCCTCGGGATCCCCTTCACCCCGGAGCAGACGGCCTGCATCACCGCGCCGCCCGCCCCGCAGGTGATCGTGGCCGGAGCCGGGTCGGGCAAGACCACGGTGATGGCCGCACGCGTGGTCTGGCTGGTCGGCACCGGCCAGGTCGCCCCCGAGCAGGTCCTCGGCCTCACCTTCACCAACAAGGCGGCGGGGGAGCTGGCCGAGCGCGTCCGCACGGCGCTGGTCGCCGCCGGGGTCACCGACCCCGAGGTCATCGACCCGGACAACCCGCCGGGCGAGCCCACCATCTCGACGTACCACGCCTTCGCCGGCCGCCTCCTCACCGAGCACGGCCTGCGCATCGGCCTGGAGCCCTCCGCCCGCCTCCTCGCCGACGCCACGCGCTACCAGCTGGCGGCCAAGGTGCTGCGCGAGGCCCCCGGCCCGTATCCGGCGCTCACCCGGTCCTTCCCCACCCTCGTCAGCGACCTGCTGGCGCTCGACGCGGAGCTGTCCGAACACCTCGTACGACCCGGAGCGCTGGAGACGTACGACACCGAGCTGCTGCGGGAGCTGGCCACCGCCAAGCTCAGCAACGCCGACCTGCGCAAGATCCCCGAGACCGCCGAGGCCCGCCGCTCCCTCCTCTTCCTCACCGAGCGCTACCGGTCCGCCAAGCGGAGCCGGGACCTCCTGGACTTCGGCGACCAGATCGCCCTCTCCGCCGAGCTGGCCCTGACCCGGCCTGAAGTGGGGGCGATCCTGCGGGACGAGTTCCGGGTGGTGCTGCTGGACGAGTACCAGGACACGTCGGTGGCCCAGCGGCTGCTGCTCTCGGCGCTGTTCGGCAGCGGTACGGAACCGGAACCGGGGGCGGGCGGCCAGGCGCCCACCGGCCACGCGGTGACCGCCGTGGGCGACCCCTGCCAGGCGATCTACGGCTGGCGCGGCGCCTCCGTCGCCAACCTGGACGACTTCCCCGAGCACTTCCCGCACGCCGACGGCGCCCCCGCCACCCGCTACAGCCTCAGCGAGAACCGGCGCAGCGGCGGCCGCCTCCTCCACCTCGCCAACGGCCTGGCCGAACCGCTGCGCGCGATGCACGAGGGCGTGCAGGCGCTGCGCGCCGCGCCGGGTGCCGAGCGCGACGGAATGGTCCGGTGCGCCCTGCTGAGCACCCACACCGAGGAGATCGACTGGCTCGCCGACTCCCTCGCCCACCTCGTGCGCACCGGCACCCCGCCCGGTGAGATCGCCGTCCTGTGCCGCACCGCCGGGGACTTCGGCCAGATCCAGGCGGCCCTGGTCGCCCGGGACATCCCCGTCGAGGTGGTCGGCCTCGCCGGGCTGCTGCACCTGCCCGAGGTGGCCGACCTGGTCGCCGTCTGCGAGGTCCTCCAGGACCCGGGTGCCAACGCATCCCTGGTCCGCCTCCTCACCGGCCCGCGCTGGCGCATCGGCCCCCGCGACCTCGCCCTCCTCGGCCGCCGCGCCCGCCTCCTGGTCCACCGGGCCGCCCAGGGGGACGACGCCGACCCGGACCGGCGGCTCGCGGAAGCCGTCGAGGGCACCGACCCGGCCGAGGTGATATCGCTCGCGGACGCCCTGGACACCTTCCTCATCGCGGCGGACGCGGCCGACGACGGCCTGCCGTTCTCGGCGGAGGCGCGGGTGCGCTTCGCCCGGCTCGCCCGGGAGTTGCGCGACCTGCGCCGCTCGCTCGCGGACCCCCTGATGGACGTCCTGCACCGCGTCCTGGCCACCACCGGCCTGGAGGTCGAGCTGTCCGCCTCCCCGCAGGCGCTGGCCGCCCGCCGCCGGGAGACCCTCGCCAACTTCCTGGACACAGCGGCGTCCTTCGCCTCCCTGGACGGCGAGGCGTCGCTGCTCGCCTTCCTCGGTTTCCTGCGGACCGCCGCGCAGTACGAGAAGGGCCTCGACAACGCGCTGCCCGGCGGCGAGAACACCGTCAAGGTCCTCACCGCGCACAAGTCCAAGGGCCTGGAGTGGGACGTCGTCGCCGTGCCCGGACTGGTCACCGGCCAGTTTCCCAGCGACCGCTCCCGGGAGGCCTGGACCGCCCAGGCCAAGGTGCTCCCGCACGCCCTGCGCGGCGACGCGGCGACCCTCCCGGCCCTGGACGCCTTCGACGCCAAGGGGCTCAAGGGGTTCAAGGAGGAGATGAAGGAGCACCAGCACACGGAGGAGCTGCGCCTGGGCTACGTCACCTTCACCCGCCCCCGCTCCCTCCTCCTCGGCTCCGGACACTGGTGGGGCCCGTCCCAGAAGCGGACGCGCGGCCCGTCGGTCTTCCTGGAAGCGCTGTACGAGCACTGCGTGGCTGGCCACGGCGAGATCGAGGCCTGGGCGGACGAGCCCGCCGAGGACGAGGAGAACCCGTTGCTCGCGGCGCCCGACACCGACCTGGCCTGGCCGCTCCCGCTCGACGCCACGGCCCTCACCCGCCGCCGGGCCGCCCGGGACACGGTGCTGGCCCACCTGGAGCACCTGGCCCTCCACGGGGACGAGCAGCCACCGGCGTACGCCCCCGAGCCCGATGACGTACCGACGCATGAGCCCTGGGCCGACGAGCCACCGGCCGGCGAGTCACCGTTCGACGAGCCACCGGCCGACGAGTCACCGTTCGACGAGGACTGGGACTGGGACGCGCTCCCCACCGAACGACCTGCGGAAACCGTCCCGGCCACGGCATCGGGGCCCGTACGGGAGTCGGCACCGCACATCCCCGCCGCCCGCCACTCGCAGGAAGAACCGGCGGACCACCTCACCCCCGAGGAGACCCGCACCCTCGCCTCCTGGGACCGGGATCTCGACGCCCTCGCCGGGGAGCTCCGCCGCGCCCGCGCCACCGTGCACGACGTCCTCGTCCCCGCCGCGCTCTCCGCCACCCAGCTGCTGCGCCTGGCCGAGGACCCCGACGCCTTCGCCAAGGAGCTGGCCCGGCCCATGCCCAGGCCGCCCCAGCCCGCCGCCCGCCGGGGCACCCGGTTCCACGCCTGGGTGGAGTCCCGGTACGAGGAGCTGCCGCTGCCCATGCTGGGCCCGGACGAGCTGCCCGGGGGTGACGGGAGCGACGCGGAGATCGCCGACGAGCGGGACCTCGCCGAGCTGAAGGAGGCGTTCGAGCGCACCGCGTACGCCCGGCGCACGCCGTACCGGGTGGAGACCCCGTTCCAGATCACCCTCGCGGGCCGGGTGATCCGGGGCCGCATCGACGCGGTGTACCGCACCGGCGACCGCTACGAGATCGTCGACTGGAAGACCACCCGCCACCGCACCGCCGACCCGCTCCAGTTCGCCGTCTACCGGCTGGCCTGGGCCGAGCTGCACGACCTGCCCCTCGAAGCGGTCACCGCCACCTTCCTCTACGTACGCAGCGGGGAGACCGTCCACCCGCAGGGGTTGCCCGGCCGGGCGGAGCTGGAGCGGATCCTGCTGGACGAGCCCGCCCCCGAGGACGGATAGGCTCACGAGCATGAGCGAGACCCCGGACAGCGCCGTCCGTACGTACACCGAACAGCACCGCGCGGCCTTCCTCGACGACCTCGCCGAGTGGCTGCGCATCCCCTCCGTATCCGCGCAGCCGGAGCACGACGGGGACGTACGGCGCAGTGCCGAGTGGCTGAGCGCCAAGCTGAAGGAGACCGGCTTCCCGGTCACCGAGATCTGGCAGACGCCCGGCGCCCCGGCGGTCTTCGCCGAGTGGCACAGCGAGGACCCGGACGCCCCGACGGTCCTGGTCTACGGCCACCACGACGTGCAGCCCGCCGCCCGCGAGGACGGCTGGGCCACCGACCCGTTCGAACCGGTGATCCGCGACGGCCGGATGTACGGACGCGGCGCCGCCGACGACAAGGGCCAGGTGTTCTTCCACACCCTCGGCGTCCGGGCCCACCTCGCCGCGACCGGCCGCACCACCCCGGCCGTGCACCTCAAGCTGCTGATCGAGGGCGAGGAGGAGTCGGGCTCCCCGAACTTCCGCGCCCTGGTCGAGCAGCACGCGGCCCGCCTCGCCGCCGACGCCGTGATCGTCTCGGACACCGGCATGTGGGACGAGGACACCCCGACCGTCTGCACCGGCATGCGCGGCCTCGCGGAGTGCGAGATCGAGCTGTACGGCCCCGCCCAGGACATCCACTCCGGATCGTTCGGGGGAGCCGTCCCCAACCCGGCCACCGAGATCGCCCGCCTGGTCGCCGCCCTCCACGACGAGGACGGCAAGGTCGCCGTCCCCGGTTTCTACGACGGGGTCACCGACCTCACCGACACCGAGCGCGCCCTCTTCGCCCAGCTGCCCTTCGACGAAGCGACCTGGCTGCGGACGGCGAAGTCTCAGGCCGCGTCCGGCGAGGCCGGGTACTCCACGCTGGAGCGCGTCTGGGCCCGCCCCACCGCCGAGGTCAACGGCATCGGCGGCGGCTACCAGGGCGCCGGCAGCAAGACGATCATCCCCTCATCCGCCCTGGTGAAGATCAGCTTCCGGCTGGTCGACGGCCAGGACCCCGACCGCGTACAGCAGGCGGTCCGCGCCTGGGCCGAGTCCCGCATCCCGGCGGGCCTCCGCCATCGGATCGTCTTCCAGCCCGCCACCCGCCCCTGCCTCACCCCGCTGGACCACCCCGCGCTCCAGGCGGTGGCCCGCGCGATGGGCCGCGCCTTCGGCAAGAAGATCCTCTTCACCCGCGAAGGAGGCTCGGGCCCGGCCGCCGACCTCAGGGACGTGCTCGGCGCCCCGGTCCTCTTCCTCGGCATCTCCGTCCCCTCCGACGGCTGGCACGCGCCCAACGAGAAGGTCGAGCTCGACCTGCTGCTGAAGGGCGTGGAGACGACCGCGTACCTGTGGGGCGAGATGGCCATGGCGCTCGGCCGCTGAACCCGCCGCACCCGCACACCCGATCCGCCCAGGGGGAGTAGGAAGCACCTGTGAGCACCTTCGACAACGCCACCGCAGACCGCCCGATCGGCCTCACCGCGCCCAGCGGCATCGACCGCGCGGCGCACCACCGCCTCGACGAGGCGTGGCTGGCCGCGGCGTGGAGCCACCCGACGACCCGGGTCTTCGTCGTCTCCGGCGGGCAGGTGCTGATCGACGACACCCCCGACGGGGGCACCGCGATCGTGATGACCCCGGCCTTCGAGGCCCCGGTCACCGAGACCCACCGGTATTTCCTCGGCACCGACGAGGAGGGCGTCAGCTACTTCGCGCTCCAGAAGGACTCGCTGCCCGGCCGCATGGACCAGTCGGCCCGGCCGGCCGGACTGCGCGAGGCCGGACTGCTGCTCGGCCCCCGCGACGCGGGCCTGATGGTGCACGCGGTGGCCCTGGAGAACTGGCAGCGCCTGCACCGCTTCTGCTCCCGCTGCGGCGAGCGCACCGTCATCGCCGCGGCCGGTCACATCCGCCGCTGCCAGGCCTGCGGCGCCGAGCACTACCCGCGCACCGACCCGGCGGTCATCATGCTGGTCACCGACGACCAGGACCGGGCCCTGCTGGGCCGGCAGGTGCACTGGCCCGAGGGGCGCTTCTCCACGCTCGCCGGGTTCGTCGAGCCGGGGGAGTCGATCGAGCAGTCCGTGGTCCGCGAGGTGTACGAGGAGGCGGGCGTCACCGTCGGCGAGGTCGAGTACGTCGCCAGCCAGCCGTGGCCCTTCCCCTCCAGCCTGATGCTGGGCTTCATGGCCCGCGCGACCTCCTCGGAGATCACCGTCGACGGCGAGGAGATCGAGGAGGCCCGTTGGTTCTCCCGCGAGGACCTCACGGCCGCCTTCGAATCCGGCGAGGTCCTGCCCCCGTTCGGCATCTCGATCGCCGCCCGCCTCATCGAGCTCTGGTACGGGAAGCCGCTGCCCAGGCCGGGCCTGAGCCGCACGAACTGAACGGGGGCGGCGGCCTCCCCCGGAAACGCGCGAGGGCCCCCGGCGGATGCCGAGGGCCCTCGTCGTCCCGAGCCGTACGCGTCGAACGCCGGTGTCAGGCGGCCAAAGCCTGCTTCACCTGGGCCAGCGACGGGTTCGTCATGACCGACTCGGTGCCGGACGGGGAAACGATCAGAAGCGTCGGTACCGTCTGGTTTCCGCCATTCGCCTTTTCGACGAACGCTGCCGAATCGGCGTCGTGCTCGATGTTGACCTCGTTGTACGCGATGCCCTCGCGGTCCATCTGGCTCTTGAGCCGACGGCAGTAACCGCACCAGGTGGTGCTGTACATCGTCACAGTGCCCGCCATGTCGCTGGCGCTCCCTTGTCTCGTCCGTCCCGCTGCGCGGCCGGCAGCGTCGCATGCGGTGCGACGGCCTGGGCCGCCTCCCCGCACCGGGTGGAACGTACGGCAGGCGGCCACCATTCCCGCGGTCGTACCGGGGCCCGGTGTCTTCGCACCGGTACGACGAATACCTCACCCCTCACCGGTACGACGAATACCTCACCCCTGTGGACAACCGCCGCATCCGCCCCGTGGGACCTGGCAGCATGGCGGGGTGACAGCAGCAACGCACTCCACCCTCTTCCCGCAGGTCCCCGAGACCCCGGACGCCGTGCTCGACGGGCTCGACCCCGAGCAGCGCGAGGTGGCTCTCGCCCTGCACGGACCGGTGTGCGTGCTGGCCGGAGCGGGTACGGGCAAGACCCGCGCGATCACCCACCGCATCGCGTACGGGGTGCGGGCGGGCATCATCCAGCCCGCCGCGGTCCTCGCCGTCACGTTCACCAACCGGGCCGCCGGAGAGATGCGCGGACGGCTCCGGCAGCTCGGCGCGACCGGCGTCCAGGCGCGGACCTTCCACTCCGCCGCACTCCGGCAGCTCCAGTACTTCTGGCCGAAAGCAGTCGGTGGCGAGCTGCCCCGGCTGCTGGAGCGGAAGGTGCAGCTGGTCGCCGAGGCCGCCGCCCGCTGCGAGCTCCGGCTCGACCGGAACGAGCTGCGGGACGTCACCAGCGAGATCGAGTGGGCCAAGGTCACCCAGACCGTCCCCGCCGACTACCCGGCCGCGGTCGCCAAGACCCAGCGGGACGCCCCCCGCGACCCGGCTGTGCTCTCCCAGATCTACTCCACGTACGAACAGCTCAAGCGCGACCGCTCGGTCATCGACTTCGAGGACGTGCTCCTGCTCACCGTCGGCATCCTCCAGGACCGCCATGACATCGCCGACCACGTGCGCGGCCAGTACCAGCACTTCGTCGTCGACGAGTACCAGGACGTGAGCCCGCTCCAGCAGCGGCTGCTCGACCTCTGGGTGGGCGACCGGGACAACCTCTGCGTCGTCGGCGACGCCAGCCAGACCATCTATTCCTTCACCGGCGCGACCCCCGACCACCTGCTGAACTTCCGCACCCGCCACCCCGGCGCGACGGTGGTCAAGCTGGTGCGGGACTACCGCTCCACACCTCAGGTCGTCCACCTCGCCAACGGCCTGCTGAGCCAGGCCGGAGGCAAGGCCGCCGACCACCGGCTGGAGCTGGTCTCGCAGCGCGACAAGGGCCCCGAGCCGGTCTACACGGAGTACTCCGACGAACCCAGCGAGGCCGAGTCCACCGCCCGGCGCATCCGCGACCTGATCGCGGCAGGTGTTCCGGCCGGGGAGATCGCCGTGCTCTACCGGGTCAACTCCCAGTCCGAGGTCTACGAGCAGGCCCTCGCGGACGCGGGCGTGCCCTACCAGCTGCGCGGCGCCGAGCGGTTCTTCGAGCGGGCGGAGGTCCGCGAGGCGGGCACCGCCCTGCGCGGCGCGGCCCGCGCCGGGCGCAACGACTCCCTGCTCGACGGGGCGGAGGGGTTGCCGTCCCAGGTGCGGGCGGTGCTCTCCACGAAGGGCTGGACCACCCGCCCGCCCGCCGGGTCGGGGGCGGTGCGCGACCGCTGGGAGTCGCTGGCCGCGCTGGTGCGGCTCGCGGAGGACTTCGAGGCGGCCAGGCCGGGGGCGACCCTGACCGACCTGGTCCGCGAGCTCGACGAACGGGCGGCCGCCCAGCACGCCCCGACGGTCCAGGGGGTGACGCTGGCCTCGCTGCACTCGGCGAAGGGCCTGGAGTGGGACGCGGTGTTCCTCGTCGGCCTGACCGAGGGCATGATGCCGATCGCCTACGCCAAGACCGACGAGCAGGTCGAGGAGGAGCGGCGCCTGCTGTACGTCGGAGTCACCCGCGCCCGGCTCCACCTCTCGCTCTCCTGGTCCCTGGCCCGCTCGCCCGGCGGCCGGGCGAGCCGCAGGCCCACCCGGTTCCTGAACGGGCTGCGCCCGGGCTCCACGGCGTTCGGCGCCCGGGGCGGGGTCGGAGGCGCCGGAGGGATCGACCGGGGCTCCGGCCGGACAGCGCCCGCCGAGCGGACCGAGGCCGTGGAGAGCCGGCCCCGGCAGACGGCGCGGTGCCGGGTCTGCCGCCGGCCCCTCACCGACGCCGGCGAGATGAAGCTGATGCGCTGCGAGGAGTGCCCGTCCGACATGGACGAGGCGCTGTACGGACGGCTGCTCGACTGGCGTGCCGGGCAGGCGGCCTTGCTGAGCCAGCCGGACTACTGCGTCTTCACCGAGAAGACCCTGATGGCCATCGCGGAGGCCGTGCCCTCCACCGAGGGGGAGCTGGTGGTCATCGCGGGCGTCGGGAACCGGAAGCTGACCCGTTTCGGAGCCGACGTACTCGCCATCTGCGCAGGTGAGACCGTCGGTGAAGGGTCCGGCGTGGGGGACGAGGAGAGCTGAGAAAAACTCGTCCAGAAAATAGTTTGCGCCCGCCCCAGTCGTCACCATAGGTTCTTAACCACGGGAACAGCGACTTCTCTGAAGCCCTGATCCCGTGCTGTACTTATCCGAATACGCAGGACCGGCTCCGACCGGTCCCTCTGAGACGCCGAGAGGAGGCGATTGAAGTGATCAGCATCATCGAAACCCAGAAAATGACCGGTCTTTCGGTCGTCTCCGCCTGCTCGCTCGGCCTCACCCGCTCCTCGGCTGCTTCGCTCCGCGCCACCGGTCTGTCCGGCATCTCCGCCGTCAGCCCGCTGTCCCTGGCGAGCCTCCCCGTGATGCGGGAGCGCAATGAGCGACCGATCGAGGCACCGGCGGCAGCAGTAGCGAAGGACGCACAGGCTCAGGCCTATGCCTTTGCGGCAGCCGGTGCCGGAGCCGGAGCCGAGAAGCAGACGCAGCAGCACCACACGATGTGGGCCTTCCGTGGGCCTGAACCCTGGAGCGATCCAGCCTGATCCTGCATCAGGCCGGCGCCTCAGGGCCGCGGAACCCCACTCGGGATCCGCGGCCCTTTTGTTTTGTCCGAACGGACGAGACGGACCGAAGGCGCCTCGGGCCAGCAGTACCAGCCGCCAACCGGCCGACAGGCCGGCACGACCAGACGAGGACACCACCCACCGTGCAACTCGAGACGCACGCCCCGTCAGTACCGCAGTCCGACTTGATCTCCCCGCCCGGCTCCACGGAGGACTCCACCTTGCTCCCCCTCACCGCGCTCACCGCGCTCGACGACGCCATCGAGAACCTCGGCGTACCCGTCCCCTGCCGCTCGTACGACCCGGAGGTCTTCTTCGCCGAGTCCCCGGCCGACGTCGAGTACGCCAAGTCCCTCTGCCGTACCTGCCCGCTCGTCGAGGCCTGCCTGGCCGGCGCCAAGGAGCGGCGTGAGCCGTGGGGTGTCTGGGGCGGCGAGCTCTTCGTCCAGGGTGTCGTCGTGGCCCGCAAGCGGCCGCGTGGCCGTCCGCGCAAGAACCCGGTCGCAGCGTGACCGCCGCCGTCGGCGTCCCCGCCCCCACACGGTGGCTGCGCCTCGGAACCATCGACCGTCCCCAGACCCATGACCCCCGGAATCAGGCACCGATGATCACCCCCACGAAGGAGCCCGTCGGCTCCGCAACCCCTGACGTCACCATCATCGGCGCGAACGACTCGCGCCAGAACAGGACCCGCGAGATGCAACTCATCCCAGAAGCCATGGCTCGTGCGCATATGCACGACCGCCTGCGGGAGGCCGAGAGGGACCGCCAAGCGGTGCGCCTCATCTCTGCCCGCAGGATGCAGCGCCGAGCGGAGCGCGCATCGCTGCGCGCCCGCCGGGCGCTGGCCATGGCCGTCATGCACTGAGCCGTCATGCACTGAGCCGTCATGCACCGAGCTGTCGTGCATGGAGGGGCCCCACCTCTCCGCTCCATGACGGAGCACCACGGCTCCGCACCGGGCAACCGCTCTACCCGGTGCGGAGCCACCTCCCGACCGCGGGGTCGTCCGAACCAGGGCGGCCCCGCGGTGCGTTGTGCTGCCGGGCTCCGACGGCGGGGATATCGTCACGAGGTGGACGAGGAGACGCATCCCCCCGAAGAACCGGCCGCCCAACCGGTGCTGTGTGCCCGCTGCGGCACCGCCGCCGAAGGTGAGAGCGCCCCGGTGACCTGGCTCTCCTCCGTGGAGGACGGCCGCCGCCTCCTCTTCTGCGAGACCTGCGCCCGCCTCCACATCAGAGCGATCGAGAGCCGCCTCGACTCACTGGGGTGGTGACCCGGCTACGCGTCGCCCTCCGAGACCAACTCCGGCTCCTCGCCCTCCGGCACCGGCTCCGTCCCAGCGGTCTCCGGGACGAACCCCGGCAGCCAGGCCTCTAGTTCGTCCCGCAGCCGGACCGCCGCACCGAGCTGGCACAGCACCCCGATCGTGCTCAGCGTCACCCGGTGTATCAGGAGGTAGGACGGCGGGAGATTCAGCTGCCTGCCGAGCTGGTGGGCCGGGGAGCGCGGATCGGCTATCCGGGCCGCCTGGTCCCGCAGCCAGCCCCGGGAGAACGTGAACTCCTCCACCTGCGCCGGTTCGATGATCGGGAGCAGGTAGTCGAGCACCTCGTCCGGGTCCAGGTCGATCGACTCCTTCACGAAGCCCTCTTCGCGCAGCAGCCCGTACACCGCGGCCGCATCGCCTTCCAGCGTCATCCGCAGGGACTCACCGATGGTCCCCGGCAGCCCGCCCGGAAGCCGGTCGACCGTGCCGAAGTCCAGCACCCCCAGCCGCCACGGACCGCCTCCGGCACCCTCCCCGCCCGAGACGTCCGAGACGTCCGAGGCACCCGAGGCACCCGAGACGCCCGAGACGCCCGAGGCACCTGAGCCGCCCGAGACGTCCGATGCATCCGATGCGCCCGAGGCGGGCGGGTCGTCCATGTCGTCCATGTCGTCCACGGCGGGCAGCAGCCGGAAGTTGCCCGGATGCGGGTCGGCGTGGAGCAGACCGGTGCGTGCCGGACCCGAGAAGAGGAAACGCGCCAGCAGCTGTCCGGCCCGGTCCCGCTGCTCCGCCGTACCGTCCGCGATGACGTCGGCCAGCGGAATCCCGTCCATCCACTCCGTCACCAGCACCTGGTCGGACTGGTGCACCACCCCCGGGATCACCACATCGGGATCGCCCACGAACTCCGCCGCGTGCTCCCGCTGGGCCTGCGCCTCCAGCTCGTAGTCCAGCTCTTCCGAGACCCGGTCGCGCATCTCCTTGATCAGCGGCTTGATGTCCATGCCGGGCACCAGGGGACCGAGCAGCCGGGCGAAGCGGCTGAGCTGGGTGAGGTCCGAGAGCAGTGCCTCGCCCGCACCTGGGTACTGCACCTTCACCGCGACCGCACGGCCGTCGTGCCACACCGCCCGGTGCACCTGTCCGATCGAGGCGGCCGCCGACGGCTTGTCCTCGAACTCCAGGAAGTACTCCCGCCAGTCCTCACCGATCCGCTCGGCCAGCACCCTGTGGACGGTCTGGGTGGGCAGCGGCGGCGCGGCCTCCTGCAGCTTGGTCAACGCGGCCCGGTAGGGGCCCGCGACCTCCTCGGGCAGGGCGGACTCGAAGACGGAGAGGGCCTGGCCCAGCTTCATGGCCCCGCCCTTCAGCTCGCCCAGGGTCTTGAACAACTGGTCCGCCGTGCGTTGCTGCACCTCGCGGGCGACCAGCTCGGCCGACCTGCCGCCGATCCGCTTGCCCAGACCCCATGTGGCACGTCCGGCGAAGCCGAGCGGGAGCGCGGCCAGTTTGGCGGTACGCGTAACCGCCTTCCGGGGAAGATCAGACATGTGCCCCTCCAGTTCCCAGACTGCCGTGCCGCTTGAGCCTCCGGTGTCGCTCCGTCGACGGCGGTCACCCGGCCATTGTGTCCTGCGCCGGAACGGGGCCGGAGGCCCCCGCCCCCTCGACGCGCGTCACCGCTCCGCAGGAGCAGTCCGCATGAGGGCCGATCCGCTCGTGGCGCCAGTCCAGCAGGGGCAGGGCGGCTTCGCAGCGCGCCCCGGTGCTGGCCGGCAGCTCCCCGTCCAGGAAGGACAGGGCATGGGCCGCGGCGAGCCCGGCGACCGCGGTGGCCAGCCCGAGATCGCAGGCGGCCACCGCCCTCCGCCGCCCCGAGCGCCACTGCGCCAGCATCCGGGGCCACTGCGAATCCCGGTCCGCGCGGTGCAGCTCCAGACACCCCGCGCAGCCGGTGCCCCCCGGAAGCACGAGCGGTCCGACCACCCCCGTGGCCTCGATCACCCCCGCGTAGAGATGAGGCGTGCCCGACGTGATCCAGGGAGCCGCGGTGTCCGGGACCGGCGCGTACACCGAGAGGCCGTCCCGAGGGGCGACGACGATCAGTGACAGGCCGGGCTGCCCGCCGACCGCGCCCCGGTCCGCCCCCGTCGACCGGGGCGCGGGCCCGGCGGCGGCCCGGTGCACCAGCCGGCGGGCCGCCGCGTCGCGCCGTTCCCCCACGGCCGCGGGCGGAAGCCCGGCCGGTGCCACGTCCCCCGGTTCGGCCCGGCCCCCGTCCAGCACCTCCACCTGACCCACCCCCGAGCCGGACAGCACGGCGGCGATCGACGCGCCGACCCGGCCCGCACCCCGCACCTGGACCCGCATCGCCCGCCGGGCCGCCATCCGCCGCAGCCCCTCACCGGGTGCGGGATGGACGACGGAGAGCGAGGCCACATCGGGACGTTGACGCTCCATCACCTCGGCCCGGTGGCGCAGGGCATCCGCCTGCGGACCACCGGCCCGTGGATCGTCGAGGAGGCCTGCCTCCGCCAGCCGACTCACCAGGACCTCCACATGACGGTCCGACAGGTCCAAGGACCGTGCTTCCTCGCGCAGCAACGGCAGGCCGCGCGTTCCGTCGAGCAGTTCCAGAAAGCTCCCCGTCGCAATGTCCACCGGGCCCAGCGTCACGGCGTGGGCGGGTGTCACCCCGAATTGCACGGTGTTCCGTCCGCGCCAGGCGCGGCGCAGCGCGGGCTTCAACATCGGATGCAGGACTTCTCCCCCAAGACGCACGGCTTTCCCCCGATCGGTGTCGTGACCGCGTGCTGGGGAGGGTCCCCGGCCGCGTCGAGCCATTGCCAGAATGCGCGCCCGCGGCGGAGCGTGCGCGAAGTTATCCACAGGTAGGGGTATTCATCGTTTTAGTGATGAGCGGACCGGCGGTGAGCGGACCGGAGCCGAGCGGACCGGTGACGAGCGGACCGGAGCCGAGCGGACCGGAGGCGGGACTTCCCCCACTGACAGCGGGTAACGTCGAGTCGTGCCCGCAGACCCGTCACCCGCTGTCGCCGGGAAGACCCCCGTGCGCGGCGCCGGAATCCATCAGTCCGGCGCGGCCGCCCGTGCGCCCCTTCCGTCGGCGACGAGCGCGGTCGAGGTCCGCAGGAGCACCCGGCGCAGGAAATCGGTCTCCGCGTACCGGGAGGGCGACCGCACGATCGTGCTCATCCCCGCCCGGATGTCGGAGGCGGAGGAGCGCCGCTGGGTGGGCGTCATGCTCGACAAGCTCGCGGCCCGGGAGAGCAAGCGGGTCCTCGGGGACGCCGAGCTCATGGAGCGGGCCGAGCGGCTGTCCGCCCAGTACTTCGACGGCAGGGCCCGGCCCGCATCGGTGCGCTGGGTGACCAACCAGAACACCCGCTGGGGCTCGTGCACCCCCGTCGAGGGCAGTATCCGGCTCTCGCACCGGCTCCAGGGCATGCCGGAGTACGTCGTCGACTACGTACTCGTCCATGAGCTGGCGCATCTGCTCGTCCCCGGACACGGCCCGGGGTTCTGGCGGCTGCTGGAGGCCTACCCGCGCACCGAGCGGGCCCGCGGTTACCTCGAAGGAGTGGTGGCGGCCGAGCAGCTGCCCCATCTGCCGACCATGCGCGCGGAAGAAGATCCACGCGTTTCATGATCCCGACGAACCGTGTTCGGCGATTCTGTACCGGGTGTGTACCGGCTTGGCCGGATCTCGCGGTTTGCGGTTAGCCTGACGCGACGCATTCACCTTCGGGATGGGGGACGGTCGTTACGTATGGCCAGGGAATTCCAACGAGGCCACAAGGCCAAGATCAGTGATCTCACACCAGGGACAGATCTGTACGTAGGTGTGCAGATCGCCGCCCCTGGACTGACCTTCGACATCAGCTGCTTCGGCCTGGACGCCGACGAACGGCTCTCGGACGACCGGTATTTCATCTTCTTCAACCAGCCGAAATCGCCCGAGGAGTCCATTCAGCTGCTCGGTGCGCAGTCCGGCGACGCCGAGTCCTTCCGCGTCACGCTCGACCGCATCCCGGCCGGCATCCACAGGCTCTCCTTCACCGCGACGCTCGACGGTGCCGGGCAGATGTCGCAGATCGGCCCCGGGTACATCCGGATCGTCGCGGGCGGGGAGGAAGTGGTCCGATACGCCTTCACCGGTTCGGAGTTCACCACCGAGCGCGCGGTGATGCTCGGTGACTTCTACCTGAAGGACGTCTGGCGCTTCGCCGCGGTCGGCCAGGGCTTCGACGGCGGCCTCGACGCGCTCCTGAAGAACTTCGGCGGCGAGGTCGCCGAGGAAGAGGCCCCCGCGGCCCCGCAGGCGGCCCCGGGGTTCGCGCCGCCGGCTCAGGCCACCGCCGCGCCCCCGGCCTTCGCGGCCCCGCCCGCATCCCAGGCCCCGCAGCCCGCCCCGTCCTTCGGCGCCCCGCCCGCGCCCGCCCCCGCATCGCAGCCGCCGGTGCACGCGGCGCCCACGATCGCGGCGCCGCTCTCCCTCCAGGCGCCTTCGGCCCCGTCCCCGTACGGCCAGCCCGGTCACCAGCCCCAGCAGCCGCAGTTCGGCCAGGTCCCCGGCCAGGGAGCCCCGCCGACGCCGCCCTACGGTCAGCCCGCGCCCGCCCCCTACGGACAGCCGGCCCCGGCACCGTACGGGCAGCCCGCCCCGCCGGCCTTCGGGCAGCAGACCCCCGGCGTGCCGCAGGGCGTCCCGGCGACCGGCGCCGGGCTTCAGGCGGCCCTCCAGCCGTACAAGGAGACCGCCACCGGACAGCGCTGGACCCCGCAGAACCAGCAGCTCATGCGGGTCGATCTGACCATGGGCGGCGCCGGGGTGCTGGCCCGCCAGGGCAGCATGGTGATGTACCAGGGCAAGGTCGACTTCGGCTACAAGAGCGCCGGGTTCGTCGGCCGCGCCGTCGGCAACGCCACCGGCCAGGAGATGCAGCTGATGCGCTGTACCGGCCGCGGCCAGGTCTTCCTCGCCGAGGAGGGCTCGCACCTGCACCCGATCGAACTCCAGGGCGACGCCATCTGTGTCTCCGCCGAGAGCGTCCTCGCCTTCGACGAGTCCCTCCAGTACGAGGTCCGCAGGATCGAGGGGCACGGCATCCCCGGCGGAGCCCTGTTCACCATGCAGTTCCAGGGCACCGGCACCGTGATCATCAAGACCCACGGGACTCCGGTCGTCCTGCCGGTCACCCCCACCACGTTCGCCGACTGCAACGCGGTGGTGGCCTGGTCGGCCGCCTCCCAGGTGATCGTCTCCAGCCAGGTCCGGTTGCGCCGCAACGCCTACCCGGGGCACAGCGGCGAGACCGTGAACCTCCAGTTCCGGGGAGCACCCGGCAACTTCATCGTCGTCCAGCCCTACGAGGTCTGAGGGAGCCCGTCATGAACCAGCAACTCGCGGGCTTCGCCCCTACCCCCGTCACCGCCCGGATGGAGAACCACGGCAGGACCATGCTCAAGGTCGCCATGGCCTCCGGGCAGGACCTCTACGCGCGCACCGGCTCGATGGTGGCGTACGAGGGGTTCATCCAGTACGAGCCCAACCCGCCCGCCGTCCGGCAGATCGCCTCCCAGTGGATCACCGGCGAGGGCGCACCCGTCATGAAGTGCTCCGGTGACGGACTGCTCTACCTCGCCGACTACGGCGCCGACGTGGTCGTCATCAACCTGAACAACGACTCCCTCTCCGTCAACGGCACCAACCTCCTCGCCTTCGACGCCCATCTCACCTGGGGCGTGGAGAAGGTCAAGGGGCTGGCCAAGTTCGCCGGACAGGGGCTGTGGAACGTCGTCGTCCAGGGCACCGGGTGGGTGGCCATCACCTCCCGGGGCACCCCGATCGTCGTCGACTGCGGACGCGGCGAGGACGAGACGTACGTCGACCCGGACGCCCTGGTCGCCTGGTCCCCGAACCTCAAGGTGAAGGGCAAGCGCAGCTTCAAGGCCGGGGCGCTGATCGGGCGGGGCAGTGGCGAGGCGTACCAGATGGCCTTCTCCGGACAGGGCATCGTCGTCGTCCAGCCGAGCGAGGACAGTACGGACCGCCTGCGGATCCGGAACTGAGGGGAGGGAACACACCATGCAGAGTCCGCTTTTCAGCCACACCGAGCAGCAGTCCCAGGACCGGTACGCGATGCAGAATCCGCAGCTCCTGCGGGTGACGCTGACCGGGCAGGACGACATCCTCGCCCGCAAGGGCGCCATGGTCGCGTACCAGGGGTTGATGGACTTCGACGGCGAATACCAGTCGCAGGGCCGGCGCCGCGCCCGCGCGCGCACCGGCGAGGGCCTCGACCTGATGCGCGTGTCCGGCCAGGGCACGGTCTACTTCGCCAACCTGGCCCAGTACGTCCATGTCGTGGACGTCGACCGGGAGGGGATGACCGTGGACAGCTCCTACGTCCTCGCGCTCGACTCCTCGCTGCACACCGAGGTCATCGCGGTGGACAGCCAGTACGGCATCTCCGGCAGCGGCAAGTACCAGCTCAACATCTCCGGCAGTGGCAAGGTCGCGCTCATGACCTCCGGCCTGCCTCTGATGATGCAGGTCACGCCCGAGAAGTACGTCAACGTGGACGCCGACGCCATCGTCGCCTGGTCCAGCGCCCTGCGGGTGCAGATGCAGGCCCAGACGCACTCCACCGGTGTCTTCAGGCGCCGCGGCAACACCGGCGAGGGCTGGGAGCTGAGCTTCCTCGGACAGGGCTTCGCCCTGGTCCAGCCGAGCGAGGTCATGCCTCCGCAGAACGCCCAGATCGGCCAGGGGGCCGGGGCCCAGTTCGGCGTGGGCCAGCAGGGTGCCCACGGCCAGAACCAGAACAACGCCTGGAACTGACCGGAACTCGCCGTGCACGGCGGTAAGGGGCGGCCTCCACAGAGGTCGCCCCTTACGCACGCGCCTTACGCACGCGCCTTACGCACGCGCCTTACGCGCACGCCCATCCAGCCTGCCGCTACAGCCGGGACCGGGTCGCCTCCAGCAGCCGTACGACGGAGGCGTCGGCCACCCCGGGCACATCCCCGTAGTCGAACCAGCGCAGCTCCAGGGACTCCTCGCTGATCCGCTCCGCCACGCCCGCCGGGGCCAGTGCCGCGTACTGCACATCGAGGTGCCAGGCGCAGGGGGAGGGAATGGGGTGCCGGTCCAGCCGGACCGGGCCGCCCGGCAGCAGGGTGAGTCCCGTGATGCCGGACTCCTCCGTCGCCTCACGGAGCGCCGCCGCCTCCAGGGTGGGGTCCCCCTCCTCGCAGTGGCCACCCATCTGGAGCCACATCCGCAGCTTCCGGTGCAGGGTGAGCAGGACCTTCCCCCGCTCCGGATCGATCACCAGGGCGCTGGCCGTCACATGCCCGGCCCCGCACGCCTTCCACAGGCCGTCGGGATGGAGCGCCAGATGGTCCAGGTAGGTCTGGCGCAGCTCCGCCTGGCCGCCGGCCGCGTTCTCGGGGGCGTAACCCTTCAGTACGAGGGTGGCGTCGTCGTGCAGGGTCACTGGTCGCGGCCGTCCCTGCCGTCGTCCTCGGCGTCGGTCGGCTTCGGCTCCTCCTCGGCTGCGGGCTTCCGCGAGCCCTCCGCCGCCTCGCCGAGCATCTTGTCCAGCTCGGAGAAGTCCGCCTGCTCGTGGTGGACGAAACCGTCCGGGTCGTCCAGGTCGTGAGCGGTCGGCAGCATGTCCGGGTGCTCCCACAGCGCGTCGCGGCCCTCCAGCCCCCGGGCGTCGGTGAGCGAGGCCCACAGCCGCGAGGCGTCGCGCAGTCGGCGCGGACGCAGTTGGAGACCGATGAGCGTGGCGAACGTCTGCTCGGCCGGACCCCCGGAGGCACGGCGCCTGCGCATCGTCTCGCGCAGGGCGTCCGACGAGGTCAGCCGGGACTTCGCGGCCTCGTGCACCACCGCGTCCACCCAGCCCTCGACGAGCGCCAGGGCCGTTTCCAGGCGGGCCAGGGAGGCCTTCTGCTCGGGCGTGTCCTCCGGCTGGAACATGCCCTGCTGGAGGGCGTCCTGCAACTGCTCGGGCTGCGAGGGGTCGAACTGGCCGACGACGTCCTCCAGCTTGCTGGTGTCGACCTTGATGCCCCGTGCGTACGACTCGACCGCGCCGAACAGGTGCGAGCGCAGCCATGGCACATGGGCGAAGAGCCGCTGGTGGGCGGCCTCGCGCAGGGCCAGATACAGCCGCACCTCGTCCTGCGGGACGCTGAGGTCCTTGCCGAACTGGGCGACGTTCAACGGGAGCAGCGCGGCCTTGCCCGCCGGGCCCAGCGGCAGCCCGATGTCCGTCGACCCGACCACCTCACCGGCCAGCGTGCCCACGGCCTGCCCGATCTGCTGGCCGAACATGGCGCCGCCCATCGACCGCATCATGCCGATCAGCGGGCCCGCCATGGCCTGCATCTCCTCGGGCAGCACATCGCCCATGGCCAGGCCCACCCGCTCGGCCACCGGGTCGACCAGCTGCTGCCAGGCCGGCAGCGACGCCTCGACCCACTCCGCGCGGCTCCACGCCACGGTGGAGACCGAACCGGAGGGCATCGACGTCACGCCGTCCAGCCACAGGTCGGCCAGCCGCAGCGCCTCGTCGACCGCCGTCCGCTCGGAGGGGCCGACGCTGGCGTCCTTGGTGCCGTCGGCCGTCCCCTGAGAGACGGTCTGGCGGGCGATCTGCTTGGCCATGTCCCAGTTCACGGGGCCGCCCTCGTAGCTCAGCATCTGGCCGAGCTGCTGGAAGGCCGCACCGAGATCGTTCGGATTCATCGAGCCGAACATCGCGGCGAACGGGTTGTCCCCGCCCGCCCCCGGCCCGAAACCGAACGGGTTTCCCGGCCCGCCCGCGCTCTGCCCACCTTCGGTGGGGTCCTTCTTCTTGCCCTCGTCGCCGTTCTCCGGCTCCTCCGGCGGAAGGCCGAATCCGAATGGGGTGTTACTCACGGGTTTCCTCGGCTCGTAGGGCCGTCGGCTCGAACCGACGGCGACTGCCCGACATCACCATCCAGCGTAGACACCACGCCCGCTTCGGGCCTCGGTGCTCCGCCGACTCCCGGCCTGCGGCAGGATGGACGCCACCTGGTACGTACGCGTCATTCGCGCACGTACTGAAGACAACCGCTGGAGACGCCCGGTGAGTTCCCCAGATCCGCAGGTTCGCGCAGCGCGAAACCTGACCGACCCCTCGCCCGAAAGCACGCCTGAGGACAAACGTCCCAAGGCCCCCAGAAACCGGGGCCCCGTCGTCGCGGTCACCGGTGCCGCGACCGGCGTCGGTGAGCTGCTGACCGCCCATCTCGCCGCGTCCGAGGCGATCAAGCAGGTCATCGCGATCGACGAACGCCGCGGGGAGGTCTCCGAGGCGACCTGGCACATCCTGGACGTACGCGATCCGGCCATCGCCGACAAGCTGCGCGGCGCGGACGTCGTCGTGCACCTGGCGCTCGACCTCGACCTGGAGACCGACCCCGCCGCCCGCACCGCCTACAACGTACGCGGCACCCAGACCGTGCTCACCGCCGCGGCCGCCGCCGGAGTCCACCGGGTCGTGCTGTGCACCTCGGCGATGGTCTACGGTGCGCTGCCCGACAACGATGTGCCCCTCTCCGAGGACGCCGAACTGCGCGCCACCGCGGAGGCCACCGGGGTCGGGGACCTCCTGGAGATCGAACGGCTCGGCCGCCGCGCGCCCCGCGCCCACCCCGGGCTCAACGTCACCGTCGTGCGCCCCACCGTCCTGGTCGGCGGCACGGACACCGCCTTGACCCGCTACTTCGAGTCACCGCGCCTCCTGGTCGTCGCCGGATCGCGCCCCACCTGGCAGTTCTGCCACGTCGACGATCTGGTGACGGCCCTGGAGTACGCCGCTCTGGAGAAGATCGACGGAGAGCTCGCGGTCGGCTGCGACGGCTGGCTCGAACAGGAGGAGGTCGAGGAGCTCAGCGGCGTACGCCGGATGGAGCTGCCCTCCGCCGTCGCCCTGGGGGCGGCCGCCCGACTGCACCGCATCGGACTCACCCCGTCCCCGGCCGGCGACCTGGCGTACACGATGCACCCCTGGGTGGTCAGCGTGAGCCGGCTGCACGACGCGGGATGGCGGCCGAAGTGGACCAACGAGGAGGTCCTCGGGGCGCTCCTCGAAGAGGTCGAGGGACGCCACACCCTCGCCGGACGCCGTCTCGGCCGCAAGGACGCCACCGCCGCCACGGCCACCGCCGCCGGCGCCACGGTCGCCCTGCTCGGCACGGCCGCCCTGGTCCGCCGCGCCCGCAAGGCCCGCCGCCGCATCTGAGCCGCACCAGCGGCGGCCCTCCAGCCACCTGTAGGAGGCTCCGACAGCCACCTGTAGGAGACTCCAACGCGGTCGCCCGTCGGCCGGTCGAACCGGCAATTCCGCGATGTCGGTGCCGTACGGCACGATGGGGGCATGGCACGCACCCAGGACCACCCCGGCGAGCAGGCGGCTTCGGACCCCATCCGGCTGCTGGCGATCCGGGAGAGCGAACTCTCCGTCGACGAGGTCTTCCGCGCCGTCGGGGACGACGCGGCGGGCGGCATCGCCCTCTTCGTCGGCACCGTGCGCAACCACGACGGCGGGCAGGACGTCGGCGCGCTCGGCTACTCCTGCCACCCCTCGGCCCAGGACGAGCTGCGCCGAGTGGCGGAGAAGGTGGTCGCCGACTTCCCGGTCCGCGGCCTCGCCGCCGTCCACCGGGTGGGTGAACTGGACGTGGGCGATCTGGCGGTGGTCGTCGCCGTCGCCTGTCCGCACCGCGCGGAGGCCTTCGCCGCCTGCCGCAAGCTCATCGACGACCTCAAGCACGACGTTCCGATCTGGAAGCACCAGCGTTTCTCCGACGGTACGGAGGAGTGGGTCGGCGCCTGCTGAGCGCAAACCGGACCGGGGCGCATCAGCCCCGATTTGCGTAACCGCACCCCTGCCGTGAGCGTTGGTCTTCCGGATTGTTAATCTGCAGATCGATCATTCGATCGCTCATGGGGTAGGGAGGTCGTGATGGCGGCACTCGCTTGGCTGTTGATTCCACTTTTCGCTGCTGTCGGTGGTGCGATATGGGCGGGCTGGGCTGCTCGCAACCGCACGATCGGCGATGTCACCGAACTCGCCGGATACGCCAGGTTCCGTGACGCGATGGAGAAATCGGACTCCGGTTCCGAGGCTCTCTGAGGCCGTCGAACGCCGCGTGACACTCTTTCCGCCGCGCCCGCGCCCCTTCCCGGACGGCCCGGCCCCGGCGGTGGACTCACGGGCCCTTCCCGTACTGTCGTTCCATGCCACGCCGCACCGCGACGATGCTCGCCTCCACCCTCATCCTCATCGCGCTGTTCTGCGCAGGCCTGCTGATCAAAGTGCCGTACGCGGAGATGTCTCCCGGGCCGACGGTGAACACCCTGGGCGAGGCGCGTGGCGAGCCGGTCCTGCGGATCACCGGTCGCAAGACGTACCCGACATCCGGGCACCTCAACATGACGACGGTCCGCGTCACCGGAGCGGACTACCGGATGAACCTGGGTGAGGCCGTCTGGGGCTGGCTGGCCCACGACAGTGTCGTCGTCCCGCACGACACGCTCTACCCGGACGGCAAGACCGAGGAGCAGTCCACCCAGGAGAACGCCGAGGAGTTCAGCCAGTCCCAGGAGAGCGCCAAGGTCGCCGCCCTGAAGGAGCTGGACATCCCGGTCGCCACCCAGGTCGTGGTCTCCACCGTGGTCAAGGGCAGCCCCTCCGAGGGCAAGCTGCACGCCGGTGACGTGATCAAGGCCGTGGACGGCACCGTGGTCAAGGAGCCCGGCGATGTCGCCGAGCTCGTCACCGAGCACCAGCCCGGCGAGAACGTCACCTTCACCATCGTCCCGGCCAAGGAGGCGGCCGCCGCCGAGAAGGCCGACCGGACCCCCGAGGGCGGTCGGAAGATCACCATCACCACCGAGAAGGCGCCCGCCTCGGAGGAGGGCGGTGAGGACCGGGCGATCGTCGGGATCAGGGCGGGTACGGACCACACGTTCCCGTTCGAGATCGACATCGAGCTCGCGGACGTCGGCGGCCCCAGCGCCGGGCTGATGTTCTCCCTGGGCATCATCGACAAGCTCACCCCGGGCAATCTGACCGGCGGCTCGTTCGTCGCCGGCACCGGAACCATCGACGACGCCGGCAAGGTCGGTCCGATCGGCGGGATCAACATGAAGCTGGTCGGCGCCCGGGAGGCGGGAGCCCGCTACTTCCTCACGCCCGACGACAACTGCGCCGCGGCCGCCTCGGACACCCCGGACGGGCTGACCCTGGTCCGGGTCAAGACCATCGACGACGCCAGGACGTCGCTGGAGCGGATCAGCGCGGGAAAGACCGACGCGCTGCCGAGCTGCTCGGCCGGCTGACACCGCACCCGGCCCCGCCCGGACCGAGCGGGAACCGGACAAGGGGCGGGGACCGGGCGAGGGGCGGGGACCGGACGAAGTGCCTGGACCGACGACGGGCCGTCAGGACTCGAACGTCGCCGCGAGGGCCTCGGCGAGCCCCGGGACCAGGCCGGCGCCGGTCAGCACCTCGGTGGGGGAGTCCTTCTCGCGCAGCCGCACGGCGGACTCGCGCGCCCCGTCCCGGAGCACGGCCACCGTCATCCGCACCTCCTGCCGGTCCGGGTGCTTGGCCACCCACTGGGTGAGCTTCTTGTCGCTGAGCCCTTCCGGTACGGAGGCCTCGGCGGACGGCGGCAGCATCAGCCGCTCCACGGTCATGGCGCAGCCGACCACGGCGTCGGGCCAGGCGATGGTGCCGAGGAAATCGTCCAGGGCGGTACCGGCGGGCGGCTCCTCCTGCTCGATCGGTGTGAGGGAAGCGGTCGTGGAGGCGGCGTCGTCCAGCCCGAGCTGAGCGGCGAGGCCCGGCTCCTGGACCCGCAGCCGGGCGGTGTCGACCAGGGCGAACAGCCGGGCTGGCTGGTCCCAGCCGAGGGTGGAGGCGTAGGCGTCGATTTCGAGGACGGCGACGGTGAGCGGGCTCGCTGCCATCGGGGGTCCTGCGGGGGAAACGTTGGGCATGGGCAATATCCTGCCTCCTTCGGCCCCGGTATCGGGAACTAGGTAAAGCTTCAGTAAGTTGCATAGGTGGGCTCTACGATCGCTGGGGCCGCTCCACACGACCGCGAACTTCGAGGTGCGCACGTTGGCTTTCCAGATGCCGGACCGCGGCGGAGGCCCCACCGGGCCACGGATCAGTGTCGGCCGCCCGTCCCGGCGGGTCCGCACCCTGCTGATGACGTTGGGGGTCCTGGCGGTTCTCGCCATGGCCTTCGTCATGTTCGCCGGGTTCTGGACGGACTGGCTCTGGTATCGGTCGGTGGCGTATTCCTCCGTCTTCACCACCACCCTGTGGACCAAGATCGGGCTGTTCCTCGTCTTCGGACTGCTGATGGCCCTGGCCATCGGCGTCAACATCTGGCTCGCGCACCGGCTCCGGCCGCCGCTGAGCGCGATGTCGCTGGAGCAGCAGAGCCTGGACCGCTATCGGATGAGCGTCGCCCCCTTCAAGAAGTGGGTGCTCCTCGCCGTCACCGCGCTCGTCGGTCTGATCGCCGGAGCGTCCGCCTCCGGTCAGTGGCGCACCTGGCTGATGTACGTCAACGGCGTGCCGTTCGGCACGAAGGACCCCCAGTTCAAGCTGGACGTCTCCTTCTACGCCTTCGATCTGCCGTGGTACCGCTTCCTGCTGGGCTTCGGCTTCGCGGCGACGGTTCTCTCGCTGATCGCCGCCGCCCTGACCCACTACCTGTACGGCGGGCTGCGCATCACCAGCCCCGGCGCCCGCGCCACCGCCGCGGCCACCGGTCATCTCTCGGTGCTGCTCGGCATCTTCGTCTCCCTGAAGGCCGTGGCCTACTGGCTCGACCGGTACGGGCTCGCGGTGAAGTCCAGTGACTTCAAGGCCGCGGACAACTGGACGGGCCTGCGGTACGTCGACGCGAACGCCTATCTCCCGGCGAAGACCATCCTGTTCTTCATCGCGGCGATCTGCGCGGTCCTCTTCTTCGCGACGCTGTGGCGCCGCACCTGGCAGCTGCCGGTCATCGGCTTCGGCCTGATGGTGCTCTCGGCGATCCTGATCGGCGGGCTCTACCCGGCGATCGTGCAGAAGTTCCAGGTCCAGCCGAACGAGCAGGCCAAGGAAGCGCCGTTCATCCAGAAGAACATCGACGCGACCCGCGATGCGTACGACATCGACGGCGCGGAGATGGAGGACTACTCCGGCCAGGCCACCACGGGCGACGACACCAAGCTGAGGGCCGCCGCCAACACGGCCGCCAGCTACCGCGTGATGGACCCCAACGTCGTCTCCCCGGCCTTCCAGCAGCTCCAGCAGCGCAGGAACTACTACCAGTTCCCCAAGACGCTGGACGTCGACCGCTACAAGGCCGAGGACGGCAAGGAGCAGGACACCGTCATCGGTCTGCGGGAGCTGAACATCCAGGGCCTGCCCAAGCGGAACTGGATCAACGACCACTTCACGTACACCCACGGCTACGGCGCCATCGCGGCCCGGGGCACCACCACCGGCACCAACCCGACGGGGTCCCCGGACTTCACCGAGTCGGGTCTGCCGTCCACCGGTGAGTTCGGGGACTACGAGCAGCGGATCTACTACGGCGAGAAGACCGAGCAGTACTCCATCGTCGGCGGGCCCCAGAAGGAGCTCGACTACGAGGAGGACGGCGAGAAGACCACCAGCTACAAGGGTGGCAGCGGGGTCAGCCTCGCCAACACCTTCAACCGTGCCGCGTACGCGGTCTCGCTCAGCGAGCCGCAGATCATGTATTCCGGAGCCATCGGTGACGGCTCGCGCATCCTGTACAACCGCACGCCCAAGGAGCGCGTCGAGGCGGTCGCCCCGTGGCTGACCATCGACGGCGACGCCTACCCGGCGGTCGTCAACAAGCGGATCCAGTGGATCGTCGACGCCTACACCACGACGAACGGCTACCCGTACGCCTCCCGTACGACTCTCGGTGACACCACGGCCGATTCGCTGACCACCAACCAGCGCGCGGTCGTCGCCCAGCAGAACCAGGTCAACTACATCCGCAACTCGGTGAAGGCCACCGTCGACGCGTACGACGGCAAGGTCAGGCTCTACGAGTGGGACACCAAGGACCCGGTCCTCAAGACCTGGCGCAAGGCGTTCCCGGGCACGGTGGAGTCCCGTTCGAAGATCCCCACGGATCTGATGGACCACCTGCGGTATCCGCAGGACCTCTTCAAGGTCCAGCGCGAGCTGCTCACCCGCTACCACGTCGAGAACCCCGCGCAGTTCTACAGCGGCTCCGACGCGTGGCAGGTGCCGGACGACCCGACCAACAAGGAGCCGGGCTCCGTCCCGCCGTACTACCTGAGCATGAAGATGCCGGGCCAGAACGAGCGGCAGTTCTCCCTGACCACCACGTTCACCCCCAGGGGGCGCCCGAACCTCGGCGCCTTCATGGCGGTGAACGCGGACGCGGCCAGCAAGGACTACGGCACGATGAGACTGCTCCGGGTCACCTCCACGGTGAAGGGCCCGGGCCAGGTACAGAGTGAGCTCAACGGCAACGACGACGTCGCCGAGTTCGTGAGGAACCTCAAGGGCACGGACTCCGACATCGAGTACGGCAACCTGCTCACGGTGCCGCTCGAAGGCGGCTTCCTCTACATCGAGCCCGTCTACACCCGCGGCGGCACGCAGAACTATCCGCTGCTGCGCAAGGTGGCCGCCTCGTACGGCTCGAAGATCGTCTTCGAGAACAGCCTGGGAGACGCGCTCAACGCGGTCTTCGGGGTCGACGGGGACTCGGAGACCACACCACCCGACCCCAGTGAGCCGCCGGGCGACACCACCAAGCCGCCGGCCACCGGCAGCGACGCGCTCAAGAAGGCCATCGCGGACGCCCAGAAGGCGTACGAGGACGGTGAGACGGCGCTGAAGGAGCAGGACTGGCCCGCCTACGGCAAGGCCCAGGACGCCCTCCAGGAGGCGCTCGAGCGTGCGGCCGCGGCGCAGCCCAAGGGCGGTGCCGAGGGCGACCGGGCCGCCGCTCCGGAGAAGGGCGGCGGAGCGGACCCGGCCAAGAAGCCAGATCAGGGCGACGAGGCCGGGCAGGGCGGCGACCAGGGCACCTGAGCAGGGCCCACCCCGCGTCGTGGTACGGTTTGAACACAACGACGCGGGGTGGAGCAGCTCGGTAGCTCGCTGGGCTCATAACCCAGAGGTCGCAGGTTCAAATCCTGTCCCCGCTACGAAAAGACGAAGGCCCGGATCCTATGGATCCGGGCCTTCGTCGTGTCGTCGTGTCGTTCCCGATTCATGGGCGTGAAGTGCGGTTCGCTGGGCACCAGTTGAGTTCCGGCGTGTTTGACTTGTCTCTCTGTGGGCATGTCGACAAAACGCTGAAGTGACCTCACTGGCCGCGATATACCAGGTGTACGCGGGTTACAGGTGGTGCGACGATGGTATTTATGGGGGACAGGGCAACTCTGTTGGAGACAGGGCGGTTTGTGCAGCGGCGCGGCCAGAAGGCGGACAAGGTGGCAGATGCGGCCTTCGCTGCCGTCATCGCCGGGGCAGCCGGAGTGAGCGCGAACCCACCCGGACCACGGGAGACCGCCGTCACCGGTGCAGCAGGGCCCGCCGTCGAGGCGACGGCCCAGGGCAGGGGGCCGACCACGAGCGAGACCGCCGCGACGCTGGGACACGTGGACACGGACGCCGCGCACGCCACCGGCACCACCGGCGCGATCACGGCCATCGGTGCGACCACCACCCTCGGCGCCACCGGCGCGACCACCTCGGACGCGAGCATCACGGACGCCGTCGACGCGGCGGACAGCGCCGAGGCGGAGGCGCGCCACCGCCGAGCTGCCGAAGCCGGGGACACCGCGTCCATGAGCGTGCTGGGCGCCCTGCTGCTGCGCCGCGGCGAGCTGGACGGCGCCGAGACCTACCTCCGCGCCGCCACCGCCGACGGGGACCGGGCCGCCGCCAACAATCTGGGTGTCCTGCTCCACCAGCGGGGCTACCCGGACGAGGCCGCCGGCTGGTGGCGGATCGCCGCCGTGGCCGGCTCCGCCGCCGCCGCGCACGCGCTGGGCCGCCACTTCCGCGAGCGCGGGGACGAGCCGGGCGCGGAGTACTGGCTGCGCCAGTCCGCCGAGCAGGGCCACGCCCTGGGCGCCTACGCGCTGGCCGACCTCCTGGAGCACCGCGGCGACATCGGCGCCGAGCGCTGGCTGCGCGCCGCCGCCGAACAGGGTCACCGCGAAGCCGCCTACCGGCTGGCCCGCGCCCTGGAGCGGAACGCGGTCGAGGACCCGCACGACGCCTTCGGGCTGGGCCACGGGACCGGCACCGGCCGGCGCGCCGCGAGCCTGTGCCTCCCCGGCGACCCGGCCACGCCCGACGCCCGGGGGACCGGCGCCAGCAGTGCGACGGGTGCGACGGGCGGGGCCGACGGCGACAGCCCCGTGGCCGGTCCCGCCACCGGCCGGATCGGCGAGGCCGAGCAGTGGTACCGCCGCGCCGCCGCCCGGGGGCACCGCCGTGCCGCCCTGCACCTCGGCGCGATCCTGGAGCAGCGCGGCGAGCTCAAGGAGGCCGGCCGCTGGTACCTCACCGCCGCCAAGGACGGCGAGGCGCGCGCCGCCTGCGCGCTGGGCTTCCTGCTGCGCGACGCGGGCGACGAGGAGAGCGCCGCCGTGTGGTGGCTGCGCGCCGCCCAGGACGGCGACGGCAACGCCGCCAACGCGCTGGGCGCCCTGCACGCGGCGCGCGGCGAGCAGCAGACCGCCGAGCGCTGGTACCGGGCCGCCATGGACGCCGGTGACGTGAACGGCGCGTACAACCTCGGGCTGCTCTGCGCCGCCCAGGACCGTACGCCGCAGGCCGAGCAGTGGTACCGCCGCGCCGCCTACGCCGGGCACCGCGAGGCCGCCAACGCGCTCGCCGTGCTGCTCCTCCAGGCCGGGGACCACACCGGCGCCGAGCCCTGGTTCTCCAAGGCGGCCGAGGCGGGCAGCGTGGACGCCGCCTTCAACCTCGGCATCCTGCACGCCGGGCGCGACGAGGACCGTACGGCGCTCGGCTGGTACGAGCGGGCCGCGGCGGCCGGGCACACCGACGCCGCGCTCCAGGTCGCGATGGCCCTGCTGCGCGACGGCGAGGACCAGGAGGCCGAGCGCCACCTGCGCTGCGCCGCGGGCGGCGGCAGCGCCGAGGCGGCGTTCCGGCTGGCCGGGGTGCTCGACGCGCGCCAGCGGCCACCGGGACCGCCCGCGCTGGGCGAGCCGATGCCGGAGAAGACCGAGTGCGAGGAGTGGTACGAGCGGGCCGCCCAGCAGGGCCACCGCCGCGCCCAGGTCCGGGTCGGCATGCTCGCCGCCGCGCGCGGGGACGTGGAGAGCGCCGCCCACTGGTACCGGGAGGCCGCCGAGGCGGGCAGCCGCAACGGCGCCTTCAACCTGGGGCTGCTGCTCGCCCGCGAGGGCAGCGAGCGCGAGGCCGCCCTGTGGTGGAGCCGCGCCGCCAACGCCGGCCACGGCAGGGCCGCGCTGCGCCTGGCCCTGCTCGCCGCCCGCCGCGGCGAGCTCACCGAGGGGCAGCGCTGGTGCGCGCGCGCCGTGGAGCTGGGCCCGGCCGAGGTGGCCGAGCGGGCGGCACGGCTGCGCGACGCGCTGCACCAGGAGCTCACCGCGTGACCGAGTAACAGCGGCACCGCGTCACACCGGGCCTGCGTCGCTCCGGGCCCGCGTCGCACCGGCACCGCGTCACACCGGGCCTGCGTCGCTCCGGGCCCGCGTCGCTCCGGGCCTGGGCAGCGAGGACCCGGCCATCCAGGCCCGGTGTGAATGAATTTGCGCCGTTCGACCTGCTGACGTAATGTTGCATTCACCGACGCGGGGTGGAGCAGCTCGGTAGCTCGCTGGGCTCATAACCCAGAGGTCGCAGGTTCAAATCCTGTCCCCGCTACTGGAGAACGAAGGCCCGGATCTCGACCAGAGATCCGGGCCTTCGTCATGTCCGGGAAGGGCAGAGCCCGGCCCGCCTCGCAGGAGGCGGGCGCAGGGGCTCAGGCTGACGCGGCGCAGTTCGGACAGAGTCCTCGGTACGTCACCTCGACGCCGGAGACCGTGAAGCCGTAGCGCTCCTCCGCGGGCAGGTCCGCCAGCGGGTTGCCCGCCGGGTGCACATCGCGGATGGCACCGCAGCGGCCGCAGATCAGGTGGTGGTGCGGGCGGTGCGCGTTCGGGTCGTACCGCTTCGCCCGGCGGTCGGTGGAGACCTCCAGCACCTCGCCGAGGGACACCATCTCGCCGAGGGTGTTGTAGACGGTGGCGCGCGAGATCTCGGGCAGCTTGTCGACGGCCCTCGCGTGGACCTCGTCAGCTGTCAGGTGCACGTGGTCCCCGTCGAGGACCTCGGCCACGACACGCCGCTGCGCCGTCATGCGCCAACCGCGTCCACGGAGTCGTTCCAGCAGGTCGCTCATGGAGCCCAGCCTAACAGTGGCGGGATCGAGTTCCGATCGGGTGTGACTTTGGACGGTCACTTGACTTAGACATTGTCCATTGTAGGATCAGGACCGGAATTCGTCAGGGGACAGGGCTGTACAGGGTCAGGGGCGCTGTGCAGGAACACGACGCAGGAGGCGCACGTGACGCAGGGACCGCTCACCACCGAGGCCGGCGCGCCGGTGGCGGACAACCAGAACAGCGAGACCGCCGGCATCGGCGGTCCGGTTCTCGTCCAGGACCAGGCGCTGCTGGAGAAGCTCGCCCACTTCAACCGGGAGCGCATCCCGGAGCGCGTCGTGCACGCCCGCGGCGCCGGCGCGTACGGCACCTTCACGCTCACCCGCGACGTGTCGCGGTGGACCCGGGCGAAGTTCCTCTCCGAGGTCGGCAAGCAGACCGAGACGTTCCTGCGCTTCTCCACCGTCGCCGGCAACCTCGGCTCCGCCGACGCCGTGCGCGACCCGCGCGGTTTCGCGCTGAAGTTCTACACCGAAGAGGGCAACTACGACCTCGTCGGCAACAACACCCCGGTCTTCTTCATCAAGGACGCCATCAAGTTCCCCGACTTCATCCACACCCAGAAGCGCGACCCGTACACCGGCTCGCAGGAGGCGGACAACGTCTGGGACTTCTGGGGTCTGTCGCCCGAGTCGACGCACCAGGTGACCTGGCTCTTCGGCGACCGGGGCATCCCGGCCACGCTGCGCCACATGAACGGGTACGGCTCGCACACCTTCCAGTGGAACAACGAGGCCGGCGAGGTCTTCTGGGTCAAGTACCACTTCAAGACCGATCAGGGCATCGAGAACCTGACCACCGACGAGGCCAACCGGCTCTCCGGCGTCGACCCCGACAGCCACCAGCGCGACCTGCGCGAGGCGATCGAGCGCGGCGACTTCCCGTCCTGGACGGTGCGGGTCCAGATCATGCCGGCGGCGGACGCGGCGACGTACCGCTTCAACCCGTTCGACCTCACCAAGGTGTGGCCGCACGCGGACTACCCGCCGATCGAGATCGGCAAGCTGGAGCTCAACCGCAACCCGGAGAACGTCTTCGCCGAGGTCGAGCAGTCGATCTTCAGCCCCGCGCACTTCGTGCCGGGCATCGGCCCGTCCCCGGACAAGATGCTCCAGGGCCGTCTCTTCGCGTACGGGGACGCCCACCGCTACCGCGTCGGCATCAACGCCGACCACCTGCCGGTGAACCGTCCGCACGCCACCGAGGCGCGCACCAACAGCCGGGACGGCTACCTCTACGACGGCCGCCACCGGGGAACCAAGAACTACGAGCCGAACAGCTTCGGCGGCCCCTCCCATGGTGACCGTCCGCTCTGGCAGCCCGTGCCCGTCAACGGTGACACCGGCAACCACGAGGCCCCGCGCCATGCCGAGGACGACGACTTCGTCCAGGCGGGCAACCTCTACCGGCTCTTCTCCGAGGACGAGAAGACCCGGCTGGTCGAGAACCTCGCCCAGTTCATCGCCAAGGTCTCGCGCGACGACATCGCCGAGCGTGCGATCGCCAACTTCCGCCAGGCGGACGCGGACTTCGGCAAGCGGCTGGAAGCCGCGGTCCAGGCCCTGCGCGGCTGACGGGACGTTCGCCGTCGACCGTGGGCCGGCTCCCCCCGCGGGGATCCGGCCCACCGGCCGTTGCTACGCCGACCCTGCGGCGGCCACCGTACGGCGACGGGTGGGTGCCCAGCACCGGATGATGTCGCGCACCGACACGATGCCCACCGGGCCGTTGCCGTCCAGCACGATCAGGTGGCGGAACCCGCCGTGCGTCATGGCTTCCGCGGCCTCCTCCAGGGTCCAGGCCGGCGCGGCGAACACCACATCGGTGGTGGTGTGGGCGGACGCGGTCTCCCGATCGGGGTTCAGACCCGATCCGATCGCGTTGAGGATGTCGCGCTCGGTGATGATCCCGAGCCCGCAGGTGTCCGGGTCGTGGACGACGGCCGCCCCGATGCGGCGGGCCGACATCAGCCGGGCGGCCTGGCGGAGCGTGTGGGTGGGGCCGATGGTGAGGACCACCGTACTCATGGCGTCACGGACGAGCATGAAACGAGCCACCTCCTCGATGCGCTGACTCTGTGAGTCGATTCACAAGTTCACAAGTGGGGGGACTCTCAGAGTTGCATCCCTGGATCGACTCGACAAGGGGTGGACCGGGCGCACACCGGGGGAGTGCGCGAGCACGCACCGCACCTCGGCGCCCGGCGGCAGCGGTGCTGGTTCAGTAACGCTGGTTGAGGTAGCCCAGCAGCTCGTCGTGGAGCACTCCGTTCGATGCGGCCCCGTTGGCACCGCCGGGTCCGTCGACCCCGTCGAGATCGGTGAACCGCCCGCCCGCTTCCTGGACGATGATCGCGTTCGCCGCCATGTCCCAGAGCGAGAGCTCCGGCTCCGCACAGATGTCCACCGCACCCTCGGCGACCATCATGTACGGCCAGAAGTCCCCGTACCCCCGCGTCCGCCAGCAGGCCCGGGTCAGATCCATGAAGCCGTCGAGGCGGCCCTGCTCCTCCCAGCCGCTCAGCGAGGAGAACGCGAACGAGGAGTCCGCGATGGTCTCCACCTTCGACACCTGCAGCCGGGTCGCGGAGGTGAGGCTGCGCCCGGAGTACGCGCCGGCGCCCTTCGCCGCCCACCAGCGCCGGTTCAGCGCCGGTGCGGAGACCACGCCGACCACGGGCTGAAAACCGTTCTCGCCCGCTTCCATCAGCGAGATCAGCGTCGCCCACACCGGCACACCGCGGACGTAGTTCTTGGTGCCGTCGATCGGGTCGATCACCCAGCGCCGCGGCCCGGTGCCCTCGACCCCGTACTCCTCGCCCAGGATCGCGTCGCGCGGGCGGGCCCGGTGCAGATGGCCCCGGATCAGCTCCTCGGCGGCCTTGTCGGCCTCGCTCACCGGCGTCATGTCCGGCTTGGTCTCCACCTTCAGGTCGAGAGCCTTGAACCGGTCCATCGTCGCCGCGTCGGCGGCGTCCGCCAGTACATGGGCGAGGCGCAGATCATCGTGGTAGTCGGGCATGCCGTCACAGTATCCAGCGGTACGGGGCACGACCCACCGGCCCCCGGCCCGTACACGGCCCCTTGACAGCCGCTGCCGGCGCCTCAACTCTGAACCTCAGGCCCCGGGGGCGTGGGAGGCGGCGATGCCGACAGCGCGAGAAGCCCTGCTGGACGCCGCCGTCAGGGCGCTCGCCGACCGGCCCTGGCGCACGGTGCGGATGGTCGACGTGGCCGCGCTGGCCGGTGTCTCCCGGCAGACCCTCTACAACGAGTTCGGCACCAAGGGCGGGCTGGCCACCGCCCTGCTGCGGCAGGCCGCCGACGGCTATCTGACCGGCGTGGACCGCGCCTTGGCGGCGCCCGTGCCGGAGCGTCCGGCCGCCGTGGCGCACTGGACGGTACGGGCCGCCCGCGAGGACCCGCTGGTCAAGGGGTTGCTCACGGGGGTGTGGGGCGAGGGGCTGCCCCGCCCGGGCAGCGAGGTGCCGGGCCCGGCCCAGCTGCTCGTACTGGCCAGGGACCGGATGGTGGCGGCGTCGTATCCGGCCGCCTCGCGCTCCGCGGCGGCGGTGCGCTGCGAGAGGGCCCTGCGGCTCGCCCTCTCCTGCGTGATCGTGCCCTGCCCGCCCCCGGCCGGGGGGTCCCGTCAGTGGGTGGAGCCGGACAGCTGGAGCCCGATCACTCCGAGGATCACCAGCGAGATCGACACCAGCTTCAGCGTCGAGACGACGTCGTCGAGGAAGACCATGCCGTAGATCGCCGTACCGGCGGCGCCGATGCCGGTCCACACCGCGTAGGCCGGTCCGACGTCCAGCTTCTTCAGAGCCATCGTCAGCAGCCCGAAACTGCCCAGGGCGAACGCGGCGAACGCGATGGTCGGCCAGATCCGGGTGAAGCCGTGCGAGAGCTTCAGACAGACGGCGAAACCGGTCTCCAGCAGTCCGGCGACCACGACCAGCAGCCATGCCATCGTCTGTTGCCTCCTGCGTAGGTGACGGGTGGGACGGATGGGACTGATCGGTCCCGCACGCTGCGATTATGCCCCTACCAGTCGTGGAAAATCGCGAACGTGCCCGGCACGAACGGACCGAATGCGGGCACCCCGCGGCCACCTCACGGCCGGCCCGGGGTCCGGGTCAGTCGCCCTCGCGCCGCTCGCGGGTCGAGAGCAGTCGGCGCAGGGAGTCGAGCCGCGCCGGATCGGCATGTCCCTCGGCCACCCAGGCGTCCAGCGCGCACTCCGGCTGGTTCTCGTCGTGGGTGCAGCCGCGCGGGCAGTTCTCGGTGCCCGGCTGCAGATCGGGGAAGGCGTTGATGACGCGCGACGGGTCGACGTGGTGCAACCCGAACGACCGTACGCCGGGGGTGTCCACGACCCAGCCGCGGCCGTCCGGCAGCGGCAGCGCCAGCGCGGAGGTGGTGGTGTGCCGGCCCCGGCCGGTGACCGCGTTGACGATGCCGGTGGTCCGCCGCCGGTCCTTCGGCACCAGGGCGTTGACCAGCGTCGTCTTGCCGACCCCGGAGTGCCCGACGAACGCGGTGATCTTGCCGTCCAGCTGCTCGCGCACCCGGTCCGCCGCGCCGCCGTTCTCCAGCTCCTCGCGGTTGGTCACGATGTACGGCACGCCCAGCGGGGTGTACGCCTCCAGCAGCTTGTCCGGTGACGCCAGGTCGGACTTGGTCAGCACCAGCAGCGGGGTGAGGCCCCCGTCGTACGCCGCCACCAGACAGCGGTCGATCATGCGCGGGCGCGGCTCCGGGTCGGCCAGCGCGGTGACGATCGCCAGCTGATCGGCGTTGGCGACGACCACCCGCTCGTAGGGATCGTCGTCGTCGGCCGTGCGGCGCAGCACCGTACGGCGTGAGGCGATCCGCACGATCCGGGCCAGGGTGTCCTTCTCGCCGGACAGGTCCCCGACGATGGAGACGGTGTCGCCCACCACGGCGGCCTTGCGCCCCAGCTCGCGGGCCTTCATCGCCACCACGGTCCGGCCGTCGACGAGGCAGGTGAGCCGGCCCCGGTCCACGGTGAGGACCATGCCGTCCTCGGCGTCCTCGTGCTTGGGCCGGATGTGGGTACGCGGCCGGTTGCCCTTGCGGTTGGGGCGGACGCGGATGTCGTCCTCGTCGGGGTTCTTCCCGTAGCGGCGCATGATCTAGATCCCGAGCATTCCGGTCCACATGTCCGGGAAGTCCGGCAGGGTCTTGGCGGTCGTGCCCACGTTCTCGATCTCCACGCCCTTCACCGCGAGGCCGATGATCGCCCCGGCGGTGGCCATGCGGTGGTCGTCGTACGTGTGGAAGACACCGCCGTGCAGCGGGCGCGGTCGGATGTGCAGCCCGTCGGCCGTCTCCGTGACGTCGCCGCCCAGCTCGTTGATCTCCTTGGTGAGCGCGGCCAGCCGGTCCGTCTCGTGCAGCCGCAGATGGGCGACGCCGCTCAGCGTGGAGGGCGAGTCGGCCAGCGCCGCGACCGCGGCGATGCCCGGGGTCAGCTCGCCGACCTCGCCGAGGTCGACGTCGATGCCGTGGACGCGGCCCGTACCGGTGAAGGTGAGACCGCGCTCGGTCAGCTCGCAGCTGCCACCCATCGCGGCGAAGATCTCCCGCAGCGCGTCACCCGGCTGGGTGGTCCGCTCGGGCCAGTCGGGGATGGTGACCTTGCCCCCGGTCACCAGCGCGGCGGCCAGGAACGGCTGCGCGTTGGAGAGGTCCGGCTCGATCGTCAGGTCCCGGCCGAGCAGCGCGGAGGGCGAGACCCGCCACACGTCCCGCTCGCCGCCCGTCTCCGGCTCGTCCACCTGCGCCCCGACGGCCCGCAGCATGTCGACGGTCATCCGGATGTGCGGCATCGAGGGGAGGGTGGAACCGGTGTGCCGGACCTCCACGCCCTGGTTGAAGCGCGGCCCCGACAGCAGCAGCGCCGAGACGAACTGCGAGGACGACGAGGCGTCGATCGCCACCGGGCCGCCGTCCAGCGCCCCGCCGCCGTGCACGGTCAGCGGCAGCGCCCCGCGCCCGTCGTCGTCGATCCGCGCGCCCAGCGCCCGCAGCGCCTCGATCACACCGGTCAGGGGCCGCTCGTAGGAGCGCGGGTCCCCGTCGAAGCGGACCGGGCCGTCGGCGAGGGTGGCGACGGGCGGCAGGAAGCGCATGACGGTGCCGGCGTTGCCGACGTCCACGGTGGCCGGGCCGTGCAACCCCGCCGGGATGATCCGCCAGGCCTCGCCGGAGCTGTCCGGGGAGGCCGCGGCGGACGGGCTGGTCGCGGACGAGGAGGAGACCGTCTCCTCGATGCCGACGCCCATGGCGCGCAACGCTTCGGCCATCAGCAGGGTGTCGCGGGAGCGCAGCGGGCGGCGCAGCCAGCCCGGCTCGGAGGCCAGCGAGGCCAGCACGAGCGCCCGGTTGGTGACCGATTTCGATCCGGGCACGGTGACGGTCGCGTCGACGGCTCCGCTCGCGTATGGGGCGGGCCAGAGGGCGGGCTGCACGGAACTCTCGGTCATGGCCCTTACTTTAATGGCTCCGCGCAAACCCGGATCGGCATCAAAAAGGCGGAAACCGGTCCGTAACGAAAGACTGGTACGGACCGGAGCGTCTGCCAGGGCTCACAAGCGTTCTTCCGCCGCTCCGGAGCCGCCCTTAGGACGCTGGGAACGCCCGTCCGCGCCTCACCGGCCCAGCAGCCAGCGCCCCCCGCCGATCAGCGAGCACAGCGACACCGCGTGGAAGAGGAACAGCCACAGCACCGCCGGGGCGTGGGTCAGCCGGGCCAGCTGGTCCGCGTCGGAGTCCGGCGCACCCCCGAACCGCCGCTTGGACTGGAGCTCGAAGGGCGGCCGCACTCCGCCCAGCAGCAGGAACCAGACCACCGTGTACGCGAACACCGACTGCACGTCGGGTGAGGTCAGCCAGGACACCAGCAGGAAGGCCGTGCCGGTGAGGATGACGGTGAGGGCCCCGTACACGTTGCGGATCATCACGAGCACCGCCGCGAGCAGCGCCGTGGCCACCCACAGCAGCAGCGTGATCCGGCCGTCGGCCAGCAGCCAGGCGCCACCCAGGCCCAGCAGCGAGGGGGCCGTGTAGCCGGCCGCCGCGGTGAGGATCATGCCGATCCCCGTCGGCTTGCCGCGGCTCACGGTCAGCCCGCTGGTGTCCGAGTGCAGCCGGATACCGGAGAGCTGTCGCCCGGTGACCAGGGCCACCAGCCCGTGGCCGCCCTCGTGCGCGATGGTGATGGTGTTGCGCGCGAGGCGCCATATCGGGTTCGGCACGACGGCGATCAGCGCCAGGGCGGCCGTCACCACCACCAGCCACTGCTCGGGAGCGGGCTGGACGCCGGTGAGGCGGTCCCACAGGGCGCCCAGTTCGGTGCTGTTCATCGGCCGGGCGACTCCTTGCGGTGGGGGCGGGCGGTCGTGGCAGTCTGGCACTTATGTGCGGACGGTATGCAGCGAGTCGGCGGCCCGAGGACCTCACCGGACTCTTCGGGGTCGAGAAGTGGGAACCCACCGAGACCCTGGAGCAGGACTGGAACGTGGCGCCGACCAAAGAGGTCTACGCGGTACTGGAGCGTCCTGTTAAGGACGCGGACGACCAGCGTCCGGTTCGCCAGCTGCGGACCCTGAAGTGGGGGCTCGTGCCCTCCTGGTCGAAGACCCCCGAGGGGGCCGCCCGGATGATCAACGCCCGCGCGGAGACCGTGCACGAGAAGCCCTCCTTCCGCCGCGCCTTCGCCCAGCGCCGCTGCATCCTGCCCGCCGACGGGTACTACGAGTGGGTCACCGGCGCGGAGGAACGGCAGCTGGAGGAGAAGAAGGGCAAGAAACGGGCGCGCAAGCAGCCCTACTTCGTCACCCCGGCCGACGGCTCGGTCTTCGCGATGGCCGGACTCTACGAGTTCTGGCGCGACCCGACCCTCCCCGGCGACCACGAGAACGCCTGGTGGGTGACGTGCTCGGTGATCACTACCGAGGCCGAGACCACACCCCTGGCCGTCGCCCCCGCAACCGGCCCCGGCGCGCTCGCCGACATCCACCCCCGGATGCCGCTGATGCTCACCCCGGACCGCTGGGACACCTGGCTGGACCCCTCGCACACCGACCCGGACGAGTTGCGCGCGCTGCTGGAGCCGCCGCCCGGCGGGTTGATGCGCGCCTACCCGGTCGCCACCGCCGTCAGCAACGTCCGCAACAACGGGCCCGAACTGCTGGAGGAGCTGGCGGCACCCGAGGAGTCGACGCTGTTCTGAGCGGGACGCGGGGGAGGATGGCCCGGTGAGCCGTAACCCGAGTGCGCAGAACGTACGACACGTCACCACCGGCGCCGGTGAGGCCCGGATCACCTGGTTCGCCGCGTCCGAGCCCCGCCTCGTGCTGGCCGCGAGCCACGGGGCGGGCGGCGGCATCGAGGCCCGTGACCTGATGGCCCTGGCCGCCGCCCTGCCGGTCCACGGCGTAACCGTCGCCCTGGTGGAGCAGCCCTGGCGGGTGGCCGGCAAGAAGGTGGCGCCCGCCCCGAAGACCCTGGACACCGGCTGGCGCGGGGTATGGCCCGCGCTGGCTGAGCCAGGGCTGCCGGTCGTCTCCGGAGGACGCAGCGCCGGGGCCCGTGTCGCCTGCCGGACCGCCACCGAGCTGGGCGCCCTGGCCGTCCTCGCGCTCAGCTTCCCGCTGCACCCCCCGGGCAAGCCGGAGAAGTCCCGGGCGGACGAGCTGCTCGGCACGGGCGTGCCCACCCTGGTGGTCCAGGGCGGCAACGATCCGTTCGGGCGACCGGAGGAGTTCCCGCCCGGACCGTACGAGTTGCGGGCCGTGCCCTACGGCGACCACGGCTTCGCCGTACCGAAGAAGTCCGGGCTGAGTGAGGATCAGGCGATGGACCTGCTCACCGGTGCGGTGACCGGGTGGCTCGCCCCGCTCGGGTGACCTGGGCCACGGGAATGCCGCGTGAGGGGGCGCTGTTGTTCGGGACGTCGGTACAACAACGTCGTACGTGGAGAGGGAGTCCGCCGCATGGGTTCGACCATCTGCCCGAGCCGCTCGAACGCCGCTGAACTGGAGTGGACCGTGCTGCACGCGGCGAGGACCACCTCTGGGCGGACCCTGGGCGAAACCGATCGGCAGCCTGCCCCGAAACAAGATCGACAGCCCGCCTCGAAGCAAGGTCGACTATTCTCCGAGGCGAGCGGGTCCGGTTTCGGCTCCGCCACATCGTTGGAGGAGGTGGGTCCGGTCACTGGGACCGACACAGGGACCGACGACGGCCGTGCAGCGGAGACGACCGCCGAGCGCAACGCGCGCTTCGAGCGGGACGCCCTCGGTTTTCTCGACCAGATGTACTCGGCCGCGCTGCGCATGACGCGCAATCCCGCCGATGCCGAGGACCTGGTCCAGGAGACCTACGCCAAGGCGTACGGCTCCTTCCACCAGTTCCGTGAAGGCACGAACCTCAAGGCGTGGATGTACCGCATCCTCACCAACACCTTCATCAACTCGTACCGCAAGAAGCAGCGCGAGCCCCAGCGCAGCGGCGCCGAGGAGATCGAGGACTGGCAGCTGGCGCGTGCCGAGTCACACATGTCGACCGGTCTGCGTTCGGCCGAGTCCCAGGCCCTCGACCACCTGCCGGACTCGGACGTGAAGTCGGCGCTGCAGGCGATCCCCGAGGAGTTCCGCATCGCCGTCTATCTCGCCGATGTCGAGGGCTTCGCCTACAAGGAGATCGCGGACATCATGGGGACTCCCATCGGTACGGTGATGTCCCGGCTGCACCGCGGCCGCCGTCAGCTGCGCGGCATGCTGGAGGACTACGCCCGCGAGCGCGGGCTCGTCGCGGCCGGTGCCGGTGACTCGGACGATCGGAAGGGCTCTACCTCATGAGCTGCGGAGAGCCGCACGAGACGGACTGCTCGGAGGTCCTCGACCATCTCTACGAGTTCCTCGACCGGGAGATGCCCGAGGGCGACTGCACCAAGTTCGAGACGCACTTCGAGGAGTGCTCCCCGTGCCTGGAGAAGTACGGCCTGGAACAGGCCGTGAAGAAGCTGGTCAAGCGCTGCTGCGGTCAGGACGAGGTCCCGACCGACCTGCGCTCCAAGGTGATGGGCCGGATCGACCTGATCCGGGCCGGCGAGGCCGTACCCGAGCAGGACGTCACCGTCGTCGGCCCGGACATCACCGTCAGCGGCCCGGACATCACCGTCAGCGGCCCGGACCGGACCGCGACAGCGCGGGAATAGTCACCCGAATGTGCTAATCGCACCCGTAGCGGCCCGGTGAACCCGCCGACTCGCTAGCGTGGCGCCTCCATGGAGCGGCGGGGGGCGAGCGCGGGCGTGAGAGGCACACCGGTGGCGGCGCGCGTCTGCATCCTGACAGTGGCGCTCTGCGGCATCTGCTGCGCCCTGCCGGTGTTACGCCCCGGCGCCGCCACTCCGTGGGGCACGCTGGGCCTGCTCGCCGCCCTCTGCCTCACCTGCGAGGCCGTGGGTCGCCGCTTCGACCCGGGCTCGGTCCGGGACGGGGCCGATTCCCTCCTCCCCCTGCTGCCCGCCGCCGCCTTCCTGCTCCCGCCCCCGGCCGCCGCGCTGGTCGCGGCGGTGGCGACCCTGGCCGGCCGGGTGGAACGGCCCCCCTTCGCGGCCCGCCGGACCTGGCGGACCGCCCAGCTCGCCCTCACCTGCTGCGCCGTCTCCTGGACCCACACGCTCCTCGGCGGGCCCGCCGCCCTGGGAGGCTCCGGCCCGCCGCACTTCCCCTACGCACTGCTGCCCGCGGGTGCCGCCGCCCTCACCTTCTCCCTGGTGCTGACGGCCCTGGACTGCGTCATCCTCGCGGCGGCCGAGGGACAGCCCCTACGCCGTTCCTGGCGCGCCCTGCTGCCCCGCGCCCTGGGCCCCCACCTGGTGCACGCGCTCGCCGGGCTGATGATGGCCGTGCTGTGGCGCAGCTCGTACGGGCCCGCCTCCGCGCTCTTCGTCCTGCTGCCGATGTACATCTCCTGCTGGGTCTTCGCCCAGTACCACCGCGAGGACGCCGCCCACCGCGCCACCATCCGCGCACTGGTCCAGGCCGTCGACATCAAGGACGCCTACACCCGCGGCCACAGCGAGCGGGTCGGCCGGGCCTCCGTGCTGATCGCCCGTGAACTCGGTGTGGACCAGGGCCGCCTGGAGGCGCTCCGCTTCGCCGGCATCCTGCACGACGTCGGCAAGCTGGGCGTACCGACCCGGGTGCTGCGCAAGGACGGCCCGCTCACCCCCGACGAGCGCCGGGTCATGGAGCTGCACCCGGAGTACGGACACGAGATCGTCCGCTCCATCGGCTTCCTGGACGAGGCCCGCGCCGCGATCCTGCACCACCACGAGCGGCTCGACGGCACCGGTTACCCCTACGGCCTCCGGGGCGGCCGCATCCCCGAGGCCGCCCGGATCGTCGCGGTCGCCGACGCCTTCGACGCCATGACCTCCACCCGCTCCTACCGGCCCGGCCGGCCCGTGCCCGCCGCCCTGGCCGAGCTGCGGCGGTGCGGGGGCAGCCAGTTCGACCCGCGGATGGTGCGGGCGCTGGTGCGCGCCCTAGACCGGCACGGCTGGAGCGGCGCCGCCCCCACCTCGTCCGCCGTCACGGCGGACGAGGTGGGGGCGGCGGTCGCGGTGCCCACGGCCCGCCGGGAAGCCGGACGGCCGCGGAATCGACCGGCGGAGCGCCCCGCCCGGGACCGGTCCCCGTGACAAGTCCCCTGCCGTCGAAGAGCCGCAGCCTGCGAAGAGGCCGCGCGGTCCGCAGAGGCCGCCCGCTCGGGAGGGGCCGCCCGCTCGGGAAGGGCCACCGCCCGCCCGCCCTCCTCGCCGTGCGCGCCGCCGCCCTCACCCTCACCCTCGCCGCGCTCGCCCACACCCTGCGGTACGGGCTCGTCGAACCGGGCCACGCCCTCGCCTTCGGTCTCCTCGTCGTCGCCGGGGAGCTGGCCCGCCGGGGCGGGGCGCCCGGGGAGCGGGAGCCCGCGCCGCTCGCCGCAGCCGGGGCGCTCGCGTACGCCCTGCTCGGGGACAGCGCGGGGGAGCCGACCGGGCACGGGCCCCTCCAGGTGGTCACCGTGGTCGTCGCCGCGCAGCTCGTGGCCGCCGTGGAGCAGTCGGCCCGGGGCGGCGGCCCGGACGTGGACCGGGCGACGCGGCGGGTGCTGACGGTGGGGTTCGCCGCGGTCTGCTTCCAGCCGCTCCACCACTCCGGGCAGACGGTGCGGTGGTTCGGCGACGGGCTGCGCTTCGCGCTGTTCCTGCTCGCGTTGCTGGTGCTGACCTCCCTCTGCGAGGCTCTGCTCGCCGCCCTGGTGGCGCGTGCCCGGGCCCTGCGGTACGGCACCGGGCCCCCACCTCCGTACGGGCCGTTCCTCGCCGACGAGGTGCGCGCGCTCGCCGGGATCGGGCCCGCGGTCGGGGCGAGCGGGGTGGTGCTGGCGCTGGGGGTCGCCGTCGCCGGGCTGTGGGCGCTGCCCGTGCTCTGTGTGCCGCTGCTGCTGACCCAGGTCTCCTTCCGCCGGTACGCGGCCGTCCGCACGACCCGCCGGCAGACCATCGCCTCGCTCGCCCGCGCCACCGAGATCGCCGGGTACACCCCGCCCGGCCACGCCCGCCGGGTCGCCGTGCTCGCCACCGCCGTGGGGCGGGAGCTGGGCTTCACCGGGGCGCAGCTGACCGTGCTGGAGTACGCGGCCCTGATGCACGACATCGGCCAGCTCTCCCTGCTCGACCCGGTCGCCGACGGGGCCACCACCCGGCTGCCCGCCGCCGAACAGCGCCGGATCGCCCTGCTCGGCGGGGCGGTGGTCCGCCGGACCGGGGTGGACCCGCAGGTCGCGGCGGTGGTGGAACAGCAGGCGGACCCCTACCGGGAACAGCTGCCCGCCGCCAGAATCGTCAGGACGGTCAACGCATACGACGACCTGTGCGGGGAAGGCGTCGGCGGGCCGCTGGGGGCGCTGGAGGAGCTCAGGCTCGCCACCGGCCACGACCACCAGCCGCAGGTGGTGGAGGCCCTTGCCAGAGTCCTCGGCCGGGGCGGTCTGACCCGGGCCGGGGCTGGGTAACCCATGGGTAATGAGCGGGCGTCCGGCCGGGCATGGTTGGATGCGAAAGCAGAGCGGAAAACGAGGGTGTCCAGTCGGGACAGGCGGGAATCGTGAGGATCTTCGGGAAGGTACGGCATCGGCCGTCCGCCTCTTGGCGGCAGGCCACGGACCGCGCGTTCACGCTGATCGGCGACGGCCGGTACGAGGACGCGGGGGCGCTGCTGACGCGCGCGGCGGATCTGGAGCCCTGGCTCTCGGAGTCCTGGTTCAATCTGGCGCTGCTGCACAAGTTCCGCCACGACTGGGAGCAGGCGCGCGCGGCGGGCCTGCGGGCGGTCGCGCTGCTGGACCGCGAGTCCGGCGCCCCGGACTGGTGGAACGTCGGGATCGCGGCCACCGCGCTCCAGGACTGGCCGCTGGCGCGCCGGGCCTGGCAGGCGTACGGCCTCAAGGTGCCCGGCTCCGGGTTGAACAGTGCGGCCACCACCGAGCCGACGGGCATGGAGCTGGGCAGCGCGGCGGTGCGGCTCTCGCCGGAGGGTGAGGCCGAGGTGGTCTGGGGGCGCCGGCTCGACCCGGCCCGGATGGAGGTGCTCTCCATCCCGCTGCCGTCCTCCGGGCGGCGCTGGGGCGAGGTCGTGCTGCACGACGGGGTGCCCAACGGGGAGCGGGTCACCGCCGCCGGTCCCTCGTATCCGGTCTTCGACGAGATCGAGCTGTGGGCGCCCTCCCCGGTGCCGACCTGGGTGGTGCTGCTGGAGGCGGCCACCGAGGAGGACCGGGACGCGCTGGAGAAGCTCGCCTCGGACGCCGGGTTCGCCGCCGAGGACTGGTCCTCCTCCGTACGGCTGCTGTGCCGGGCCTGTTCGGAGAGCCGGATGGAGAGCGACGAGGGCGACGGGGAGCACCTGGACCCGCACGACCACAGCGAGCCGGGCCACCCGGGACCGCTCGGCCACCGGACCGCGGGCGCCGGTGACCTGTGGGTCCCCGAGCGCGAGTGCGGTCTCGCGGCCCCGGCCGGACTGGTGCGCGGGCTGCTGGACGGCTGGGTCGCCGACAGCCCGGACAGCCGCGAGTGGCGGGATCTCGAAGAAGTCTGCTGACCACTGCCCGTAGGCTGTACGCGCACCGATCGCGGTGCTGTTCCTCCCGCGCATCCCGGCATCCGGCCGGGTCCGGCGGGGTCACCGAGTTCAGGTTTTGCAGGAAGGCGTACGGCGGACATGTCGCAGCAGGAGACGGACGGGCGGATCGGTGTGGACGACGAGGGGTTCATCGTCGACACCGAGGACTGTGAGGCGCGCGAGGCGGCCTACCGCGAGCGGGGCACCTCGCGTCCGATCACGGTCGTGGGCAACCCGGTGCTGCACAAGGAGTGCGAGGACGTCACCGAGTTCGACGACGAGCTGGCGCGGCTGATCGACGACATGTTCGCCAGCCAGCGGACGGCCGAGGGCGTGGGCCTGGCGGCCAACCAGATCGGCGTGGACCGCAAGGTCTTCGTCTACGACTGCCCGGACGACGACGGCAAGCGGCACGTGGGCGTCGTCTGCAACCCGGTCCTGGAGGAGCTGGCCCCCGAGGCGCGGGTGCTGGACGACTCCAACGAGGGCTGCCTCTCGGTCCCGACCGCCTACGCCGCCCTCGCCCGCCCCGACTACGCGGTGGTGCGCGGCCAGGACGCCCAGGGGAACCCGATCAAGGTGCGGGGCAGCGGCTACTTCGCGCGCTGCCTCCAGCACGAGACGGACCACCTGTACGGCTACCTGTACATCGACCGGCTCTCCAAGCGCGACCGCAAGGACGCGCTGCGGCAGATGGAAGAGGGCACTCCGCGCTACGAGACCGTCCCGAACGGCTGAGGCGCCGCGCGGGCCCGGGGCCGTTCAGGCGACGTCGGGCACCGCGCGCGCCGGGCCGCGGAAGGTCCGGCGGTAGGCGTTCGGTGTCGTGCCGAGCGTACGCACGAACTGGTGGCGCAGGGTCGCCGCCGTGCCGAACCCCGTCTGCCCCGCGATCGTGTCGATCGTCTGGTCGGAGGTCTCCAGCAGGTGCTGGGCCAGCAGCACCCGCTGCCGCAGCAGCCAGCGGTACGGGGTCGTCCCGGTCTCCTGCTGGAAGCGGCGGGCGAAGGTGCGCGGCGACATGTGCGCCAGGGCGGCCAGCTGCTCCACCGTCATCTCCTGGTCGAGGTGGTGCTCCATCCACGCCAGCGTGGAGCCGACCGTGTCACAAGCGTTCCGGGGCAGCGGGCGGTTGATGTACTGCGCCTGGCCGCCGTCCCGGTGCGGCGGCACCACCATCCGGCGGGCGATCGTGTTGGCCGCGTCCTGCCCGTACTCCTGGCGGACCAGGTGCAGGCAGGCGTCGATCCCGGAGGCGGTGCCGGCCGAGGTGATGACCGCGCCCTCGTCCACGTACAGCACGTCCGGCTCCACGATCGCCTTCGGGTAGCGGCGGGCCAGCTCCGCCGCGTGCCGCCAGTGCGTCGTGCAGCGGCGGCCGTCCAGCAGCCCCGCCGCCCCGAGGACGTACGCCCCGGAGCAGACGCTCAGCACCCGCGCCCCGCGCTCCACGGCCCGGCGCAGCGCCTGAAGGGCCGCCTCCGGGTATGCCAGATCAGGGGCGTGGCTGCTCGCCGGTACGGCGACGAGGTCGGCCTCCTCCAGCCGCTCCAGGCCGTGCGGCGTACTGATGGTGAAGCCGGCGTGGGTGCGGAGCACCGGGCCCTCGGCGGAGACCACCGCGAAGTCGTGGACCGGCAGCCCCTCTTCGCTCCGGTCCAGGCCGAATACCTCGCAGAGCACGCCGAGTTCGAAGGGGTGGACCTCGTCGAGCAGCAGGACGGCGACATTTTTCAGCATGGCGTCAGTGTGGCACGAGTGTGGCAGTAATTCGATGCTGCGTGGCAGTGCTGCCACTGACGGAATCCTCCGGGGCGGACGACAGTAGAGCCATGAACCTCTTCCTGAACTACCTCGTCGTGACCGCCCTCTTCGTCTTCGTCGCTCTCCCGGCCGCCGTCGGCCTCATCCGCGAGCGGCGCATCGACCGTCAGCTGCGCGACGCGGAACGGAGGGAGGCGGAGCCCACGGAGACGCGAAGCGCCGCGCGACCCCATAAGGTCACGCGGCACTCCTACCCGAAGGGTTGGGCGAAGGCCTAGGAGAGCGCCTTGCCGGTCCGCCGTCCCGAAGGTGACGCCGGCTCAGCCGACGGTGGAGAAAAAGACCGAGGTGTCCTCGGCCCACCAGAACGAGCCTTCACCGTCGGCCCATTCGGAATACCAGCCCTCCAGGGCCTCGATCAGCTCCGTCAGCTCGTACCTGAGGTCGGGATCCATCCGGTCCAGCACCTCGCGGTAGGCCTTGATGGCGGGCCCGGCCTGCTGCATCGGCCAGCACCCGATCTCCGGCGACCCCTCCACGGGCGGGGGGATGTGGAACGCGATCTCGGACGGCGGTCCGCTGAAAATGTACTGACTGGGCAGCAGGTCCACGGCGACGCCCGCCGCGCTCAGCTGGTCGTCCAGAGTGGTGAAGACGGTGATGGGGCTGCGGTAACTCGCCAGCGTGGACATGTCGCTGCCGTTGTGGTCGATGACGATCTGGAGAGCCGTGTAATAGGCGTTTCCGGCCCATTCGGCGGTGGAGTCGGTACGTCCGGAGACGAGCTGCTCCAGGGCGTCCTGCACCGACAGGCCCCAGTCCACGTCCTGGGCGTCCAGATCGTCCTGCCGGGCCTGGGCCGCCGCCCGCATCTTGTCCAGCAGCCGTATGTCGTCGGCGGTCAGGTCCTGTCCGGGAAGGAATCGCGCGATCTTGCCGCGGTTCGCCATGCTGTAGTTCACGATCTTGCTCATGGGGGGATTCTCCCAAGAGGTACCGCGGATCGGGCCACGGTTTCCGCCCTGTTCGTCAGCGCTGGTTCCCGCCCTCGTCCCGGTACTCGGGGAACAGATGGGGGTGTTGATGGGCCAGGACTCGCGTGATCGCTTCGTCGGTGGGGTCCGTGATGTCCCAGCGGTGTGAGGAGGGGTGTGCGGCGAAGAGTTCGCAGGCTCTTTCACGGGTGCCGCGTACGGGACACCAGGGGAGCGGCATGAGCTTGGCGAGCCCTGAGCCCTTCCACCGGACCCGGACCGCGCGTCCGGGCCGTCCGCCTTCGTCCCAGAGCATCGCGGCGTGCAGGTCGTCATGTTCCTCGCCGAGTTCGCACAGGACGTGCCCGGCTTCGGGACGGTGTCCGGCGGGCGACAGAGCGATGAGGTGGTCCGGAGGCGGGAGAAGAGCGACGGCGGTGCACTGGTTCATGGTTGGGTCCGTTCCCGTAGATCGTCGGAGGCGTCGTCGGTGCTGAGTGGTCCGGCTATGAGGTCCCCGAGCGGGTCGGTGACGTCCCAGGAGTGCCCAGTGGTGTGGTCGTTGAAGAACGAGCACCGTAAGAGGGCGTCGGTGTCGAAGTTACGGAGGGTGGCGGGGCACCAGGGCTCGGCCTGGACGCGGTGGGTGCGGTCGGTGCCGGTGCCGCTCCAGAAGAACCAAAGGGCGGGCCGGTCGGGTTCGTCGGCGGCGCTGAGGAGTGCGGCGTGATCGGTAAGGGTGGCGTGTTCGCCGAGTTCACACAGGACGTAGTGGTCGAGGGTGAAGTCGTCGGGAGGGGCGCCGGGTCCGCCGGCCATGGTGACGAGGGCGACGGTCACCTCACCGAGAGGAATCCGGGTCACGACGGTGCACTGAAGCACGTGAGGTCTCTTCTGTGGAGGGGCTACGGGCGGTCGGCCGGGGAGGTGTGCCACCCGGCGAGGCTGAGCCCGACGGCGGGGTCGAGGACGGTGAACTGAAGGGGGAAGCCCGCTTCCAGGGTCCGTATGGCGTCGTCCTGGCGGTGGTGGTCGGTGGCCCAGAACCGCAGCCCTTCGGGAGCGTCGGAGCCGTGGAAGAGGACGGACCGGACGTCGCCGGGTGACTCGTCCCGTACGCCGCTGCCGTGTCCGTCGGCGAGGCGGAGGGCCTGTCTGCGGAGCCACAGCAGGACGAGCCGTCGGTTGCGTACGCTGACCCGGCCGAGCGAGGCGAACCGCTGCCCGGCGGCCAGGGTGACCTCGGCGGCGTAACTGGCGCACATCATGCGGCACGCCCGTGGTCGCCGCACCCGATCAGGGCCTTCAGCTGTTCGGCCGCCACCTCGATCTCCGCCACGACGGCGGTCCGGGTGGCCAGTCGGTCTTCGAGGGCGGCGTCCAGCCCTGTGAAGAACAGGGCCCGGTAGGCGGGGTCGGCTTCGATGCGTACGAGTTCGGCGAAGGGTGCGGTGGGGGTGGCCGGGTGCCGGGTGAGCGCCCACATGAGGCGGGGGAGCCGGAGCCGTAGGCGGATCTCGGCGGCCCCCAGGGCGAGGGTGAGCCGTACCCGTAGCCGGGCGAACGCGCCGCTCACAGCACCTCACCTCGACTGCGGGCGTTGGCTCGTGCGGTACGGGCGCGGAGCTGCTCTATGGGCAGCGCGGGCCGTACGTGCCGGGGTTCGACCTCCCACTCGATCCCGCCGCCGACGGGGCGGAGGGACCAGTAGAGGCCGGCGACCCCTCGGAACTCGCCGACGCGGTTGCCTCGGCTGGTGTCTACCAGGAGGGTTCCGACAAAGGGGAGTTCAGGAGGTTGCTGGGTATTCGGGCGTAAGTTCTCGCCGTGCATCGAGTGCTCCTCATACCGTCGCGGCGTCCGCCTGGCGACAGAGGCCGTCAGCGCGGGACCGAATCTCGTGACATCTCTAGAGAACTCTAGTTCTCTAGAGATGTCAACCGGTCGGCTTGCATTTGTACAGCTCTGCTGTTCGCATCTGGGTGGGTGTGCGTGAGTCGACTCACGCACACCCATAAACGCCCAGGTGGGCCAGCTGATCTGTCTGCGGGGCCTTGCCCGGATGTCGCGTGAGTGACTGGCGGGCCTAAGCTGTCCGGAAAGGAGAGGAACCCGTTGATGGCCACCGACGCCAGCCGCCGTGAGCCCAAGTACCAGCGGATCGCGAACGCCTTGAAGGCGGAGATCCGGTCAGGAGCATTGGGGGCGGGGAGCCGTCTCCCGGGCGAGAACGACCTCATGGCGCAGTACGGCGTAGCGCGCATGACGGTTCGGCAGGCGCTGAGCGTGCTCCAGAGTGAAGGGCTGACGGAGGCGCGGAAGGGCGTGGGTGTTTTCGTCCGAGCCTTCCAGCCGCTGAGGCGGCGCGGGATTCAGCGGTTGGCGAGCGAGCAGTGGGGGTCCGGACGTTCTGTCTGGGAAGCGGACCTCGAGGACCGGGACCTGGTGGTGGACCAGGTGGAGGTACGCGAGGGAACCGCCTCGGAGAACGCGGTGAGGATGCTCGGTCTTGGGGCGGGGGAGAGTGTCTGGATCAGGAGCCGGCGGTTCGTCCTGGACGGCAAGCCGGTGCTGTTGTCGACCTCGTACCTTCCCGCGTCCCTGGTTGCGGGCTCGGCCATCACCCGGCCGGACACTGGTCCGGGAGGCGTCTATGCGCGGCTGGCCGAACTGGGCCACAAGCCGGTTCACTTCCGCGAGGAGATCCGGTCCCGGATGCCTTTGCCGGAGGAAGCGTCGAAGCTGAGCCTGCCGGCAGGTACGCCCGTCATGCTCGTTTGCCGCACCGCTTTCGCGGAGGAGGACCGCCGCCCTGTGGAGGTCAACGAGATGGTTCTGGACGCGGCGGCCTACGTCCTGGAGTACGACTTCGACGCGTGACGTGACTGCCTCCGCGTGACGGGGAGCGTCCAGGCTGGGAAGTTTGACGTCGCTTCGCGGGCTCGGTGCTGAGCATCGCCCCGCTCTGCCGTGCATGGTGGGAAGGTCCGGCTGCCTGGACGGGCTCCCTGGCTACCGCCGATGCCCGTGGGCGGTGTGCCATTGCTGCTTGCTGTGACAGGTCCACCAGGTCTTACGAAGCGGTGATCACCCTCACGTCAGTCCTCATGTGGATTTGATCCGAGTGCATACAACGCCTTGGCCTATGCGCTCTGGAGGGTCATTTGGAACAAAGATTGCCACCTGCCGGTCTCAAGGATCTTCTCCGAGTCTGAGTAGGCGGCAGTACCGCCCGTCATCCGCTGAGGCCGACGCCCCGGATGATGGGCACCCGTGAGCTTCCTTGGAAGCCGCCTTGCATGCAGAGGTTGGTGTTTTCCGCAGGTGCACACGACGCAAAGGTCGACGCCGTCCGACCAACGGCACAGGGCCGCCGAACTGTGCCCGGCGTGAAGGGTCCCAGCCGGAACAGGCAAGGCCCGGGCACCGACTGGTGCCCGGGACCGCCTCGCCAAGGCCTAGAAGTCGTCGTCGAACCCGACCGAGCCCTCCACCGCCACCTGGTAGGCGGACGGGCGGCGCTCGAAGAAGTTCGTCAGCTCCTGGACACCCTGGAGCTCCATGAACGAGAACGGGTTCTCGGAGCCGTACACCGTCGGGAAGCCGAGGCGGGCGAGCCGCTGGTCGGCGACGCACTCCAGGTACTGGCGCATCGAGTCGGTGTTCATGCCCGGCAGGCCCTCGCCGCACAGGTCGCGGCCGAACTGCAGCTCCGCCTCGACCGCTTCCCGCAGCATGTCGGTGACCTGCTGCTGGAGCGCGTCGTCGAAGAGCTCCGGCTCCTCCTTGCGGACGGTGTCCACGACCTCGAACGCGAAGTTCATGTGCATGGTCTCGTCACGGAACACCCAGTTGGTGCCCGTGGCGAGACCGTGCAGCAGACCGCGCGAGCGGAACCAGTACACGTACGCGAAGGCGCCGTAGAAGAACAGCCCCTCGATGCAGGCCGCGAAGCAGATCAGGTTCAGCAGGAAGCGGCGGCGGTCGGCCTTCGTCTCCAGCCGGTCGATCTTCTCGACCGAGTCCATCCACTTGAAGCAGAACTGGGCCTTCTCGCGGATCGAGGGGATCTCCTCGACCGCGTCGAACGCCGCCGCCCGGTCGTCCGGGTCGGGCAGGTAGGTGTCCAGCAGCGTCAGATAGAACTGGACGTGCACGGCCTCCTCGAAGAGCTGCCGCGACAGGTACAGCCGCGCCTCGGGGGAGTTGATGTGCTTGTACAGCGTCAGCACGAGGTTGTTGGAGACGATCGAGTCACCGGTGGCGAAGAACGCCACCAGCCGGCCGATCATGTGCTGCTCACCCGGCGACAGCTTGGCGAGGTCGGCGACGTCGGAGTGGAGGTCGACCTCCTCCACGGTCCAGGTGTTCTTGATCGCGTCCCGGTAGCGCTCGTAGAAGTCGGGGTAGCGCATGGGACGCAGGGTCAGCTCGAAACCCGGGTCGAGCAGGTTCTTGTCGGTGGAGCTCATTACTGGCAGGCCTCGCAGGACTCGGGGTTCTCAAGAGAGCAGGCGATGGCGTCCGCGTCGGGAGCCGACGCCTGCTGTACGGGAATGGGGACGGCGGTCGGCGCGGCAGCGGACGCGGCACGGGCGATCCGGGTCGCCGGGCGCGAACGCAGGTAGTACGTCGTCTTCAGCCCCTGCTTCCAGGCGTACGCGTACATCGAGGAGAGCTTGCCGATCGTCGGCGTCTCCAGGAACAGGTTGAGCGACTGGCTCTGGTCGAGGAACGGCGTACGGGCCGCCGCCATGTCGATCAGACCGCGCTGCGGGATCTCCCACGCGGTGCGGTACAGCGCCCGCACGTCCTCGGGGATCCAGGCGAAGCCCTGCACCGAGCCGCTCGCCTCGCGCAGCGCCTCACGGGTGCGGGCGTCCCACACGCCGAGCTTCTTCAGCTCGTCCACCAGATAGGCGTTGACCTGGAGGAACTCACCGCTGAGCGTCTCGCGCTTGAACAGGTTGGAGACCTGCGGCTCGATGCACTCGTACACACCGGCGATCGAGGCGATCGTGGCGGTCGGCGCGATGGCGAGCAGCAGCGAGTTGCGCATGCCGGTCTCGGCGACCCGGGCGCGCAGCGCGTCCCAGCGCTCCGGCCAGTTCAGCTCGGTGTCGTAGTGGTCCGGGTGCAGCACCCCGCGCGCGGCCCGGGTCTCGGACCAGGCGGGCAGCGGGCCCGAACGCTCCGCGAGGTCGCAGGAGGCCTCGTACGCGGCGAGCATGATGCGCTCGGAGACCTTGGTGGAGAGCGCGCGGGCCTGCGGCGAGTCGAAGGGCAGCCGCAGCTGGAAGAAGACGTCCTGGAGGCCCATGGCGCCCAGGCCCACCGGCCGCCAGCGGGAGTTGGAGCGCCCGGCCTGCTCGGTCGGGTAGAAGTTGATGTCGACGACCCGGTCCAGGAAGGTCACCGCGGTCCGCACGGTGGCGTCCAGCCGCTCCCAGTCGATCGAGCCGTTGGCGACGAAGGCGCCCAGGTTGACCGAACCCAGGTTGCAGACGGCCGTCTCGCCGTCGTTCGTGACTTCGAGGATCTCGGTGCACAGGTTCGAGGAGTGCACGACCCGGCCCGGCTCGGCGGTCTGGTTCGCGGTCCGGTTGGAGGCGTCCTTGAACGTCATCCAGCCCTGGCCGGTCTGCGCGAGGGTCCGCATCATCCGGCCGTACAGCTCACGCGCCGGCATCGTCTTGCGGGCCAGCCCCTTGGCCTCGGCCGCGCGGTAGGCCGCGTCGAAGTCGTCGCCCCACAGGTCGACCAGCTCGGGGACCTCGGCGGGGGAGAACAGCGACCACTCGGTGTCCGCGTCGACCCGGCGCATGAACTCGTCCGGGATCCAGTGCGCCAGGTTCAGGTTGTGCGTACGGCGCTGGTCCTCACCGGTGTTGTCGCGGAGCTCCAGGAACTCCTCGATGTCCGCGTGCCAGGTCTCCAGGTAGACCGCCGCCGCGCCCTTGCGGCGGCCGCCCTGGTTCACGGCCGCCACGGAGGCGTCCAGCGTCTTGAGGAACGGCACGATGCCGTTGGAGTGCCCGTTGGTGCCCCGGATCAGCGAACCCCGGGCGCGGATGCGGGAGTACGACAGACCGATGCCGCCCGCGTGCTTGGAGAGCCGCGCCACCTGGTGGTAGCGGTCGTAGATCGAGTCCAGCTCGTCCTTGGGGGAGTCCAGCAGATAGCAGGAGGACATCTGCGGGTGCCGGGTGCCGGAGTTGAAGAGTGTGGGGGAGGAGGGGAGGTAGTCCAGCCGGCTCATCAGCCCGTAGAGCGCGGCGACCTCGTCCAGCGCCCGCACCGACTCGTCCTCGGCGAGGCCGGCGGCCACCCGCAGCATGAAGTGCTGCGGGGTCTCGATGACCTGGCGGGTGATCGGGTGGCGCAGCAGGTAGCGGCTGTGCAGCGTACGGAGACCGAAGTAGCCGAAGCGGTCGTCGGCGCCGTCGGCCAGCGTCCGCTCGACGAGCTCGTCCAGCGCCCCCGCGTGCAGCTCCACGAAGGCCGCGGTGCGGTCGGCGATCAGGCCCTCGCGGTGGCCGACCGCGACCGAGGCGGAGAAGGAGGTCGCGCCCTGGGTCGCGGCCTCGTCGGCGATCGTACGGGTCAGCAGCCGGGCGGCGAGTCTGGAGTACGCCGGGTCCTCGGAGATCAGACCCGCGGCGGCCTCGGTGGCCAGCGAACGCAGCTCGGCCTCGTCGGAGCGGGCGTTGCGCCCGCGCAGCGCGGAGGCGGCGACCCGTCCGGGGTCGGTGTCGGGCAGGTCGACGGTGAGGTCGGTCAGGGTCCGCAGCAGGGCGGTCCCGGGTCCGTCGTTCGTGCCTTCGCCGGACGTGGTGGAGGCGGCGGATTCGGTGGCTGAAACCGGATCGGCGGGCGCGATGGTCACTGGGCTTTCCCTCGCTCGGCTGGGGGCCGGCGGCGAGCGGGGAAGCCGGGCAGCACGGTGCCCTTCGGGGCAGCACTGCTCACGGCGTCCACCGGCCCATCCGCGAGGCCCGGACGTCTGGCGTCCGGTTCGGTCGAGCCGGACGCACTGTCGACAGGTCTTCGGACTTCGGGTGTGCAAAAGCACACTGTTCACACCGTTGCGGGACAGTTCCGGATTCGCACCGGATTCCCCTGCGGCGACAGCGAGGTCGAGCATACATGTGGGGGGCGCTCGAAGAGGAAGCCCCCACATGTTGTGTCGGCGTGAACAGATGTTGGTATGGCGGTCTGGCTTCTTCGCCCGACTTCTTCCCGATCGACGGCGTACGCGGGCCCTCTCGCGGGGCGCGAAAAGGGGCCGCCGCGCCCCTGGAAGGGGTGCGGCGGCCCCGATCGGCCGGTGGTGGTCAGCAGCAGCGGAAGCCCTCGCGGGGGTCCGCCTCGCGGGCGTCCGTGCGGCTGTGTTCGAAGGCGCGGCGGGTCATCACCGGGGTGTCCGGATCGTGGGACCGGGCGTGTGCCACATAACGGTCGTACGCGGCTTCGCCGGTGAGCTCCCGGACGTACCAGCGGACGCGTCCCGCCACCCGCCGTACGTCCGCGACGGTCATGTCCGGCTCCCGGTTCCCGCCGCCTCCTTGCGGATGCCGCCCTCGGGGCCGACGCCCGCGGCGAGCAGTTCGGCCTTCTCCTCCTTGGTGGCGATGAGCGAGGCCGGGGCCACGAGCTCGGACTCGACGTACGGCGTCTCGTGGAGTCTGACGCTCTCGGGGTCGCGGATGGCCCGGAAGCAGACCCGGCCGGCGTCCACCAGCACCACGATGATGAGGAGCGCGAAGAGCGCGCAGAGCACCCCGTCGACGGTGGAGTTGGTGACGACGGTCTGCATCTCGTCCATGTTCTTGGCGGGCGGCAGCACCTCGCCCGCGTCGATGCCCGTCTGGTACTTGTCGCGCTGGGCGAAGAAGCCGACCTTCACGTCCGGCGAGAAGATCTTCTGCCAGCTCGCGGTGAGGGTGACCGCCACGTCCCAGGCGAGCGGGACCGCGGTGACCCACGCCCACTTCAGCCGGCCGGACTTGACCAGCAGGGTGGTGCAGACGGCCAGCGCCACGGCGGCCAGCAGCTGGTTGGCGATGCCGAAGAGCGGGAAGAGCTGGTTGATGCCGCCCAGCGGGTCGTGCACACCGACCCAGAGGAAGTAGCCCCAGCCGCCGACCACGACGGCGCTGGCGAACCAGACGCCCGGCTTCCAGCTGACCTCGCGGAACGGCTTGTAGGCGTTGCCCAGCATGTCCTGGAGCATGAAGCGCCCGACGCGGGTGCCGGCGTCCACGGTGGTGAGGATGAAGAGCGCCTCGAACATGATGGCGAAGTGGTACCAGAACGCCTTCATCGCGGTCCCGCCGACCACCGCGGAGAAGATCTCCGACATGCCGAGCGCGAACGTCGGCGCGCCGCCGGTGCGCGAGAGCAGACTCTGCTCCTCGACGTCCTTGGCGGCCCGGGCCAGGGCGTCCGGGGTGATGGTGAAGCCGAAGTTGGCCACGGCCTCGGAGGCCGACTGGACGCTGTCACCGATCACGCCGACCGGCGCGTTGATGGCGAAGTACAGCCCCGGGTCGATGATGCAGGCGGCGATCATGGCCATGATCGCCACGAACGACTCGGTCAGCATGGCCCCGTAGCCGATCATCCGGATCTGCGTCTCCTTCTGGACCATCTTCGGCGTGGTGCCGGAGGAGACCAGGGAGTGGAAGCCGGAGAGCGCGCCGCAGGCGATGGTGATGAAGACGAACGGGAACATCGAGCCGGCGAAGACCGGGCCCGAGCCGCTGGTGGCGAAGTCGGTGACCGCGGGCATCTTCAGGGTCGGCAGCGCGACGACCACGCCCAGGGCCAGCAGCCCGATGGTGCCGACCTTCATGAAGGTGGAGAGGTAGTCGCGCGGGGCCAGCAGCAGCCACACCGGGAGCACGGAGGCGAGGAACCCGTAGACGATCATCCAGATGACCAGCGTGCCCGGCTCCAGGGTGAAGAAGTCCGCCCACGACGACTCGGCGACCCAGCCGCCCGCGACGATCGCCAGGAGCAGCAGGGCGACGCCGATGAGGGAGACCTCGCTGACCTTCCCCGGCCGCAGGATGCGCAGGTAGACACCCATGAGGAGGGCGATCGGGATCGTCATGCCGATGGAGAAGACGCCCCACGGCGAGTGGGCGAGCGCGTTCACGATGACCAGCGCGAGGACCGCGAGCAGGATGATCATGATGATGAAGACCGCGACCAGGGCGGCGATCCCGCCGACCGGCCCTATCTCGTCGCGCGCCATCTGGCCGAGCGAACGGCCGTTGCGGCGGGTGGAGAAGAACAGCGTCACCATGTCCTGGACGGCACCGGCGAAGATGACGCCGACGACGAGCCAGATCGTCCCGGGCAGGTACCCCATCTGCGCGGCGAGCACCGGGCCGACCAGCGGGCCCGCCCCAGCGATGGCGGCGAAGTGGTGGCCGAACAGGACCCGGCGGTCGGTCGGGTGGAAGTCGACACCGTTGTTGAGCAGTTCGGCGGGGGTCGCGCGGTTCTTGTCCGCCTTCAGGACCCGGTTCGCGAGGAACCGGGAGTAGAAGCGGTAGGCGATGGCGTACGAGCCGAGGGCGGCGGCCAGCATCCAGGCGGCGGAGACCTCCTCACCGCGCGAGAGCGCGAGGGTGGCCCAGCCGATCGCGCCGACCAGGGCGACCAGGCTCCAGACGACGATGGTTCTGGGGGACAGCGCCCGCCGTCCCGGTGGTGTTGGAACCGGTGGTGCTGGTGTGGGCGATTCCGGCATGACGCTCCGTCCCCTCGCGTGATCACTGTCGTAACGTGCGCGAAATCTAGGTGCTGCGGCCGACCGGAGGAACCCCTGTCCGCATACCGGTCGTGCATCGCCGAGGTCTCCACCGATGTTCCGCGGTAAGGACACGGACCGGACGGGGGATCGGTTCACGCGATCCGATCTCACCGGATGACCGGAAACAGGCGGTGGCCTGGGGAAGGAGATCCCCGGGCCACCGCCTGTCCGCCTGCTGCGCCCCTCAGTCCGTCGGCCGCTTCAGGCGCGCCACGAACTTGTACCGGTCGCCCCGGTAGACGGAGCGCACCCACTCCACCGGCTCGCCCTGGCCGTCGATCGAGTGGCGGGAGAGCATCAGCATCGGCAGCCCCACGTCCGTCCCCAGCAGACCCGCCTCGCGCGGGGTGGCCAGCGAGGTCTCGATGGTCTCCTCGGCCTCGGCCAGGCGCACGTCGTACACCTCGGCCAGGGCGGTGTAGAGCGAGGTGTACTTCACCAGCGAACGGCGCAGCGCCGGGAAGCGCTTGGCCGAAAGGTGGGTGGTCTCGATCGCCATCGGCTCCCCGCTGGCGAGCCGGAGCCGCTCGATGCGCAGCACCCGGCCGCCCGTCGAGATGTCCAGCAGGCCGGCGAGCGTGTCGTCCGCCGTCACATAGCCGATGTCGAGCAGCTGGGACGTCGGCTCCAGCCCCTGGGCACGCATGTCCTCGGTGTACGAGGTCAGCTGGAGCGCCTGGGAGACCTTCGGCTTGGCGACGAACGTCCCCTTGCCCTGGATGCGTTCGAGCCGGCCCTCGACGACCAGCTCCTGCAGGGCCTGGCGCACGGTGGTGCGCGAGGTGTCGAACTCGGCCGCCAGGGTGCGCTCCGGCGGCACCGGGGTGCCGGGCGGCAAGGTATCGGTCATGTCCAGGAGATGGCGCTTGAGCCGGTAGTACTTCGGTACGCGCGCGGTGCGCGCACCGTTGCCGGTCTCGCTCCCCGAACTGCCCCCGTCGGCACCCATGGCCCGCCTTTCCGACGCTTGCGTTGCTGCCGTCACCGGCTCCTCCGTCTGTCGCGGCTCACATGGTGGCACGGTCCGGTCACGGGTCGTCGCCCTCCCTTAGGTGTCGGTCCTATAACGGACGCGAGTGCACTTCTTATACACCCTTGACACCCATAAAGGTCTAGGCCAAGCTCCCGGTACTGGTCTAAACCATTAAAGACCAGGTCCAGCCCCAGCAGAACTCGTCGAATGTCTTCGCGGTGGGTGGGGTTGCAGCATCCCTGAGGAGGGTTTGACGTGAAGCGCAAGCTCATCGCGGCGATCGGTGTCGCGGGCATGTTGGTTTCGGTCGCGGCGTGCGGTTCCGACGACAAGGCATCGTCGCAGGACCCGAAGGACCGCAAGGAGACCCTGACCGTCTGGCTCATGGGCGAGGCCCAGTCGACCTGGCCTGAGCTGGTCAAGGACGTCAACGCCGAGTTCAAGAAGAAGTACCCGGGTGTCACGGTCAAGGTTCAGTACCAGCAGTGGGCCGACAAGGTCAAGAAGCTGGACACCTCCCTCGGTGGCGACAAATTCCCGGATGTCGTCGAACTCGGCAATACCGAGACCATGCAGTACATCCTCAATGGTGCGCTCGGGGAAATCGACCCCAAGAAGTACGAGAACTCGGACACCTGGATCAAGGGCCTGAAGGACACCTGCACCTTCGAAGGCAAGACGTACTGCGTTCCCTATTACGCCAGTGCGCGTCTGGCCGTCTACAACAAGGACATGCTGAAGGCGGGCACCGGCACCGACGCCCTCCCGCAGACCGAGGACGAGTTCCTCGCGGCGATGGACAAGGTCTCCGCCGAGCTGGCCAAGAAGGACAAGCGCGCCTCCTCGCTCTACTTCCCGGGCCGCTACTGGTACGCCGCGATGTCCTACGTCGCCGCGTACGGCGGCAAGATAGCCACGTACGACGAGGGCGCCAAGGAGTGGAAGGGCGCGCTGTCCTCCCCCGAGTCGCAGAAGGGCCTTGAGCACTTCGTCAACCTGGTCAAGAAGTACAACAAGGCCGACCAGACGAAGGACGAGCAGGACCACGCCAACGTCATGGCCAACGAGAAGGCCGCCGTGATCTACGGCCAGGCCTGGGAGGCCGGCAGCGTCACCACGGGCGAGAACGGCAACCCGAAGCTCGAGGGCAAGATCGCCACCGCCGGTATCCCCGGCCCCGAGGGCAAGGCGCTCCCGTCCTTCATCGGCGGCTCGGACCTCGCGACGATCTCCAAGTCCAAGGTCCAGGACCTCGGCCAGGAGTGGATCGCCCTCTTCACCAACGCCAAGGGCGGCGAGGTCCTCGCGTCGAAGAACGTCCTCCCCAACAACGAGAAGCAGCTTGAGCCGCTGAAGACGAAGCCGGAGACCGCCGCCATCGCCAACGCGGTGCCGGACGCCTGGTTCACGCCGATCGCGCCGGGCTGGGCCTCCATCGAGAAGGAGGAGATCCTGGAGAACGTCCTCCTGGAGATCCTCAAGGGCTCCTCCGTCGCCGACGCCTCCAAGAAGGCCGACGACAAGATCAACGCCCTGATCAACAAGAAGGCCTGACCTTCCGGTCGCCAGGCGGGGCCCGGTGCAGCTGCCGGGCCCCCGCCCCCTTTTCAGCAAGTAACGCCGTGAATTCCGGGGCCCGCCTCGGACCCGCGATGGAAGGTCAGCCACGTGTCTGCCGCTGATACCAAGGCCGTCGGGCCGCCGGTCCCCCTGCCACCCGACCCGCAGCCGACCGGGAAGTCGTCGTCCGTCGACGGCGACGCGCCCCGGGCACAGAAGAGGAAGCGGAAGAAGGGCGAACTCCTCCCCTACTTCCTGATCCTCCCGGCGATCGTGGCGATCGCCGCCGTGTACCTCTACCCCCTCGGCAAGACGGTGGTCATGTCCTTCCAGGACATGGGCCGGCGCGAACTGTGGACCGGAGAGCCCGCCCCCTGGGTGGGCTTCGAGCAGTTCACCAACATCCTCGGCGACCCCGAGTTCTGGTGGGTCACCTTCCGCACGGTCGTCTTCATGGCCATCTGCGTGTCGCTGACGATGGGCATCGGGCTGCTCGTCGCGCTGCTCATGCGCAAGCTCTCCACCTGGGTCCGGCTCGTCCTGACCGTGGCCCTGATCGCCGCCTGGTCGATGCCGCTGATGGTCGCCGCCTCCATCTTCCGGTTCATGGCCGACTCCGACTACGGCCTGATCAACACCCTGATCGCCAAGGTCGTCGGCGAGGACTGGCTCGGACACAACTGGTACCTCGACCCGGTCCAGGGCTTCGGCATCATCGCCCTGCTGGTCGTCTGGGGCGCCATCCCCTTCGTCGTCGTCACCCTGTACGCCGCCCTCACCCAGGTCCCCCAGGAGCTGGAGGAGGCCGCCGCGCTGGACGGCGCCAGCAGCTACGGCATCTACAAGTTCGTCACCTGGCCGGTCATCAAGCCGGTCTTCACCATGGTCGCCACCCTCTCGGTGATCTGGGACTTCAACGTCTTCGGCCAGATCTGGCTGCTGCGCGGCAACAAGCCCGAGCCGGAGTACGAGACCCTCGGCCTCTACTCCTACTCCAAGGCGTTCGAGTCCACCTCCTTCAGCCAGGGCACCGCGATCGCCCTGATCACGGTGCTGCTGCTGTCCGGCGTGGCCGTGTACTACCTGCGCCAGCTCATGAAGACGGGAGAGGTCGAATGAGCAGCACGACCGACACACAGGCGCTGCGCCCCGACCGCAAGAAGAGCCGGCTCCACTTCGACCTGCTCGGCCTCGGTATCGCCGCCGTCATGATCTTCCCGGTCTACTGGCTGGTCATCAGCGCCCTGCGGCCCAACCGGGAGATCCGCAGCTACGACCAGACCCTGTGGCCCACGTCGGTCACCTTCGACAACTTCGTACGGGCCACCGAGCAGCCGAACTTCGTCACCGCCATCCAGTCCAGCCTGATCGTCGCCGTCACCGCGGTGGTCGGAGGCATGATCATTGCGACGCTGGCCGCCCTGGCGATCGGCCGGTTCCGGTTCTTCGGCCGCAAGGCCCTCGTCCTGGTCATGATCCTGGTCCAGATGCTGCCCCCGACCGCGATGCTCATCCCGATCTACGCCCAGCTCAACGCCATGGGCGGGATCGACGAGTACTGGGGCCTGATCGTCGTCTACCTGGTCTCCACGCTCCCCTTCGCCACCATCATGATCCGCGGCTTCGTGGTGAACATCCCGGTGGAGCTGGAGGAGTCCGCGATGGTGGACGGCTGCACCCGCTTCGGCGCCTTCCGCCGCGTGGTCTTCCCGCTGCTCGCCCCCGGGCTCGCCGCCGCGTCGATCTTCGCCCTGGTGAACGCGTGGAACGAGTACCTCTTCGCGTACATCCTGATCAACGACAACTCCAAGTACACGCTGAACGTGTGGCTGATGACGTTCACCACCGAGCGCGGAACGGACTACGGCGCACTCATGGCGGCCTCGACCATGATCGCCCTGCCCGTCGTCGTGTTCTTCATGATCATCCAGAAGAAGATGGCCGCAGGCCTCACTTCCGGCGCTGTGAAGGGATAGTGCGGGCCCATGACGACCCTCGTTTCCACCACGGACACCCTGACGCGCGACGCGCTCGCGGTGCTCCAGCCCGGATTCACCGGAACCGCCGCACCGGACTGGCTGCTGCGCCGCGTCGGTGAAGGGCTCAATTCCGTCGGGCTGTTCGGCCGCAACATCGCCTCGCCCGAGCAGCTCGCCGCCCTCACCGCGCGGCTGCGCGCCGAACGGGACGACGTCCTCGTCGCCATCGACGAGGAGGGCGGCGACGTGACCCGCCTGGAGGTCAGGGACGGCTCCTCGTTCCCGGGCAACCTCGCCCTCGGCTCCGTCGACGACGTCGACCTCACCCGGGCCGTCGCCCACGAGCTGGGCCGCCGGCTCGCCGCGTGCGGCGTCAACCTGAACTGGGCGCCGTCCGCCGACGTCAACTCCAACCCGGCCAACCCGGTCATCGGCGTACGCTCCTTCGGCGCCGACACCGCACTGGTGGCCCGGCACACCGCCGCGTACGTCGAAGGGCTCCAGGCCGCCGGCGTCGCCGCGTGCACCAAGCACTTCCCCGGCCACGGCGACACCGCGGTCGACTCGCACCTGGCGACGCCCCGCATCGATGTGGATCTCGACACCCTGCACGCCCGTGAGCTGCTGCCTTTCCGGGCGGCCATCGCGGCGGGTTCCCAATCGGTGATGAGCGCGCATATCCTGCTCCCCGCACTCGACCCGGACCGCCCCGCCACCCTGAGTCCGCGGATCCTGACCGGTCTGCTCCGTCAGGAGCTGGGCTACGACGGCCTGATCGTCACCGACGGCGTGGAGATGGAAGCCATCTCCCGGACCTACGGCATCGAGCGCGGATCGGTCCTCGCGATCGCCGCGGGCGCCGACGCCATCTGCGTCGGCGGCGGGCTGGCCGACGAGGAGACGGTGCTGCGCCTGCGCGACGCCCTCGTCGCCGCGGTGCACAGCGGCGACCTGGCCGAGGAGCGGCTCGCGGATGCGGCCGCCCGGGTACGAGCCCTCGCGTCCTGGACGCAGGGGGCCCGGGGGGATGTCCCGGAGCCGGGCGCGGAAGTGCAGGAGGGGACCGCGCCCGGCACCGGAGTCAGCTCCGACATCGGCCTGGTGGCCGCCCGCCGCGCGGTCAGGGTCACCGGCACCGGCGACCGGCTGACCGAGCCGGGTTACGTCGCGGAGTTCTCCGCGGTGGCGAACATCGCGGTCGGCGACGAGACCCCCTGGGGCGTCGCCGCCGGACTCACCCGCCTCCTTCCCGGGACCGCCGCGGGCCGGTACACCAGCGAGAGCGCCGACCCGGCGGCCGAGGTGGTCGCCGCGGCGGGGGAGCGGCGCATCGTCGCCGTCGTCCGCGACGAACACCGCCACGCCTGGATGGCCCAGGCGTTGGACGCCCTGCTGGCGGCGCGCCCGGACACGATCGTGGTCGAGATGGGCGTCCCGGCGTCCACCCCCCGGGGAACCCTCCACATCGCCACCCACGGCGCGTCCAGGGTCTGCGGCCAGGCGGCCGCGGAAGCGGTGACGGACATATCCAGCCCGTCCGGCCGGTAAATCGAGCCCGTCCGGCGATCGAGGACAAAGCCTCTCGCCGGACGGGCGGCACAACGGCCGAGGGCCGGGACACCTGATGGCGTCCCGGCCCTCGGCCGTAGGCGTGCGGCGTACGGACTACAGCCCCTGCCACACCGGCTTCGCCGCATACGTGGCGCGGAAGTACTCCGCCAGCTTCAGCTTCGACGCCGCCGCCTCGTCCACCACCACCGTCGCGTGCGGGTGCAGCTGGAGCGCCGAGGCCGGCACGATCGCGGCCACCGGCCCCTCCACCGTCTGGGCGATGGCCTCCGCCTTGCCCTCCCCGGTGGCCAGCAGGATCGGGTGCCGGGCGTCCAGGATGGTCCCGATGCCCTGGGTGATCACGTGATGCGGCACCTGGTCGATGTCGTCGTCGAAGAAGCGCGCGTTGTCCACCCGGGTCTGTTCGGTCAGCGTCTTGATCCGGGTGCGCGAGGCGAGCGAGGAGCACGGCTCGTTGAAGCCGATGTGCCCGTCGGTGCCGATGCCGAGCAGCTGGAGGTCGACCCCGCCGGCCTCGGCCAGCGCCCGGTCGTACGCCTCGCAGGCGGCCTGGACGTCCTCGGCGGACCCGTCGGGGCCCATGAAGGACGCCTCGGACAGCCCGAGCGGCTCGACGACCTCCCGCAGGACCACGGAGCGGTACGACTCCGGGTGGCCCGCGGGCAGCCCGACGTACTCGTCCAGCTGGCAGATGCGGGCGCGCGAGGCGTCGACGGCCCCGGCGGCGACCTTGGCCGCCAGCGCGCGGTAGATGGGCAGCGGGGTCGAGCCGGTGGCAACGCCGAGCAGGGCGTCGGGCTTGCGGCCGAGCAGGGAGGCGATGGCCTCCGCGATCAGTTCGCCGCCCGCCGTGGCGTCCGGGACGATGACAACTTCCACGCTGTGCCTGCCGATCTGGTGAGGGGAGCCGTGTGGTATAGACCAATCAAGTCCCAATCTAGCAGAATCGGGCAGCCGTGCGCTGAACGGCCAGGCACCGGCCCACCCGCCCGGCCCCGCTGGCGTACCCCGCGTCCGCCTGGTCGACTTGTCCGGTACGGCCCCGGTGGGGCGGTCCGCGGGTGGCTCCGAACGCCGCCACCGCCGACGACGCCGCATGGGAGGCACCCCACATGTCCGCCACCCCTCCGTCCGGCCCGGACGACCGGGGCGACGTGCCCGGTCGCATCATGTCCGGCGAGATGGCCGAGCAGCCCGCGATGCTGCGCCGCATCCTCGACCAGGGTGCTCCCCGCATCGCGAGGTGGCCACCCGGATCGCTGCCGGAGAACCGCGCTTCGTCCTGCTGACCGCGCGCGGCACCTCCGACAACGCGGCGCTCTACGCGAAGTACCTGCTGGAGATCCGGCTCGGCCCGCCCCGCGGCCTCGCCTCCATGTCCACCACGACGGCCTACGGCGCCCGGCCAGACCTGCGGGACGTGCTGGTCGTCACCGTCAGCCAGTCGGGCGGCTCACCGGACCTGGTGGCCTCCACCAAGGCGGCCCGGGAGGCCGGGGCGGTGACCCTGGCGGTCACCAACAACCCGGACTCCGCCCTGGCGGCGGTCTCCGCGCACCACATCGACATCCTGGCGGGCCCGGAGAAGGTGCTCCCGGCCACCAAGACGTACCCGGCCTCCCTGCTCTCGCTCTACCTCTTCGTGGAGGGCCTGGGCGGCGGCGACGGCACCGCGGCCGCCGCTGCCCTGCCCGACCTGGCGGGCGCCGTCCTGGGCCGCCGGGCCGAGGTCAAGGCGTTGGCCCCCCGCTACCGCTTCGCCGAGCGCATGGTGATCACCTCGCGCCCTGGCGAAGATCACGGAGACCCGCCGGCGGCGTCGGCCGTCCCCGGAAACACCCGCGGGCCACGGCGCCGGGACGGGACCCTCAGCCCGCCCGGCACCGCAGCCCGGAGATACCTGGCCGGCGGTGTGCGGTGCCTCCGGCCACAGGAGGCACCGGCGCAGTCAGGGCAGAGAGCGCCGGGTGCCTCGGTCCACTCTCCTGTGCGGGGAGAGCGGAGGTCTTGGTGAACTCATTGTGGACTAGACCAATTACCCCTGTCCATCGGTGTCCAGGACATTCTCCGGCCGCACACCGCACCCTGTCCATGGACATTCCGTGCGACAACGGCCTCCTTCCCCACGGCACGGCCCACCGGACCGATCGGTTCGAACACCTCCATTCACCCCGGGTACGCTCCACAGGTGCCCTCCATGAACGATCTCGTCCGCCAGCACACCGCCCTGAGCGACACCGACCTCGAGTGGCTCCACCTGCTGGTCTCGGAGTGGCAGCTGCTCTCCGACCTGTCCTTCGCCGACCTCGTGCTGTGGGTCCCCACCCGTGACGGCACGCGGTACGTCTCCGTCGCCCAGATGCGGCCCAACACCGGCCCCACCTCCTACCAGGACGACATGGTCGGCCACCTGGTGCCGCGTGGCCGCCGCCCGCTGCTCGACGCCGCCCTGGACGAGGGGCGGATCGTGCGCGAGGGCGACCCGGAGTGGCGCGAGGAGGTCCCCGTACGGGTCGAGTCCATCCCCGTACGCCGTGAGGGCCGGGTCCTCGGGGTGATCGCCCGCAACACCAACCTGCTCACCGTGCGCACCCCCTCCCGGCTGGAGCTCACCTACCTCCAGTCCGCCTCCGACCTGGCCCAGATGATCGCCGCCGGGGCCTTCCCCTTCCCCGGCCAGCAGGTCGACATGGACGCCTCCCCGCGCGTCGGCGACGGCCTGATCCGGCTGGACGCCGACGGGGTCGTGCAGTACGCCAGCCCCAACGGCCTCTCCGCCTACCACCGCCTCGGCCTCGCCTCCGACCTGGTCGGACACCACCTCGGCACCACCACGGCCGAACTGGCCCCCTCCCGGGGGCCGGTGGACGAGGCCCTGGTCAAGGTGGCCAGTGGGTACGCGCCGCGTGAGTTCGAGGTGGAGTGCGCGGGCGGGGTGATCCAGCTGCGGGCCATCCCGCTCAAGCCCAAGGGCGTCCGCATCGGCTCGCTGGTCCTGCTCCGGGACGTCACCGAACTCCGCCGCCGCGAACGCGAGTTGATCACCAAGGACGCGACCATCCGGGAGATCCACCACCGGGTGAAGAACAACCTCCAGACGGTGGCCGCCCTGTTGCGCCTCCAGGCCCGCCGGATGGATTCCGAACAGGGGCGCGAGGCGCTCAACGAGGCGGTGCGGCGCGTCGGTTCGATCGCCATCGTCCACGAGACGCTCTCCCAGAACCTGGACGAGCGCGTCGAGTTCGACGAGATCGCCGACCGGGTCATCGCGATGGTCTCCGAGATCTCACCCGGCAAGGTGACCTGCCGGCGCACCGGACGCTTCGGCATCCTCGAAGCCGAGGTCGCCACCCCGCTCTCCATGGTGCTCACCGAAGTCCTGCAGAACGCCCTGGAACACGCGTTCACCGTGGCGGATCAGGGGACGGTGGAGGTCTCCGCCGTGCGCGGCGGCTCGCCCACCGAGGGCCGGCTGCTCATCACCGTCACCGACGACGGGCGCGGTCTGCCCGAGGGGTTCGACCCGCAGCGGGCCGGCAATCTGGGACTCCAGATCGTACGGACGCTGGTGGAGGGGGAGTTGGGCGGCACCTTCGGCATGGTCCCGGCGCCGGAGCGCGGCACCCAGGTGGTGCTGGACCTGCCGGTCCGGGGCGACAAGTAGGAGCGGATACCGCAGGCGCACACAGCGGAGCGGGCCCGGACCGTGGTGACGGTCCGGGCCCGCTCCGTGATGCTCACGATGCGATGCGCTCCGGGGTACTGCGCGCTGCGACTCGAAGGCGGGGCTGTGCGTACGCTCTGTACGCGCCGCCGGGCTGAGGCGTGTTCGTGGGGGCGTCGGTCAGGCGCTGGCGTTACGCGCCCGGTTGCGAGCGGCGCGGCGCTTCATCGCGCGGCGCTCGTCCTCGCTGAGGCCACCCCAGACGCCGGAGTCCTGGCCGGACTCGAGCGCCCACTGCAGGCACTGCTCCATGACGGGGCAGCGACGGCAGACGGCCTTGGCTTCCTCGATCTGCAGCAGCGCAGGACCGGTGTTGCCGATGGGGAAGAACAGCTCGGGGTCTTCCTCACGACAAACGGCGTTGTGACGCCAGTCCATGGCTGCTACCTCTCCTTGGTATTACACGCTTGTTGCTTGTGAATGTGAACGCTTTCACGAATCCCCCCGCAGATGACGGGCCGACTCCCAGAAGTACTGGGTGTGGTCTGTGATGGTGAGGAGGGGTTCTGGCTCTCAGTGGAGGCCGGTGTTGCGGGCCGTCCCGATCGCCATGTAGAGATTCGCAAACCTCGGCGGCGGATACAACCCCTTCTGGAAAGTTTTTTTTGATTCCTCGGTGTCGACTAGGTCACAGCCGCACTTCTAAGGGGTGGGGGCCAGTCCAAACGTTCGAGTTAAAGGACTTTGAGCCCTTCCACTCACACAATCACACGCAGTGCACGGCGTACGCCTGTGAACGTCACGCTCGTACGCAGTCCCAGGTGGTCGCCGTCCATCTGGAAGGGCAGTGGGACCTTTGAATGCAAGGTGAAGTCCGTGAGGTCATGCAGTGAAACGGCGTGCTTCCCACGCGGTCCTCTGTCAGGGCTGGAAGTGAGCAGCTGGGTGCCGTACCGGGCCACCGCCGTGGTCGACAGACGCTTCAGCCCGAGGACGTCGAGAGCGGTGTCGAAGGAGGCCCTGGGGGAGGCGTACACCGGACGATTCCCCAGGTAGGTCCAGGGGGCGGTGTTGCAGATTATGGAAAGGGCGAGGTCGGTGACGGGGTCCTGGCCGGGCACGTCGAGCGTGATCGTCCCGTGTCTGCGGTGGGTGTCGTCGAGGAACTGCCGTACCACTTGGCGCACATACAGCGCGTGGGTCGACCGCTTGCCGTGCTCGCGTTTCTGTTCGACCCGGCCGACCACTCCGGCGTCGAAGCCGAGGCCGGCACAGAAAGTGAACCAGCGTTCGGGGACGGACTCGTCGTCGGTGCCCGGGGTGCCGGCCGCGAGGCCGAGACCCACCGTGCGCTCGCGCCGGTTCTCCAGGGCGTCCAGGATCGCGCCCGTCGCCTCCACCGCGTCGTTGGGCAGCCCCAGGGCGCGCGCGAAGACATTGGTGGAGCCGCCGGGGACCACGGCGAGCCTCGGCAGGCCCTCCGGGTCCGGCCCCCGGTGCAGCAGACCGTTCACGACCTCGTTCACCGTGCCGTCGCCGCCGAGGGCGACCACCAGGTCGATGTCGTCGCTGTAGGCCGCCCTGCGCCCCAGGTCCCGCGCGTGACCCCGGTACTCCGTGGTCACCGCCTCCAGCTTCATCTCGCTGGCCAGGGCGTGGATGAGAACGTCCCGGGTGCGTGCACTGGTGGTGGTAGCTGCCGGGTTGACCACGAGGAGTGCGCGCATGCCCGCCAGAGTACCTACCGGGCGGTTCGGGCCTGAAGTCGCGGTTCACCGGGCTCCTGGGCAGTCACGCTCCGTGATCCCCTCCTCTGGGGAGGCCGGGCCGGCTGCCGCGGGCCTGGGTGTGACGTGTGCCCGCGGGCCTGTACGTGACGTGTGCCCGCGGGCCTGCACGTGAGGCGCCCCGAGGCCGGGCGCATGCGCGCCCCGGGCCCGGACGGGATGCGCGCCCCGGGCCCGTACGTGATGTGCGCCGCGCCCACGCACCCCGGCTTCACTTACCGCCCCCGGGGATGCCAACCTGAAAGGCGTGAGCACTCAAGCGACCTCGTCCACCCCCTCGCCGGCCGCGACCGGCCGCCCGCGCAGGATCACGGCCCTCGCCGGGATCAACGCCCTGGAAGGTGCCGCGCTCGCCATCAGCGGGCTCTACCTGCTGGTCACGGGGGTGCTCGGCCGCCCCGACAGTCCGCAGCAGGCGGAGACGGTCGGCATCACGCTGATCGCGCTGGGCGCCATCCCGCTGGTCGCCGCCCGCGGACTGATGCTGCTGCGCGGCTGGAGCCGGGGTCCGGCGCTGATCACCCAGATCATGGCGCTGCCGGTGGCCTGGACGCTGCTGCGTTCCCAGGGCGCGCTGATCCCCGCGGGGATCGTCCTGGCGGCGGTGGCCGTGACCGGTCTGACGCTCGTCCTGAACCCCGCGACCACCCGGATCCTGGGCCTGCGCAGGGGCGCCGGGGCGAACCCCGAGGGCTGAGGCCGCCGGGCCTGCCGGGGGGAGCGGGCGGTCTACTCCTCGACGAGCAGGCGCTCGCGGAGCTGGGCCAGGGTGCGGGCCAGCAGCCGGGAGACGTGCATCTGCGAGATGCCGACCTCCTGGGCGATCTGCGACTGGGTCATGTTCCCGAAGAACCGCAGCAGCAGGATCCGCTTCTCGCGCGGCGGCAGGTCCTCCAGGAGCGGCTTGAGCGACTCGCGGTACTCCACGCCCTCCAGCGCCTCGTCCTCCGAGCCCAGCGTGTCCGCGACGGCGGGGGACTCGTCGTCGGTGTCCGGCACGTCCAGCGAGAGCGTGCTGTACGCGTTGGCCGACTCCAGGCCCTCCAGCACCTCCTCCTCGGAGATGCCGAGCCGCTCGGCCAGCTCGTGCACGGTCGGGGAGCGGCCGTGCTGCTGGGAGAGCTCCGCGGTGGCCGTGGTCAGCGACAGCCGCAGCTCCTGGAGGCGCCGTGGCACCCGAACCGCCCAGCCCTTGTCCCGGAAGTGGCGCTTGATCTCGCCGACGACCGTGGGGGTCGCGTACGTGGAGAACTCCACGCCCCGGTCCGGGTCGAACCGGTCCACCGACTTGATCAGCCCGATCGTGGCGACCTGCGTGAGGTCGTCCAGCGGCTCCCCGCGGTTGCGGAAGCGCCGGGCCAGGTGCTCGACCAGCGGCAGATGCATCCGCACCAGCCGGTTGCGCAGCTCCGCCTTCTCCGCGGAGCCGTCGGGAAGCTCCCGCAACTCGACGAACAGGGCCCGGGCCCCGCTGCGGTCGTGTGGATCGTGGTGCCCGTGCTCGCTCATCTGGCCCGCCCGCTCTGCCTGCGACTGCTCCACCGCGACGTTGAGCCCCTGGGACCCGTCCGCTCCGTCCACCGGATGCGGCCGGGCCTGTTGCTCCGGGATGCCCGCTGGGCGCACCACCCCGGGTCGGATCGTCTCGTCCCGCACAGGACCGTCCCCGTTCCCCTCGCTCACGCCGGCCCGGGGCCCGCGCCGCGCTGTTTGTAGAGGCTGATGCTGACCGTACGGTCGTCGGCGACCGTCGAGTCGACCTTGCCGGCCAGCGCGGAGAGCACCGTCCAGGCGAAGGTGTCACGCTCGGGTGCGCGGCCGTCCGTCGTAGGGGCCGACACCGTCACCTCGAGAGAGTCGTCGATGAGACGGAAGACGCAGCTGAGGACGGAGCCGGGTACGGCCTGCTGAAGCAGGATCGCGCAGGCCTCGTCGACCGCGATGCGAAGATCCTCGATCTCGTCGAGAGTGAAGTCCAAACGCGCTGCGAGACCGGCCGTGGCCGTTCGCAGCACCGACAGGTAGGCACCCGCAGCGGGCAGCCGGACCTCTACGAAGTCCTGATTCCCGGGCTCGCCTGCGATCTGGGACACCCTCACCTCCAAGGTGGCACAAACTCTTTCGAGGTTCCGGGAAGGGTGGCCCGGAGCCATGCGGTCGGTCGACGGTTCTCAGCTCGGCGACGCTATCGGATCCATGATGCCGTGTCGCCCGGACCCCATCCCCCGGCCGTCACTCATGGTAAACCCACGAGTACGCACAGTGGCTAGGGGTCTGCGGCGTCCAATTACGAAGAACCGGCGCCGGATTGACGTACCCAGACGTCAGACGATCGAACCGTCCTCGAAGCACCAGCGCCAGCCCTCGCCCGGCTCGAAGCTCCGCATCACCGGGTGACCGGTCTCCCGGAAGTGCCCGGTGGCGTGCCGCAGGGGTGAGGAATCGCAGCAGCCGACGTGCCCGCAGGTCAGGCAGAGCCGCAGCTGTACGGGGTGGGTGCCCGCGGCCCGGCACTCGGGGCAGGTCTCCCCGAGCGGCACCGGCTCGGGGCGTGGCAGTTCCGCTACATGCGCACACTCGCTCATGATGGGCAGGTTACGACGGATCCGAGGACGGTGAGATGGACGCGTTGCCGCTGGTGGCGCTGGTCGCGGCCAGTGCGGCGGTTGCCGGTGCCGCGCGCCGCACCCCGGTCCCCGCCCCGCTGGTCCTGGTCGCCGTGGGCCTTGTCGCGGGCCTGCTGCCGGGCGTTCCGACGTACCACCTGGACGCGCACATCGTGCTCCCGCTGCTGCTGCCACCGCTGCTCCACACGGCGGCCGTCGACAGCTCCTACCTGGACCTGCGGGCCAACATCCGGCCGGTCGCGCTGCTCTCCGTGGGGTACACCCTCTTCGCCACCGTCGCCGTGGGCTGGCTGGCGTACCTCGTGATCCCGGAGTTGCCGCTCACCGCCGCGCTCGTGCTGGGGGCCGTCGTCGCGCCGCCGGACGCCGTGACGGCCGCCGCGATCGCGCGCCGGGTGGGGCTGCCCGCCCGGGTCACGACCATCCTTCAGGGTGAGTCGCTGGTGAACGACGCCACGGCGATCACCGCGTTCCGGGTGGCGCTCGCGGCGGCGGTGGGGGAGGGGATGAGCTGGGGAGCCGGGATCGCGGAGTTCCTGCTGGCGGCGGTCGGCGGGGTCGGGGTCGGGCTGCTGCTGATGGTGCCGCTGCACTGGTTGCGCACCCACCTGAAGGAGGCCCTTCTCCAGAACACGCTCTCTCTTCTGATCCCGTTCGTGGCGTACGCGGCGGCCGAACGGGTGCACGCCTCCGGAGTGCTCGCCGTGGTCGTCGTCGCCCTCTATCTGGGGCACCGGTCCTGGCAGGTCGACTTCGCCACCCGCCTCCAGGAGGCCGCGGTGTGGAAGATGGTCGCCTTCATCCTGGAGTCCGCGGTCTTCGCCCTGATCGGGTTGCAACTGCCCTTCGTACTGAAGGGGCTCGAAGCGGGCGGCGCGGCGGAGGCGCTCGGATACGCGGCCATCGTGTTCGTCGCGGTCGTCGTGGTCCGCTTCATCTGGGTCTACCCGGCCACGTACCTCCCCCGGTAACTCTCCCGACGCGTACGGGAACGGGAGCCGGGCACCGACTGGACCGCACCCCTGATCGTCGGCTGGGCGGGCATGCGCGGGGTCGTCTCGCTCGCCGTCGCCTTCTCCATCCCGCTGACCACACAGGACGGCGAGCCCTTCCCGGGCCGCAACCTGGTGCTCTTCCTGACCTTCACCACCGTCATCGCCACGCTGGTGGTCCAGGGCCTGACCCTGCCCGTCCTCGTCCGCGTACTGAAGCTGCCGGGGCGCGACCCGCAGACCGAGACCCTCATCGAGGCGCAGGCCCAGAGCGAGGCGTCGGTGGCCGCCGAGGCCCGCCTGGACGAGCTGCTCGCCGACCCGCACAACAGCCTGCCCCCGCCACTGGCGGACCGGCTGCGCACCGTGCTGGAGCGCCGCCGCAACGCCGTGTGGGAGCGGCTGGGAACGGCCGACCCGGTCACGGGGGAGTCGGCGGACGACACCTACCGCCGGCTCTCCCGCGAGATGATCGAGGCCGAGCGGGAGGTCTTCGTCCGGCTCCGGGACGAGCGGCGGATCGACGACGAGATGCTGCGTACGCTGCTGCGCCGACTGGACCTGGAGGAGGCGGCCGCCTACCGGGAGACGGACGACTCCTGAGGGGCCGGCGCCTCGGGGGTGCCGGTGATCACGGCGGTCACCCGGGTGCCTGGCGCGAACCCGCCCTCCCTCGCCAGGGCCGTCAGCGCGAACAGCAGCTTGGCGACGTAGACCCGCTCCACCGGCAGTCCGTGCCGGTCCTCGAAGTCGGCGGCGAAGGCGTCCAGTTCCGGGGTCGTACGGGCGTAGCCGCCGAAGGTGAAGCGCTCGTCGAGGGACCAGTTCCCGGCCGGTCCGCCGAACGCCTCCTGCTGGAGCGCGCTGACGGCCGCCCCGAGGAAGCCGCCGCGCAGCACCGGTACGCCGAGGGCGCGCTGCCCGCCGTCCAGCCCGGCCGCCAGTCCGGCCAGGGTGCCACCGGTCCCGCAGGCCACGGCCGCCACATCGGTGTGCCCGCGCAACTCGCGCCCCAGCGCTGCACAGCCCTGTGCGGCCAGCGCGTTGCTGCCGCCCTCCGGGATCACCTCCACGTCCCCGAACAGGCTCAGCAGCCCCTTCAGGACCTCGGGTGAGTGCTTCTCCCGGTAGGTCCCGCGGTCCACGAAGTGCAGCCGCATGCCGTCGGCGGCGCACCGGGCCAGCGAGGGGTTGAGCGGCCGGTGGGCCAGTTCGTCGCCGCGCACCACGCCGATGGTGGCGAACCCCAGCAGCCGACCGGCCGCCGCGGTGGCCCGCAGATGGTTGGAGTACGCGCCGCCGAACGTCAGCACGGTCCGCCCGGCGGCCGCCTCCAGGTTGAGAGCGAGTTTGCGCCACTTGTTGCCCGGCAGGTCGGGATGGATCAGGTCGTCCCGCTTGAGGAGCAGGGCCACCCCGCGCCGGGCGAAGCGCTCGTCCCGGAGCTCCCGCAGCGGGGACGGCACCCGGGGTCGCGGGAGGGTCGCGGGGCGGGGCGGGTGGTTCACCCCTCCATTGTGGCGCCATGTGCCCCGACCGAAGGCCGATTAGTCACACTCTTTTGTGTAATGGCGGGCCGCGTCCTCCTGCTGAAAGGCTTCTCCACGCAGGTCAGCCCATGATCGAAAGGACGTCAGATGTCCGTTGGTGAAGAGGTTCGTGACACGCAGGCGACGCCGCAGCAGAGTCTGGGGACGGCGGCCGCGCGGAACCTCGCCACGACCACCAAGTCCGCGCCGCAGATGCAGGAGATCACCTCGCGGTGGCTGCTGAAGATGCTGCCGTGGGTGCAGGTGCAGGGCGGTACGTACCGGGTGAACCGTCGGCTCAGCTATTCGGTCGGTGACGGCCGGGTGACGTTCGTCCAGACCGGGGGCCGGGTGTCCGTGATCCCCGCCGAGCTGGGGGAGCTGCCCGCTCTGCGCAATTTCGGGGACGAGGAGGTCCTCGCCGAGCTCGCCCGCAGGTGTGAGCAGCGGGACGTGGCAGCGGGAGAGGTGCTCGCCGCCTCGGGGGACGCGGCGGACCGGGTCTTCCTGCTGGCGCACGGAAAGGTGGCGAAGATCGGCTCCGGTCTCTACGGGGACGAGACGGAGCTCGAAGTGCTCGCCGACGGGGCGTACTTCGGCGACCAGAGCCTGGTCGACGGTGACGCCGTCTGGGAGTACACCGCCCGCGCGGTCACCGCGTGCACGCTGCTGACGCTCAGCCGTGCCGACGTGTTCAACCTGGCGGAGCGGGCCGAGCCGCTCCGTGCCCATCTCGCCGGTCTGCTCTCCATCCCGCACCAGCGGACCAACCGGTACGGCGAAGCGGCGATCGATGTCTCCGCCGGGCATGTGGGCGAGGCCGTCGTCCCGCACACCTTCGTCGACTACGACGCCGCGCCCCGCGAGTACGAACTGAGCGTCGCGCAGACGGTGCTCAAGGTGCACAGCAGGGTCGCCGACCTCTACAACCAGCCGATGAACCAGACCGAGCAGCAGTTGCGGCTCACGGTCGAGGCGCTGCGCGAGCGCCAGGAGCACGAGCTGATCAACCACCGGGAGTTCGGCCTCCTCAACAACTGCGACTACGGCCAGCGGCTCCAGCCGCACGACGGGGTGCCCGGCCCCGACGACATGGACGAACTGCTCTCACGCCGGCGTGGATCGAAGCTCTTCCTCGCCCACCCGCGCGCCATCGCCGCCTTCGGCCGCGAGTGCAACCGGCGCGGACTGGTCCCCGAGAGCGTCGACATCGGCGGCCACCACGTGCCGGCCTGGCGCGGGGTGCCGATCTTCCCGTCCAACAAGATCCCGGTCACCGATGCCCGCACCACCTCCATCATCTGCATGAGGACCGGCGAGGCCGAACAGGGCGTCATCGGCCTCCAGCAGACCGGAATCCCGGACGAGATCGAGCCGAGCCTCTCGGTCCGCTTCATGGGCATCGACGAGCAGGCGATCATCTCCTACCTGGTGACCGCGTACTACTCCGCCGCCATCCTGGTACCGGACGCCCTCGGCGTGCTGGAGAACGTGGAGGTGAGCCGCTGGCGCTGACCCCGTGTCACCCCCCGGGGTGGCCCGGTCGGCCGACACCGGCCGGGCTCCCCGGGGGCCCGCCCCATCGCGCCGCCCCAGGGAGTGACCGTGACCATGACCAGTACGGACGCAGCGACGGAAGGGCACGAGGCCGCGGCGCTGCTGGAGCGCACCCGCCGGCTCGTCGACCCGCATCTGCGGTCGGCCGTGGCATCGCTGCCCGGTGGCATACGCCGGATCGCGATGTACCACTTCGGCTGGGAGAACGCCGACGGGACCCCCGCCGCCGGACAGGCGGGCAAGGCCATCCGGCCGGCGCTGGTGCTGGCCGCCGCCCGGGCGCTGGCCGGCGATCCGGAACACGCGGTGCGCGCCGCCGTCGCCGTCGAGCTGGCGCACAACTTCACCCTCCTGCACGACGACGTCATCGACGAGGACACCACGCGCAGACACCGGCCCACCGCCTGGGCCGTCTTCGGCGTCCCGGACGCGATCATCACCGGCGACGCCATGCTCGCCCTCGCCCAACGGCTGCTCGCCGAGGACGCCCACCCGGCCGCTCCGCAGGCCGCCGCCCGCCTCTCCTCCTGCGTCATCGAGCTCTGCGCGGGGCAGCAGGCCGACTGCGCTTTCGAGGGGCGCGGCCCGGACGAGGTCACCCTGGACGAGTGCCTGACCATGGCGACCGCCAAGACCGGGGCCCTGCTCGGCTGCGCCTGCGCGCTCGGCGCCCTCTACGCCGGCGCGGAGGACCGGGCGGTCCGCGCCATGGACGGCTTCGGGCGGGAGGCCGGCCTCTCGTTCCAGCTCATCGACGACCTGATCGGCATCTGGGGCGACCCGGCCCGCACCGGCAAGCCCGTCGGCGCGGATCTGACCGCCCACAAGAAGTCGCTGCCCGTCGTGGCGGCCCTGACCTCCGGCACCCAGGCGGCCGCCGAGCTCGCCGCGCTCTACCGGGGACCGATGACCACCGCCGCGGAGGTGGACCGCGCGGCCGACGCCGTGGACCGGGCCGGCGGCCGGGACTGGGCGCAGGTCTGCGCGGCCGACCGGATGGCCCGGGCGGTGCACCACCTCTCCCGGGCGATCCCCGACCCCGGCGCTGCCGGCGACCTGCTGGCCCTGGCCGAATTCGTCACCCGCCGGACCAACTGAGCGGCCTGCCCGGACCTGCCCCCGCCTCCCAACTCTAGTATTCCGGAGGTCGATCGAGCGTCGAGAGCAGCGGGTGAAGGGCGGGAGCCGGTGATGGGCATACGGATACAGCAGGCGGGCCAGGGCGACAGGGACCTGGTCGTGTCGGTCCTGGAGGAGGCCTTCCACCACGACCCGGTCAGCAGCTGGGTCTTCCCCGACGAGGCGCACCGGCGGGCGGTGCACGGCAGGTTCCTCGGCGTGTTCGCCGACGTCACCCTCGCCGAAGGACGCATCGATGTGGCGGACGACGGCGCCGCGGTGGCCCTGTGGCTGCCGGTGCCCGCCGGTGCGCCCGAGGAGGAGGACCCCACGCCCGCCCTGATGCGGCGGACGGCCGACCCCGACAACGAGCGGTGCGAACTGGTCGGGAGGCTGACCGGGAAGGTGCACCCGCACGACCGCGCCCACTCCTACCTGCTCATGATCGGCGTCCGCCCCCAGCGCCAGGGCGAGGGCGTCGGGGCCGAACTCGTCCGGGCCGAGCTGGACCGCTGCGACCGGGACGGCGTACCCGCCTATCTGGAGGCGAGCAGCGCCCGCAGCCGTACGCTCTACGAACGGCTCGGCTTCCACTTCCTGGGCAGTGCCGTCGAGCTGCCGGACGGCCCCTCGATGTGGCCCATGTGGCGTGAGCCGCAACCGGGTTGAGCCGTCGGTCGAGGGTGGCACGGGGACCGTACCGGGCAGGGGCTACAGTCCCTGCTCATGACAGATGAGTCGTGGGCCGGCTGGTACCGGGACCGGGACGGTTCCGACGCCGTCGTTCTCACCACGGACGGACAGCAGCTCCGGATCCGGATCAGAGGGGTCGACTTCGAGGGCGAGAGCTTCGACGACCTGGCACCGGTGGCGGGCACCCCTCCGGAGAGCGGGATGTTCGCCCTGGCGGACGGCGCGCTCACCGACTGCGTACTGGAGTGGGACCTCCCGCTGCCGGTCCTCGTCGAAGGCGTCCTGCGCCAGGCCACCCTCGGCTGTCTACTCTCCCTGCGCCGGACCGACCCGGACCTCTACCTCACCCTCCACCTGGACGGCGCGGCCTACGAGTCCGCCCGCGCCGAGAGTGACTTCGCCGCCGCCCTGACGGCGATCCAGCGCATCCTCCCGGACGGCATCCAGCTCCAGACCTGCATCGCCTGCGCCTTCTCCGACTACTTCCCGGCCTTGGGCCGCGGCCTCTCCGGCGGCCTCGCCTGCTTCCGCGGCGCCAAGGACGCCTACCGGGACACGGAGGGCGAGGACGCCGTGCTGGACCTGTGGGACCGGCGTACCGGGTTCGTCCAGGAGATCTGGAGCTGCGAGGAGTTCGAGGTGCGCCCGGTCAAGGGCGCCGGGACCGGCCACCGGGGGGCCTTCCCCCTCGAACCGGCCTGAGCCCCGACGCCCTTCCGACCCGCCCGCCCTGCCCCTTTCCGCAACTCCGGTACAGGGCAGAGCTGTTCCGGCAGCCGGGAGACGAGTCAGGAGGCCCGGGTGACGAGTCAGGAGGGCCGGGCGACGAGTCAGGAGGCCACCGCCGTACGGCAGCGGCCCACGCCGCACAGGGCCGTTCCGCGTCCGGAACGGCCCTGCGCTCATGCGGGTGGTGCGGTCGGTGCGCCCGAGGTCAGCGGGCGGTACGGGCCAGAGCGGCCGCGAAGCCGTTCTGCCAGAGGTAGTTCACCCGCGCCCGCTCGTTCGCGTCCGGCTGGGCGTTGGTGCACGACGGGCCGGGGCCCCCGCCGGACATCAGCTGGCTGCACGGACCGGAGTAGGTGTCCGGCAGACCGAGCACGTGCCCGGTCTCGTGAGTGGTGACGCGGGTCGAGTTGTACTGCTGGTTCTGCCGGTAGTCCAGGAAGATGAAGCCCCGGCCGTGCCCGTTGGTCGAGGCGTACGAGCCGCGCGGGTCGTTGCCCTCGCGGTAGGTGAAGTCGGCCCTGGAGCCTTCCTGGAGCCGTACGTTGGTGACCGAGCTGTTCCAGATCCGGGTGCTGTTGGCTATCTGGGTGCGGAAGCTCGGGGCACTGGCCGCACTGTAGGTGACGGTGACGGCCTGGGTGCCCGGGTTGGCGGCCCGCTTCTCGGCGACGGACTTCATGACCGCGTCGAAGAAGGCCCGGTTCGCGGCGGCGTTCTCACCCGACCCGTTGTACGCGGCGATGGTGGCGGGGGTGGAGACGGCAGGGGCAGGAGCGGCGGAGACCGCGGGAGCCGCGCCGAGCGTGGCGACGAGTCCGAGACCGGCGATGGCGGAGGCGATGGCGGTCTTGAGGTGTCTCATGGGGGATTTCTCCTACTGTCCGGTGAACCCGCGCCGTGGGGGTTGTCCGCTGAACGGACGGGGCGCGGGGCGGTACGGGGAGAGTGTGGGGGAGCGGACGCCCGCCGGGGATGATGCCAACCCCCGATAGCACCGCCCTATCCCCGCGACCGCCGAAAGGCCCGCCCTCGGGCCCGCCGGGCCGCGTCATCCTGACATCGCTCGATGTCGTACCGCCCAACACTCCCTGAATTAACGCCCTTTGATGGGGTTGTAGCCGCTGGTGCCACAGGTGCGGCCGGTCGTAGTCTCCGCTCCATGGAGCTTGAGGTGAGGCACCTCAGGGCGCTGTGCGCCATCGCCGACGCGGGCAGTCTGCACCAGGCCGCCCGTCGTCTCGGCGTGAGCCAGCCCTCCCTGACCACCCAGCTGCGGCGGATCGAGAACTCGCTGGGCGCCGAGCTGTTCCGCCGCGAACGCACCGGCTGCCGCCCGACCCCCCTGGGGCGGGCCGTCCTCAGCCGGGCCCGGCCGCTCGTCGACGGGATGAACGCCCTGGTCAGCCACGCCCTGGCGGAGGTCGACGCCAACCGGTCCCGGGGGCCCCGGCTGCGCATCGGCTCCACCGCGAGCCGGGTCATCGGGGGCTGGCTCCGCAGGCTGCGGGTCGCCCTGCCCGGTACGGAGATCTCCCTGCGGGTCGACGTCTCGGCCCACGCCCTCCTGCGCTCGGTCGAGGCGGGCCGGCTGGACGTCGCCTTCGTGCACGAGGTGGAGGGCAGTCCGCTGGCCCTCCCGGACGGCCTGGACCAGCGGGTACTCCTGGACCGCGAACCGCAGTTCATCTCCCTGTCCCGGGACCACCCGGCCGCCCGCCGCAGCGTCGTGGCGCTCGGGGACCTCGCCGGGGACCGGTGGATGGTCGACCCGACGGTGGACGGCGAGTGGGACGGGGTGCGGCGGGTGCTCGGTGCCGCCGGGCTGGACCCGCCGGTCCTGCACGGGGACTACCTCACCGCCGCCTCCCTCGTCGTACTGGGCGAGGCCGTCGCGCCCTGCCAGCCCACCTCCGGACCGCGCGAGGACATGGCGATCCGCCCGCTGCTGGGCGACCCGCTCGCCGTCCGGCTGCTCCTGGTCTCCCGGCCGGAGACGGACACCTCGGTGGCGTACGCGGAACTGGAGGCGGCCTACATGGAGGCGGCCCGGCGGTCCAGCGGCTACTACGCGTGGCTGCTGCGCCACCGCAGCCCGCTCGCCCGCACCCCGTGACCTCGGAGAGTTCCCCGTTCCGCTGACAGCGTCCAGGTGTTCCCCGGGGCGGCCGGAGCGGGCAGGCTCGGTCCATGCGACTACTGATGCTGGGCGGTACGGAGTTCGTCGGACGGGCTGTCACCGAGGCCGCGCTGGAGCGGGACTGGCGGGTCACCGTCTTCCACCGCGGCCACCACGCCCCGCCGCCGGGCGTGGACGTGCTGACGGGCGACCGCACGGGCGGGCGGCAGGGCCTGGTGGCGCTGGCGGACCGCACGGGCGACTGGGACCTGGTGGTCGACACCTGGAGCGGGGCGCCCGCCGCCGTACGCGACGCCGCCCGGCTCCTGGCCGGTCGCGCGGGCCACTACACGTACGTCTCCAGCCGTTCGGTGTACGCCCATCCCGCGCCGGCCGGGCTGGACGAGGACGGGCCGCTGGTGACCGGGGCGTCACCCGACGAGGACGGCGCGGACGGTGACGTGCCGTACGACCGGGCCAAGCGCGGTGGCGAGCTGGCGGCCCTCGACGCCTTCGGGGACCGGGCGCTGCTGGCACGGGCGGGGCTGATCATCGGACCCGGGGAGAACATCGGACGGCTGCCCTGGTGGCTGACGCGGATCGCCCGTGGTGGCCCGGTGATCGCCCCCGGCCCGCGCACCGCAGGCCTCCAGTACGTCGACGCCCGCGACCTGGCGGGCTGGATCCTGGACGCCGGGGCCGCCGGACTGCACGGTGCGTACAACACGGTCAGCCGCCCCGGCCACGCCACCATGGGCGAACTGCTCGACGCCTGCGTCCAGGTCACGGGCTCCGACGCCGAGCTGCGCTGGACGGACCCGGACGCCCTGCTGGCCGCCGGGGTCGAGCCCTGGATCGGGCTGCCGATCTGGCTGCCGGAGGGGGAGTTGTACGACACCCTGTTCCTGGGCGGCCACGCCAGGGCCGAGGCCGCGGGGCTGCGCTGCCGGCCGGTCGAGGAGACCGTGGCCGACACCTGGGCCTGGCTGCGCGAGTGCGGTGGTACCGCACCCCAGCGGCCGGACCGGCCGATCGTCGGCCTCGATCCCCGCCTGGAGGAGAAGCTGCTGGCCCGATGAAGCCTCCGCCGGATCGGCACCCAGCTATAGGCCGACAGATAGGGGTAAATGCAATCCATCCGGCGCGTCATAACAAATGACTAATATTAAAGATGCATATTGCGCGGCATGGAACAACAGGCGCGCAGGCGCGGCAACGCGATCCGGGTGGCCGGGACGGTGGCCACGGCCGTGGCGATGGTGGGCGGGCTGGCCCCGGCCGCGGTCGCCGACCCGCTGCCGGGCGGGCTCGGCCCCTGCCTCGGCGACAGGTGCCCGTCCGTCTGGCACGACCCCGGCAGTGGATCGGTCGTGGGTTTCGACGGCAACGTCAACATCTACGTCGGCGGGGACTTCCTGGTCCGGGAGGCCGCCGCCGAGGCCGAGGGGAAGATCGTCACCCTCGGCCGGTTCGACATGGACAAGCGGCCCGAGGCCTCGCGGATCTACAACGTCGGTGTCGCGGGCGTCGGTTCGCGGGTTCCCCCGCCGGACGGCTCCGACCATCTGACGGTGGGCGGGGACGTCACCATCGCCGCCGGTAAACGCCTCCTCGCCGAGGAAGGCGACCACGCGGGCCGTATCGCCCACGCGGGGGCCCTGACCGGCACGGTGAACCCCACGGGCGCTCCGCGCCGCGACCCGCAGGCCACCGCCCCGTTCACCGGCCTGCGCCCTCAGCTCACCGAGGCCAGCCGGTGCTACGCGTACGAAGGCGACGAGCACCGTGCGACCACCGGCAGGTGGGCGAGGTCCGGGGACACCTTCACCTTCACCGGGGACGGCGCATCGGCGATCCAGATCTTCGACGTGGACGCGGACCTGGTCTCCTCGACGGGCGGCAACGCGGGGTTCGCCTTCGACGCCATCCCCGACGGGGCGACCGTCCTGGTCAACGTCTACGGGAACACGCGCACCGTCGCCACGTTCATGGGCTCCCTCCCCGCCCCGGGGTTCGGCCGGCGCCTGCTGTGGAACTTCCCGGACGCGACGGACCTGACACTGAGCGGACCGGCCCAGTTCCAGGGCAGCGTGCTCGTCGGGCGGCCGACCAGCACCACCAGGCTGTCCATGAGCGGCACCAACGGCCGCTTCTACACCGCCGGTTCGCTGACCCATACCTCGTCCGGGGCCTCGGGCGGCCAGGAGCTCCACGCATACCCCTTCGACGGCGACCTCCCGACCTGCGCCCCGGACCCGACGCCGACGCCGACGGAACCGACCCCGGCCCCCACGGAACCGACCCCGACGCCCACCGGCCCCACGCCGACACCGACGTACCCCTCCCCGGCGCCGACGGACCCGACGCCCGCCCCCACCGAGCCCACGCCGGACCCCACCGAGCCGACGCCCGCCCCCACCGAGCCCACGCCGGACCCCACCGACACGCCGACGTGGCGGCCGAGCCCCTCGCCGTCCCACCCGGATGAACTGCCCGACACCGGATCGTGGGGCGGCGAGTGGATCACCGGGTCCATCGCGGCGGCGCTGGTGGCCACCGGCGGAGCGGTCCTCGTGGCCACGCGCCGGGCGCGCCGCCGCACCTCTGGCAGCGCCCGCTAGCGTGGTCCGATGACCGAACCTCTGCTGCACCTCGCCGAAGCACCCCTGTGGGAGGCGGCCCGCCGGTCAGGGACGTACGAGATGTCCACCCGCGGCCGCACCCTCCAGGAGGAGGGCTTCATCCACCTCTCGCTGCCCCGCCAACTCCCGGGCGTGGCACGGATGCTGTACGGAGACGGACACGGAGACGGGGGCGGGGGTGAGGGTGAGGGCGACGGCCATGACCTGGTGGTCCTGGTCATCGACCCCACCCGCCTCACCGACCCCGTCCGGTACCAGGCGATGAAGCCCGGTGGCGAGGAGTTCCCGCACCTGTACGGACCGCTCCCGGTGGAGGCGGTCGTGGAGGTGCGGCCCTGGAACGGAGTACGACGAGAGGAAGACGAACCCCAGTGATCGGCCCCCTCACCGCGGTGACCGGAGCGAGCGGAGCGGTCGGCGGCCGGGTCGCCGAGCGGCTCGCCCGTACCGGAGTCCCCGTACGCCTCCTCGGCCGCGACCCGGCCCGCCTCCCCGACCTCCCCGGCGCCGACCACGCGCCCGCCGCCCCCTACGGCGACGGGGAGGCGATGCGCCGGGCCCTGGACGGGGCGCACACCCTGTTCCTGGTCTCCGCCCACGAGAGCCCCGACCGGGTGCGCGAGCACATCACGGCGGTGGACGCGGCCCTGGCGGTGGGCGTGGAGCGGATCGTCTACGTGTCCTTCCAGGGCGCCGCGCCCGACGCCACGTTCACCTTCGCCCGCGACCACTGGCACACCGAGGCACACCTGCGCACGGCCGGGGTGCGCCACACGTTCCTGCGGGACAACTGGTACCTGGCGGGGCTGCCGGCGATGACCGGCGCGGACGGGGTGATGCGCGGTCCGGGCGGTGACGGCAGAGTCGCGGCCGTCGCGCACGAGGACATCGCGGACGCGGCGGCCACCGTACTGCTGGACGAGTCGGCCGCCCACGACGACCGGGCCTACGACCTCACCGGCCCCGAGGCGTTCACCCTCGCCGAGGCCGCCGAGGAGCTGAGCCGGGTCACCGGACGCTCCGTCCGGTACGTCCCCGAGACCCGCGAGGAGGCCTACGCCTCCCGGGCGGGGTACGGGGCGCGGGAGTGGGAGGTGGCCGGCTGGGTCACCTCGTACGAGGCCATCGCGGCCGGCGAACTGGCCGACGTCTCGGACGCGGTGCCCACGCTCACCGGCCACCCGGCCAGGAGCTTCGCAGAATTCCTCGCGGAACACCCGGAGAGCTACCGCCACCTGCTGCCCGACAACTGACCGGGAGACCCCGGTTCACCGCCACGGGATGTGGCGCCACGGACTGCCCTCGCTCGTCGCCAGCAGACGGTGGGCGAGGACGCTCTGTTCGTAGAACGGGCCGTACTCCTCCTCGTCGAACCGCAGCACCCGCCCCAGCGCGTACCCCGCGGAGAACTCCTCCCACGACCGGTGGGCCGACTTGCTCAGCGCCCCCGCGTAGACGATCGCCTGCTCGGCGTCGGCCGGGGCGCAGTAGCGGGCCGACAGCCCCCACCGCGCCAGGTTCACCGCCCGCCCGTAGTCGTAGGCGACCGTGGTGCGCACCCGGCCGTCCGGCTCCAGCAGCCCGTCCGCGCGGAACCGGGCCTCGTAGCGCATGATCCGGCGTACGAGGTCCTCGATGCCCTTCACCGTCCCCGCGTCGGCCCCGAGGTCCTGGGCGTGACCGGCGGCCGTCTCCCGCCACAGGTCGGCCGACGGCAGCTCACCGAGGCCGGCCGCCAGCTGTTCACGGGCGCGCAGCACGAAGTCCGGCTCCGGCGGGCTGTTACGGGCGTCCAGCAGGGCATCCAGCTGCCTGCGCCACCCGGCGTGGTCGGTGATGCCCCAGGCGTCGCGGAGCTGCTCGCGCTCGGTCGCGTACTCGCGGTAGACCGTGCCGACCTCGTTCCACGGCACCGCGTTCCCGATGGCCAGGTGCGCCCCGCAGGCCAGCCCGTACGCCAGCGGGCCGTGCAGCGCGCCGTGGCGCACGGCGAGCAGCCGGTTCTCCTGGAGGCGGTCGTTCTCCGCGTACGCGCGCTGCCACAGTGCCAGCTCCGTCGGGGCCGTCGGCAGCAGCAGCTGGCCGGGCGTCCCCACGTTCACCCCCAGGAACACGCCCGGGTCGGGCCAGCCGAACTCGGCGGCCCAGCGCAGCGTGACCCCGTGGAAGACCCAGTCGGGGTGCCATGCGGGGAGCATGCCCCGGGTGAGCACGGGTCGGCAGACGAAACCCGAGGGGTCGCGGTGCGCGCGCCAGGTGATGGTGTCCGGTTTCGCGTCCGCCTCGGCCCGTGGGGCCGGGATGTACAGCTCGGCCCCGGCCAGCGCGGCGAGTTGGCCCCGCGCGTCACAGCGCAGCGTCGCCTCGTGGAGGAGCTGCTCGGTCTCGGAGGGCGGGACCCAGGGGGCGGGCGTCCAGGGGGCCGGGGGAGTGGTGGGGAGGTTCGGGTTCATGACCAGGGGATGTTCCGGTAGGGGCTGGAGGGGTCCTGGGTGAGGGTGCGGTGCTCGGCGAGCGACTGCCGGTACGTGGACTCCGCGGCATCCGGGCCGTCGTCCTCGGCCCGGTGGACCAGGCGGGCCATCAGGTAGCCGAGGGAGAAGTCCGCCCACGACGGGTAGGCCCCCCGGGCGAGTGCGCCGATCCGCAGCACGTCCTGCTCGGCCTCGTGCGGATCGCCGTACCGGGCGCCGAGGGCGAGCCGTACGACGTTGACCGCCCGGCCGAGATCGAAGGCGGCCAGGGTGTCGACGCGGCCGTCCGGGGCAAGCGCGCCGTCGGCCCGGAGCCTGTCCTCGTACCGGGCGATGTGGTGCAGTGACCGGTCCGCCGGCGCCCGGTCGTCGGCGTCGCGCGCGGCGAAGGTACGGGCCACCGCCGCGGACCACTCCTCGCGCGTCGGCGTACGCCCCAGCCGGGCGGCCAGGGTGTGCCGGGTGCGCAGGACGCCCTCCTGGACGCGCCCGACCAGCTGGTTCTTCATCAGCGACGCGAGCCGGTCGCGGTACTCGGCGCGGTGCGGGATGCCCCACGGACTGCGCAGCCGGGCCCGGTCGTTCGCGTAGTCCTCGTAGGCGGCGCCGAGCCGGTTCCAGATCAGGCCGTTGGTGACGGCCAGGTGGGCGCCGAGCGCCAGCCCGTGGGCGAGCGGTCCGTACAGCGGCCCGCCGGTGTCGGTGAGCAGGACACCGTGCTCGTGCCCGCCGGAGTGCTCGTCGGCCCGGAGCCAGGCCTTCAGGTGCTTGGGCCGGGCGTCGACCATCGCCGGGTACGGGGTGCCGTGGTTCACCGCGAGCCGGCGCACGTTGTACGGCCAGGTCCGGGCCAGCTCACCGAGGGTCACCGCGCGGAAGACCCACTCCGGGTGCCAGGGCGGCAGCATCCCCGGGGTCAGCACCGGGACGCAGGTCCGCCGGGTGGCCTCGTCGCGGATCGTGGGCAGCGGGGCCGTCCAGCCGGGGATGTCCGCGTGCAGCCGCGCGACGAGCACGTACAGCCGGGTCCGCGCCAGCACCTCCACCACCGCGTCCCCGCCTCCGCCGGCGACCGCCACGGCCAGCGCGCGCTCGATCTCGGTGGGCGGCGCCGGGGCCGGGTACGCCGGGGGGTGCGGTGCCATGCCCTGCGGTGGCACGCCCGGGTACGCCGGTGGCCGCGGCCGGTACGCCCCGTGCGGGGACGCCACCGCTCCGCCGCCCTCTGTTCCTGCCCCGTTCCCCGTGATCACGGAGCCGATCCTACGGAACGGGGTCCGGCGGTCCGGCGGGGGACGGCCGCAGACCGCACCGAGCGGGACGGAGACCGGCGGGAGGCGAACCGGAGGCCGGCCAGGTCCGGATCAGAGGCCGGCCGGGGCGAACCGGAGGCCGGGCAGGTCCGGATCAGAGGCCGGCCAGAGCGGATCAGAGGTCGGCGACCAGGTCCGGATCAAGGGCCGGCCGGGCGGATCAGAGGTCGGCGACCAGGTCCGGATCAAGGGCCGGCCGGGCGGATCAGAGGTCGGCGACCAGGTCCGGATCAGAGGCCGGCCGGGCGCACCAGCCCCGACTCGTACGCGAACACCGCCGCCTGGGTCCGGTCGCGGACGCCCAACTTGACCAGGATGCGGCCCACATGGGTCTTCACCGTCTGCTCCGCGAGGATCAGACGCTCGGCGATCTCCGCGTTCGACAGACCGGCCGCGATCAGGGACAGCACCTCCGTCTCCCGCTCGGTCAGATCTCCGATCCGCTCCTTCAGCGGGGCGCGCGGGGCCCCGGCCGTCCGGGAGAACTCCACGATCAGCCGCTTGGTGATGTTGGGGGAGAGCAGCGCGTCGCCCGCCGCCACCACCCGCACCGCATGGGCGAGTTCGTCGGCGGAGGCGTCCTTCAGCAGGAAGCCGGAGGCGCCCGCGCGCAGCGCTTCGTACACGTACTCGTCGAGATCGAAGGTGGTGAGCACGAGCACCTTCACCGTGGAGCCCTCGCGCGCGGTGATCCGGCGGGTCGCCTCGATGCCGCCCAGCTCGGGCATCCGGATGTCCATCAGGACGATGTCCGGAGCGCGTTCGCCCACCTGGGCGACCGCGTCGAGGCCGTTGACGGCCTGCCCGACGACCTCGATGTCCGGCTCGGCGTTCAGCAGGACGGTGAAGCCCTGGCGGACCATCATCTGGTCGTCGGCGATCAGTGCGCGGATGGGCGGCGTCATGGTGTGTCCTCGGTCGTGGTGGAGCCGGTGAGGGAGGCCGGGGCGGTGACGGGCAGCAGGGCGGTGACTTCCCAACCCCCGTCGGGTGTCGGCCCGGTGGCCAGATCGCCACCGAGCATCGTGGTGCGCTCGCGCATCCCGAGCAAGCCGTGGCGGACCCCGTGGGAGGGGGGCGCCGGGCGGAGTGCCGCCGTGTTGGTGATGCGGACGGACAGCCCGGCGGCCCGGTGGCCGATCTCCACCCGGGCGCTCGCCCCGGGGGCGTGCCGCATCACGTTGCTCAACGCCTCCTGCACGATGCGGTACGCCGACAGCTCGACGCCCGGCGGCAGCGGGCGCGGTTCGCCGGAGGTGGAGAGGGCGATGGCCAGACCGGCGGAGCGCAGGGAGGCGATCAGGCCGCCGAGCCGGTCGAGGCCGGGCTGCGGGGTGTGCCGGGCGCTTTGCGCGGGTGCCTCCTCCGAGCGCAGGACGCCCAGCACCCTGCGGAGTTCGGCGAGGGCTTCCAGGGCGTTCTCGCGGATGCCTGTGAGGTTCTCCTTGAGCGCGTCCGACGGATCCTCCACCAGGTGCGGGGCCACCTGCGCCTGGATGGAGATCACCGACATGTGGTGGGCCACCACGTCGTGCAGCTCGCGCGCGATCCGGTGCCGCTCCTCCAGCAGGGTGCGCCGGGCCCGCTCGTCGGCGGTCAGCTCGACCTGGTCGACGAGGTCCTGGCGGGCGAGCCGCAGGCTGCGCAGCGCGTTACCGAGCACCATCGAGGTGCCGAACACCAGTACCGAAGCGACCAGGCCCACCTGAGGCAGCGGTGGCGTACGCAGGGCCAGGAACAGCGCCGGTACCAGCGAGAGCACCAGCGCCGCCACCGCGCGGCGGGGCCGGACCCGCAGCGCCAGCAGGAACAGGGCGCCGCCCTGCAGCGCCGCCCCCGCGAAGGGGGAGGGGTACAGAACCTCGGGACTCAGGGGGACGCCGCTGATCCGCCGGAACGGGTCATCCGCAGGCGCGCCGGCCACGACGACCAGTGCCGCCACGACTGTCAGCGCGGTGGCCGCCCACCATGCCTCCACCGGACGGCTCATCCCGGCCACCAGCACCGCCGACTGCGCGACGGCCACCAGCACCGCCAGTCCGCTGACCGTGCCTCCGTGCGGGGAGAGTTCCACGGTACGGAGCACCGTGAGGCCGACCGCGATGATCACCAGCAGCACCAGGAACACCGGCCGCCACACCGGGGCGGCGACCTCCCCCATGCGGGGCACCCGGTCGGCGGGCGACGACCACAGGTCCTCGTACAGGGCGCGCGGCGCCCGTCGCACCGCGGCCCGCAGCCGCGCGCTCCTCGCCGCCCTTCCGGCCCTCGACACCCTCACCGCCCCCACCGCCCCCACCGCCCCCTCGGTCTCACCCGCGTTCAGACTAGGCACGACGCGCCTCCTGCTTCCGCTCGGGGGAAGACTCCCGCACGAGGAGGGAGGGCGCTCCCTCCCGCCGGCCGCCCTGTTCGTAGCCCCGGAACGCGGCCCAGCACACCAGCAGGGCCAGGGCGAACACCGGGAGCCAGAGCAACCGGGCGAGCACCCACCCGGCGCCGTCGGGCACGGTGTGCAGGCCCGGCAGCGGCTCACCGGCGACCAGCAGCGCACTCGCCGTGACGACGATCATCGCCGTCTGGTGCCAGAGGAAGACGGTCATCGCCGCCAGGTTCACCAGCGCCACCGCGGCCCACGCGGCGGGCCTGCGCAGCGCCCGGCGCAGTGGCCCGAGCAGCAGCAGGGCCGCCCCGCACTGCGCCAGGCCGAAGGCGACGGCGGCGAGGGTCGGCGGGTCCAGGTTGGAGATCCGGCCGCCCGGTACGCCGACCATGGCGGCGGGATACCCGGCCCACAGCACGAGCGCGGCGGCCACCGCGGCGCCGCCCAGTATCAGCGCCCACCGGTTCCTCCGCCCGCCCCGCGCGACCAGCGCACCCAGGCAGTACGGCACCAGCCAGCCCGCGACCACGTTGACCCACCCGAGCTCACCGGGCCCGCCGAGGCCAAGGCGTACGAGGTCGACGTGGAGCACCACGGCGAGCGGCCACAGCGGATGGAGCCGGGCCACCAGGGGGGTCAGCGCGGTCAGCGCCGCGAAGACCAGCAGGAACCAGAGTGGCGACCAGACCAGCTTGGCCAGCACCAGCACGGTGGGCTCACCGACCCCCGAGACGAGCATCGCGCCCGCCGCGAGCGTCCACACCACGAGCACCGCCGCCACCGGCCGGAACAGCCGCCTCAGACGGCCGCCCACCCACTGCCCGTACGGCACACCCCTCTTGCGCGCGGAGTCCCAACCAGCGGCCGCCACCTGCCCGCCCACCAGGAAGAACACCGCGAGGGTCTGGAACACCCAGGAGACCGGGGCCAGTTCCGGCAGATACGCCAGCGGGCTCGCCCCGCGCACGGTGCCGCTGTCGGCGACCAGCGCGGTCACCAGCCAGTGCCCGCCCACCACGCCCAGGATGGCCAGGGCCCGCAGGGCGTCGACGGCCCGGTCCCGGCCCTGCGGGGTGGCGGCCTCGATCCGCGCGACCAGGCCACGGGAGGGCTCACGAACTTCAGGCACGGGAGGCCTCCAGCGGGGCGCGGCCGGACGCGATCCGGGCCAGGTTCGTCAGGGAGCGCGAACCGGACAGCAGATAGTCGCTGTGGCCACCGCCGCCCGCGTCGAACACCTCCGCTCCGAACTCCTCCGTCACCGGATCGGTCCCGAAGCCCACCGTTGCGACGAACGGCACCCGCACCCGGGCATGGGGCACCCGGGCGATCCAGTCGTCCCCGCCCCGACCGGCCCACACCCGCGCCCCCGTGCGCAGAGAGGCCACATCCCGGGCGCCGGTCCCCGGACTCCCGTACAGCACGATGGCGTCGGCCGCCGTCCCGGAGGCGGCCCGGGCGCAGATCACCGAACCGTAGGAGTGGCAGAGCAGCGTGATCCGGGCACCCGGCAGCGCGGCCCCCAGCCGGCCCACCAGCGCCCGCAGCCCCGGCGCGGCCTCGGCCGCCCGCGCCTCGGTCACCGAGGCCGGGCTCACGGTGGCGGGCGAGCGGTACCCGAGCCAGGCGACGACCGCCCCGGCCTCCCCCAACTCCCGCTGGAGCGCCACCGCCCCGCGCCGCAGCCGCCCGTACGCGTCGAGCCCGACGCCCGCACCCGGTACCAGCACCGCGACGCGCCGAGCCGAGGACAGCTCCCCGACGACCTCCACGCTCCGGCCGCCGTCGCGCCCGTCGAAGGAGAGGAACTGCCGCCCCGGCGCCGCCATCTCCCGCAGGGAGGCCGCCCGCTTGAGGTCCCCGTGCCCGTCCGCTGCCCGCTCGGCCGCCCGGATGTCCCGCCGGCTCACCGCGTACCGCTCCTCCAGCGCCGCCGCGCTCAGGTCCCGCAACGGCGCCGACACGGTCGGCGCGGGGGCGGGCACGGCGGCGGGCCGGGCCGCCCCGGACACCGGAACGGCCACCGCGAAGGTGACGAGAGCGGCGAGCAGGGTGCGGCGCAGACGGCGTCTGCGCGGGCGGTCCGCCATGGGGTGGGGTCCTTCCGTACCGGGGAGCTTTGCTGCTGTTTCCGGTACAGAAATTACGGAGAGCGAAGGGTAGTTGACGTCACACCGCAGAGTGGATCTTCGGCGTAGCTCCCAGGTATGACAAGGATGAGGCGAAACGACGTCAGCTCCGCCCGGTGCGGTCCGGGATCGCGGCGGCGAGCGGAGCGTGCACCTCTCGGGCCAGCGCGTCCGGGTTCGGCAAGTGCGGTGAGCGGATAGGGCTGATAGCCGGTCACCCGGGCCGGGGCACCGGATTGTGAAGCGCTCGTGCGCGCTCGATGGGTAAAGTGATGATCAAGAGATTCAAGGGGGATGAATGCTCGATCATGCTGTGGTTGTCGATGCGCCGGGCGAGGAGGAACGTGTCGCGCGCTGGCGTGGCGCGGTGGGGCGGACCGCGTCGCTGGCGGGCCCGCAGAGGGAGCTCCTCATGCTGGTGGCCCGGGGATACACCAACGCCGATATCGCGCGCAGGGTCTTCCTGTCCGAGCGCACGGTGGGCGACAGGCTCCGCCATCTCGCGCGCGAGCTGGGACTCGAATCGCGGGACGAGCTCGTCATCGTCGCCGTGTGCATCCACCCTCCGGTCGGCGGTGGGCACATGCGCCACCAGCGCCCCCGGCCGGCGCGAAGCGGTGCCCGGGTCGAGTGAGTCGGGGGTACGTCCCCCTCCCTCCCTGGCAGGGCTGCCACTTATTGGCAGAGATCGCCTTCTTCACTTGTCCGAAAAACATTGGTCGCCATAGGTTCACATCCGGTCCGGCGGCCAGAAGGCCGTCGGCAGTGATAGAGCCTCCAAGGAGAGCGATGTTCAAGAAGGTTCTGCCCATCCTGGCGACGAGCGCCGCGGCGACGGCCCTCGTCCTCGTGCCGGTCACCACCGCTTCGGCGGTGTCGTTCGGCAACTCCGTGAACAACTGCTACGGCGAGCGCTGGAGCACCGACTGGAACCAGGACTGCGACTCGCCCGGCGCGTCCAAGACCGGTACCTACCAGACCGAGGCGGCGTGCGACGCCCAGGCCGACCGGTACGTGACGGCGAAGCGCAACAAGGGTTCCACGGACGAGATCGACGGCTCCGACTGCGCGTTCAGCATCAGCGGTGTCTACACCGTCTTCTGGTAGGCCCAGGCCCCAGATGACCGACATCCCCCGGTGACACAGCACAGGTGACCTGGGGAGCTGGAGGGGTCGTGGCTGGCCTAGAGCCACGACCCCTTCTTTTCACGGTACAGGCGCCCGCCCGACGACACGGTGAGGCCGCCGGAGACATGCGGGAAGAGGACACATGCGCGTGACGTTGAGGAACGCGAGTCAGGGGTACGGGAGGCAGCCCGTATTCCAGGGCCTGGATCTTGAACTCCAGCCGGGGATAACGGCATTGCTCGGACCCAACGGCGCGGGCAAGAGCACGCTGATGCGGTCCATGGCCACGATCCAGCCACTGCGGGCGGGCGAGTTGGCCTTCGACGGCGAAGCCGTCGAGGGCGCGGCGGCCGCACGCCGGGTGCGGCCCCGGATCGGCTACCTGCCGCAGCGGTTCGGCTTCGACCCCGGAACGCGGGTCGGGGACTTCGTGGAGTACGGCGCGTGGCTGCGCGAGGTACCCCGCGACGAGCGCACGGAGCTGGTGCGGGAGGCGCTGGAGCGGGTCAAGCTGGGTGACGAGGCGCGGACCAGGATGTCCGCCCTGTCCGGGGGCATGAGGCAACGGGCCGGGATCGCGTGGGCCACCGTAGGCGACCCGTCGTTCATCATCCTCGACGAGCCGACCGTCGGACTCGACCCGAAACAGCGGCTGTTCTTCCGGCAGGTCCTCGAGCGGCTGACGGACACGACGGTCCTGCTCAGCACGCATCTCATCGACGACGTCTCGGCCATCGCCGACCGCGTGGTCGTCCTGCACGACGGTCGGATCCGCTTCACCGGCACCATCGACGAGATGCTGGAGCGCGGCGACGACTCACTGCCCGGTGACACCGCGCTGGAACGCGCCTACATGGGCGTACTCCCGGAAGTGGAGCGTGCCCTGTGAACGCTCTCCTCCTGCACTGGCGGATGCGTCCGCTGAAGTGGCTGCCCGTCGCGCTGCTCGCCATCCAGCTCACGGTCCTGTTCTGGCGCTTCGACCTCTGGTACGGCCTGTGGGGCGAGACCGGCGCCAACGGCATGGCAAGCGTCCTCTACACCGGCGGGATCGCCGCTGCAATGGCCGCCTGGACAGCGGGTCTGCGCCGCAAGGACGCCGAGATCAACGAGCAGTTGACCTGCTCGCCCAAGCCCACCTGGCAGGTCGAACTGCCCCGGATGGGGGCACTCGTCGTCGGCGTCGTCGGCGCCTACCTCGCCGGGCAGACCGTCGCGTTCGCCGTGACCGCCACGAGCTGGCCCGCGGGAATCGTCCTCTTTCTCGGCTATGTCGCCCTCGGGGCGGCCGCACTCCTGATCGCCTGCGCGGGGGGCTGGGCCCTCGGCATGATGTTCAACCAGTCATGGGGACCGGCTCTGGCCATTCTCGGCTGGCTCGCGAGCTATCTGGCCCTGGACAGCAACCTCGTGGTCATCCAGGGACCGGCCCGCTGGGCGGTCGTGCCCTGGGCGCCGCCGCTGTACGCCCTGGCCGCCTGCGCCCTGCTGGCGCTGTGCCTGTGGCGGACCTGGTTCCAGGAGGCCCCCCGACGCCGCTTCGTGCTGCGGGCCTGCCTGCTCGCCGGCGGTCTCGCACTGGCGGCCACCGTCACAGCGGCACCCGCCGTGGCCGACCGCGACCCCCAGGGACAGGCACGGTGCATCGGGGTCAAGGACGTCGAGACGCTGGTGTGCCTGTGGCCCGAGGAGGAGAAGTACTACCCCATGGCCATCGAGGTCCTGGAACGGCTGGCGGACACGGACGTCGGCCTGACGGACACCGATCGCGTGTACTCCTACGGCCATCTGTACGACAAGCTCAACGACTGGTACTACGGCGACTTCGACCTGGACAACGGGTCGCGGTGGGAGATGGCCGACGGCATCGCTGCTGCGACCCTGGAGTCGACCTTCGCCAAGTGCGACTTCGACCCGGAAGACCTCTCGGTGACCAAGCTCGAGGCCTGGCTGGAGAAGCGGCTCGCCGGCGGCGGCAACACCCCCTACACCATCGAGGGCGCCCGCAAGGAGATCCTCACCGCCATCGAGGAAGGCCGCGCCGCGGCGGATCTGCCGGAGCGCGAGCAGCTCGCTTGGGCGCGCTCGCTGATCACCACGTACAAGTCGACGCACTGTGGTTGACCTCGTCCGCGCCCCGGCGGGCGTATACCGGATCTGGCGTACGGTCCTGGCCTCGGCCGTCCTCGGCCTGGCCGGGTTCCCGCTCAAGGACCAGGTCCTGAAGGTACCGGAGTTCACGGACGGGGCCACCCCGATCCCGGTGTGGACCCTGCTGTCGTCGTTCGCCGCCGTGCTGCCCTGCCTGTGTCTGCACACTCCGATGGGCGAGCTGGAAGCCATGGGCGGCAAGGTGTACGAACGGCGGCGGCTGGCCCGGTTCTTCCTCGCGGCCGTCGCGTCCTGCCTCGCCCACCTGGCCGTCCTGGCCCTCTTCGCGCCGGACCGGACCCTCGCCGCGGTGGCGCTGGCCCTGCCCGGCTGGCTGGGCCTCGCCCTGCTTTCGGGGCGCGTCCTCGGCTGGCGGCAGTCGTGGCTGCTGCCGACGGTGTACCTGGCGGTCGTGGGGTCGACGGGGGCGAAGGACGCGTCGGGGCGTTCCGTGTGGTGGGACTTCACCGAAGGGTTCACCGCCGGCGGCCTGGCGACGGTGACCGGCACCGCGGTGCTGCTGGCATGTGGCACCGCCGCGTTCAGGACGTCCCACCGCAGATGGCTGCCCGTACGCTGACCCGCGGCCCGACACCGGAACCGGACCCACCGGCCGCACCCACACCTTTACCCACCCGCACCCGGAAGACCGCACCCGGACGTGGAAGACCCCACCCGCCCCCGGAAGACCGCACCGGGACGCGGAAGACCGCACCCGGTCCGCAGCAGCCGCCGAGATCGGCGGCCCGCGGACCGGGTGCGGTCGTAGGGGCGGGCCGGCCCACCGCGCGGTGGGCCGGCCGGTCCCATCGAGATCAAGCCTTTTTGGTCTCCTAGTAACGGGCCGGGTCGGTGACCTGCGGGGATCGCTCCTGCGGGCCGCTGACCTGGCCTTTTGTCGTTGGCCAGCGATGGGACGCGACGGTCCTGATCGGGTGTCTTGCGGACTGTGTGCGGACTGCCGCCCGCTCGCAGATAGCAGCGTTCCTGACACATCGACGGACACGAGCCGCGCCGACAAGCGGTGCCGCTGCTGCGCCGCCTGGTCATGGCCCCATGGCTGGCGTTGCCGGCTTCTGCGGATCTTATCATTGTGAATCAGGATGTAATTCGCCAAGTGGACATAAGTACCCGGATGGCCGAGGGACTCCAAAAACCCCATACGTCCGCACCGCCCCACCGCTAGCATTACCCCCCTACATGTGGCACAAGCACCATGGCAGTGGAGTCGGCATGACCGTCACAGATGACCAATCCTTCGATGCAGAACTCCCGGAGAGTGGGGGCGAGCATCGAGATTCGGAGGAAAAGCTCTCTCTGCTGACCTACGCCGACTTGGCCAAGGCTGCTACGAAGATGCAAGCTGGCGCAACTAAGACGAAAGCCGGATGGGAAAACCTGCGAGCGTTGATTGCTCGGCTCCAAGGTGAGAACGAGGGTGCGCTAGACCCCACCCAGGGGGATTTGTGGGGTATCAAAGGGCTTCGCCTCTGCGGGTTTCAGGGAACTGCATCCGAAATTGCCGTGGAGATCGATCCTTCTCCTGGGATCAGCATCTATCACGGGCCGAATGGATCCGGTAAGTCCACCATTTCTGATGGAATTCGAACCGCTCTCTCAGGAAAAACGGGGTGGTGGGCTGAGGTAGCCGCGTCGACAGGGCGAAGTAAATTTGATCCGCTCTGGGAAAAGATCAATAGAGCGCGTGACAGTGTGCAATCTTGGGCAGAGGTCACCCTTGTGCGCAATAGCGAAGAGTTGATCCTGCGTTGCGTGCTCACTGAGAACGGTGATGTTAGCGACGCCTACGGGGAATGGACAACCTCGTCCGGCGAAGTTTGCCGTGTCGACATGGGAAGCACATGGCGTCATGCTCTCGAAGGGCATCCGCCTGTCTTTTCGTACGCCGAGGTGGAGCGGCGCGTTCAGCAAAGTAATGATCTGCAGCGCTATATCGCCAATCTCCTTGCGTTGGGAGGGGCGTTTACGCACCTAGAGGCACTAGTTTTGGAGTTGAGCGAAAGCGCTTCGGCGAGTAAAAGGAAGATCGATGCTGCTCTCAAGGATGGTAAGGAACGAGTTGCCGAGGTTGACCGCCGTTTCCGTCTCAGCGAACCAGTGGTCGATATTGGCGACATTTGCTGGCCAGTCATTACCGAAAACATCGAGGACTGGCTGACTCGGCATAACCTTGTGGACGTTGGTTCCCCTACAGTTGAAGTCACGAACTCCGACGTAGACCGCCTGCGGCGGGCCTTGTTGGCAGTGGACGCAGCCTTCCAGAAACTGGAAAGCGCCCCAGAGTTGACTAGTCCGAGAATCGCCCAGCATTTGGATGCGCTTTATAGGGATGCCATGGAGATCGCTCCAGTCAGCCCCATCTGCCCTGTTTGTGATTCGGAGGTTGCTAACTGGGTGGAAGCCTTGCGGGGAAACGTGGAGCGGCATGCTGTGCTGGCACCGATCCACGAAGAGGCGCGCCATTCATTGACCGACCTAAGGGATACTTCCGTCGTCGTGAATTACGTTGCGGAAGTTCTTGCGCTGACTAAATCGTCTGAAAATAGCGACAGAGATGCGGCGGCGTCTGCAGCGACAGTTGCAGAACGCCTCCGTGCAGTGATGAATTATCACGGAAGTCGGCCCGCTCCGGAGGTGCGTGAGGGATTCCTGGCCTTGAGGAACTCCGTCAACACTTCCGGATGGCGCCAAGCGAGCAGCGCGGCAGTCGAGGCAAGCGAGATCACGCGGCAGTGGCTTCGATAGCGCAGGGGCGCCCTCGAAGGCTTCTTTCATACCTGGCGTATGGAACAAGAGGAAGGCAGAGAGAGTGCCCTATGGCAAGAAACCAAGAAGTGTTCAGCCTCACTCGCCGACAAGCTGAGAAAGGAGCGGACTGAATATTTTAAAGAAAAGGCTGATAAGCGGGTTAGGCAGTTGCTTGAAGACGTTGGAATCTATCTGGACAAAATTCATCTGACGACGGCTCGGGCCGATGTGAGCGTAAGTAATTCGAGTGGTCAAGTAATTGACTCTCTCTATGCTGAGTGCCGGGCAGAGGAATGCCTTCCTGCTCGCTCCGTTGCTCTCTACTGCAGAGTCAGGGCCGTTTTCTTTTCTGATCCTGGATGACCCGGTTCACGCGTTTGATGAGATCCGAGTTGACCGACTGGCCTCTGTTTTGGTTGATCTCAGTTCCGAGCGACGGATTATTGTATTTACCCACGACGAGCGGTTGAAGCAACACCTCCTTGCTCGGGCAGTAAACGGTCAAGCCTGGCGGGTAAGCCGTGATGTCGAGAAGGGGGAAATTAGCATCGAGTCAACGGACGAGATGTGGAGAGTCTTGCTGGATGATGCAAATAACATCGTGCATTGGGCTCCCCGGCCATCGCCTACGGCTTACTTGACTGAATCTCAGGTCGTTAGGGGACTGTGTCGGCAGGCTGTCGATCACGCTCTACATTCCTGCGTCGTCCGTTACTCGCTGGCGCAGAAGAAGGATGTGACGCACAACGTTTCGTATCTTGATGTATTGGATAATACCGCCAGGAGGGTAGCGTTTGTGGAAGGGGTGATAAATCAGACCCATGATGGCAGGAATCCGATCGATGAGTTCAATAGAATTTGTGGACATTACCTGCGCGGCTGGAACAAGGCAATTCACGGATCTGACGACGTTAAGGCGAATCTAACCCAGGAGATTGAGAAGGCTCGGGAGGCTTGCGCAGTGATCACTTCTTGGGATTTCTCATGAAACTCGATACTGCATTTCGGCGTCGCATCGAAGTTTTTGAGCTGAGGCTGCGCATTGAGCTGGCCACTATTAAGGCTTACCATCGGGTTTGTCAACCGGAAAGCCCGCTTTTGTATATCAATAACGTACCTGGCCGGATTTCTATCGTCATCGGACTAGTGCCCCTGGAGGAAGTTACGGAAGCCGCCGGGCTGGTGCGATTGGTCAGGCATGTACATGCTCGAGCATCGGATATTTTGCACGGCAGGTCGAGTATGTTGGATGCTCCGGCCGTGATAATTGATGAATGGCGGAGCATCGTTGAGCGGTTGGAAGCTTTAACCGGTGTGCGGTCGAATGTGGGGTCGCGCTGAACATATCGTCAGAAGGGCCGGGCACCCCTAATTCCAGCCGTTAAGGGAAACCTCTAGGCCCCCCGTGAGGTATCGGTGGAGGGCGCTTGCGGTGGTGTCTACGAACTCTTCGGGAATGGCGTTGGCGTGGACCCAGCGGACCTGAGAATGCTTCCGGGGTTCGCGGTTTTCGGGTTCGCCGGTCCACTCGTGGGCAGTGAATACGACGGTGAGGAACCCGTTGGGGGCTTCGACGCCCCAAGCGCCGTGGATGATGTGGGCGACCTTGAGAGACTCGGTCTTCACGGTGAGGCCGGTCTCCTCATAGAGTTCGCGGACCGCGGTCTCGGTGATGGGCTCACCGGGTTCGCTCTTGCCGACCGGCAGGTCCCACATGCCTTGGGCGAACTTGGCTTTCTCGCTGCGTTGGAGTAGGACGACGCGGGTGGTGGCCCTGTCGTGGACGATGACCGCAGCGACCAGCAGGGTCATCGAATCGAACGCCGGTTTGAGTGCCTTCGGCGGGTCGTCGGTCTGCTGGGGCATTGGGGTCCCTTCGTAGGACTGATTCTCGAGCGAGGGCTCCACGGGGCCGCTATAACAGTTCCGCAGAAGAGGGCAGTTCGGAGAGGTTCGCCGACCCGTCTGTTCGCAGGAGCACGAGATCAAGGTGCGGGAGACTGTGCCACGGTCGATCCATACGCAGGCTACGTCTGTCAGGGGCGATGGCTTCGATGCTGTTGCCAGAGCCGTGCGGCGTTGAGAATGTTCATTGTCCAGTCGTCTGAAGCGGAGCCCGCGATCTCTTCCCAGAGGTTCGCGCTGGCGTGGGCGAAGGCGTCCACTGCTCGGGGTGGCGCCAACGTCCAGGCGGGAAGAAGTGCGACTGACTCTTCTGCGTCGGAGGGTGCGTGGCCCGTCGCGATAAGCCAGATGATCCAGTGGGCCGGATCGAGCCAGGCGACTCCGCGGGTGGCCCAGCCCCAGTCGACGAGGTGGGCGCGGTCGTGGGTGATGAGAACGTTGTGGTTGTTCCAGTCCGTGTGGAGCAGGGCGTCCCCTGCGAAGGCTTCCGCATCGGCGGGGTCGGCCACGTAACCAGCCAAGCGCTGTTCGGCGAGCCGGAGTTCGATGCCAGGGCAAGGAAGAGCCGCAAGCTCTCTGAGGGCCCCGGTCACTTTGGGCAAGTCGGGGGAGCCTGGGGAGTAGTCGGCATGGTGGCCATCAATGGCCTCAAAGCCCAGGAGATTCCAGCCGCCGGCAATGACGTGGAAGAGCAGGCGCGGGGCGAGCGGGGTCACGTACGGGTTGATGTCTGCCTCGCGTTGCTGCGTCCAGACCCATCGGTGGTCGGAACGCAGGCCCTTGAGGAAGACGACTCCGCCTGCGGTGTGTGCGAGCGCGGAGAGGGAGCTGTTGAGACCGGTGCTGACGTCTTCGACCCTGAGAATCGAGCCGATCTCGGCTTCGATGGCGGTACGAGCGCCAGAGGGGAGACCGGCGAAGGTGATGGAGGGTGCGGGCATGGCCGTCAGGTTTCCAGATCTACGCGCCAACAGGGGCCTCCGGCGCGAGGTGCCGCCGAAAGCCCCTGAAGGGATGGTCAGTTGTACGGGTTGTCGTCCCCGCAGCCGGGCGTGGTGGCCGCAGCGAAGGCGTCCACGTCGTCGATGAGGATGATCTCCGCATCAGGCTCGGACGGCGGGCGGATGGGGGCGATCTCGACTGCTACGGCGGTCATGGTTCAGCTTCTTGTAGTCGCGTGTTGGCAGTACCTGTCCAGTGGTGCCTTCGCCTCCTGATAGACCTTGGCCAGCGGCCGGCAGACCCGGCAGGTGCCGGAGAGCTGGCAGCCGGTGCAGCCACCGGTGCGAAGCATCAGGGAGTCAGCGATGCCGCCGAGGCGGCTCAGGCCCTCGACTCCCGTGGTCATGAGGGGGATCGCCTCGTCACGGCCGACCTTGCAGATGGTCGCCATGCCGTGCGGGTCGACGTGGAAGAAGGTGTGGCCGGCGTTGCAGCCGTTGAAGGGTTCGCGGTCTGCGAGGTGGTCCGGGGCCTGGGTGGCGAGGGTTTCCGCGCCACCGTAGATGGTCGGCGACATGTGGGTGTACTCGCGGTACGGCAGGTCGTAGCGGCCGGCGAAGGCGCGCATCTGGTCGGCCTCGTGGGCGTTGTGCCGCGTGATGATCAAGGCGAGATCGAGGGGTAGCCCAGCTTCGTGGGCTGCATCCAGTCCTTTGAGGAACATGCGGTACGCGCCCCGGCGCCGGGTCAGCCCGTCGTAGGACTCTGCGGTGGCCCCGTACAGGCTGAGTGTGATGCGGTTCGGCCTCAAGCGAGTCAGCAGGGCGAGGTTCTTCGGTGCGGCAAGACGCGAGCCATTGGTGAGGATCTCGACCATCATGCCCAGCTCGTACGCCAGCCGGTACGTCTCGGGGAACAGCTTGTCGATCATCGGCTCACCGCCTGTGAGCTGGAGCCAAAGCACCCCCGAGTCCCTGACGGCGTACAGCAGGCGCTCACGCTCAGGCCACTCCAGGCCGGCGAATTGCTTCAGGCCGAGGTAGCAGTGTTCGCAGTCGTAGTTGCAGCCGAGATTCAGCTCGTACGAGGCGCGCCCGTATGCATACGGAGAGCGGGATCGAACCAGCACAGTTTCATCGAGGCGTCGGTCGCTGAGATCGATCTTCCAAGCCTGACGGGCCACGTCGGCCAGCCACGCGGGCACTGCTGAGGTACCCGATGCGGAGTGCAGTTCGTCGTACCGGGAGGCGGGAAGGCGTGCTGCCTTCGGGTTGCCCGGCCGTACGAGGAGGTGGTGGTCGAGGTACGGGGCAGCGATCAGCTCGTGCATACGGACTCCTCGCTCGGGCTGCTGAGGACCAGGCGGGCCCAGACGGTCTTGCCGATCGGGTGGCGGTCGTGGTGGCCGGTTCCTTCAGAGAGCGCTGCGACGAGAAGCAGGCCCCGGCCGCCTTCGTCGTCCTCCCCGGCCTGGATGGGGCGGGGAGGGGTGCGGCCGGCATCGGAGACTTCGACCAGGCAGTGTGGGCCGTCAACCGTCAGTCGAACTTCGAAGAGGTGCCCTCGTCTGCCGCCGTGTTCGACGGCAGTGGCGGAGAGCTCTCCGCAGACGAGGACCACCCGGTCAATGCACTCCTGGCCATATCCCCAGCTGGCGAGCGTCTTGGAGACGAGGGCGCGGGCCAGAGGCACGCACTTGCGTACCGGGCTGAACTGCATCTGCCACCGCAGCGGGGTGGTCTGTCGGTCGTACGTCGTCATCGCGTGCATCGCGTCCCCTCGTCGCGGGCGGGCTGTGGGACACAAGTTCACTGCCGCGACGATCACAGAGTCAGGTCACCGTGGTTACCCAACGTGGGTAATCTCTTTGGCAGTCGGTCCCACGGGCAGCCCGTCCGGACGGGCGAGTGAGGGGGACGAATGGCACGCTCGCAGGATCACCGGGCTCTGCCGGCCGAACTGCTGGCCAGTGCGGAATGGCAGGAAGCCTGTCGCGGCAGGGACTTCGCCCGCATCTTCCGGCTGGTCAAGGTCAAGGCCGGGATCTACCCGTCGCGGGTCGCCGCACTGTGCGACATGACGCCGAGCAGAGTCGGCGAGATCATGGCGGGGCGTCGCGGATTGGCACACATCGACGTGATCGAACGCGTCGCCGACGGCCTTCGCATCCCCGGGGCGATGCTCGGCCTGGCCCACCGCCCTTGGGAGATCCCTGCTTCCTCCACCACCGAGGTGAGACCGCCCGAGCTACTTCCTGCCGCGCCGCGCGAGCCTCAGCGCACCGAAGCGGCAGAGGAATTGGATGACCTTCTTGCCTTGGTCGACGGCCGTGCAACCCGCTCCACCCTCACGGCCCTGCGCTCCTCGGTCCAGGACTACTGGCGGCGCGACAACGCACACGGCGGCGCGACCCTGCGGCCTGCCGTCGTGGGGCATCTGCGATATGTCGGCCGGCTACTCGATACCGCCGAGGCTGGCTTACGGCACGACCTCCAAGGGGTCGCGGCGGAGCTGGCACGGCTTTCCGGCTGGGCCTACTTCGACGCCCGTCAGTACAGCACCGCTCGCACTTACTTCACCCAAGCGCTCAAGCTTTCCCACACGCAGGGCAACAGCCTCTTCATGGCCAATGTGCTGTCCTGCATGAGCCTTCTGGCCACCTACGACGGCAACCCGAGCGATGCCGTGGCCCTTGCATGCCGTGCCCAGGACGCCGCCCGCGCCGCCGGGGAACAGCCGCTCGTCATGTCGATGCTGCACTTGCGTGAAGCGTTCGCCCACGCTGCCCTTCGAGATGCTCAGGCTTGCCACCAGGCCGTTGATCGCTCCCGTGCGCAGTACGAACGCTCACGGGGACATGAGGCCGAGGCGCCTGACTGGGTCCAGTACTTCGACGAGACGAAACTCCTCGTGGACACAGGCATCGCCTACGCGCGCCTCGGCGAACCAGCCCGCGCCGAACCCCTCATCGCCGAGGGCTTGCGTCGAGAAAATACCGACCAGCAGCGAGGCCGGGCCTTCCACTCCTACTGGCTGGCCAGCGCCCAGCTCCAGCTGGGCAAACTCGACGAGGCATGCACCAGCGCCGGCCTCGCCCTCGACCTCGCCGCAGCCATTGACTCGCCACGAGTGAGCGGCCACGTCCAAGAGCTTCACCGCCGAATGCTGCCCTACGCACGCGAAGCCCCCGTCCTCGCCTTCGAGCAACGCATGCGCGAGGCCCTCGGCTGACCCCTCACGAGCCGCCGGTTGCCTCGTCCAGCAGCAGATACAGCAGACCGACCAGGCTGCCGCTGCTGACGATCTCGCGACGGTCGATCATGCCCCTGATATCCGAGATCGGAACCCACTCGATTCGGTTTGACTCGTTCAATTCGGTCGGCGGGCCCGCGTACGAGGCGGGCTCGGCACGAAAGACGAAGTGCTCGGAATCCGTGATGCCGTTCGCTGGTTGCGCGTACACGAGCGGCTTGACGCCCTTCACCCGCCAGCCGGTCTCCTCCTCGGCCTCGCGGGCAGCAGCCTGTTCCGGGGTCTCGTCGGCCTCGATGAGGCCCATCGGAAGCTCCCAGCCCCAGGTGTCGGTGATGAACCGGTGCCGCCACATCATCAGCACGCGCTTCTGGTCGTCGACCACGGCCGCTACGGCCAGGTGCCGCATCCGGACCACATGGTGTTCCCACCGCCGACCGTCAGGCTGCTGAACGTCGACGAGCCAGAGGTTCACCCATGGGTTGTTGTAGATCTGCCGCTCGCCATGGACGGTCCACTGCATGAGCCCAACTCCCTTGTTTCAGTGAAGTATCCAGCATGTCACTTTGACGAGAATCCGACCGCCAGGTTGGGGCATCATCGCCCACGCCGACGAGAGGGAGGAACTTTGAAGTCGGCAGGCACGACCCCCGGCGTGCTCGGTTCTACAGCCATTGTGCTGCTTGCCTTCGCGGCTGCGAGTCGCCGGCTTGACGCGTTGTCGAGCCGCCAGATCAGCACCTGGGCAGGGTGGTCGGGGGTGTCGAGTTCACGTCCTTCAGCGGCTGCGGTGAGAACAGAGGACGGCGAGTAGCTGCCAGCCTCTGCACGGCGCAGGGCAGTGGTCAGAGCAGGCCACGCGGGGTCGGCCAGGATTCGGTCGGCTTGGGCGGGGAGAGTGGCCCGCAGGATGCCTTCGTAGCGCGCGACAGCTTCGAGGGGCGGGGTACGACGGATCAGTTCCGACAGGATGGGTGCAGTCTGTGCCTCGTAGGTGGTGCGGAGGAGGGCGTAAGCCTGCTGGGCGGCGGCTGCCTGCTGGTGGTGATCGCGCTGCTCGTGCCAGTGGGCGGCGGCGAGGGCCAGGTGGACGGTGGCGGCGAGTACGGCGATGACGAGGTCGCCCGCGCTGTTGATTCCATAGAGAAGTTCCTGTCCTGCCTTGCGCAGGGCGTGGCCCGCTCGGTGGTCGGCGCGGATCATGGACCGGTTGGCGCGATTGAATGCGCTGGCCGCAGCCTGTATCTCAGCTCGCAGAGGACGGGGTGCGTGCAGGGAGGCGGTGTGGAGGAAGTCGCCGAATGCCGCAATTTCGCCCTGAGCCCGGTGCACGTCACCGTTCGGGTCCGTGAGGGCAGCGTGTGCAGTGCGCAGAGAGCGTTCGGCCTGGCGCCACGGATGGGCCGGTGGCGCGGTCAACGGGGCGTTTGGCTGCAGGGTGAAGCGTTCGCGCAAACGGTGGATCGACAGGTCGGGTGAGAGTTTGGAGCCGCCGAATTTAACCGGCTCACCGGCAGCAGTGTCACCGGAGGTTGAAAGGCTGTACCCAATGACGTCACCGGTTTCGGGACCGATGCGGGTGTGGACCGTGATACCCAGATCGGTCAAAATCGAGAAGTAGTCCTCCTCGTTGCGTGACGCCGCAGCGGCGGTGTGGGCTTGTTTGCGCAGCCAGGCGCGAGTGGTCACAGCACGGCCCTGGCGCTCCGCCTTGGCGCGCTCGGCACCAGTCGGAGTCTTGGGCCCGGTGGCGTCTCCTTTCTTGAGTTGCCGGAGCCCCAATTCCTTCTCGATCTTTCGGCATTCGGCTTGTGCCCTCTGCCCGCCCCGGTGGGTTCGAGGTATGCGGCCGTCAGCGCGGACGGTGGTGGCCATGATGTGGATGTGGTCGTCAGCGTGGCGTACCGCAATCCATCGGCAGGCCCTCTCGTCGCCGTTGGGGGCGATGCCGGTGGCGTGCACGACGCGGCGGGCGACCTCGGCCCATTCGGTGTCGGTGAGGTAGCGGTCGCCGGGCGCGGTGCGAACCGGGCAGTGCCAGACGTGCTTCGCTGGCTTCGTCCCACCCAGCTCGCGGGTGCGTAGGTCGACGTAGTGGTCGAGTCGCTTGGCGAGCTGGGAGTAGGTGGCTGCCGGGTTGCGGCCGGGGTCTGGAGCGCCGTTCATGTCCCAGGCGGCGACGATGTGGGGGTTGGTGTGCTCGTCGCGGCGGCCGGGGCCGAAGAGGTAGGCGATCAGTCCGCGGCTGTCGGAACCGGTGGAGACGTCAGGAACCATGAGCCGTGCCGTTCGCGAGGAGCTGGTCGATGAGGTGGAAGCTGTTTCGTGCTGCTTGCTCGACGCTGTCGAGAACCGCCTCGGCGCGCTCGGGCACGGTTCCTCGATTGATGGCTGCGGTGATCTGGTTGGGGTTGCCGCCGATGCGGTTCAGCGCGATCGTGTGCGCCTCGACGGCCTCGATCAGCGGGCGCAGAGGATCGTCCTCCGGGCTGCCGACCAGTCCGGCCTTGCCCTGGGCCACGGCCAGGGCGGCGTCCCCGACGAATCCGGCGAACCTCTGACCGCGCTGGCGAGCGGCGGCGCTGATCACCTGGACCGCAGTGCGCGTGAACCGGATGGTCTTCTCCTGGTCGCGCTTCTCCACGGTGCGCTTGCGGTTCATTTGCGCGGGCAGGGCGGGGGCGTCGAGATCCCGCCAGGAAGGCTGCTCGACAAGTGGTGGGGCATCAGCTGGCGTACGGCGAGGAGCGGAGTCGGCTGCGGGCTGGCAAAAGTCCCCGGCCACTCCCTCTTCCGGCTCGGCGCCCCTGGCGCTCGGCCTTGTCCCCCGCCACCCCTGGGGCGGGGGCAAGCGCGAACGAAGCCTCGTTAGAGGCTCGTTCGCTCCAGCTTGCTGCTGGTCGTCGGGTGAGCCTGAACAGCTTCCTGCGGCGGCGGGAGGTGGTGTCGTCGTCGTTCAATTCGGGCATGGTGGTGCTCCGTCAGTCGTGGGGGGTGGGGCTTCGTCGCATCCGTCGCATCCGTCGCGTGGCTGGTCAGCACAGGTACGGAGAGGACCGCAGGTACGGAGTGATCCGTAACGCCGAGGAGATCCGTCCCCGCGCTGACCCGCACGGGGACGGATGCGACGGATTGATGCGGACCTGGTGTCAGCGAGCGACCCGGGGGCTTGCGGGCCCGCTGGGCGGGCGGGCGGGAAGCGTCCCGGACGGAGGGGAGGGCGGCCTGCCCTGGGCCGGACGTGCCGTGATCTCGGCGGTGGGTACCGATGCGGCGGGGGCAGGGCAGTAGCGGGCCCAGGCGTCCACGAACTGGTTACGGGCGTACGCCTTGGCCTGCCTGCCGTTCTCGAACCGTTGGTTGGCCGGGCTGATGCCGAAGTCGCGCAGCAGATTCGCCAGGTGGTAGGCGTTGAGCCCCTTCGTGCCGTACTCGGCCCACGGTGCCTCGGCGTCCTGGATGAGCACGGCGAGCAGGTCCTGGCTGCGCAGCGCCTCCCTGCCGTTCTCTTGGTCGAAGACGCGGCGGATGTCGCGCAGCAGCCGGGTCTTCAGCGTCGTCTGCTCGTCCTGGACCACCTCGTTGCGCGTCATTGCCAGACAGGCGGCACGTGCTCGCGCGGGCCAGTGCCCACCGGCGAGATCGGCGACGATCACGAGCGGCTCCCATGTGTCGGCGGCGCGGTCCTCGACGGGCATCTTCGGCACCGCGCCTGCGACGGTTCCGCGCAGCGGGACCAGCCAGTTGGCCAGCCGGTCGCGCAGCGCGTGCAGTTCCGGCACGGAGTATCGGGAACGGAACGGGGTGATCCGCTCGCCCGGCTTCCGCTTCTGCATCCGGATGACGATCGCGCGGTCCATGATCGTGTCCGGCAGGTCACCGATGCCGGCCAGTGCCGCCATCGCGAAGGTGGGGAAGGCGGTCGGCTTGTGCTCCGGCCCGGAGATCCGCCAGGCGGGCCGGTTGCGCTGGTGCCCGGCGTTCAGCAGGCCGCGCAGGTCCTCCTTGTCGCCTGCCTTGGGGCCGAAGATGGTGTCGGCCTCATCCACCAGCAGAGTCGGCGGGTTCTTGCCGATGACGCGGAAGACAACGGCCGGGGAGGTGTTCACCGTCATCATCGGCTGGTGGACGGTCTCGTAGAGAACGTCCAGGAGACGGGACTTGCCGCACCCCTTGGTCGGCCCGACGACCGCCAGCCGTGGCGCGTGCTGGAGGCCGGGCTGGATGTGGGAAGCCGCGACCCAGAGTGTGACGGCGGTCAGGGCCTCGTCACTCGGCAGAACGACGTACTGCCCAATCGCCGTACGGAGGTCGTCCAGCGGCACGGTGCCTTCGCCTGCTGCCCCGCCGCTGTCTTGGATTTCTGGTCCGCCTGGAGCAGGATCGCCTGCGCTGTCCGACGCAGTCGTCGGGTCACTGACCTTGACAGGTCGCGAATCGCGCGTGCTCCGGTGCGGAGCATCGGTGGCCGGGCCTCCGAGGGAGGGGCCTGCTTCCCGGTCACGAGGCAGGCCCCGGCCCGGGACTGCGATGGGCGGCCAGACAACACGGGATGTGTTCGAGACGGCGGGGGACGTAGGGTCCTTCATAGACGTTCCTCTCGGGTGAGGGGCGAGACGGGCAAGGTCTCGCCCCCACCGGTTCGTTCGTTCAGGGATGGGCGATGTGCAGGGGAATCTCCGGCCCTCGGCGTTGACGCGCCGGGGGCCGTTCCTGCGTCCGGGCAGGGCGGCGGCTCATGAGGCCAGGCCCCACTCGTTTTCGCCGTCGATCAGCGCGCGCTCGTAGCGCAGGAGTTCGACCTCGGGGTAAAGCACCCGCTTGCCGACCTTGATGCCGCGCGGCCCCTTCTTGAGCTGCCGCCAGTAGCGGACGGTGCTCTCGGCGGTGCGGTAGCGCTCAGCGACCTCGGCGGTGGTCAGGTATCGCATGCGTTCCCATTCGGCTAGATGTTGATTCGATCTGCATAATCAGTACCTCACGATCGGCGGTTAGCCAAACCGGGAAGCCCATGTTTCTATTTGGATAGCGACGGTCGCGATGGAGGTTCGATGGCAAGCGAGAAGGCCGGGGGCGGCGAGGTGCCGCTGCTCTACAGCGAAGGCAACGTTGCTGGCCGCGTGGCCCTGGAGCGCGAGGTCAGAGGGTGGAGCACGACGGAGTTGGCAGAGCGCGTGACCAGAGCCGGCGTGAAGATGAACCAGACGGCTGTCTGGCGTATCGAGAACGGGTCGCCCCGCCGTCGGATCAACCTCGATGAGGCGCTCGCCTTCTCCCGGGTCTTCGAGCTCCCCCTCGAAGAGCTGATGTCCCCGCCCCTCGAAGGGCTCGACATCGACAGCCGACGGCTCGTCCAGGAAGCCGTCGAAGCGTTCTACGAAACCCGCGACGCCCGCGACCGCCTGCACCGCGCCGTGGTCGCCGTCGCCGGCCACATCAAGGCCCACCCGGACAGCTCGCGGGCGATCCACGAGCAATGCCTCCGCCTCATGGGGGACGAGCGAGACGCCCGCGTCCTCAGCGGAGACATCGAGGACGGGGGCCACTACTGACAACCAGCACAGAGAAGAAGCCACTTGGCGAACGTACAGAAGCGCCCCAACGGCAAATGGCGCGCCCGATACCGCGACCTCGACGGCAAGGAGCACGCCCGCCACTTCGACCGGAAGCTCGACGCCCAGCGCTGGCTCGACGAGGTCACGGCCAGCGTGGTCACCGGTCAGTACGTCGACCCGCGCGCCGGTCGCATCACCTTCGCGAAGTACGCCGAGAGGTGGCAGGGCTCGCTCATCGCCAGCGAGGCGGGTGAGCGCATCACGGACAACGCGCTGCGGCTCCACCTCGTACCGGCGTTGAGTGTGCGCTCACTGGCGGCGATACGCCGTAATGACATACAGGTGCTCTTCAAGCACCTGTCCGATCAGCTCGCCCCCGGCAGTGTGCGAAACGTCTATGACATCCTCGTGCGTCTCATGACGGCGGCCGTGGACGACAAGGTCATCGCCTCCAGTCCGTGCCGCCGGATCACCCTTCCGGTCATGCCGGACGAGGAGGTCACCCCGCCTACCGTCGCGCAGGTCGAGGCGATGGCGCGTGCGATGCCGCCTTACATCCGCGCGGCCGTCGTCGTGCTCGCCGGGTCAGGCTTGCGGATAGGTGAGTTGCTGGGCTTGAAGGTGGCGGACGTCGACCTCAAGGCCGGCAGCATCCGCGTGGAGCGACAGCGGCTCCAGTCGGGAAAGGTCGGTCAGCCGAAGACCGCCAAATCCCGGCGTACGGTCCCCGTCGGGGAGGTCGTCACCGACGCGCTCCTCGGACACCTCGCCGCGCGCCCTCCACGGAGTGGCTGTTCACGATGGAGGAAGGGGAGCCGCTCAACTACCGCCGCTGGAAGACCGAGTGGAACTGCGCCCGTAGGGCGCTCCAGGCGGAGGAGAGCGAGGAGGCCAAGAACGAGGGCCGCAAGCCCGTCGAGCTGCCGCACATGGTGACCCACGACTTGCGGCACTTCTACGCCTCCGCGCTCATCGCGGGCGGCGCGAGCGTCAAGCAGGTCCAGATGGTCCTCGGCCACGCGTCCGCCGTCATCACGCTGCGGATCTACGCGCACCTGTGGCCCGGCGAAGAAGACCGCACCCGGGCCGTCATGGACGCCGTGCTCGGCGGCCTGCGGACCGGGTGCGGACCGGTAGGGAGCCTGACCGGCGAAACCACAGGTCAGACGGCCTAGTCAGAGATCAAGCCTTCTTGGTCTCCCAGAAGATCTTGTCGACCTCGGCGATCAGGTCCAGGGCCTTCTGGCCCGTCGCCGGGTCGTTCGAGCCCTTGGCCGCGGAGAGCGCCTTCAGGGTGTCGTTGATCAGCTGGTGCAGCTCCGGGTACTTCTCGAAGTGCGGGGGCTTGAAGTAGTCGCTCCAGAGCACCGACACGTGGTGCTTCGCGAGCTCGGCGCGCTGTTCCTTGATCAGGACCGCGCGGGTGCGGAAGTCCGCGTCCTCGTTGGCCTGGTACTTCTCCTGGACGGCCTTGACCGACTCGGCCTCGATGCGGGCCTGGGCCGGGTCGTAGACGCCGCAGGGCAGGTCGCAGTGGGCGCTGACCTTCACCTTGGGGGCAAACAGGCGGGAAAGCATGGAGCTGTCCTCCTCGTGATCGTCTTCTCAGGTGGGACATTACTCCGTGGAGCGCCGCTTTCCGCGGCTGCCCCTGGGGCTTAGGTCAAAAGTCCGGGGTGGGATGCGGGCCGTCGGCCGAATGTACGGAGCGGAACGCGGTACGCGGGACGGTGTGCCGGAGGAGGACCGGGAGGTGGCCGAGGTGCCGGAGCGGGGACGGGTGTCCGGAGGCGGGCGGGCCGGGCGCGGGCCGTTGCGGGTGGTGGAGGTGACGGGACCTTCGATGGTGCCCACGCTCTACCACGGGGACCTGCTGCTGGTGCGGTACGGGGCGCCCGTCCGTCCCGGGGACGTGGTGATCCTGCGCCACCCCTTCCAGCAGGACCTGCTGGTGGTGAAGCGGGCGGTCGAACGGCGGCCGGGCGGCTGGTGGGTGCGGGGGGACAACACGTTCGCCGGCGGGGACAGCACGGACTACGGGGTGGTCCCCGAGGAGCTCGTGCTCGCCCGGGTGCGGGCCCGCTACCGGCCCCCGGCCAGGGGTCAGCTGTCGGTGGCCGAGGTGCTCGGCTGGGCGGTCTCGGCGGTGCGGCCGGTCCGGTCCGACTCCGCGCGCTTGCGGGCTCGGTAGGCGGCCACGTTGGCCCGGGTCGCGCAGCGGTCCGAGCAGTAGCGCCGGGAGCGGTTGGTCGAGGTGTCCAGGTAGGCGTTGCGGCACGGGGCCGCCTCGCACAGGCCCAGCCGGTCCACGCCGTGCGAGGTCAGGTGGAAGGCGAGGCCCATCGCCGCGATGGCCGCGTATCCGGCGGTCGCGTTCGACGGGTGGTCGGCCAGGTGCATGTGCCAGTCCGGCCTGCCGTCCTCGTCCCGGGTGTCATGGCCGGAGATCTGCGGGCTCACCGGGAACTCCAGCAGCAGCGAGTTGAGCAGGTCGACCGCGAGCGTCTCGTCGCCGCTGTCGGCCGCCTCGAAGACCGCCCGCAGCCGGCCCCGTACGGAGCGGAAACGGGTCACGTCCGCGTCCGTCGTCCGCCGCGCGGCCTGCTGGTTGGCGCCGAAGAGCTCCCGTACCGCCTCGACCGAGGTGAGGGCGTCCTTGTTGCGGGCCGGCTCCTCGGTGTTGACCAGGCGCACGGCGTAGTCCGAGTAATAGGCCAGTTCCACTTGTAGTCCTTACCAGGTCGGTCTAGGGTTCGGGGTGTCGGTCAGTGTAATAGGTGGCCGAGGTCCATGAGGCTTACTTGGAGGTTGGCGTGACGGAGACGGGGACGAGCACCGACTGGCAGTCCTGGCAGGAGAGCTGGGACCGGCAGCAGGAGTGGTACATGCCCGACCGCGAGGAGCGGTTCCGGGTGATGCTGGACATGGTCGAGGCGGTCGTCGGCCCCGCGCCCCGGGTGCTCGACCTCGCGTGCGGTACGGGAAGTATTACGGACCGGCTCCTGAAGCGGTTCCCGGACGCCACGAGCACCGGCGTCGACCTCGACCCCGCGCTGCTGGCCATAGCCCGGGGCACCTTCGAGGGCGACGACCGGGTCACCTTCCACGCCGCCGACCTCAAGGACCCCGGCTGGACCACGCGGCTGCCCCACTCCTCGTACGACGCCGTCCTCACCGCCACCGCCCTGCACTGGCTGCACAGCGAGCCGCTCACCACCCTGTACGGGCAGCTCGGCGGCCTCGTCCGGGACGGCGGCCTCTTCATGAACGCCGACCGCACCATCGACCCGGACACCCCCCGGATCAACGCCGCCGAACGCGCCCACCGGCACGCCGCCATGGACCGCGCCAAGGCCGCCGGCGCCCTGGACTGGGCCGAGTGGTGGGCCGTCGCCGCCGAGGACCCCGTACTCGCCGGACCCACCGCCGAACGCTTCGCCATCTACGGCGAGCACGCGGACGGCGACATGCCCTCCGCCGCCTGGCACGCCCGCACCCTGCTCGCCGCCGGCTTCGGTGAGGCCCGCGCGGTCTGGGCCTCGCCCTCGGACACGCTGGTGCTCGCCGTGAAGTGAGGCAAGGGGACGGCAAGCCGCAGCGCCCCGGGCCGACGAGGCCCGGGGCGCTGCGGTCGTACGTGCGGACCGTGCGGCTACAGCACCTTCGACAGGAACGACTTCGTCCGGTCGTGCTGCGGGTTGCCCAGCACGTCACGCGGGTGGCCGGACTCGACCACCACGCCGTCGTCCATGAAGACCAGCGCGTCACCGACCTCGCGGGCGAAGCCCATCTCGTGGGTGACGACGATCATCGTCATGCCGTCCTCGGCCAGACCGCGCATGACGTCCAGGACATCGCCGACCAGCTCCGGGTCGAGCGCGGAGGTCGGCTCGTCGAAGAGCATCAGCTTCGGCTCCATCGCCAGCGCGCGGGCGATGGCGACGCGCTGCTGCTGCCCGCCGGAGAGCTGGGAGGGGTAGTTCTTCGCCTTGTCGGCGAGACCCACCCGGTCCAGCAGCTTCTCGGCGCGGGCCCGGGCCACGGCCCTGGACTCGCCCTTGACCTGGACGGGAGCCTCCATGACGTTCTCGAGGGCCGTCATGTGCGGGAACAGGTTGAAGCGCTGGAAGACCATGCCGATGTCCCGGCGCTGCAGGGCGACCTCGCTGTCCTTCAGCTCGTAGAGCTTGTCGCCCTTCTGCCGGTAGCCGACCAGCTCGCCGTCGACCGAGAGCCGGCCGGCGTTGATCTGCTCCAGGTGGTTGATGCACCGCAGGAACGTGGACTTGCCGGAACCGGACGGGCCGATCAGGCAGAACACCTCACGCGGGGCGACCTCCAGGTCGATGCCCTTGAGGATGTGGGCGGCGCCGAAGGACTTGTGGACGCCCTCGGCCTTCACCATGGGGGTGGTCATGCGGAGACACCTCCGGAGGGCCGGTTGCTGAACGAGGCGAGGTTCACCTTGATGCGCTGCAACGGCGTGAGCGGCAGCGAGCGCAGCGAGCCGCGGGCGTAGCGGCGCTCCAGGTAGTACTGGCCGACGCTGAACACGCTGGTCATCACGATGTACCAGATGGACGCGACGAACAGCATCTCCATCACCGCGTACGACGTGGAGCCGATCTGCGAGGTGGAGCGGAGCAGCTCGTTGTAGGTGACCGCGTAGACCAGCGAGGAGGTCTTCAGCATGTTGATGAACTCGTTGCCGGTCGGCGGGATGATCACCCGCAGCGCCTGCGGCAGGACCACGCGGCGCATGGTCTTCGCCTGCGTCATGCCGAGCGCGTGCGACGCCTCGGTCTGGCCCTCGTCGACCGACTGGATGCCGGCCCGGCAGATCTCCGCCATGTAGGCGGCCTCGTTCAGGGCGAGCCCCAGCAGGGCGCACATGAACGGGGTCATGACGTCCGTCATCTCGTCCTTGTAGATGAACGGGATGTTCAGGACCGGGAAGATCAGCGCCAGGTTGAACCAGAGCAGCAGCTGTACGTAGACCGGGGTGCCCCGGAAGAACCAGATGTACAGCCAGGCGACCCAGCTGGTGACCGGGTTCTTCGAGAGCCGCATCACGGCCAGGACGACGCCGAGGATCACGCCCAGCACCATGGCGAGGACGCTGATCAGCAGGGTGCGGCCCGCTCCGGCGACGACGTTCCTGTCGAACAGCTTGTCGCCCACGGCCTGCCACTGGATGTTGCCCTGCGAGAAGGCGTATCCGAGGGCGATGAGGAGGCCGATGACCACGATGCCGCTGATCCAGCGGCCGACGTGGCGGACCGGGATGGCCTTGATGTTCTCCGGGGCCGTGGTGGCGGTCTTGGAGACGGACACCTGGCCGGCCGGTGAGCCGGGGGGTGTCTTGTCGAACTTGTCAGTCATGGTGACTGCCCTTCGGTGAAGCGTCCGGTCACTTGCCGCCGTTGACGGCGGCCTTGTCGATCGCTCCCGTGCCGGCGCCCCACTTGTCGAGCACCTTCTGGTACGAACCGTCGGCGATGATCGCGTCGACGGCCTCCTTCAGGGCGTCCCGCAGCCCGGTGTTGCCCTTCTTGACGGCGATGCCGAACGGCCCCGCGTCGATCTGCTCGCCGACGACCTCGAAGGCCTTGCCGCCGTCGGCCTTGCGGGCCAGGTCGACCGCGACCGGGTAGTCGTTGACACCGGCGACCGCGCCGCCGGACTTGACCCGGGTCTGGGCCTCGGTGTCGTTCTCGAACGACTCGATCTTGACCGCCTTCTTGCCGCCGTCCGTACACGCCTTGGACTGCTTCTCGAGGGCTTCCTCGTACGTGGTGCCGCGCTGGACGGCAGCGGCCTTCCCGCACAGGTCCTCGATGGACTTGATGTTCTGCGGGTTGCCCTTCTTCGTGTACACGGCGGTGCCGGCGAGGAAGTAGTCGACGAAGTCGACGCCCGCGCCCAGCTTCTTGCCGGAGTCGTCCAGGCCCTCCTGGCGCTGCTTGTTGTCCGTGATGGACGACATGGCGATGTCGTGGCGGCCGGAGTTCAGGGCGGTGATCAGCCCGTCGAAGGAGCCGGAGGTGAACTCGAACTTCACCCCCAGCTGCTTGCCGAGGGCCTCGGCGATGTCAGGGTCGACGCCCACGATCTTGCCGTTCTCCACGGACTCCATCGGGGCGTACTCGGCGTTCGTGCCGACCTTGATGACACCCGACTTCCGGTACTTCTCCGGCAGCTTGGCGAAGAGCGGGGCGCCGGCCTTGGTGGCCGTGCCGTCGCCGCCCTCCGAGGAGGCGCTCTCGGTCTGGTCGCCACAGGCGGTGAGCAGCAGGGTGCCGGCGACCGCGATGGCGCCGACCGCCGCAATCCGGGACTTCGCGGTCTTGCGACGCATGTTGCTTGCGGTCATGTCGGGATCCTCCGGCAGATGAGGGTGAGGTGCTTTCGGGGCGGCTTGGCACGCACCTTCGAGTGTCGCCACCTTGTGTGATGACGGCATCCTGCCATTCGGACCGGCCCATTCAGGGGCCCAGCCATGTCAAAATCGGATAACGGGCGACCCGCGAACTCACGTGGCCGGTACCTCGGGACCGGACCATCTGTCGTGAAGCCTCCCCACCGCCGGAGAATCTTCGGTGTGTCTCTCCTGCTGGGCGGCATTTATGCCGGTTTGCCGACTTGTCCAGATATTCGACTATGAGTCACGTCACCGCATCGGAATGGACTCGTGCGGGAGCGGGTTGGTCCGGTAAGAAAGACGTTTACACCCCTCATCCGGGGCTCAGGGCGCGTGTGCGGCGCGCCCGCGCGTATGTACCTCACCCTGCCGGGGCGGGCCAACCGCTCGGCGCAGGGCTCGTACGCGGTGCCCGCCCACCCCTCCTCAACCAGGAGTGGCCACCCTCAAACGATGAAGACTTAAGGGGTCAACACCATGGCAGCGGAGATCGTCAATCCTCGCAGCGACAGCACGACCGACAGCGGCATCGAGCGCACGAGCGCAGCGGACACCGGGGCCGACGAGCCCTTCGATCCGGCCTTCGCCCTCCACCGGGGAGGAAAGATGGCCGTGCAGTCCACCGTCCCGATCCGGGACAAGGACGACCTTTCCCTGGCGTACACGCCCGGCGTGGCGAAAGTGTGCAGCGCCATCGCCGAGAACCCCGAGCTCGTCCACGACTACACCTGGAAGTCCCAGGTCGTGGCCGTCGTGACGGACGGCACCGCCGTGCTCGGTCTCGGTGACATCGGGCCCGAGGCGTCCCTCCCCGTGATGGAGGGCAAGGCCATCCTCTTCAAGCAGTTCGGCGGCGTCGACGCGGTGCCGATCGCCCTTGCGACCACCGACGCCGACGAGATCGTCGACACCGTCGTCCGGCTCGCCCCCTCCTTCGGCGGGGTCAACCTGGAGGACATCTCGGCGCCCCGGTGCTTCGAGATCGAGCGCAAGCTCCAGGAGCGGCTGGACATCCCGGTCTTCCACGACGACCAGCACGGCACCGCCGTCGTCACCCTCGCCGCCCTGCGCAACGCCGCCAAGCTCTCCGGGCGGACGCTCGGCGACCTGCGCGGCGTGATCTCCGGCGCGGGCGCGGCGGGCGTGGCGATCGCCAAGTTCCTGCTGGAGGCCGGCATCGGCGATGTCGCCGTGGCCGACCGCAAGGGCATCGTGAGCCGGGACCGGGACGACCTGACCGACGTCAAGCGCGAGCTGGCCGAGCTCACCAACCGGGCCGGGATCTCCGGTTCGCTGGAGAAGGCGCTCGCCGGTGCCGACGTCTTCATCGGTGTTTCCGGCGGTACGGTGCCGGAGGCGGCGGTGGCGTCGATGGCGCCCGGTGCGTACGTCTTCGCCATGGCCAACCCGAATCCGGAGGTCCACCCCGAGGTCGCGCACAAGTACGCGGCCGTGGTGGCGACCGGGCGGTCCGACTTCCCGAACCAGATCAACAACGTGCTGGCGTTCCCGGGGATCTTCGCGGGGGCGCTCCAGGTGCGGGCCTCCCGGATCACCGAGGGCATGAAGATCGCCGCGGCGAACGCGTTGGCCGACGTGGTCGGCGATGAGCTGGCGGCGGACTACGTCATTCCCTCGCCGTTCGACGAGCGGGTGGCTCCGGCGGTGACGGCGGCGGTCGCCGCGGCCGCGCGGGCGGAGGGTGTGGCTCGGCGCTGAGGCCGGGCTGAGCGGTTGGAGGTGGGCGGGGTCCGGTCGGTACGGGCCCCGCCCCTTCCCATCCCCTCCGGCGTGTGACCGGGCCACTTGGTGTGCGTCACACGCGCAGGCGGTTACGCCGCCGGGGCCGCCCCGCCTATCGTCTAGCCATGTTCGCCGCCTACGCAGCCCGCATCGATCCCGACCAGCCCCTCAACGGCCTTGAGCTGGGCGAACGCCCGGCCCCGCAGGCGCGTGCCGGATGGAGCACCATCACCGTCCGGGCCGCCTCCCTCAACCACCACGACCTCTGGTCGCTGCGGGGCGTGGGCCTCGCGGAGGACCGGCTTCCGATGATCCTCGGCTGTGACGCCGCCGGCATCGACGAGGACGGCAACGAGGTCGTCCTGCACTCCGTGATCGGCCAGTCCGGGCACGGCGTCGGGCCGAAGGAGCCGCGCTCCATCCTCACCGAGCGCTACCCGGGCACCTTCGCCGAGCAGGTCGCCGTCCCCACCTGGAACGTGCTGCCCAAGCCGAAGGAGCTCTCCTTCGAGGAGGCCGCCTGCCTGCCGACCGCCTGGCTGACCGCGTACCGGATGCTCTTCACCAATGCCGGCGTGCGGCCGGGTGACTCGGTGCTCGTCCAGGGCGCGGGCGGCGGGGTCGCCACCGCCGCGATCGTGCTCGGGAAGGCCGCCGGACTCCGGATCTTCGCCACCAGCCGCGACGAGGCCCGGCGCAAGCGGGCGGTGGAGCTCGGTGCGCTGGAGGCGTACGAGCCCGGGGCGCGGCTGCCGCAGCGGGTGGACGCCGTCATCGAGACCGTCGGGGCCGCCACCTGGTCCCACTCGGTGAAGTCGCTGCGCCCCGGCGGCACCCTCGTCATCTCGGGCGCCACCAGCGGGGACCGGCCCTCGCACGCCGAGCTGACCCGCATCTTCTTCCTGGAGCTGAAGGTCGTCGGCTCCACCATGGGCTCCAAGGACGAGCTGGAGGACCTGCTCGCGTTCTGCGCCACGACCGGGGTGCGTCCGGTCATCGACGAGGTACTGCCGATGGACCGGGCCCGTGAGGCATTCCAGCGGCTGGCCGACGGCGAGCAGTTCGGGAAGATCGTGCTCCGGCCGACCGCGTAGGGCCGGGGGCCGAACGCCGGGACCCGGCAGAATTCACCGGTGACCCATACTTGAACAAGTGTCAGCTCTGCTGATGGGATGCGCCCCATGCGAATGGGCAGAGCACTCATGGCAGTTGTCGTCGCGTCCGTGCTGGCGGCGGGGGTCCTCGTCCCCGCTGCCTCGGCGCACCCCGCATCCACCCCGGCCCCCGCCCCGGCGTCGTACGAACGCTCCATCCCGCCCCTGACCGACGACCGGGGCCGCACCCTCACCCTGCGCGGCTGGAACGTCGAGGACAAGGCGAACCGGGGCGAGGCCGCACTCAGCGCCATCACCGAACGCCACTTCCGCGACCTGCGGGCGAACGGCTTCAACTTCGCCCGGCTGCTGGTCTTCTGGGACGACCTGGAGCCCCGGCGCGGCCAGTACAGCGAGCGCTACCTCCGGCGGATCGAACGCGTCCTGGACTGGGCGAGCAAGCACCGCGTCCACGTCCTCATCGACGCCCACCAGGACGTCTTCGGGCCCGTGTTCGGCCACCGGGGCATCCCCGCCTGGGCCACCAGGACCGACGGGCTGCCGTTCACGCCGAACCCGGACGACTGGTTCTCCGAGTACTTCCAGCCCGCCGTCCAGCGGGCCTTCACCCACCTCTACGAGGACCCCGACCTGCGACGCGCCCAGGCCGCCATGTGGCAGGTCCTCGCGGCACGCGTCGGCCGCCACCCGGCCGTCATCGGCTACGACCTGATCAACGAGCCGATGGGGGAGCTGCGCGAGGGCGAGGACCTGCCCACCGCCGCCCGCCGGATCGAGGCCCAGCACCTCACCCCGATGTACAACCGCCTCGCCCGGGCCATCCGCGCCGAGGACCGGGACACCTGGCTCTTCGTCGAACCGACCCCGATCGTCGGCGAGGGCGTGCCCACCGGCCTCGGCCGGATCGAGGACAGCCGGACGGTGTACGCCCCGCACTTCTACAACACCGCCATGGAGGCGGGCGCGGACTACGACCCCGGGGCCGACTGGATCGAGGCGTACGAGGCCGCCGTCACCGCCTACCCGGCCCGCCACCGGATGCCCGTGGTCGTCGGTGAGTGGGGGCCGCTCAACAACTCCCTCCCCAGCATGGGCCGCTTCTACCGCGAGGCCGTCGCCTCCCTGAACCGCTACAGCTCCGGCTGGGCCGGGTACGTCTGGTGCTACGGCGGCGGCTACTGCGCGGTGGACGAGCGGGGCCGCTTCCGTACGAACAAGGAGCGGACGGCGACCCCGTACGCTCCCGCCGTGGCGGGCACCGTCCGCTCCGACACCTACGACGCGGAGAGCCGCTCCTACCGCATCGCCTACCGGGCCGCCGCTCGCCCCGGTGTCACCGAGCTGTCCCTGCCGCCTTCCGCCCGTGGCTGGCGGGTCTCCGTCACCGGCCGGGCCGCCCGCGTCCTCGGCAAGGCGCCGTACGGGGGCCGCCTGACCGTGCTTGCGTGGCCGGGGACGGAAGTGGTGGTGACGGTGCGGGAAGCTGGTCCGCATGGCCGAACTGACCACCCCTGAAGGGTTCCTGCTGCGCCCCTGGCTCCCCGCCGACGCCTCCGCCGTGCTCCACGCCTTCGCCCCCGCCGGTGTCAACTTTGATTGACGTGACGGTGGTGTCAATGTAGGTTGACGTCATGACCGAAGCAACGGATCTGGCCGCACGCGCCGGTGACCGCGACCCGTGCGTCGGGCTGCGGGCGGTGGCCGCGCTGCGGCGGCTGCTGGAGCAGCTCGAAGCCGTACAGGTACGCAGTGCCCGCGTCCAGGGATGGTCGTGGCAGGAGATCGCCGCCGAGCTGGGTGTCAGCCGGCAGGCCGTGCACAAGAAGTACGGGAGGCGCTGATGTTCGAACGGTTCACCCAAGGAGCCCGCGCGACCGTAAAGGGAGCCGTGGCGCAGGCGGAGCGCGTCGGGGCCGGATCGGTCACCGAGGAACACCTGCTGCTCGCCCTGCTGGATCAGGAAGGGAGCCGGGCCTCCTTCGCCCTCGCCGCCCTCGGGCTCAGCGGGCGCCGCGCCTCCCTCGACGCCTCGTTCGCGGAGGCCCGTCGCCGGGGCGGGCTGACGAAGGCCGACACCGAGGCCCTCGCGGGGATCGGGATCGACGTCGGCGCCATCGTGGACCGGGTCGAAGGGGCCCACGGCGAGGGCGCTCTCGACGCCGGCCGGGGCAGCCGCCGGTGGTGGTCGGGGCACCGCCCCTTCACGCCGGGAGCGAAGAGCATCCTGGAGAAGTCGCTGCGGGTCGCCCTGGGGCGCGGCGACCGCTTCATCGGCGAGGAACACCTGCTCCTGGCGCTCACGGCGACCCCCGGGACCGTCGCCGACGTCCTCGCCGAGCACGGGGCGACGTACGCGACCGCGCACCGCGCACTGTACGGGCCCGAGGCCGACGGGCAAGGGCACGCCAAGGCGGGGTGAGGTGAGGATACGGAGACGGGGCGGGTGCCCTGTGTGTGGCACCCGCCCCGTCTCCGGCCTCAGCTCTTCTCGTCGCCCGTCGCGCCCACTGGGTTCTCCGCGCCCTCCGGCGTCAGCAGCGCCTCGATCCGCGCCGCCGCCGCGCCCAGGTGGCCGCGGGCCTCGGCCAGCTGGTCTCCCGTCACCCCGTGGTCGCGGGCCGTGTCTCGGACGGTGTCGCGGAACCGGTCCAGCAGGCGGTCCAGGTCGCGCGCCGGATCGTCGGTGACCGGGACGTCCGTGCCCCAGTCGGAGGCGGCGTCGGGGCCCGGAGCGGTCTCGGTGGCCGAGGGGCCCTCCGTGGTCTCGGCGTCGAACGGGCCCGGCTTGCCGAACGAGGTCCAGCCGCCCGAGCGGGCGAAGCCGCCGAGCTGTCCGGTGATCTCGGCCAGCCCCTCCCGTACGCCGGAGGGCCAGTCGCCCCGCGCGAAGTGCTCCTGCACCTGGCGGGCGGCGTCCCGCATCTGCTCGCGCGCCCTGTCCTGGGCCTCCTTGGCCTGGCGGCGGGCCTGCTGGGCCTCCTCGCGGGCGCGCCGGGACTCGTCCTTCGCCCGGCGCGCCTGCTCCTTCCACTCCTGCTTGGCCCGGCTCAGCTCCTCCTTGGCCGTGCGCCACGCGTCGCTGTCGCCGAAGTCGCCCAGGGTGCCGAAGTCGCCGAAGTCCCCGAAGGGGGACGACCGCTTGTCCTTCGTGCCGCCGGTCCCCGCGCCCTGCCGGGACTCGGAGGCGGCGGCCCGCATGTCGCTGCGGAGCCGGCCCGCGGCCCCGCGCACGTCGTCGCGTATCTCGGCGGCCAGTTCGGAGAGGGAGTCGCGGATCTCCAGCTCCAGATCGGCCAGTTCGCCGCCGCGGCCCGCGAGTTCCTCGCGTCCGGCACCGGTGATCGAGTAGACCTTGCGGCCGCCCTCGGTGGCGTGGGTGACCAGGCCCTCGGCCTCCAGCTTGGCCAGCCGGGGGTAGACGGTGCCCGCGGACGGGGCGTACAGGCCCTGGAAGCGCTCCTCCAGCAGGCGGATCACCTCGTAACCGTGGCGCGGCGCCTCGTCCAGGAGCTTGAGCAGATACAGCCGCAGACGGCCGTGGGCGAAAACGGGGGGCATGTCAGAGAACCTTTCCGGCCGGTTCGGCACCGTACACGTCGTCCTTGGCGGGGGGCCTGCGCAGCAGGGCGATCGAGCCGGAGAGGGTCGTCGCCCTCAGGGTCCCCGTTCCGGCGCCGAGGGTGCCGGAGATCTTCTTCGCTCCCCACTGCCCGCCGACCCGCAGATCCTCGAAGGCGTTGGAGACGGTCCCGCTCGCGGTGTTCGCCTCGACCCTGGCGTCCGCCGGGTGCGGCAGCCGGATCGCGATCTCGCCGGAGACCGTGGTCAGCCGGATGTCGGTGGGCTTCCCGGAGGGGTCGAGGTCCAGCACCATGTCCCCGCTGACCGACTCGGCCCGGACCGAGGCCCCCGCCCCGTCGACCACCGTCAGATCACCGGCCACGGAGTGGAAGCGCAGGTCCCCGGTGACCCGCTGGGCCTCCAGGCTGCCCGAGACGGACTCCCCGCGCACCGCGCCGGTCAGCCCGACGAGGGTGATGTCGCCGGCGATGCCGCGTACGTCGGTGCGGCCGGCGATCCCGGAGACCACGGCCCCGGCGCCGACCACGCCGACCTCCACCGAGGCGGCGGCGGGCACGGCCAGTGTGACCACCGCCCTGCGGCGGCGCCCGGCGGGGTCGAGCCGGCGCAGGAGGTCCTGCCAGGGGAGGTCCTCGTACGCCACGGTCAGGCGGCCGTCCTCGTGGGTGACGAGGAGTGGCGGCCCCTCGATGGCGGAGACCTCCAGCCGGGCGCCCGGCTCGTCGGTCCCGACCACGTTGACCGTGCCGCCCACGATGCGTACGTGGAGCGCGGTCACCGGGTCGTCGAAGGTGAGCTTCTGCGGCTCGGCGACGGTCCGCTTCGGCACAGTCATGGACAGGACCTCCCGGAGAGGGGTTCCGACGCAACATATCGCGTCTCGTAGGAACACGATATATCGCGGATGGGGGAAGTCAAGCCGCATGTGTGCGTGCCACCGACCGGCAAAGGGCACCAGAGTCGGGCAAATTGCCCTAGCGTGTGGCGTATGAACGCGACATCCACGGGGGCGCTCCTGCTGTGCCGCGCCGAGCCCGAGACCGTACGGCCGCTCGCCCACCTGCTGCGCGAGCAGATGCTGCTGACGCGGGCCGGCGAGGAGTGGAGCGTCCTCGTACCGGAGGGGAAGCCCTGGCGGGACGCCGGCGGCGGTGACGCCGAACCGGTCGACCGGGTCATCGGCGGCTGGGCCACCGCCCTGGCCGTCGGCTCCACCTGGCCGGTGCTCGCCCTGTGGTGGGACGGGGACCGGGCCGGATACACCCTGGCCGCCGGATTCCGCCGCACCGTCGGCTACGTCTGGCTGGCGGACGGCACCCCGGTGGGCGAGGACGAGGCCATGCGCACCTTCGCGGCCCGGCTGGGCCTCGACCCCGTACTGGACCTCCAGGCGCTGGAGGAGCTGACCCGGCCCGACCCGGAGGCGGACGCCGAGGCCCGGCTGCGCGGCCTGCTGGCGGTCCTGACCCGTACCGGACTCACCCTGCCGCCGGGGCTCGGCCCGGGCGGGAGCGCCGACCGGCTGCGCAGCGTCGCCGGGGTGCAGCGCGGGGCGGAGCGCATCGCGTGGGCGGGGTGGCGCGACGCCGTACGGGTCGAGCTCGACGCGGTCGAGAGCAGCGGCCTCGGTCCCTGGGTGCGCGGCCCCCGGGCCCGTGCCGTGGCGGCTCTCCAACTCGCCGCCGGACTCCCGCTCCTGCTGTGGGGCGCGCGCCGCCGCAGCGGAGGCTGGGCGGCCGCCGGGGCGGTGCTCCTGGCGCAGGGCGCACTGGGGCTCGCGTACCACCGGGCCCGGGCGGGCGCGGAGGCCGGTCAGCCGCAGCGGCCCTGACGACTACGCGTCCTCGTCGTCCTCGTCGTCCAGCCGGGCCAGCCAGGTCGCGAGGCGCTCGACCGGCACCTCGAAGTCGGGGTTGAGATCGACGAACGTACGCAGCTGCTCGGCGAGCCACTCGAAGGTGACCTCCTCCTCGCCGCGCCGCTTCTCCAGTTCCTCGATGCCACGGTCCGTGAAGTACATGGGGAAAGGATAGCGAGGCCCGGAGGTGCCCGGAACGCCGGAGACCCGGCCCCGCGACGAGCGCGGAACCGGGTCCCCGGAGGTGCTGCCGTGCGCTGGTCAGGCCTCGAAGACCTCGTTGACCAGCTGCGTCTGCTCCGCCTGGTGACGCTTGGCCGAGCCGACCGCCGGGGACGAGCCGTGCGGCCGCGAGATGCGGCGCAGGCGCTCGCCGTGCGGCACGTCCGCGCCGACGGCCAGGTCCAGGTGGTCGATCAGGTTGAGCGCGATGAACGGCCACGCACCCTGGTTGGCCGGCTCCTCCTGCGCCCAGAGGTACTTCTCGGCGTTCGGGTACTTGGCGATCTCGGCCTGGATCTCCGCACCCGGCAGCGGGTACAGGCGCTCCAGCCGGATGATCGCGGTCTCCGTGTCGCCGCGCTTCTCCCGCTCGGCGTCCAGGTCGTAGTAGAGCTTGCCCGCGCAGAAGACGACCTTGCGGACGTCCTCGGCCTTGACCGACGCGTCGCCGATCACCGGACGGAAGCCGCCGGTGGTGAACTCCTCGATCTTCGACGCCGCGGCCTTCAGACGCAGCATCGACTTCGGGGTGAAGACGATGAGCGGCTTGTGGTGCGGGTTGTGCACCTGCCAGCGCAGCAGGTGGAAGTAGTTCGACGGCAGGGTCGGCATGGCGACCGTCATGTTGTCCTGGGCGCACATCTGCAGGAAGCGCTCCGGGCGGGCGGAGCTGTGGTCCGGGCCCTGGCCCTCGTAGCCGTGCGGCAGCAGCAGCGTGACGCCGGAGGTCTGGGCCCACTTCTGCTCGGCCGAGGAGATGAACTCGTCCACGACGGTCTGGGCGCCGTTGACGAAGTCACCGAACTGGGCCTCCCAGATCACCAGCGACTCCGGGCGGGCCAGCGAGTAGCCGTACTCGAAGCCCATCGCCGCGTACTCGCTGAGCAGCGAGTCGTAGACGTTGTAGCGGGCCTGCTCCTCGGTGAGGTACAGCAGCGGGGTGTAGTCCTCGCCGGTGACCTGGTCCACCAGCACCGCGTGGCGCTGACCGAAGGTGCCCCGGCGGGTGTCCTGGCCGGCGAGCCGGACCGGCGTGCCCTCCATCAGCAGTGAACCGATGGCCAGGGTCTCGCCCATGCCCCAGTCGATCGTGCCGTTCTCTACCGAGGCCGCGCGACGCTGCATCTGCGGCATCAGGCGGGGGTGGACGGTGATCGACTCGGGGATGTTGACCTGGGACTCGGCGATCCGCTTGACGACCTCGGCGGTGACCGCGGTCTCCACGGTGACCGGGAACGCGGCCTGCGGCTCCGGGATGTGCGGGGCGGCCGGCTGCGAGGTGGCCTCGCGGACCTCGGCGAAGACCTTCTCCAGCTGACCCTGGAAGTCCTGGAGCGCCTGCTCCGCCTCTTCCAGCGTGATGTCGCCGCGACCGATGAGGGACTCGGTGTAGAGCTTGCGCACCGAGCGCTTCTTGTCGATCAGGGTGTACATCTGCGGGTTGGTGAACTCCGGGTTGTCGCCCTCGTTGTGACCGCGGCGGCGGTAGCAGATGAGGTCGATCACGACGTCCTTGTTGAACGCCTGCCGGAACTCGAAGGCGAGCCGGGCGACGCGGACCACGGCCTCCGGGTCGTCCCCGTTGACGTGGATGATCGGCGCCTCGATCATGCGCGCCACGTCGGTGGCGTACATCGAGGAACGCGAGGACTCCGGGGCGGCGGTGAAGCCGACCTGATTGTTGATCACCACGTGCACGGTGCCACCGGTGCGGTAGCCGCGCAGCTGCGACATGTTGAGCGTCTCGGCGACGACGCCCTGGCCGGCGAAGGCCGCGTCGCCGTGGAGCGCGATCGGCAGGACCGTGAAGTCCGTGCCGCCCTTGTTGATGATGTCCTGCTTGGCGCGGGCGATGCCCTCCAGGACCGGGTCGACCGCCTCCAGGTGCGAGGGGTTGGCGGCCAGCGAGACCTTGATCTGCTCACCGTCCAGACCGGTGAAGGTGCCCTCGGCGCCCAGGTGGTACTTGACGTCGCCGGAGCCGTGCATCGAGCGCGGGTCGAGGTTGCCCTCGAACTCGCGGAAGATCTGCGCGTACGACTTGCCGACGATGTTCGCCAGCACGTTGAGGCGGCCGCGGTGGGCCATCCCGATGACGACCTCGTCGAGGCGGGCCTCGGCAGCGGAGTCGATGACCGCGTCGAGCAGCGGGATGACGGACTCGCCGCCCTCCAGCGAGAACCGCTTCTGACCGACGTACTTGGTCTGCAGGAACGTCTCGAAGGCCTCCGCCGCGTTCAGCCGGCGCAGGATGCGCAGCTGCTCCTCGCGCTCGGGCTGCTGGGCGCGGGGCCGCTCCACCCGGTCCTGGAGCCACTTGCGCTGCTTCGGGTCCTGGATGTGCATGAACTCGATGCCGGTGGTGCGGCAGTACGACTCACGCAGCACGCCGAGGATGTCGCGGAGCTTCATCATCGACTTGCCTGCGAACCCGCCGACCGCGAAGTCCCGCTCCAGGTCCCACAGGGTGAGGCCGTGCTCGGTGATGTCGAGGTCGGGGTGCTTGCGCTGGCGGTACTCCAGCGGGTCGGTGTCGGCCATGACGTGGCCGCGGACCCGGTAGGAGTGGATCAGCTCGAAGACCCGCGCGGCCTTCGTCACGTCGCTGTCGTGCGACGCGTCGATGTCCGTGAGCCAGCGGACCGGCTCGTACGGGATGCGCAGGGCCTTGAAGATCTCGTCGTAGAAGTCGTTCTGACCGAGCAGCAGCTGGCTCAGCACCCGCAGGAACTCGCCGGATGCCGCGCCCTGGATGACCCGGTGGTCGTAGGTCGACGTCAGCGTCATGACCTTCGAGATGCCGAGCTTGTTCAGGGTGTCCTGGGAGGTGCCCTGGAACTCGGCCGGGTAGTCCATCGCGCCGACGCCCATGATGAGGCCCTGTCCGGGCATCAGGCGGGGCACCGAGTGGACGGTGCCGATCCCGCCGGGGTTGGTCAGCGAGGCGGTGACGCCGGAGAAGTCGTCCATACCGAGCTTGCCGATGCGGGCGCGCCGGACGATGTCCTCGTACGCCTGCCAGAACTCGAAGAAGTTGAGCGTCTCGGCCTTCTTGATGGCCGCGACGACCAGCTGACGGTCGCCGTTCGGCTTCACCAGGTCGATGGCGAGACCGAGGTTGACGTGCTCCGGCTTGACCAGGGTCGGCTTGCCGTCCTTCACCGCGAAGGAGTAGTTCATCGACGGCATGGCCTTGAGGGCCTGCACCATCGCGTACCCGATGAGGTGCGTGAAGGAGATCTTCCCGCCGCGGGCGCGCTTGAGGTGGTTGTTGATGACGATGCGGTTGTCGAAGAGCAGCTTCACCGGCACCGCGCGGACGGACGTGGCCGTCGGCAGCTCCAGCGAGGCGTTCATGTTCTTCGCCACGGCGGCCGAGGGGCCGCGCAGCGTCACGTACTCGGGTCCGACCGGGGCCTCGGTGGCCCCGTCCGCCTTGGCCTTCGCCGGGGCGGGCGCGGCTGCGGGCTTGGCCGCCACGGGCTTCGCCGGGGCCGGTGCGGCCTTGGCCTCGGCGGGCTTCGGCTCGGCGGGCTTCGGCTCGGCGGGCTTCGTCTCGGCCGGCGCGGCCTGGGCCGGGGCTGCCGGAGCAGCGGCGGCGGGCTTCGCCGGGGCCGGTGCGGCCTCGGCGTCGGCGCCGGCCGTCGGCGCGGCCTGCGCCGGAGCGGTGGCGGCCGGGACCTCGGTCGCCGCAGCCCCCGAGGCTGCGGCGCCGGGAGCGGGCTTGTCCGCCGTGCCGGAGGTACCCGGCTTGTAGTCGGCGAAGAAGTCCCACCAGGCGCGATCGACCGAACTGGGATCCTGGAGGTACTGCTGGTAGATCTCGTCGACGAGCCACTCATTCGCGCCGAACGCGGCGGCCGGGTTGGTGCCCGGGCTGGCTTGGTCGGTCGAGATGCTCGAGTTACTGGGGGACTGAGACGACACGGCGGCAACCGCCCTCTTCCGCTTCACAAGGTGATGGACAGCGGAAATCAAGGCTACGCCCCCCGAACCGTTCCTTGCAGACCGGGCCGGTGCTTCGTCGTGCACATCACATCGCAACGCGGGTTTCGGCGCAGGAAATGGCGGGAAACAAGCGAGGTTCCACTGCACTTCGGGTACGCGGGACCGTGGATACGATCAGCTGACCGTATCCCCTTGAGATCCTCTTCCAGGAGGACACGGAGAACGTACCCTTCCGGTTCGAACCCTATGTCAACCGCACCGTCAACCGCGTCGCTCGGTCAACCCCGGAAGGGTGACCTGGATGCGGCAACCCCGAGCGGATTCGGCCACTCCGATCCGGCCGCCGTGCAGATCCACCGCCCAGCGGGCGATGGCCAGCCCGAGCCCCGTCCCTCCGTCGCTGCCCGGACCGTGCGGTGAGGGGGCCTGGCCCCGGTTGAACCGCTCGAAGACCCGGTACCGCTCCGCCTCCGGGATGCCGGGACCCTCGTCGACGACCTCCAGCTCCAGCGACTCCGGGTGGGCCCCGCGCCGCGCCAGGACCGTCACCCGGCCGTGCGGCGGGCTGTGCTTGACCGCGTTGTCGATGAGGTTGGCCACCACCTGGTGCAGCCGCTCCGCGTCCGCGTGCGCGGTGAGCTCCGGCGGCGAGACGTCCAGATGCAGATGGACGTCCGTACGGGAGTGGTTGCCCGACCCCGACGACAGGCGCCGCTGGGACGCGGCGAGATTGGCTTCTTTCAATACGCCCGAGAGATACGGCCACACCTCGAAACGGCGCGCCTTGAGCGTCACCACCCCGTTGTCCAGCCGGGACAGGTCCAGCAGCGTCTCCACCAGCCGGCCGAGCCGCTCCGTCTGCTTCAGCGCCGTACGCATCGTCTCGGGGTCCGCGGCGGACACCCCGTCCACCACGTTCTCCAGCACGGCCCGCAGCGCCGCGATGGGCGTCCGCAGCTCGTGGGAGACGTTGGCGACCAGCTCCTTGCGGTGCCGGTCCTCCGCCTCCAGGTCGTCCGCCATGCGGTTGATCGTCTGGGCCAGGTCGCCCAGCTCGTCGCGCCGCCCGGCGCCGCTCACCCGGCGGGTGTAGTCGCCGTGCGAGATCGACCGGGCCACCGCCCTCATCTCGTCCAGCGGCGCGGTCAGACCGTGCGCCACGAACTGGGTGATCAGCAACGTGGCGATCACCGAGAACACGGTGATGAACTGGAACTCGGTCCGGGTCCGCAGGGCGACGATCAGCAGCCCCGTGGTGATGAACACCGAGACCACGACGAGCGTGCCGAGCTTGGCCTTGATGGAGAAGGGCCGCATCCCCGACCCTGGCCGGCTCATGGGGCCGGGGTCTCCAGGGCGTAGCCCACGCCGTGCACCGTACGGATCCGCTCGGCGCCGATCTTGCGGCGCAGCGCCTTGATGTGGCTGTCGACCGTACGGGTGCCCGAGGCGTCCGCCCAGTCCCAGACCTCGGCCAGCAGCTGCTCACGGGAGAGCACCGCGCGCGGGGTGTTGGCGAGGCACACCAGCAGGTCGAACTCGGTCGGCGTGAGGTGGACGTCCTCCGCGCGCACCCGCACCCGGCGCTGCGCGTGGTCGATCTCCAGCTCGCCGAGGCGCAGTATCCCGCTCCGCGGGGTGACGGCGGCCAGCGCGGCCCGCTCCACCCGGCGCAGCAGGACGTGCACCCGGGCGGCCAGCTCCCGCATGGAGAACGGCTTGGTCATGTAGTCGTCGGCGCCGACCCCGAGCCCGACCAGCATGTCGGTCTCGTCGTCGCGCGCGGTCAGCATCAGCACCGGCACCGGGCGCGTCGCCTGCACCCGGCGGCAGACCTCCAGGCCGTCGAAGCCGGGAAGCATGATGTCGAGCACCATCAGGTCGGGCTGCCAGGCCTCGGCCGCGTCCACGGCCGCGGGCCCGTCCAGTGCGGTCTGCACGAGGAAACCCTCCGCCCGCAACCGGGCGGCGATGGCGTCGACGATCGTGGCGTCGTCCTCGACCACCAGCACCCGGCGTTGAGCCCCTGGGGTGGCCGCGACGCCGTTGTGGGTGGTGTGTGTCTGTTCCATCGCCCCGCCCCTGCCCGTTCTCGCGGAGGCCAATCCCCGCGAGGCACGGTCTTCGCTCGTGGATTTCGTCGGTGATCCCTGTGTGCCGGTCAGCAGCGTAAAGGCTGTGGAGGGCCCACGGCTACGCAGGGTGTTGCCCCGGGGGGCGCGGGCGTATCCGGTGGGGCGACGGATCGTCTGCCTTGTGCCGGTTGACCCCGCTCGCCACCGGACCGCACCCGCCGGGAGGGGCCGGCCGACCCGTCAACGAGCCTTCGATGCGAGATGGACCACGTCGGGCACACCTCGGGCAACAGCCACTTCTTCCGTCCTAACCCCGCTGAACCCGGCATTCCACAGGGCCTGCTCGAAGGCCGGCGACGGCTGCGCGGACCAGACGGCGAGCACCCCGCCCGGGGTCAGCCGGTCATGGCAGTGGGCCAGCCCGGTGGGGGAGTAGAGGCTCCCGTTGTCGTCCGTGACGGTCCAGTCGGGCCCGTTGTCGATGTCCAGGCAGAGCGCGTCGTAACGCTCCGTGGCGGTACGGAGATGGGCGACCAGGTCCGCGTGCAGGACCTCGGTCCGGGGGTCGGCCAGCGCCGCCCCGGAGATCCGCTCCAGCGGCCCTGTCCGGTGCCAGTCGACGATCGCCTGCTCCCGCTCCACGACGACGATCCGCCCCCAGCGGTCCTCCTCGGCGGCCCGTACCAGCGAGAAACCCACACCGAGCCCGCCGATCAGCACGCGGGGGCCGGTCCGGTCGCCCGGCAGGGCGGCCAGAGCGGCGTCGATCAGCAGCCGCTCGGAGCGCCCGTCGGAGGTGTCCATCAGGAAGCAGCCGTTGGCGATGATCTCGAAGTGCTCCCCGCGCTCGCGCAGGACGACCTCGCCGAAAGGGCCTTCGCGGCGGTCCAGGGGGACGGGGGCCGGGGGAACCATGGCGCGGGAGAAGGTGTCGGGCTCCATGGCCCGGATTCTAGGAGAGGGACAGCACCCGGCCTCAGCCGTTAGCCGTTCCGGTGACGGTCACCGGTCCGGGTGCGCGCCGCGCAGGGCCAGGAGCGCCGCCCCCACCACGTACGCCGTCCCCGCCATCACCCAGGCCGCCGTCTGGGGCCCCGGCTGCGTCGGCCAGGGCGGCCGGGGCGGCCGGGGCGGTCCACGGGGCGGCGTGAGGCGATCACCCACAGCCACTACCGGGGCGCAACAGCTGCACACCCTCCCTGTCGACGGCCGGACGCCATGCGGTTCACCAGGCGGGGAGGGCGGCTCCGGGGAATAGCCGTTCCCCGCCGGACGCTCCCGTGGACAGGTGGATCGGGGTGGCGGCGGCCGGCTGATCGCTCACAGCGAACACCACTCGGGGAACAGTCGGCGGCTCAGCAGCATTGAGTCCACATAGCTCAACTTGCCTGCCGAAGGGGAGATCATGACTACCGAGTCCAAGGCGTTCACACCGATCGACCTGCCCGTGCTGCCGCTAGACGACGAGGTCGTCCTGCCCGGCATGGTGGTGCCGCTGGACCTGTCCGACACCGAGGTGCGCGCCGCCGTCGAGGCCGCGCAGGCCGCCGCCCGAGCCGGCGGCGGCAAGCCCGAGGTGCTGCTGGTGCCGCGGATCGACGGGACGTACACGGGGACCGGTGTCCTCGGGACCGTCGAGCAGGTCGGACGCCTTTCGGACGGCGACCCGGGGGCGCTCATCCGGGCCCGCGACCGGGTGCGCATCGGCGCCGGGACCAGTGGACCCGGGCGCGCGCTCTGGGTCGAGGGGACCGTCCTCGACACCGTGGTGCCCGACCCCCTGCCCGGTTCCGCCGTCGAGCTCGTCAAGGAGTACAAGGCGCTCGCCACCAGCTGGCTGAAGAAGCGCGGCGCCTGGCAGGTCGTGGACCGGGTCCAGCAGATAGACGACGTCTCCGCGCTCGCCGACAACTCCGGCTACTCACCGTTCCTCACCACCGCGCAGAAGGTCCAGCTCCTGGAGACCGTGGACCCGATCGCGCGGCTGAAGCTCGCCATCCAGTGGCTGGGCGAACACCTCGCCGAGCAGGATGTGGCCGAGTCCATCGCCAAGGACGTCCAGGAGGGCGTCGACAAGCAGCAGCGCGAGTTCCTGCTCCGCCGCCAGCTGGACGCCGTACGCAAGGAGCTCTCCGAACTCAACGGCGACCCGGAGGACGAGTCCGACGACTACCGGGCCCGCGTCGAGGCCGCCGACCTCCCCGAGCACGTCCGCACCGCCGCGCTCAAGGAGGTCGAGAAGCTGGAGCGCTCCAGCGACCAGTCGCCCGAGGGGTCCTGGATCCGGACCTGGCTGGACACCGTCCTCGAACTGCCGTGGACCGAGCGCACCGAGGACGCCTACGACATCCGCGGCGCCCAGGCGGTCCTGGACGCCGAGCACGCCGGGCTCGCCGACGTGAAGGAGCGCATCACCGAGTACCTGGCGGTGCGCAAGCGGCGCGCCGACCGGGGGCTGGGCGTGGTGGGCGGTCGCCGAGGCGGCGCGGTCCTCGCCCTCGTCGGGCCGCCCGGCGTCGGCAAGACCTCGCTCGGGGAGTCCGTCGCGCACGCCATGGGCCGTAAGTTCGTCCGCGTCGCGCTCGGCGGTGTCCGGGACGAGGCGGAGATCCGGGGCCACCGGCGTACGTACGTGGGTGCTCTCCCCGGCCGTATCGTGCGGGCGATCAAGGAGGCCGGTTCGATGAACCCGGTCGTCCTGCTCGACGAGATCGACAAGGTCGGCTCGGACTTCCGGGGCGACCCGGCCGCCGCCCTCCTCGAAGTCCTCGACCCCGCGCAGAACCACACCTTCCGTGACCACTACCTGGAGGTCGAGCTGGACCTCAGCGACGTCGTCTTCCTGGCCACCGCCAACGTGCTCGAAGCCATCCCCGAGGCCCTGCTCGACCGCATGGAGCTGGTCCGCCTCGACGGCTACACCGAGGACGAGAAGGTCGTCATCGCCCGGGACCACCTGCTCCCGCGCCAGTTGGAGCGGGCCGGTCTGGAGAAGGACGAGGTTGCCCTGGAGGAGTCGGCGCTGCGCAAGCTGGCCGGCGAGTACACCCGCGAGGCGGGCGTACGGAATCTGGAGCGGGCTGTCGCCCGGCTGCTCCGCAAGGTCGCGGCCCAGCACGAACTGGGCGACCGCGAGCTGCCGTTCACGGTGACCGACGCGGACCTGCGCTCCCTGATCGGGCGCCCGCACCACGTGCCCGAGTCCGCCCAGGACCCGGCCGAGCGCCGCACCGCGGTGCCGGGCGTGGCCACCGGGCTCGCGGTGACCGGGGCGGGCGGTGACGTCCTCTTCGTCGAGGCGTCGCTCGCCGACCCGGAGACCGGGGCGTCCGGACTGACCCTGACCGGCCAGCTCGGTGACGTCATGAAGGAGTCGGCCCAGATCGCGCTGAGCTTCCTGCGCTCGCACGGCGCGGAGCTGGAACTGCCGGTCGCCGACCTCAAGGACCGGGGCGTGCACATCCACTTCCCGGCGGGCGCGGTGCCCAAGGACGGCCCGAGCGCGGGCATCACCCTGACGACCGCCCTGGCCTCGCTGCTGTCCGGACGGCTGGTCCGTACGGATGTGGCGATGACCGGTGAGGTGTCGCTGACCGGGCGGGTGCTGCCGATCGGCGGTCTGAAGCAGAAGCTGCTGGCGGCCCACCGCGCGGGCATCACCACCGTGGTGATCCCCCAGCGCAACGAGGCCGACCTGGACGACGTCCCGGCCGAGGTGCTGGAGAAGCTGGACGTCCACCCGGTCACCGACGTCCGCCAGGTGCTGGAGATCGCCCTCACCCCGGCTTCGGCCCGGGCGCAGGAGAGGATCCCGGCCGCGGCCTGACCGCCACGCAGTGACGGGCGCGGTATCAGGTACGTGGCCGGTACGGACGGCCCGCTTCCCGAGTCAACGGGGGCGGGCCGTTCCGCAAGCACCGGCATCACGGCGCTCAGGGGCGGTAGATCGTGCCCGGCACCGGCTCGGCGGGAGCCATCAGCTCCGGGACGGTCACGAAGGTGTAGCCGTCCTTCTGGAGCGCGTCGACGATCCCCGGCACGGCGGGCACGGTGCCCGGGTAGATGTCGTGCAGCAGGATGATGCCGTCCTTGCTCGCCTGGTCCACGATCCGCTTCGTGATCAGCGCCGAGTCGTTCGTCGAGTAGTCCTTGGCGGTGGCGCTCCACAACACCTGCGAGAGCCCCAGGTCCTTGGATATCTCGGAGACCTTGTCGTCGGTGCGGCCCTGCGGTGGGCGCATCAGCCGGGGCTTCTGGCCGGTGACCTTCTCGATCGCCACCTGGGTCTTCTCCAGCTCGGCCCGTATCTCGTCCGGCTCCCGGTCGGTGAGGACCTGGTGCGTCCAGGTGTGGTTGGCCACCTCGTGGCCTTCTTCCTTGATGCGCCGCACGGTCTGCGGGTGCTTGAGGACGTGGTGCTTGCCCAGCAGGAAGAAGGTGGCGTGGACCTTCTTCTCCCTCAGGATGTCCAGCAGCTCCGGGGTGTCCTTGCCCGGCCCGGCGTCGAACGTGAGCGCGATGCACTTCGCCTTGCGGCAGTCCGCCCGCCCGAAGGAACCCTTGGCGTCGGAGGCCGCGTCCTGCCGCGCCGAGCCCGGCGCCGTCGTCTCCATCGAGCAGCCGTTAAGGGTCAGTGTGAGCGCCGTCACCAGGGCGGCGGCCAACCCGCCGCCGAGCAAGGTCGTCTTCTTGGGCACGGGCACACCACTCCTCTGCGCGGAAATCTCCGCACAGGTGTGCGGTACGCCCCGGACTATACATAGCGCGTATACATGGAGTTCATAGCGGGGTGCGAAGCGCCGTTGATCACGGCGGAGGAGTGACACGAGGGCCGACCCGGCCGGATGAAACGGGGCCGTGTCACACCGTCTGCCGTGTCACCGCGCACCGCCGCCTTCCGCATTCTCCTGCTGCGCCTTCCGGGAGCGGGGAACGATCAGGCGGTCGCGGTGAGGGCTGCGCGTGCCGCGCTGAGGATCTCTTCGGAGAAGGGGGAGTCCTGGGCGGCGCCGCGCTTCCCGGAGCCGATCGCTGAGGACCGCCTCCGACAGGCCGATGTGACGGCGGAAGTCCTCGAAGCGGCGGACCCTGTTGCAGGCGTCACGCAGGATCCGCAGGCCGGCCGACTGCCCGCGCCCCCGGTCGGCGCCACGCTGGGCTTCACCTTGCCGGAGGTGGAGAAGGGGCGAGTGGTTTTCTCTGCGCGCCGCCGACGAGCGGACCGGCCCACGCCTGCGAAATACTGGCCGAGCTGCGGCGTTGACCAGCTGCGGCGGAAACTTTCATCGGCAGGAACCGTACGAGGGGTACTGACGTGCAGGGGAGCGAGAGCGCGCGGGAACCGGCCGCGGCTGCCGGAACGGGCGTGGACCACGAATTCCTGGCGCTGGAGCGCGAGCTGGCGGTCTTCCTGCGCCGGGCGCGGGCCAGCTCGGGCGAGATGGCCCGCGAGGTCCACCCCGAACTGGAGCCCGCCGCCTACGGCTTGCTCGTCCGCCTGGAGTCGGCGGGCCGGCAGCGGGCCACCGAGCTGGCGGCCTACTTCGGCGTCGGCAAGGCCACCATGAGCCGTCAGCTTCGGGCCCTGGAGACTCTCGGGCTGGTCGCCCGCGAACCCGACCCGGCGGACGGCCGCGCCTGGCTCGTCCGGCTGACCGACGAGGGCCTCGTCCGCTTCCGCAGCGTCCGTGACGCCCGGCGCGGGCGGTACGTCCGCAAGCTGGCGGGCTGGGACCGGGCCGAGGTGGCGGAGCTGGCCCGGCTGCTGCACCAGCTGAACGCCCGCGCGGAGGACTGAACTCGCTGCCGCACCGGCTGAACGTCCGGGCGGAGGACTGAAACCGCCGCCGCACCGGCTGAACGCCCGCGCGGAGGTGCTGAACCCACTTCGGCGCGGGCGTACAGCTCAACGCGGCGCGGGCCTCACAGCTCCACGAAGACCGCCGTCGCGTCGTCGTGCGTCTTACCGCGACGCAGCCGTACGCGCCCGGCGGCCGCGTCGGCCTCCTCCAGCCCCCGTACCCGGTCGATCAGCCCCTGCGGCCCCGCCGTGCGCAGCAGCTCCAGCGCGGCCGTCCAGTCGCCCTCCTGGAACAGGTCCCTCCAGCGGCTCGCCCCGTCCGTCAGCGCGGCCAGCGACCGGACCCCGGCGGCCGGGACGCTGCCGGTCACCGCGCGTGCGGACACCGCGGGGTCGGCGGCGGCCGTGAAGAAGCCGCCCTCCCTGTTCCGCAACCGGGTGTCGACGACCGCCGCCGAGGAGAGCGACCCCGGCGGCAGCCGGTCGAGCCGGTCGTCGAGCACCGCCCGGACCGTGCCGTCCGGGGCCTCCAGCAGGAGCGCCGAGTCGGAGAGCACCAGGTACTCGACCGCGTGCGCGCTCCAACGCGCCAGGGCCACGGTCGCCTGAGGCGTACGTACGTGAGAAAGGTCACAGGTGATCCGGTGGGCATCGGCGGTGCGCCGGATGGACGCCGACAGGATCTCGGCCAGGCCCATATCTCGCCGTGAACCCGACAGTTCCACCAGCGCGCCGCCCAGCCGGTCGGTGAACCAGGGGACGGAGTGCACACAACCGTCGTCCCCCGCGGGCGGGGTGACGCCGTCGAGCACCACCAGCACTCCCCCCTGGCCGGGCGTGGGCAGGACGGCGGATGCCCAGTCCTCGTTGGGGCGTTCGGGGCCGCCGGGGACGGTGGCGAGTTCGAGACGCATGGCGCCAGTCTGCACGAGCCCTCCACGGAGGCCGCACGGAAGCGGATTCCGGCCGTACCAGCAGGTCAACGCGGGCCCGCCACGCGGCGGGAAAGCCATCAGGGGAGTGCGGGCGGGCATACTGCCAAAGGCTGCGCCGAAGTTCCACCCCGCGCCCTATGCATGGTCAGGGGCGCGCCTGGGGAGACTTGTTCGCCAACTCAAGAGTGATGTTCACTCGTTCGAGTGGCGGAGCGGTTGATGCGCGCCCCCCTCTCAAAAGCGCTGGAATGGTCAGAAGCCGTACCAGGAGCGGGGGGTCCTTCTACGTGACCGAGCGTCACCTCTGCTTCAAGGGTGGACGAGTCAAGATTGCGAGCACCGGTGCAGAAGAAGCGGCCGCGGAGCCAGGGCAGCACGCGCGACGGTTCCGGGGCGACGCCTCCGGCTCCGGGCGCCGACAAGCGGGCCGTACGGGTACGGAGTCGGCTGGTCGCCGGGGTCGCCGTCGTCGGGATCATCGTCATCGCCGCAGGAGCCCCCGCGGCGCTGGGCGCGTCCGCCGATCTGGCCGAGTCCCAGCGGCTGGTGACCCTCGCCGGGCTGAACCAGCAGGCCGTCACCCTGGCGCACTCCCTCGCCGACGAGCGGGACGCCGTCACCGCGTACATCGCGGGGGGCCGCGCCGATGACGGCAAGGCCGGCGCCGAGAGCCGCCTCACCCGCACCACCCGGGTCGACCAGCAGATCGACGAGATCCACCAGCCGGCCCCCGCCGCCCTGCGCCGCGACCTGTCCACCGTGCCCTCCCTGCGCCGGGACGCCCTCACCGGCAAGGGCACGGCGTCGGAGGCCCACCAGGCGTACTCCGAGGTCATCGCCAAACTGCACGGCATCTCCGCCGAGCTGGCCGAGAAGACCCCGCCGCGCGCCGCCGACGCCACCCGCGCCCCGCTCGCCCTCGGGGGAGCCGTCGAGCAGGCCTCCGCCACCCGCGGTCTCCTCCTCGCCGCCCTCGCCGTACCGAACCCCGAGCCCGCCGCCCCGCAGACCGACCCCTTCACCGGCCTGCCGGTGGAGACGAGGAACGACGAGGGCAGGCGGGCGGACCGCGAACGGGACGAGCTCAGCGCCGCCGCCCAGCAGGCCCGGGTCCGGGAGCTGGCCTCGCTCGCCGAGTTCGACCAGTCCGCGAACCCCGTGGCGCGCGACAAGCTCTCCGCCACCGTCACGGGACCCGAGGTCAACAGCGCGGAGAAGTACCTCACCCGCCTCACCGACCGCCCCGAGCTCTCCGGCGACGAGCGCGACACCAGCGCCAAGAAGCTGGAGGCCGTGCTCACCGCCCGGGTCGACCGGATGCGCAGCGTCCAGTCCGCTCTCGGCACCGCCCAGGTCCAGCGCCTGGAAGGGCTCCGCGACGACGACGTCACCGCTCTCGAACTGAGCATCGCCCTGCTCGGCGGCTGTTTCCTGCTCGCCGTCGGCGTCTCCACCGCCGTCGCCCGCACCCTGACCCAGCCGCTCGCCGTCCTGCGCATCGGCGCCGCCCGCCTCGCGGACGAGCCGCAGAGCGCCGACCCGGTCCGCTACACCGGCCGCAACGACGAGTTCGCCCAGGTCGTCCGCTCGACGAACACCCTGCACGCCAAGTTGACGGGGTTGCAGCAGGAGTTCACCGGCCGCTTCGAGAGCCTCAGCGGCGAGCACGCCGAACTGATCGCGGGCCGCGAGGCGCTCACCCTCCAGCGCGCCGAACTCCAGGTCCAGGCCGCCGAGCTCGCCGCCCAGTTGGAGCGGCTGAAGAACACCGTCCACGACACCTTCGTCAACCTCTCGCTTCGCAACCTCGGCCTGGTCGAGCGGCAGCTCGGCGTCATCGAGAGCCTGGAGGAGCGCGAGCAGGACCCGGAGCGCCTCGCCACTCTGTTCAAGCTGGACCACATGGCCACGGTCATGCGCCGCCACAGCGAGAACATGCTCGTCCTGGCGGGCACCGAGCACGGGCACAGCCACGCCGGTCCGATTCCGCTGGTGGACGTGGCCCGTGCGGCCGTCAGCGAGATCGAGCGGTACGAGCGGGTCACCATCCAGTCCCTGCCGCCGCACGCCCAGATCGCCGGCTTCGCCGCCGACGACCTCAGCCACCTCCTCGCCGAACTCCTGGAGAACGCGACCTCCTTCTCGCCGCCGGACTCCCACGTCGAGCTCTCCGGCTGGCTGCTGGAGACCGGCGAGGTGATGCTCTCCGTGCAGGACGGGGGCATCGGCATGTCGGCGGTCCGGGTGGGCGAGCTCAATGCGAGGCTGGCCGACCCGGCCTCGTTCGAGGCGGGGGAGCAGAGTGCCGACGGGGCCGGACTGGGCCTCCAGGTCACCTCGTTGCTGGCCGCCCGGCACGGCGTGCGGGTCCAGCTGCGCGAGCAGAAGGGGAGTGGAGTGACGGCCGTCGTCGTCCTGCCGCAGACCCTGCTGCCCAACTCCCTTCCCGCCTCCTCGCCGCCCACCGTGCAGCTGCCCGGCGAGGCGCCGACGCTCAACCTGCCGGGCTCGGTGGCCGAGGCCAACTCCAACGCCCTGCCCAGCCGTACGCCGATCCTGCCGCCGCCCCCGGCCGCGTCGGAGCCTGGTGCCGAGCCCGGCAGGCCCAAGCCCGAGCCGATGCCCGAGCCCGAGCAGGCCGCCGAGCCCGCCGCCGACCCGATGATCGCCGCCGCCGAGCGGGCGATCCGTGAGGCCGGCGCGAAGGAGCCCGCGCCCATCGAGGACGCGCAGGCGCCCGCGGACCCCGGAGCCACCGCCGTACCGCAGCCCAAGCCCGAAGCGGACGCACAGGTGGAGGCACCGGCGGAGGCACAGGCGGAGGCAAGGGCAGAGACCGAGTCGGAGACGGCGACGGCGACGGAGTCCGAGTCGGACTCCGAGATCACGATGCAGGTCCGGCTGCCGAAGCCCCCGGCAGCCCCGGACACTCGGACGGCTCCCGCCACCCCGGCCGCCCCCACCACCCCCGCCACCCCCACCACTCCGGCCGCCCCCGAAGCCTCGCGGCCCGGCCCGTACGCCATCGGCCCCGACCGCCACGAGCGTCCGGCCGAGAGCGGTCCGGGTGACCGCGACCCGGACGGGCCCGCCGTCCACCCCGCCCCCCGCGCCGAGGCCGCCGCCGACACCGTGCCCGGTCCCCGGAAGCCGCAGGCCGGGCGGGTCACCGACAAGGGGCTGCCCAAGCGCACCCCCAAGGTCGTCCGGCCCGAGGGCGCCCCCACCGCCGGCCGCACCGGCAGCCTGGACAAGGACGACCTGCGCCGCAGGCTGGGCAGCTTCCACCAGGCGGCGAAGGAGGGCCGGCGCGATGTCGAGGCCGAGATCGCCGAGTCCACCGGCAACATCGCCCTGGCCGACCACGGGGGCGTGGCCACCGGCCGCACCGGGCACGAGACCACCACCGCACCCGCGACCGGCACCGCACCCGAGACCACCACCGCACCCGCGACCGGCACCGCACACGACACAGGGACCGAGCAGACCGGCGGCCGCACGGACCGCCGGAACGGAGAGACGGGGGACACAGTCGAGGAGGCACGCAGTTGACTGCGCCCAGCACGTTCGGGCTGAGTACCGAGGCCCGGAACCTTCACTGGTTGCTGAGCAATCTCGTGGAGGAGGTGGCAGGGATCCGCTCGGTCACCGTCGTCTCGTCCGACGGGCTGATGCTCCTCTCCTCCGACCCCGGCCATCTGACCGCGAGGACGGCGGCCCCGGAGGCCGGGAAGCCGGACGGGCCCAAGGGCTCCAGCGCCGACCTGGCCACCATCGTCTCCGGTATCGGATCGCTGACCGTCGGAGCCGCGAAGTTGATGGACGGCGGCGGCGTCAAACAGACGATGGTCGCCATGGACGAGGGCAGCGTCTTCGTCATGTCGATCAGCGACGGCTCCCTGCTCGGCGTCCACGCCACCCCGGACTGCGACATGAGCGTCATCGCGTACCACATGGCCCTCTTCGTCGGCCGGGCCGGACACGTCCTCACCCCCGAACTCCGCAGCGAGCTGCGAACATCGATGGAGAGCGCCCAGTGACGACCGCCGCCGCAGCCGAACCCTCCCCCCGGCTTCCGGTCCGCGGGGCCGGCAGGCGCCCCGCCCGGGTCCGCCCGTACTCCCTCACCGGAGGCCGCACCCGGTTCGGGCACGTCCTGCTCGTGGAGACGTTCGTCGCCGCCCTCGAAGCACCCGAGGAGCGCCGCGAGCTCACCAACGGCAACCTGGCCTCGCGGGTCATGCCCGAGCTCCAGGCCATCGTGGAGATCTGCCGCCGGATGCGTACGGTCGCGGAGATCTCGGCCCTGTTGAAGATGCCGCTCGGAGTCGTCCGGGTGCTGCTCAGCGACTTGGCCGACCAGGGAAAGATCCGCGTGTACGGAACCGGTCACGGCACCGGCCAGCCCGACCGCGCATTGCTCGAAAGGGTGCTCAATGGACTCCGCCGTCTCTGAGGCGCCGCTCTTCGCCCCGCGCCGGCCGGGGCCCCGGGACCAGGCCGAGGAAAACCCCCAGGCCTGGCAGCTCGACCACACCCGCGCCCCCACCGCGACCAAGATCGTGGTGGCGGGCGGATTCGGCGTGGGCAAGACGACGTTCGTCGGCTCGGTCTCCGAGATCACGCCGCTGAAGACCGAAGCGCTGATGACCCAGGCCAGCGAGGAGACCGACGACCTCTCCGCGACGCCCGAGAAGACCACCACCACCGTGGCGATGGACTTCGGCCGGCTCACCCTGGACGACGACCTCGTGCTGTACGTCTTCGGCACCCCCGGCCAGCAGCGCTTCTGGTTCATGTGGGACGACCTGGTGCGCGGGGCGATCGGCGCGGTCGTCCTCGCCGACACCCGCCGGCTGGAGGACTGCTTCCCCGCGCTCGACTACTTCGAGAGCTGCGGGCTGCCGTACATCGTGGCGGTCAACCACTTCGAGGGGACGCCCGGCTACGAGGCGCAGGACGTCAGGGAGGCCCTGACCGTACCGCCGCGGGTGCCGATAGTGATCATGGACGCGCGCAACAGGATCACGGTCGTCGAGTCGCTGCTGGCCCTGGTCGGCCACGCTCTCGACGTCACCCCCGCGTAGACCGCCTCGAATCAGAGACAGACAACGGAGAGCCGCGATGCGGAAGATACTCATAGTGGGAGCCGGCCAGTCCGGACTCCAGCTGGCCCTGGGACTGCAGTCCCGCGGGTACGAAGTCACGCTGATGTCCAACCGCACCGCCGACGAGATCCGCACCGGCCGGGTCATGTCGACGCAGTGCATGTTCCACACCGCGCTCCAGCACGAGCGGGACTACCAGCTGAACTTCTGGGAGTCCCAGGCCCCGAAGATCGAGGGCCTCGGCGTCTCCGTCGCCGCTCCCGACTCCTCCCGCGCCATCGACTGGGTCGGCAGGCTCGACGGGTACGCCCAGTCCGTCGACCAGCGCGTGAAGATGGCCGGCTGGATGGAGACCTTCGCCCAGCGTGGCGGGCAGCTCGTCATCCACGGGGCGGCCGTCTCGGACCTGGACTACTTCTCCCGCGCCTACGACCTGGTGATGGTCTCGGCCGGCAAGGGCGAGCTGGTCTCCATGTTCGGCCGGGACGCGGCCCGTTCGCCGTTCGACGCCCCGCAGCGCGCGCTGGCCGTCGCCTACGTCCACGGGATGGGCCCGCGGCCCGAGCACCCGGAGTTCGACGCGGTCCGCTGCAACCTGGTGCCAGGCGTCGGCGAGCTGTTCGTGATGCCGACCCTGACCACCTCAGGCCGCGCCGACATCCTCTTCTGGGAGGGCATCCCGGGCGGCCCGCTGGATGCCTTCCAGGGCATCAAGGACCCCTCCGAGCACCTGGCCAGGACGCTGGAGCTCATGGAGAAGTTCACGCCGTGGGAGTACGCCCGCGCCACCAGGGTCGAGCTGACCGACGCCAACGCCACCCTTGCCGGGCGGTACGCCCCCACGGTCCGCAAGCCGATCGGCCGGCTCCCCGGCGGCGGTCTGGTCCTCGGCGTCGCGGACGTCGTCGTGGCCAACGACCCGATCACCGGTCAGGGCTCCAACTCGGCCTCCAAGTGCGCCAACTCCTACCTGGACTCGATCATCGAGCACGGCGGGAAGGAGTTCGACGCGGCGTGGATGCAGTCCACCTTCGACCGCTACTGGGACACCGCCCAGCACGTCGTGAAGTGGACCAACGCGATGCTGGGGGTCCCGCCGGAGCACGTGCTGAACCTGATCGGCGCCGCCGGCCAACTCCAGCCCGTCGCGGACCGCTTCGCCAACGGGTTCGACGACCCGGCGGACTTCGACGACTTCTTCTTCGAGCCGGAGAAGACGAACGCGTACCTGGCCTCGGTCTCCGGAGCCTGAGCGGCCCACCGCTCCGGTGGCCGGACCCGCACCACCGGTCCGGCCGCCGCGAGCCTATTCGGAAGTCTCTTCCGGCGCCGCCTCCGTGCTGTACCCGGTGTCCGAGCCGTCCCGGGCGCCCTCGGGCAGCTCCGGGAGCGTGTACGCGGACAGCGGTACGCCACCGGGGTCGGGGCGGACGGCCCCCAGCAGCGGGTTGGACGCCACCGGGGAGACCTTCACCTTCGTACCGGGGCGGGGCGCCTGCACCACCAGGCCGTCGCCGATGTACAGCGCCACGTGCGTCGCCTTCGGGAAGTAGACCACCAGGTCACCGGGGCGCAGCGAGGAGACCGGCACCTTCGAGAGCCGCTTCCACTGTTCCTGGGACGTGCGGGGGATCGCCCGGCCCGCCGCCGCCCAGGCCCGGGAGGTCAGCCCGGAGCAGTCGAAGGAGCCGGGCCCCTCCGCGCCCCACTCGTACGGCTTGCCGATCTGCCGGACCGCGTACGTGATGGCGTCACCGCCCTGCCGTGTCGGTGGCCGGGTCGAGCTGAGCGCCCCGGAGGCGACCAGTTCGCGCTGGGCCGCCTCCACGCCCCGCTGTTCCAGGCCCGCCAGCTGGGCCAGCTGCTCGGCGGAGAGCGTGGCCAGCAGCGTCTCCACCTTCTCCAGCTTGCCGCGCACGGTGTCGCGCTGCTTCTTCTGCTGCGCGACCAGCTTCTTCTGCCGGTCGACCGCCTTGCGCGAGGCGGCCGCCAGGGCGTCGGCGCGGCGGGCGTCGCCGGTCAGCCGCTCCACCGTCGCCGCGCGGCCCGCCGCCACCCGCTCGATGACATGGCTCCGGTCCAGGGCGTGCAGGGGGTCCTTGGCCAGCAGCAGCTGGAGGTAGGCGGAGAACTCGGTGCGCCCCTGGTACTGCTCCCGGGCCAGCCGCCCGGCCTCCCCGCGGCTGAGCTCCAGCGAGGCCCGCGCCTTCGCCAGGCCGGCGCTCACCTTCTTCGCCTGCGCGGTCCGCTGCTTCAGCTTCTCGGCGGTGGCGTTGTAGGCCTCGCTCGCCTCCTCCGCCTCCTGGTAGCGCGTCTGCAACTCCCGCAGCAGGGCGGCGACGCTCTTGGGCGCGACGGCCTCGGGGGCGGCGAGCGCGGTCTCCGCGTCGACCTCTTCCGCGTCGGCCTCTTCCGCGTCACCAGGTGCCGCCGCCGCGTCCTCGCCTTCCGGGCTTTTGGGGCGTACGGGCTCCTCGGACGGTACGGGGGCCGGCTCGGCCGGTGCGGCGACGGCGGGGGAGACCGCGAGGGCCGCGGTGAGCGCGGCCGTGCAGACCACGCGCAGGAGCCTGCCTGACACGACATCACCTCCGTGACGGAGACAAGACCCGGGACCGGGGCTCGTTCATAAGTGAGCAAATCTGATTAATCCGGTCACTTGGTGTCAGGTGATGCAAGCACCGCACGGCGTGCCGCCCGGCGGGTTCCCCGGACGGCGGTACGGCCGCCGGCCCCGGCTCGGGCCCGTCGCTCAGGCCGCCGGGAAGGCGTAGAAGGACCTGTCCCGCTGGACGACGACACTCCCGCCGACGGTGAGGGCCCGGTACGGGGCGCTCACCGTGGCCCCCTTCGGGTCGGCCGCCCCGACGTCCTGGAACTTCCACAGGCGCTCCCCGTCAGCCGCGGAGAACGCGGTGAGCTGGGTGGCGTCGGCGGCGAAGAGTGTCCTTCCGCTGCTGCTCAGGGTGAGGGCGGGAGCGTTCCCGATGCCCGGCACCTCGGTCGAGCGCCGCCAGAGGAGACGCCCGCTCTCCCGCTCCACCGCGCCGACCTGCCGGCTCCGCTCGGTGGTGTGGACGAGGGGTCCGGCCACCACCGGGGTGCCGAAGAGCGAACCCGCCGTGCCCGCGACCCGCCAGAGTGGCTTGGTGGTGTCCGCCTCGAACGCCTGGAGATCGGCGCCGACCGCCGCGTACAGGGTCCCGTCCTCGTCGCCCGCGATGCCCGCGACGGGGGAGGCCGTGCCGTACTGCCTGGCCCACCGGAGCTTGCCGGTCTTCCGGTCGAAGGAGCGGATGGAGCCCTTCCCCTTGGCCGCCTTGACCTCGGCCGCCGTCAGGGTGACCGCTTCCTGGCGGACGAGCAGATCGGCCGAGCGCGCCGCGACGACCCGGTGGAGAGGCGTGCCGGGGGCGCGACCCGCCGGTACCGGCGTACGCCAGACCTCCGCGCGCCGGACGATGTCGTACGCGAAGAAGAACGCCTGGACGACCCGCTTGTCCGCCGCCTTCTTCTTGCCCTTCTTCGGCTTGGGGGCCCTCACGGTGACCGCGTGCGAGCCGGTGAACCAGATGACGGGCCCGGACTGGCCCGCCAGGCGTCCGACCTGAAGGTCCGGCAGGTCGGCGAACCCGTCCGCGTACCGCACACGGTGCACGACCGTGCCGTCCTTCGGCGCCAGCCAGAGGAACTCCGTGGGGCTCGCCACGAAGCACAGGTCGCCCGCCGCCAGCGCCGCCTGGCCCTTGGCGGCGTCCGCGCGCTGCCAGACACGCTTGCCGGTACGCAGGTCGACGGCGCTCGCCTGGCTCTCGCTGGTCACCACCAGCAGCCGGTCCCGCCAGAGCGCGGCGGTCAGCGGGGAGGACTCGGAGGCCGGGTGGGAGTAGCTCCATCGTGGCTCGGGGGGCCGGCCCGGCAGCGTACGGCGCGGCTTCGGCGCGGGCTTGTCGTCCGTGGCGGCCACGCTCTCCCCGCCACCGATGGCGGCGACCGCCCCGCCGCCCACCACGAGCCCGCCGACCGCTGCGGCCGCGATGGCGATCAGGGTCCGGCGGTCGGTGGCGGGGCCGGCCGGAGGAGCGGGCGCGGGCGGGAGGGGCAGCGCCACCATGGGGCTGCCACCGCCTCGCCCACCGCCGCCCTGGCCACCGCCGTGGCCACCGCCGCCGTGGCCACCGCCGTCAGGTCCTGCCCCGTCGGGTCCTGCCCCGTTGGGGGCTTGGCCCGGGCCGGCGGAGCCCGGAAGCACGGCGGCCGGGTAGGGGGCAGGGCTGCCGTAGGCGTGGTGGTGGCCCGGGTCGGAGGCCTGGGCCAGGGCCGGGTTCGGGCCTGGGGGCAGCTCGGGGGGGAGGGTGAGCTGGGCGGTCGCGCGGTCGGACCGGGGCTGCTTGGGGCCGGTGTTGAGGAAGCGGGTGGTGCCCCGGTCCTCGCCGATGTCCCCGCTGCCGGTGCCCTGGGTCTTGCCGGGGCGCGCGTCCGGCGGGGTGGCGGGAGCGGCGACGGCAGCGGCAGCACTCGCGCCCGCTGCTGGAGCCACGTCGGCAGCGGTGGCATCCGCGTCCGCCGCTGGAACTACGCCGGTAGTGGCGGCATCCGCGTCCGCTGCTGGAACCGCGCTGGCAGCGGCGGCATCCGCGTCCGCCGCCCCCGAGGTGTCGGTCTCCTCGGCCTCCCCCGGCACCTCCAGCGCCCGCACCCGCGCCTCCTGGTCCGCGATCGCCGCCGTGAGCCGCTCGGGGAGCCAGCCGCCCCGGGCGAGGCCCGCCGCGCCCTCCAGGGCCAGGTCGGCGGCGACCGTGCCGGCGGTGGGCCGCTCGGCCGGGTCCTTGGCCAGGCAGCCCGCGATCAGGCCGCGCAACTCCTCCGGTACGGCGTCCAGTTCCGGGTCGGCCTCGGCGATCCGGCGGGCGGCCTCCTCGGGCGGGCCCTCCGTGAACGGGGTCGACCCGGTAGCCGCGTACGCCAACAGCAGCCCCAGCACGAACAGGTCGGAAGCCGTACCGACCTCCTGGCCCTGGACCTGCTCCGGCGTGAGATAGCCCAGGCGGACCGAGAGCTGTCCGCCCGGCTTCGCCTCGGCCGCCGCTGCCGCGCCGAGCGGCCCGAACGCGGTGAGCCGGGGCCCGTCCTCGGCCAGCAGCACCGTGCCCGGGGCGAGCCCCTGGAGCGCGGAGCCGGCCGCGTGGACCCGGGAGAGGATCTCGGCGATGCCCGCACCCAGTATCCGCAGGGCGCGTCCCGGCAGCGGACCTGCGACGCCGATCGCCTCCGCCAGCGGCAGCGCGGGGACGTAACCCGTCGCCGTCCACAGGAGTCCGGAGCCCCCGGTCCCGCCCTCACCGGTCTCCAGGAGCGGGGTCACCCAGCCGCCCGCGAGGCGTTCGGCGGTGCGGGCCTCGGCCTGGAAGCGGCGCCGGAAGGCCGGTACGGCGGCGAGCGCGGGGCGCGCGGCGGTGATCACGGCGAGCTCGCCGGAACCGGTGTCCCGTGCCACGTACTGCACGGCGCTCGCGGTTTCGCGGAAGCGGTCCAGCACGGTGAAACGGCCGAACCGGCGCGGATCTTCGCTACGCAGCGCCTCCATGGCGCACCCCCCTTGTGACCGTCCTTCAGCGCCGGGCGACCCGTCCCCCGGCACCTGACCGTCGATCTTAGGGCCTGCGCCCCCGCACGGGTCTCAGCCGCCGCTCGCGGGCTTCGACCAGGGCCACTTGAGGGTGCGGCGGACGCGACCGCCGGGTGCGTAGGCGTACACCCAGCCGCGTTGCAGCCCGAGGCGCTTGGTGTAGCCGGCCGGGACGCGTTCGTAGGCGTACACGGTGGGCGGGCCGCCGTCCGGGGAGGGCACGGGGACCTCGTACCACTTGGGCGGGTGGCCGGTCGGGCCGACCAGGACGGGCAGTACCCGGCCGTCCAGGGGGCCGCCCTTGAAAGGGGTGTTCTCGCTCTTCACCTGGTCAGTCTGCCGCAGGGGCGTGCGGCAGCAGGTGCGCCGCCTCGGCCACGACCGGGATCACCAGCTCGGCCAGCCGTCCGGCCGGTCCGTCCGAGGACTCCAGGGCCAGCAGGTCGCGCACCACCGACGCGGTCTCCTCGTCGGTGGCGGCGGTCGCCGCGAGCAGGGCGATGAGCTGGTCGACCAGCCAGCCGCGCAGCTCGGCCGCCGGGGGCTGCTTGCCCTCGTCCAGCCAGATCAGCGACGCCGCCTCGACGGCCGCGATCCAGCTGCGGACCATCATGCGCAGCCGCGGCCCGGCGCTGCGCGGCCCGGTGCCGCCGATCCGGCCCAGGTGACTGAGGATCTCCTCGGCCGCCGCCCGGCGTACGCCGTCCACGATGGTCGTCGTACGGGAGGTCTCCACCACGCTCCCGCCGCGCAGCAGCGCGCTGAAGCCCGTGTCGTGCTCGTCGACGAAGCGGAGGTAACGGTCCAGCACCCGGGCCACCCGCTCGGTGGGCGGGCCCACCGGCGGCTCGGTGAAGCAGAGCTTCAGCTCGTCGGCGGCCGAGCCGAGCGCGGCCTCGTACAACTGCTGCCGGCCGCCCGGGAAGTAGCGGTAGACCAGCGGCCGGGAGACCCCGGCCGCCACCGCCACCTCGTCCAGCGAGACGTCGTCGGGGGCCCGGTGGGCGAAGAGGCCGAGCGCCGCGACCAGGAGCTGGGCGCGGCGCTCCTCGACACTGAGCCTGCGGTACGCGCGGGGCGGCGGGGCTGCGGCGGTGGACGTCATGCCCCCGAGACTAGAGGGTGTCCGCCGGTACACCCTCAGGCCAGCAGTCCGGAGCTGCGCCACAGCCTGCGGCCGACGCCGTTCAGCAGCCCGATGTCGTCGAAGAAGTCCGTCAGCCGCTTGGCGCCGGTCTGCATCACCTCCGCACGGTGGCCGCTCGCCTTCACCTGGGCGACGGCCTCGCGGCGGTCCAGGCCGACGTTCTCGTACACCTGCGGGTTGACGAAGCAGACGGAGAAGACCCGGGCCGCCTCGCCGCAGCTGACCTTGGTGAGCTCGCGCTCCCAGCGCGGGGCGGTCACCATCTGGCGGCGCAGCTCCTCCCGGGCATACCGGACGTGCCGCGCCTCCTCGATCACATGGATGCGGGTCACGCCGCGCACCAGGGTCTGCACCCGCTCGTCCGGGAAGGTCAGCCGCTGCATCCAGTCGAGGATCTCCTCACCGAGCAGGGTCGCGGCGAACGAACCGGGCGTGGTGGAGACGGTCTTCAGGACCCGGGCCAGGTTGTGGTAGACGCGCGGCACCGGGTAGGTCGGCGCGCCACCCCAGTCGATCATGCGGCCGAACATCATGGAGTGCCGGCACTCGTCGGCTATCTCCGTCAGGGCGTAGCGGACGTGGTTGCTGGTGACGGGCTTGTCGTAGACGTGCCGGACCAGCAGCTGCATCAGGATGATCTCGAACCAGATGCCGAGCGAGGCGAGGGCCGCGCCCTCGTGCCGGGAGAGGTCCAGGCGCTGTTCCTGCGACATCCGGTGCCACATCGGGGTGTCGTAGAGCGAGAGCAGCTCCGGCGGCCAGAACCACCGGCCCTCCTCGACCGCCGCGTCCCAGTCGAGTTCGGTGTCGGGGTCGAAGGAGTGCTTGGCCGAGGATTCGAGCAGGCGCGCGGCGATCTGCTCACGGTCGCGGAGCGGTCCGAGTGCGTCGCGGAGCACGGTGACAGCGCGATCGGTCACGGTCGTCATGGCGGGAGCACCTCACACAGGGGTTGCCGGGCACAGGAGTTACCGGCGGTCATCCCTTATGAGACTGCTCGTCAGCAAGGCCGTCAATCCCTTGCGCACAACTCCGCGCGACTTGTTGACCCGCCGTCTACCAACGTGTGAACCTGCGGGAGGGGGCGGCAGGCGGCCGGCGAACGCGCTCAACCGCCTCCGGCGTCACGGAACTTGTCAAGCCGCACGCGTCAGTCGAGGCGAAGGAGCCGTCCGTGTCCACTCATGACCTCTACACCACCCCGCCGGCGGAACCGCTCTGGCAGGTCCCCGCCACCGGGGCGGCCCGGTTCAGCTGGGACTACGACGACGGCCGCGAGCGCCTCCTCGCCCTCTACCAGAAGGGCAAGGACAAGCAGTGGGACGGTGACAAGCGCATCGACTGGTCGCTGGAGGTCGACCCCACCGACCCGCTCGGCACCCCCGACGAGGCGCTGACGCTGTACGGCACCCCGCACTGGGCGAAGATGACGGAGCGGGACCGGGGCGAGCTGCGCAAGCACTACACCTCCTGGCAGTTCAGCCAGTTCCTCCACGGCGAACAGGGCGCGATGGTCTGCGCGGCCAGGATCGTGGAGTCCGTCCCCGACCTGGACGCCAAGTTCTACTCCGCCACCCAGACCATGGACGAGGCCCGGCACGCGGAGATCTACGGCCGCTTCCTGCACGAGAAGATCGGCATGCTCTACCCGGTCAACGACAACCTCCAGGGGCTGCTGGGCGACACCCTGCGCGACTCCCGCTGGGACATGCCCTACCTCGGGATGCAGGTACTCATAGAGGGACTGGCGCTCGCCGCCTTCGGGATGATCCGCGACACCACCACCAAGCCGCTGCCCAAGCAGATCCTCGCCTACGTGATGCAGGACGAGGCCCGGCACGTCGCCTTCGGGCGGATGGCGCTGCGCGACTACTACAAGCAGCTCGGCGACGCCGAACTCCGCGAGCGCGAGGAGTTCGTCATCGAGGGCTGCTACCTGATGCGCGACCGGCTCAGCGGCGTGGAGGTCCTGGAGAACTTCGGCATCGGCAAGCAGGAGGCGAAGGACCTCTCGGAGCACTCGGAGTTCCTCCAGCTCTTCCGCAAGCTCCTGTTCAGCCGGATCGTCCCGTGCGTCAAGGACATCGGCCTGTGGGGGCCGCGGCTCCAGAAGGCGTACGTCGACATGGGCGTCCTGGAACTCGGCGACTCCAACCTGGACCTGCTCATGTCCCAGGACGAGGAGATAGCCGAGGAACTGGACCGCGAACGCTTCGCCGCCGAGGAGGAGGCCCGGGTGGCGGAGGTCGCGGAGGCGATCGGGGAGGGGCGGGACGCGGCCTGACACGCGTGGCCGCACCGGAGCGTGCGCGCGTACACGAGGAGCGTGCGCGCCTGACAGGGGCGTCGAACGGGGAGCGTACGAGCGGGATGCGCGTCGTCGCACCGGGAGCGTGCGCCGGTGCGGGCCGGCCACCGGTGCGGGCCGGCGACCGGTCGCGGGCCGGCCACCGGATGTCGGGTGTACGCCACCGGCGTCCTCGCGGCACGATGCCGGTATGACGAAGAACCAGCCCCCGACCACCGCCGCCGGACTCACGGCCGCCCGCCGCAGCCTCGAAGCGCTCGCACTCGGCGACGCGTTCGGTGAGCGCTGGTTCCCCCTCTTCCGCGAACGCCGCCGGGCCCTTGAGGAGATCCGGGCCCGGCGCACCCCGCAGGAACCGCTGTGGCCCTGGACCGACGACACGGCCCTGGCCCTCGCCCTACAGCGCTCCCTCGACGAGCACGGCCAGGTCGACCAGGACCATCTGGCGCTCTGCTACGCCCTCGCCTTCGACGCCGACCAGGCCCGTGGCTACGGGCACGGCATGCACCTCCTGCTGCCCCAGCTCCTCGTCGCCCCCTCCGACTGGCGCACCCTGGCCCCCGGGCTCTTCGACGGGGGCAGCCTCGGCAACGGCGCGGCCATGCGGGTCGCCCCGCTCGGCGCCCGCTTCCACGAGGACCTGGACCGGGTGGTGGAGCAGGCCGCGCTCTCCGCGGCCGTCACCCACGCCCACCCGGACGGCATCGCGGGCGCGGTGGCGGTCGCCGTGGCGGCGGCGCTGTCGGTGCGGGGCGAGTTCACGCTGGAGGCGGTCGCGGACCGGACGCCCGAGGGTCCGGTACGGGAGGGAGTGCGGCACGCCGCGCGAACCCCCCTCACCACGGAACCCGCGCGGGCGGCGGATCTCCTCGGCAACGGGCAGCGCATCCGGGCCGACGACACCGTGCCCTTCGCCCTGTGGACCGCGGCCCGCCACGCAGGCGACCTGGAGGCGGCACTCTGGGCCACGGCGGAGGGGTTCGGCGACGTGGACACGACCTGCGCCATCACCGCCGGGGTGGTCGGGGCGGCGACCGTGACGGCCGGGGCACCGGAGGAATGGCTGCGCAGGCGCGAGCCGTTGGGGTGAGGCCCACCGGGGCGACCGGGGCCTCCGGCGCCACTGGGGCCCCCGGGGCGACCGGGGCGACCGGGGTGACCGGGGCCACTGGGCCCACCGGGCCCACCGGGCCCACCGGGGCCGCCGGGGCCACTGGGGCCCCCGGGGCGACCGGGCCCATCGCACACGTGTCGTACGGTGAGCGCATGACCACCCCGCCGCAGGGCCCGTACGGGCCGCCCCCGCCCCCGCAGAACCCCTACGGCTCGCCGGCCGCCGCTCCCGGGGTGCCGCCGCAACAGCCCTACGGCTCCCCGCAGCAGCCCCCGGCCGCCCCGCCCCAACAGGGCGGCGGCTGGGGGCAGCCCGGCTGGGGACAGCAGCCCGGCATACCCGGCGCGGGCGGTCCGGGTGCGGCCGGCTGGCCGCCCCAGGGGCCGCCGCCGCGGAAGAAGCGGACCGCGCTGATCGTCGGCATCGTGGCCGGCGCGGTCCTGTTGGCGGGCGGAATCACCTACGGCGTCTCCCAGTTGGCCGGCAGGACCACCGATGCTGCGTTTCCGGAGGCGGAGTACAAGGTCGTCCTGCAACAGAAGCTGCTGGAAGGCGAGTTCACCCTGTCCCAGGACCTGTCGTCGACCGAGGGCAAAAAGATCGAGGAGATGTACGACCCCACCGTCCGGGACGCGAAGGCCGTGGTCGGGCAGTACAGCTCGGCCAAGGGCGGGGCCTTGGTGATCTCCGGGATGTACGGGCGGTTCAGCAGCCCGGAGGTCATGACCGGCAAGATGATGGAGGGCGGGGCCGCCGGGAACGGCGCGACCGTCCTCGTCCAGCCGAAGGAATTCACCCCCGCCGGCTACGACATCACCCTGACGTGCCAGGTGCTCCAGTCGAGCCAGGGCGGTGTGCGGGCCAACGTGCCGATGTGCGCCTGGGGCGACGACAACACCGGGGTGTCCGTGGGGATCATCCGCCCCGAGACCGCCTTGAAGGACGGCAGGACGATCGACCTGGAGGCGGTCGCGGAAGAGACCGCGAAGATCCGCGAGGAGGTCCGCCGACCGATCGGCTGACCGATCGGCGTCCGGGTGGACGGCGGGGTCCGGTGGACGGCCGGGGTCCCGGTGGACGGCCGGGGTCATGTCGAGGTCATGGCCGCACGGTGGGCAGGGCGTTCTCCACCGCGCGGGCCATGCCGAGCAGCGAGGCGTCCGCCCCGCGCGCCGCCACCAGCTGGAGCCCCACCGGGCAGCCGTCCCCGGTGAAACCGGCGGGCAGGCTGGCTGCCGGATGTCCGCTCAGGTTGAACGCCCAGGTCAGGGCGGTGGAGTACAGCGCGCCCGGGCCTTCGTGCCCGTGCGGCCGGTTCGGCGTGACCGGGGTCAGCAAGAGGGGTACCGCGGCGAAGAGGTCGTCCAGCCGCCCGTCGTTCGCCCGCCGGACCAGGGCCGCCGCCGGGGCCTCGGGCGATCCGCCCCGTACCGCCTGCCAGGCCCGCCCCGGGTCGAGCAGGGCGCAGCCGGTGTCCACCAGGCGTACGGTCCCCGCCGCGTCGAGCCGGTCCACCGCCGCCCGGACGACGGCCGCCACCTCCGGGTCCACATCCGCGAAGCCGAGGTCGTCGCTGTACACGGCGGTCAGCGGGAGGGCGGGGGCGGCGGGCTCCTCGTAGCCGTCGAGTACATGGCGGAGATACCGTTCGGCTCCGGCCGCCGACCGGGCCAGCACCCCCGCCGACGCGAGCCCGGACCGGTCGGCGGAGGGGAGCAGCCCGTTCGTCGTCTTCAGCCCGAACACCCCGCACCAGGCGGCCGGGATGCGGACCGACCCGGCCCCGTCGCCGCCCGTCGCCAGCCCCACCATCCCCGCCGCCACCGCGACCGCCGCCCCCGCCGACGAACCGCCGGGCGTCCGGTCCGCCCGCCACGGGTTGACCGTACGGCCGCGAACGCCCTGTCCCCAGGTCTGCCAGTACGTGCCGGGGCCGGGCACCGAGGTCGCGCCGACCGGGACACCGCCCGCAGCGATCAGCCGGCGGGCCGCGTACGAGCGGATACCGGTGGGCCCCTTCACCGCGAAGGGCAGCCCACGCAGGGGGAGTCGCCGCGCGGCCGGCTCGCGGGCGAGGGCCTCCTCGGGCCAGACCTCGATGAAGGCGTTGAGCGCCGGGTCCCGTCGGGCGATCCGCTCCAGGGCCCGCGCCACGGCGGACGGTGTCCTCGTCATGCGCCCCACTCTCCCCCGTACCACCCCGCCCCCTCACTCCTCCAGCGCCGCCTCCATCACCGCCCGGGCGATCGGGGCGGCGCTGCCGCCGCCGCTGATGTCGGCCCGGTCCGCGGCGGCGTCCTCCACCACCACGGCGACCGCGACGGCCGGGCGGCCGGAGCCCGGGGCCTGGGCCCAGGAGATGAACCAGGCGTACGGCAGACCGGAGTTGTCGACGCCGTGCTGGGCGGTGCCGGTCTTGCCGCCGACCTGCACCCCGTCGATCGCCGCGTTCGACCCGGTGCCGTTCTCCACCACGTCGACCATCATCCGCTGGAGCTGCACCGCCGTGGAGGGGCTCATCGCCCGTTCGAAGGAGCGCGGCCCCTGCTGCTGGACCGTGTCCCCGCCGCCCGTGGTCAGCCGGTCCACCAGGTACGGCCGGCGCAGGTCGCCGTTGTTGGCCACCGCCGCGGCGACCATGGCCATCTGGAGCGGGGTCGCGGTGGTGTTGAACTGCCCGATCGAGGAGAGCGCGAGCTGGTCCTCGCTCATGTCGGTGTCGAAGTTGCTCCGCGCCACCGCGGACGGGATGCGCAGCCCGGTCTCGTTGAAGCCGAAGTTCTCCGCCGCCTCCACCATCCCCGCCAGCCCGACCTCCACCCCCAGGTGGGCCATCACCGTGTTGCAGGAGACCCGGATGGCATCGGCCAGCGACGCCTCCTCGCAGCCCGTGGCCTCGTTGGGCAGGGTGGTCCTCGTGTTCGGCAGGACGTACGGCGACGGGGTGTCCGTGGGCGCGTCCGCGTCGGTCACCACCCGGGCGTCCAGGGCCGCCGCCGCCGTCACGATCTTGAAGGTGGACCCCGGCGGATAGGTCTGCCGGATGGCCCGGTTGAGCATCGGCAGGCTGGTGGCCGCGTTCAGCCGGGCCCAGGCGTCGGTGACCGCGGGGCCGGTGCCGGAGAGCCGCTCGGGGTCGTACGACGGGGTCGAGACCAGCGCCAGGATCTTGCCCGTCGAGGGCTCCAGGGCGGCGACCGCGCCCCGCCGCCCGCTCAGTCCGGCGTACGCGGCGCGCTGCATCGACTCCCTGACGGTCGTGACGATGTCGCCGCCCGGCTGCCGGCCCCGCGTGAACTCGTTCCAGAAGGGCAGCGGGGCCAGCAGCGAGTCCCTCCCCGACAGGACACCGTCCTCCGCGTTCTCCAGGAGCGTGGTGCCGTACGTCTGCGAGGCGTACCCGGTGACCGGCGCGTACAGCGGGCCGTGCAGATAGGTGCGCTCGAAGCTCAGCTGCTCGCCGGTCTCCTTGTTGCCCGTCACGGCCCGGTCGCCGACCAGGATGTTCCCGCGCGGCTGGTCGTAACGGACGATGGTGTCACGCCGGTTGGCCGGGTTGTCGTCCAGCTCCCCGGCCTCGAAGAGCTGGACGCGGGCCGCGTTGACGAGCAGCGCCACGAGCAGCAGCAGGCAGAAGGCCGCGGCCCGCCGGATGTAGCGGATCACCGGTCCTCCTCCCCGGCCCGCGCGATGACCCCGGTCTCCACCTGTTCGGGGTGGGGTCTGCGCGAGACGTCGCTGAGCCGGATCAGCAGCGCCACGATGATCCAGTTGGTGACCACGGAGGAGCCGCCCTGCGCGAGGAACGGCATGGCCATCCCGGTCAGCGGGATCAGCCCCATCACCCCGCCCGCGATCACGAACACCTGGAGCGCCAGGATCGAGGCGAGGCCGATCGCCAGCAGCCGTCCGAACGGGTCGCGCAGGGCGAGCCCGGCCCGGTAGCCGCGCGCCACGAGGAGCGCGTAGAGCAGGAAGACGGCGGTCAGGCCGCTCAGCCCCAGCTCCTCGCCGGCCGTCGCCAGGATGAAGTCGGACTTGGCGGCGAAGCCGATCAGGATGGAGTGGCCCGCTCCGAGCCCGGTCCCGAGCATCCCGCCCGCCGCGAACGCGAACAGCGACTGGGCGAGCTGGCCAGGACCCCGCCCGGCGTCGATCGAGGCGAACGGGTCGAGCCAGTCCTGCACCCGGCTGTGCACATGCGGTTCGAACGAGCCGACGACGAACGCCCCGACGGCGGCGAGCAGCAGCCCGACCGCGATCCAGCCGGTCCGGCCGGTCGCCACGTACAGCATGATGACGAAGAGTCCGAAGAAGAGCAGCGAGGTACCGAGGTCCCGCTCCAGCACCAGCACGCCGACGCTGAGCAGCCAGATCGCCACGATGGGACCGAGCACCCGGCCGGTGGGCAGTTGCAGCTTCCAGAACGTGCGACCGGTGTACGCGAGCGCGTTGCGGTTGGCGGCGAGGTAGGCGGCGAAGAACACCGCGAGCAGGATCTTGGCGAACTCGCCCGGCTGGAAGGAGAGCCCGCCGACCCGGATCCAGATCTTCGCCCCGTTCACCGCCGGGAAGAAGATCGGCACGATCATGAGGACGAGCGCGGCGGCGACCGAGAGATAGGCGTAGCGCTGGAGTACCCGGTGGTCGCGCAGCAGCACCACGACGACGGTGAAGAGCGCGACGCCGAGCGTGGACCAGATCAGCTGGGTGGGCGCGGCCTGGTCGCGCGGGGTCTCCAGGTCGAGCCGGTAGATCAGCACCAGACCCAGACCGTTGAGCAGGACGGCGATCGGCAGCAGCAGCGGATCGGCGTACGGGGCCCGGAAGCGGACCGCGGCGTGGGCCAGCAGGGCGAGCATGCCGAGCCCGGCGCCGTAACCGGCGACATCGGGGGGCACGGCCCCGTCGTGGGCGAGGCCGACGGCCGCGTAACCGTAGACGGAGATCAGCACGGCCCCGATGAGGAGCGAGAGCTCGACCCCACGCCGTCTGGGCAGGCGGAGCTCGGGCGGGGGAGCGTCCGCCGTCGTTGCGGTCATGGATCGCAACGTAGCAAGAGGCGCGCCGTATTTCCCTTATGCCCCAGCTCTTTCGCCCCGGTACGGCGCGTCCGCCCGGGGGGCCCACGGCTGAGGGGCCGGGCTCCACGGGCGGACGGTTGGTGCGGCGGAGGCGGTCAGCACCAGTGCGGCGCGGTACCGATGTTCTCGATGTAACGGGCCGAACCCCAGGCCCAGGTGCCGTCGGTCAGCAGGTACCAGCGGTTGTTGCCGTCGATGTTGTCACCCTTGGTCTTGCAGAAGATGTTGACCACGGTGCCGTACTTCACCGAGCCCACGACCCGGCTGCTGCGGTAGGGCCGGTCGCGGAGCAGCAGGTTCGGCTTGGCGACGACCCGTCCCCTGTAGTTCTTCTCGGCCGCCTGCGGCCGGGCCTGGCCCTGGGCCTCGGCCTCCTGGCGGGCCTCCTGGCGCTGCGCCTCGTGCTCGCGCTGGAGGGCGGAGGCGGACAGTTCGTCGGATGACGGCTTCGGCGCGGCGGCCTCCGTGCGGTGGTCGACGGGGTGGGGGTCCGCCGCCAGAGCGGGCGCGGCGGCCGTGACCGCCGCGAGGGCGCCGGTGGCGACGCAGAGACCGATCCGGCGGAACCGTGAGGGGCGGGACAGGGGGGACATGCTGCCTCCATGAGAAGGAAGGGGGACCGTGGGGGCGCGAGATGAGCTCGCCCTCGCCACGCTAGGTTCGCCACGGAGAGTCCGCAACGCGCACTGTGCGTGAGGTCACCCCGGGCGACCGGTCCCCGCGCCTTCGCCGCCGGTGTTCCCGGCGGAATCCCCGTCGTCGAGGCGGACGTACTCCGGCAGCGTCAGCCGGGCCAGCGCCCCGCCGTCCGGGGGGTTGCCGAACTCCAGCCGGGCCCCGATCACCGCGGCCTGGCCCACGGCGATGGTCAGCCCGAGTCCGTGGCCCCTGCCTGCGCCGTCCGTGCGGAACCGCTGCGGACCGCCCTCCAGGAGGTAGCCCGGGAAGCCCGCGCCGTGATCGCGTACGGAGACCACCGCGCCCGCCACGCCCAGCACCACCGGCCCGGCGCCGTGCCGGTGGGCGTTGGCCACCAGGTTGCCGAGCACCCGCTCCAGCCGCCGCCGGTCGGTCTCCACCCGCGCCGGAGCCTCGACCCGCACCTCGGTGTCCGTGCCGGAGGCCCGCACCACCCGTTCCGCCACCGGGGCGAGATCGTGCACGGCCAGGTCGACCTGCTCCGTACGGGCGTCCAGGCGCGAGATCTCCAGCAGGTCCTCGGTCAGCGCGCGCATCGCCCGCACCCGGTCCCGTACCAGCTCCGCGGGCCGCCCCGGCGGCAGCAGCTCGGCGGCGGCCGACAGGCCGGTGAGCGGGGTGCGCAGCTCGTGCGCCACGTCGGCGGTGAACCGCTGCTCCGTCTGGAGCTTGCGCTGGAGGCTGGAGGCCATGGTGTCCAGCGCGCCCGAGACGATCGCCACCTCGTCCTGGCCGCGTACCGGGCGAGCCGTACGGGGGTCGCCGACCCGGGCGTCGAGGTCGCCCGCGCTGATCCGGCGGGCCACCCGCGCCGTCTGGTGCAGCCTGCGGGTCACCCGGCCGACGGCGAAGAGGCCGACGACCAGGGTGGCGGCGATGGCCAGCAGCGAGGAGCCGACGATCGCCCGGTCCAGGCCGCCGATGGTGGAGGCGCTGTGGCTGTAGTCCGTCCAGGTGGCCAGCGCCCGCCCGTCCGCCGGGCCCGCCGCCCACATCGCGGGGCCGCCCCGTCCGTCCGGGTCACCGGGCCGGTGCGGGCCTTCCGCGACCATGGTGCCCCGCTCGCCGCCCGCCGCCAGGGCGCGCAGCGAGCCGGGCAGCCCCGGCGGGTCGATGCCGGAGCCCCGGGGCAGCGGCTCCCCGGCCTCGTACGCGTCGGTGACGACCTCCAGCCGGTCCAGCGCCTTCTCGCGGGCGTGGGAGACCGTCTGCCGGGTCACCGCGGTGTGCACGAGGATGCCGAGCAGGGCGGCGAGGGTGCAGCACATGGCGGTCAGGAAGACCGCGGACTTCCAGGTGAGGGTCGCGGTCCAGGCGGGAGCGCGCAGGCGGCGCCGCTTCATCGGCCGTCCGCCGAGGGGCTGGAACGGGAGCTGTCCGGGGTGGGGACCGGCCGTCCCTCGGGCCGCTCCGGAGCCCGCAGGATCTCGTCCCGGGTGGCCAGCATCGCGTGCTGCCGGCCGTCCCAGGACCACGCGGTGCGGTACTCGTACCCGGAGATCGCCGACGGGGTCCGCAGGATCAGGTCCCGGCCCGCCAGCTCCACGCTGATCACCGCGTCCGACGTGGACATGATCCGGGTCAGCGCGCCCCGGCCGGCCCGGTAGGCGCGCACGGTGAGCTGACGTTCGGGCATCCGGATGCCGAGCACCAGCTCGTCCCTGCCGTCACCGGTCAGGTCGAGGTGATACGGGGCCAGTACCGGGCAGTCGTCCGGTGCCGTCCGGCACTCCCGGATCTCCCGGACCGTCCCCTCGGGCAGCTCGTCGAGGCCGCTGTCCCGGTCGGTCCTGGCCCTCAGCCCGGCCTGCACCACCGCCACCGGGTCCAGCCGGTGCACGTCGTCACCGGGCACCGTGATCCCGGGGATGCGGGCCGTCTCGCCTTCCCCGTAGTCGTACGGGGCGGCCGAGGCGGGCGGCAGGTCCGGCCAGAGGCGGGCGGGCTCGACCGCCGATGGGGCCTCGCCGGCGCTCTCCAGCCCGCCGGCCGAACCGCAGCCGGAGAGCAGGGCGAGTGCGGCCCCGGCGGACGCGAGGGTACGGACGCGGACCGGGCGCACGGCTCACCCTCCTCGTGGACGTCAGGGGGCCTACACCCTAGGACGTCTCCGTGCGCAATGCCCACTTCGTACCCTTACGGGACCCGAGGGGGCCGGCCGGCTCAGCGCTGGTACGGGTTCTGCCCCGGCTGCGTGAAGCCGGGCTGCTGCGGGGCCTGCCCGTGGCCGCCGTCGGGACCCGAGCCGTGCTGGGCGAGCAGCTGGTCGGCCTGGTCCTTGGATATCTGCTGCTCCCCGCCGCAGAAGGTGCACTGCGTCGCGTACTTCGTCGAGAAGGGGAAGAGCGGCACGAAGAACAGCGTGAACTTCGTGATCCGCTTGCGCAGGGTGTGCGCCGCCGGATTGCCGCACCAGTGGCACACCATCGTCAGGACGGCCAGCTGGTACAGATAGCCCTTGGTACCGAAAATGATCATGACGTGGTCCCCTTTCCCGTCCCCCGGAGTGCCTGCCGGCACAGCGCCAGGAGCTTTTCGTCCTCGTAGGTGTCATGGCTGCCGTACCCGCCGTCCAGTGCGTTGTGACGGCGTACGGAGGAGAGCTCGGCGCGCAGCACCTGTGCCGCCATGGACGCCGGGCCGACCGGTCCCATCCTTGCCAGGCATTCTGCCACCCGGACGCGGACATGGCGGTTCTTCTCCCAGGCGGCGAGCAGCACCTCGGTGCTCTCCTCCGGCCGCCCGGTCACCTCCCAGAGCGCGATCGCCGCGTCCACCCGCAGCCACAGCTCGTCGTGGCCGAGCAGCCCGCGCAGCCGGGGCGCGACCACCGCGGCGTGCGGGCCGAGCGCCCCCAGCGCCGCGGCGGCGGCCCGCCGGTCGTGCACCTGGTCCGACCCGAGCCCCTCGACCAGCACGGGCAGCACCGCGTCCCGGTCCCCGGCGACCGCCCACAGCGCCTCGGCCGCCTCCGTGGCCGTCCCCGCACGGTGGAGCATCGCCCGCAGCTCCGGCACGGCCTCCCGGGCGGCCGGCCCGAACGCCCCGAGCGCCCGCAGCGCCGCCGTACGCAGCCACTCGCCCCGGTACTCCGGGGCGCCGCGCAGCACCCGCAGCACCTCCGGCGTCGCCTCGCCCGCCCGCAGCGCGGTGAGCCCGGCCAGCAACGGGCTCGCCCGGTCGTAGGCCCCCTCATCCAGCTCCACCCCGGCGAGCCTGTGCCGCAGCGCTCCGGCCAGCGGACGGGCGGCCGGCCCGAGATGGCCGACGGTGAACCCCACGTCGTGCGGCACCTCCGGCAGCTCCAGGGCCGCCGCCAAGGCGGGCACCGCACGGGCGTCGCCGAGCCGGGCCAGCGCCTTCACCGTGGAGCCGAGCCCCGGCGGACCGCTGGCCCAGGCCTTCACCCAGCCACCGGGCTCGGCCGCCAGCCGGGCCGCCAGCGCGTCCGCGGTGGGGGCGGCCAGCGAGAACAACTCCTCCAGCACGTGGGAGGCGGCCTCGGCCAGCCGGGGCTCGGGATCGGCGAGCTGATCGCCGACGAGCGCCACCAGCTCCTCGTACGAACCGCGCCAGGCCCGCATCAGCCCGCCGCTCATCCGTACGGCGTCGATGCGCTGCCAGCGGTCGGGGCTGCGCAGCTGGTCGATGAGCAGGGCCGTACGGTCGCCCACCCGGTCGTCCAAGCCGACGTGCAGGGTGCGCAGCAGATCGGCGGCCCAGGGGGCGCCGCGCCCGGCGGCCTCCTGGGCGGAGAGGGCCCGCAACTGGCCCACCAGGGTCGGCGCCGCCACCTGCTCGGCCCGGGAGGCGTCCGTACAGCCGACCGCGTCGGTCTCCGGCTCCGGCTCGGCGTCACCCTCCGGCTCACCGTCCTGGTCGTGCTGCTCGTGCTCCGGAGCGCCGCCCGGGGCCGTACGCAACTCGCGCAGCAGGCCCGACACGACCGGCACCACATCGCGGGGCAGCGCGTCGGGCGAACAGCGCGCCAGCTGGGCCAGGGCCGCCAGCCGCAGCCCCGGCGCGCGCTCCCGGTCCACCAGCCGGGTCAGCCACTGGGCCACCCGCCCCGCCAGCGGACGGTGGCGCAGGGCGACCCGCCCGGCCGCCTCCACCAGGGCGAGACGCACCTCCTCGTCGGGCTCCACCGGCAGCCGCTCCCGCAGCAGCGTCAGGACGCGCACGGGGTGGCGGTGCAGGGTGGCCAGCGCCAGCGGCGCCGCCAGCCGCACCCCGGGGTCCTCGTCGGCGATCAGCTCGAAGAACACGCCCGCCCCCGCGGTGACCGCGGCCGCCGCCATCGCGTAGTTCGCGGCGCCCTCGATCTCGTCCTCGTCGATCTCCGCCTCGTCGTCCTCGTCCAGGTCGAAGCCGCCGATGCTGGTGAGCAGTTCGACGACGCTGCCCCGGTCCTGCACGTCCGGGTCCACGGCGAGCTCGAACAGGAAGGGGATGCACGCGAGGGTGCAGGCGTAGACGTCCCCCTGGTGGTGCACGGCTCCGTACATGCCGTCGAGCGCGCTCTCCCGCTCCGCCGGATCGGCGGAGGCGAGCCCCCGAAGGAGCACCGGCACGTCGTCGGCGGGCCCGTAGGCATGCTCCATCGAAGCCCAGTCGACCTCATCGATCCCCGAGAACACGCCATCCCCTCCCCACGTCACGGCGGCGTCCGGAAACTCCACCCGCTTCCGCACGCCTGTTCCCCACACCCCTGCGGCGCGTCCCGAAGAAAGCGCCTGCGCAGAGTGTGCACCACGGCTCCGACAATCCACCCGCCACTTGTGGCCTTTCCTCATGCCGTAACCAGGTCATGACCCTGTCATGACGCGATGGCGGCGGGAGAACCCGCGGGTTGCCTGTGGATCAGGACGAAACCGTCGGCAGTGGCCGCGCCCGGTCCGGGTCGAGCAGCGGGCCGAGCAGGTCCCCGTACCGCTCCAGCCGCCCGGCCATCCCGTCCGCGCGGAACACCAGCGCCCGCGGCGACCGGCACCCTTCGATCTCGTCCCAGGTGACGGGCGCGGACACGGCGGGCTCCGCCCTGGCCCGCAGGGTGTAGGGCGTGGCGGTGGTCTTCGACGCGGAGTTCTGGCTGAAGTCGACGAAGACCTTTCCCGGCCGCAGGGAGCGCTTCATCCGGTGCAGCGCCAGCTCCGGCAGGGCGCTCTCCGCCTCCATCGCGAGCCTCTTCGCATACGCGGACACCTCGGCGGAGGGGACCGGCTCCAGCGGGACCAGCAGATGCAGTCCCTTGGAGCCGGACGTCTTCCCGTAGGCGAACAGTCCATCGGCGGCGAGCCGCTCCCGCAGCCAGAGAGCCACCGCACAGCACTGCACGACGGTGGCGGGGGAGCCGGGGTCCAGGTCGAAGACCATCCGGTCGGCGATCTCGGGCGTCTCGACCCGCCACTGCGGGGTGTGGAACTCCACCATCAGGTTGGCCGCCCACATCAGCGAGGGCAGGTCCTGGACCATCACCTGGCGGGCGCCCGGGTCCTCGCTCCGCGGCACGGGGGTGGTGCGCACCCAGTCGGGCGTACCGGGCGGCGGATTCTTGGTGAAGAAGAGCTGCCCCTCGGGCCCGTCCGGATAGCGCAGGAAGGAGACCGGTCGGTCGCGCAGATGGGGCAGGATCGCCCCCGCCGCCGTGGCCGCGTAGTAGTGCAGCACCTCGCCCTTGGTCGTCCCGGTGGCCGGATATAGCACCTTGTCGAGATTGCTGAGCGAGAGGCGCCGCCCCTCCACCTCCGTGATCGGCGTCATACGATAAGGGTCACACGAACCACAGGAAAATCGTCCTGACTATCCGTGATCATCATGAACGGCCCAAAAGGGGTGAACGGTGAGGTCCATCTGGAACGGCGCGATCTCCTTCGGGCTGGTCAGCATCCCGATCAAGCTCGTCAACGCCACCGAGAACCACGCGATCCACTTCCGGCAGATCCACCTCGCCGACGGTGGCCGGATCCGGTACCGCAAGGTCTGCGAGCTGGACGAGGAGGAGGTGACCGGCGGCGAGATCGGCAAGGCCTACGAGGACGCCGACGGCACGATGATCCCGATCACCGACGATGATCTCGCCCAGCTCCCGCTGCCCACCGCCAAGACCATCGAGATCGTCGCCTTCGTGCCCGCCGACGAGATCGACCCGCTCCAGATGGACGCGGCGTACTACCTCTCCGCCAACGGGGTGCCGGCCGCCAAGCCGTACACGCTGCTGCGCGAGGCCCTCAAACGCAGCAACAAGGTCGCCGTCGCCAAGTACGCCCTGCGCGGCCGTGAACGGCTCGGCATGCTCCGGGTGGTGGACGACGTGATCGCCATGCACGGGTTGCTGTGGCCCGACGAGATCCGGGCCCCCGAGGGCGTCGCCCCGGACGGCGACGTCACCGTCCGCGACGCCGAACTCGACCTGGCGGACGCCCTGATGGACACCCTCGGCGAGGTCGACATGGACAGCCTCCACGACGACTACCGGGAGGCGTTGGAGGAGCTCGTCGCCGCGAAGGCCTCGGGTGAGGCGGTGCAGCCCTCGGAATCGAAGGACGGTGGCGGGGGCAAGGTCATCGACCTGCTCGCGGCCCTGGAGAGCAGTGTCCGCGCGGCGAAGAAGTCCCGGGGTGAGGGGGAGGACGGGGAAGAGGCCGAGGGCGAGGGGGACATGGCGGACGTCCACCCCATCGAGAAGACGGCGTCAGGCTCGGGGAGGACGGCGAAGAAGACGACCCAGCAGAAGTCCGCGCAGCAGAAGCCCGCCGCGAAGCCGACGCCCAAGTCCACCGGCACGACGAAGTCCACGGCGTCCACGGCCAGGAAGACCGCGCAGAAGAAGACGCCGGCCAAGTCGACGTCCACGGCCAAGGGGTCCTCGTCATCGGCCAAGAAGCAGACGTCGTCCGGCGGCCGGAACACGACGAAGAAGACGGCGGCGGCACCCCGCAAGCGCGCCTCGGCCTGACCCGAGGCGGAGCGCGGGCGCACCTGGCGGCCGGGCCATCGAAAGGCACCGAAAGGCACCCGCAGCAGGACGGCTGAGACCCGGCGGGGCCCTGGCCCCTCCGGGGCCTCGCCCGTCCAGGGCCCTGGCCCCTCGGGGCCCTCGCCCGTCCGGGGCCCTCGCCCGTCCAGGGCCCTGGCCCCTCCGGGCCATCGCCCGTCCGGGGCCCTCGCCCGTCCAGGGCCATCGCCCGTCCGGGGCCCTCGCCCGTCCAGGGCCATCGCCCGTCCGGGGCTCAGTTCCGGGGAGCCGAGACCGGATCGATGTAGTCGGGCAGGGTGGGCAGGTCGAGCCCCAGCGGACTGCGCTCGACGACATAGGTGCAGCTGGTGTAGGTGTACCCGGGCTGCACCTTCGACCCCGCCGCGTAACTGTCCACCCGGGACGACGCACCCGTACCGTGCTTGTAGAGGAAGTGGTATTCGCCGGAGGGCAGTTGGAGCCGCGCCTTCGGGTAACTCCTGCCGCCGTCCTTGCAGGCGAGGCGTGGGCCGGCCGACGCGCCGTAGCGCTTGCAGCCGGCACAGGGCTTCAGGGTGACGGTGCCGGTGACCGGCCCGGTGTAGAGCACCTCGACCGCGTTCGGCGCGTCATTGCTGATGACCAGCTCCATCCGGGGCCCGCCGGGCCGCCCGGACGGCGGCAGCCGCTTGCCCGCGGCCGGCCGGTCGTCGGCTATCTCGGCGGCGATGGCGATCTTCCTGGCCTGCGCCGCCCGGCCGTCGCCCTTGTAGGACCGGGCGAAACCGGCCAGCGTCGTACGGGCCTCGCCGAACTCCTTCTCCTTGAACTGGTCCACCCCGCAGGCGTACACCCCGTTCCGGATCCCCTGGTCCGCCCTGGCGCCCAGCCCCGGGACGCTCTCGGCGGGCAGGGCGGAGACGGTGGAGCTCAGCCCGCGCAACCCTTCGGTGGCCGCACACGGATCGGCGCCCTTCACCTCCGCGAGCCGGCCGTCGATCCGGCCGCCGATCGCGGGCGCCACCTGCCGCGCGGGCGCGGACTCGGGGAAGGTACGCAACAGTTGACCGAACTCCGACGAGCCCCCCGCGGAAACCCCACCCAGACGCGAGACACCACACCCGTACAACGACTCGGCGAGCGGCTCGTCGGGCCAGCCGGCCAGCTTGCCCAGCAGGTCACGCCCGACCGAGTCCGGCAGGGTCCGCAGATACGTCAACGGCTCGATGGCCTCGCAGTGCCGCTTCCCCTGGTACGGGGAGGAGACGGCGTCGTAGTACGCCTCAAGCCGGTCCGGGACGAGCTTGGCCGCCCGGGAGTCGGGGTGGTCCCGGTCGAGCGCGCGGTAGACGCCGAGTGCCCCCTCGTACTCGGCCCGCGCCGTCCCGAACGGCTGCCGGGCCGCGGCCGCGACCCTCCGGTCCCCGGACTCCAGCCGGTCGAGCAGCAGCTGCTCCCTGGCCTCGTCCCGCGCCGACCCGTACGCCACCACCCCACCGGCCGGAACGGCCAGCAGCACCACGCCCAGACCCACCGCCAGCACCGGCCGCCACGAACCACCGAGCGCCGACCGCAGGGCGATCCGCGCCCCGTCGGCGGCGGCGAGGACGAGCACGAGGAGATATCCGACGACGACACCCCCCGCCACCCCGTCCGGATCGGCGGGCAACGCCACGAACAACAGCACCCCGGTGGCAACCCAGCACCCGACGGCCCGCCCCCACCGTCCCAGCAGGGCATACCCCAGCCCCAGCCCGGTCAGATTGAGCAACCCGGCCCCCACGGCCCGGAGTCCCGCACCGGGCGGCGGCGGGCCGACAGCCGGCGCGTGGGAGGGCGGCGGCGGGGCAGGACCGAATCCGGGCGGGTCCGAAGGCGGCGGCGGGGGAGGACCGAACCCGGGCGGCTCCGAAGGCGGCGGCCCGTACCCGGGTGACCCCGAGGGTGGCGGCGGAACGGCCCCACCGGCCCTACCCGCGTGCCCGTCCCCGCCCGCGTCCCGTCCCGCAGTCCCGTTCAGATCACCGGACTCCATCACGGCCCCCCGCCGTCGAGCCTCATAGGTCCTCGTCACTCTGCCCGGTTCGGCCCCGATCCACGCACGATCGGGCGCTCGCCTCCCGGACCCCGCCCCCACCGCCTACCGGAGCTCACCATGAAAAAGACCCCCTGATCAGCGTTTCCACCGATCAGAAGGTCTTTCCGGAAAGTGCCCCCGGCAGGATTCGAACCTGCGCACCCGGCTCCGGAGGCCGATGCTCTATCCCCTGAGCTACGGGGGCGTATCGCGCTGTTGCTCTGCGACGGGTGAAACACTACCAGCTCCCACCGGGTCTCCGTGAACAGGTATTCCGTCGCGTCAGCCCGACCCTCACCCAGCCACGGGACCAGGGCGGGCGCGGCCCGTGGAGGCCGGCGCCACCCGTCCGGGGCGGAAGTGACCAAACGCCGGACGCGGTCGCTGGGGCCGACCTACTCTCGAAGAGTGCCAGGGGCGTACGGCCGCGTGCTGGTTGTCGACGACAACCAGGTCATCCGGCAGCTGATCAGGGTCAATCTCGAGCTGGAGGGCTTCGAGGTCGTGACCGCGGCCGATGGTGTGGAGTGCCTGGACCTGGTCCACCGGATCCGCCCCGATGTGATCACCCTCGATGTCGTGATGCCGCGCCTCGGAGGCCTGGAGACCGCGTCCCGGCTCCGCTCCGACCCCCGCACCCGGCATGTCCCCATCGCCGTCATCAGCGCTTGTACGCCCTATGAAGTGGACATGGGTACGTCGGCCGGGGTCGACGTGTTCCTGGCGAAGCCGTTCGAGCCCAGTGAGCTGGTGCGGATGGTGCACCGGCTGGCCACCGGGGAGGAGCTGCCGTCGGTCGACGGACGGACTGGTGCCGGACGGACCGGTGCCGGACGGACCGGTGCCGGACGGACCGGTGCCGGACGGGCGGGGAGTGCCACCGGCTGACCGGCTGCGGCTGACCGGCTGCGGCGAGCAGGGGACCGGCTCCGCTGACCGCCACCGGCTGACCCGCTCCGGCCAGGCGTGACCGCCACCGCTGACCGGATGGCGAAACCGGGTCGCGGAGTGCCCCTCCTCCTCCCATACGCTTGTCCCGTGACCCCCGCCGATCTCTCCCGGACCGTGCTGCGCGCCGTGCGCCGTGCGGTCGACGAGAATGCGCTGCGCGCGCCCGTGCCCGCGCGCGTGCGGGTGGAGAGGAGCCGGCCCGGCGGAAGCGGCGACTACGCCTGCGCGGTCGCGCTCCAGCTCGCCGGGGACGCCGGGCTGCCGGCCCTGGAGGTCGCCCGGATCCTGCGCGAGCGGGTCGCCGCCGAGCCCGGTATCGGGCGGGTCGAGATCACCGGTCCCGGGTTTCTGAGCCTCACTCTCGACGCCCCCTGCGACAACGACCGGGCCGTGCTCGACGCCGTACGGGAGCAGGGGAGTGCGTACGGACACGGGGGCGCGCTCCGGGACGAGCTCCTGCGGTTCCACCACGCGCGCGAGGTGCGCGCCGCCGTCACCGCCGATGCCGTGCGCCGGCTCCTGATCTCCCAGGGCGCCCGGGTCCGGGTCAGCTGCGAGGAGGCGAGCGATTCGGACTGGAGCCGGCTCGGCGTCACCGTCGACGCGCACGGTACGCCCCCGGTTCCGCTCACCTCGATCCGCCCGGTGCCCGCCGGCGCCACCGCGGCGGAGCTGCTGGAGCGGCTCGGCGCGGACGCGGCTCGCTGGGGGCTGCTGCGGCCCGCCTCGCACGACCGCGCCCCGCTCGGTGACGACCTGCTCGTCCAGGCGGAGGCCAACCCGCTCTTCCGGATCCGGTACGCCCACGCCAGGGCCCGCGCGCTCACCCGGGGCGCCGCCGCCCTCGGGTTCTCCTCCGCTCCGGCTGCCACCCCGTACACCGCGCCCGCCGTCCACGTACACGCCGAGCCCACCCCAGTCCCGTACGGCGGCGCCGCCCGCCCTCTCCTCGATCTTCTCGCCGACCACCCCGGCGTCCTTCTCGCCGCAGCCCGTCACCGCGCGCCCGACCGGGTCGCCCGGCAGCTGGAAGCCGTCGCGCACGCGTTCTTCGACTTCCACGACAGCTGCTCCCCGCTGCCCTCGGGCGACGAGAAACCCTCGGCCGCCCATCGCTCCCGGCTGGCCCTCGCCGAAGCCGCCGGGACGGTGCTGGCAGGCGGCCTGTCCCTGCTCGGTATCAGCGCGCCCGCACACCTCTGACGAATCTGACGAATCCGAGAGACCTCACCATGAGCCGCTCCGCACACCCCGCCGGTCCCCGTCACGCCGACGTCCTGACCGAGGGGCACTACTCCGCCCCCGCCGCCGACCTCAACGTCCTGGACGAGAAGGTCTGGGCCCGTACCGTCACCCGCGACGCCGACGGCGCCCTCACCGTGGGCGGAATCGGCGTCGCCCGGCTCGCCGAGGAGTTCGGCACCCCCGCCTACTTCCTGGACGAGAGCGACTTCCGCGCCCGCTGCCGGGCCTGGGCCGACGCCTTCGGGCCGGACGCCGACGTCTTCTACGCCGGCAAGGCCTTCCTCTCCCGCGCCGTCGTGCGCTGGCTGCGGGAGGAAGGGCTGAACCTGGACGTCTGCTCCGGGGGGGAGCTGACCACCGCCCTCGACGCCGGCATGCCCGCCGAGCGCATCGCCTTCCACGGCAACAACAAGACCGTCGCCGAGATCGAGCGGGCCGTCGAGGCCGGGGTCGGGCGGATCGTGCTCGACTCCTTCCAGGAGATCGTCCGCGTCGCCCACATCGCCCGGAGCCACGGCGTCCGCCAGCGCGTCCAGATCCGGGTCACCGTCGGTGTCGAGGCGCACACCCACGAGTTCATCGCCACCGCGCACGAGGACCAGAAGTTCGGCATCGCGCTGGCCGACGGGCTGGCCGCCGAGGCGGTCCGCAGGGCCCTCGCGCTCGACAGCCTCGAACTCATCGGCATCCACTCGCACATCGGCTCGCAGATCTTCGACATGGCCGGCTTCGAGGTCTCCGCCCGGCGCGTGGTGCAGCTGCTCGCCGAGGTCCGCGACGAGCACGGCGTCGAGCTCCCCGAGATCGACCTGGGCGGCGGCCTCGGTATCGCGTACACCTCCGAGGACGACCCCCGCGAGCCGCACGAGATCGCCAAGGCGCTCAGCGACATCGTCACCCGCGAGTGCGAGGCGGCGAGGCTGCGCACCCCGCGCATCTCGGTCGAGCCGGGGCGGGCCATCGTCGGACCCACCGCCTTCACCCTCTACGAGGTCGGCACCATCAAGCCCCTCGAAGGGCTGCGCACGTATGTCAGCGTCGACGGCGGGATGTCGGACAATATTCGTACCGCGCTGTACGACGCCGAGTACAGCGTGGCGCTCGTCTCACGCACCTCGGACGCCGAGCCGATGCTCGTCCGGGTCGTCGGCAAGCACTGCGAGAGCGGGGACATCGTGGTGAAGGACGCGTTCCTCCCCGCCGACCTGGCACCCGGGGACCTGCTCGCCGTCCCCGCCACCGGCGCGTACTGCCGCTCGATGGCGAGCAACTACAACCACGCCCTGCGCCCCCCGGTCGTCGCCGTCCGGGACGGCGAGGCACGCGTCATCGTCCGGCGCGAGACGGAGGAAGATCTCCTGCGTCTCGATGTCGGCTGATGAAATAGTCATCTCAGGATCCGGACGGGGGTCAGAAACGCCCGTCCGGTGAGTGAGACTGGTCCACACGTGAGCTTGATGAGAAACGAGGTCGGATGATGCGTACGCGTCCGCTGAAGGTGGCGCTGCTGGGCTGTGGAGTGGTCGGCTCAGAGGTGGCGCGCATCATGACGACGCACGCCGATGACCTCGCGGCGCGCATCGGCGCCCCCGTGGAGCTCGTCGGCGTCGCCGTCCGCCGCCCCTCGAAGGTGCGTGAGGGCATCGACCCCGCACTGATCACCACCGACGCGACCGCGCTCGTGCGGCGTGGCGACATCGACGTGGTGGTCGAGGTCATCGGGGGCATCGAGCCGGCCCGCACGCTCATCACCACCGCCTTCGAGAACGGCGCGAGCGTCGTCTCCGCCAACAAGGCGCTGCTCGCCGAGGACGGCGCGGCCCTGCACGCCGCCGCCGAGAAATACGGCCGCGATCTCTACTACGAGGCCGCCGTCGCGGGTGCCATCCCGCTGGTACGGCCACTGCGCGAGTCGCTCGCCGGTGACAAGGTCAACCGGGTGCTCGGCATCGTCAACGGCACGACCAACTTCATCCTCGACAAGATGGACACCAGCGGCGCCGGCTACTCCGAGGCGCTCGACGAGGCCACCGCCCTCGGGTACGCCGAGGCCGACCCGACCGCCGACGTCGAGGGCTTCGACGCCGCCGCGAAGGCCGCGATCCTCGCCGGGATCGCCTTCCACACCCGGGTGAAGATCGGCGATGTGCACCGCGAGGGCATCACCGAGGTCACCGCGGCCGACATCGCCTCCGCCCGCCGGATGGGCTGCACGGTCAAGCTCCTCGCCATCTGCGAGCGCGCCGCCGACGGGGCCTCGGTCACCGCCCGCGTCCACCCCGCGATGATCCCGCTCAGCCACCCGCTGGCCTCCGTCCGCGAGGCGTACAACGCGGTCTTCATCGAGGCCGACGCGGCCGGGCAGCTGATGTTCTACGGGCCCGGGGCCGGCGGCTCCCCGACCGCCTCGGCCGTCCTCGGCGACCTCGTCGCCGTCTGCCGCAACAAACTGGGCGAGGCCACCGGCCCCGGTGAGTCCGCCTACACGCGCCTGCCGGTCAGCCCCATGGGCGAGGTCGTCACGCGCTACCACATCAGCCTCGACGTGGCCGACAAGCCGGGCGTGCTCGCCCAGGTGGCGACGGTCTTCGCCGAGCAGGGCGTATCCATCGATACGGTACGCCAGCAAGGACGTCCGGACGGAGGCGGCGAGGCGTCCCTCGTCGTCGTCACCCACCGCGCGCCCGACGCCGCCCTCTCCGGGACCGTCGAAGCGCTGCGCAAGCTCGACACCGTGCGCGGTGTCGCCAGCATCATGCGTGTTGAAGGGGAGTAAAGGACCCATGACCAGCAAGGGCACCCATCAGTGGCGCGGCATCATCGAGGAGTACCGGGACCGGCTTCCGGTCACGGCCGCCACGCCGGTCGTCACGCTTCGTGAGGGCGGTACGCCGCTCGTTCCGGCGCAGGTCCTCTCCGAGCGCACGGGCTGCGAGGTGCACCTCAAGGTCGAGGGCGCCAACCCCACCGGTTCGTTCAAGGACCGCGGCATGACCATGGCCATCACCCGGGCCAAGGAGGAGGGGGCGAAGGCCGTCATCTGCGCCTCCACCGGCAACACCTCGGCCTCCGCCGCGGCGTACGCGGTGCGTGCGGGGATGGTCTGCGCCGTCCTCGTACCGCAGGGCAAGATCGCGCTCGGCAAGATGGGCCAGGCGCTCGTGCACGGCGCCAAGATCCTCCAGGTCGACGGCAACTTCGACGACTGCCTCACCCTGGCCCGCTCGCTCTCGGACAACTACCCGGTGGCGCTGGTCAATTCGGTCAACCCGGTCCGTATCGAGGGCCAGAAGACCGCCGCGTTCGAGATCGTCGACGCGCTCGGCGACGCCCCCGACATCCACGTCCTGCCGGTCGGCAACGCGGGCAACATCACCGCGTACTGGAAGGGGTACACCGAGTACGCCGGGGACGGCGTCTCCACGCACGCCCCGCGCATGTGGGGCTTCCAGGCCTCCGGCTCCGCGCCCATCGTGCGCGGCGAGGTCGTCAAGGACCCCTCCACCATCGCCACCGCCATCCGCATCGGCAACCCGGCCTCCTGGGACTTCGCCCTGGCCGCGCGGGACGAGTCGGGCGGGTTCATCGACGAGGTGACGGACCGGCAGATCCTGTCCGCCTACCGGCTGTTGGCCTCCCAGGAGGGCGTCTTCGTGGAGCCCGCGTCGGCCGCGTCCGTCGCCGGTCTGCTCAAGGCCGCCGAGGAGGGCAAGGTCGACCCCGGCCAGCGCGTCGTCTGCACGGTCACCGGCAACGGCCTCAAGGACCCGGACTGGGCCGTCGCGGGCGCCCCGCAGCCGGTCACCGTGCCGGTCGACGCGGCCACCGCGGCACAGAAGCTCGGACTGGTCTGACCGGCGTCCGGCCGTCCGTGACAGCCGCCCGTGCCAACCGGGCCCGGCAGACACGGGCGGCCGAGCCGACCAGGACAACCCAGCTCAACCGCCCTCTTTTCGGGGCGGAGAGCGCATAGGAGGCGTGCGACACGCATCGTGCGCCTCCTGTGCGCCCTATGTCGCGGCAGAACCTTCCTTCGATAAGCTGTACCCCATCCGCCCGACCTCCGCCCGCCGGTCCGCCGCGGCGCGGCAGCCGTCGTGACGGCGCGTACGGGCCGGGCCACCGGCCCCATCCGCAGACCCCCACCGCCGCAGAGCCACCGCACCGCAATCCCCGCCGCCTTACAAGGAGTCGTCCAACCGATGGCCGGTCCCGCGTTCCGAGCCGCCGCCGTCCGGGTGCGCGTCCCCGCAACCAGCGCCAACCTGGGCCCGGGCTTCGACGCCCTCGGCCTCTCGCTGGGGCTGTACGACGACGTCGTCGTCCGGGTCGCCGACTCCGGGCTCCACATCGACATCGCGGGTGAGGGCGGCGAGACGCTGCCCCGGGACGAGAGCCACCTGCTCGTACGCTCCCTGCGCACCGCCTTCGACCTGCTCGGCGGCCAGCCCCGCGGCCTGGAGATCGTCTGCGCCAACCGCATCCCGCACGGCCGCGGCCTCGGCTCCTCCTCCGCCGCCATCTGCGCCGGAATCGTCGCCGCCCGCGCCGTGACCACCGGCGGCGACGCCCGTCTCGACGACGAGGCCCTGCTGGAGCTGGCCACCGAGATCGAGGGGCACCCCGACAACGTGGCGGCCTGTCTGCTCGGCGGATTCACCCTCGCGTGGATGGACGGCGGAGCGGCCCGGGCCATCCGGATGGACCCCGCGCCGTCCGTCGTTCCGGTGGTCTTCGTGCCCGGCCGGCCCGTGCTCACCGAGACGGCGCGCGGCCTGCTCCCGCGCACCGTCCCGCACGTCGACGCCGCCCTCAACGCGGGCCGGGCCGCCCTGCTCGTCGAGGCGCTGACCAGGCGCCCCGAGCTGCTGCTCGCCGCCACCGAGGACCGCATCCACCAGGAGTACCGGGGCCCGGCGATGCCTGAGAGCGTCGAGCTGGTGCACCGGCTGCGCGCCGACGGCGTGCCCGCGGTGATCTCCGGCGCGGGCCCCACGGTGCTCGCGCTGGCGGAGGAGGGTTCCGCCGACAAGGTCGCCCGGCTGGCGGGGGAGGGCTGGGCCGCGAACCGGCTGGCCCTCGACGCCGCGGGCGCCACCGTGCTGCCGCTGGCCGCGTGACCGCATGTGATTACCGGTGGCCGAGAGGGGGAATGTTTGTTGGAGCCGGTAGTGTTAACCTCAAGTCTGCAACCGACGTCTTTGAGGCGCGTTGCTTCGTGTCCCCCTCCGGGACCGCCATTCTTCCGGGAGCCTCCCCAACTGCCTGAGCAGCCTGCCTGAGCAGTTTCGAGCACGCTCCGGAACCGGCACGACACCCTCGCTCGTCCAGGAGTGGGCCGAGCAGGGGGATCTCGCGCCGGACCCCGCACGTTCATCTCTCCGCCGTACCCGGCGGACCACCGCCCCGGCAAGGTCCGCGATCCAGCAAGATCAACAGACCGCAGTCGGACAGCACAACCGGTCGCCGAGCCAGAAGGCCGACGTCCGCTCCAGGGAAGGACCCTTCGTGAGCGACACCACCGATCTGATGGGCGTGACTGCCGACAAGAATGTCGACAGCGCCGCGCCCGCCGAAGGTGCTGCCACTGGCACCACCGCACGGCGCCGCCGCTCCGGCACCGGCCTCGAGGGCATGGTCCTGGCCGAGCTGCAGCAGGTCGCGTCCGGCCTCGGCATCAGGGGCACTGCGCGGATGCGCAAGAGCCAGCTGATCGAGGTCATCAAGGAGGCGCAGGCGGGCGGCGGATCCGCCGCCCCCAAGACCTCCGCCAAGACTGGTACCGGGGACGAGGCCCCCGCCGCCGAGGCGGAGAGCAAGCCCAAGCGGCGTGCCACCTCCAAGGCGCGCACCGGGGACGAGGCCGCCGCTGCCGAGCAGGCCACGGCCCAGCAGCAGATCGACATCCCCGGCCAACCGGCCAGCGACGACCAGCCCACGGGCGAGCGCCGTCGCCGCCGCGCGACCGCGCAGGCGGGCAGCCCCGAGACCAAGGCCGAGGCGAAGACCGAGGCCAAGGCGGAGCCGCAGGCCGAGCAGAAGACCGAGGACCGCGGCGAGCCCAGGGGCGAGGCCAAGGCCGAGGCCGCGGCCGACACCGCCGAGGGCCGCCGTGGCGACCGCCAGAGCCGTGGCGACCGCGAGCGTGGTGACCGGGGCGAGCGCGGGGAGCGCCGCGAGCGCCAGCGCGACCGCCGGGGCAAGGGCGACGACCAGGGCCAGCAGGGCGGCGGCGGGCAGCGCCCGCAGCGCCAGGGCCAGGGGCAGAGCCAGAGCCAGGGCCAGGGCCAGCAGAACCGTGACAACGGTCCGCAGGACGACTTCGACGACGAGGCGGGCGGCCGCCGTGGCCGTCGCGGACGCTACCGCGACCGTCGCGGCCGTCGCGGCCGTGACGACTTCGCCAGCGATGTGCAGGTGGCCGACGACGACGTCCTGATCCCCGTCGCGGGCATCCTGGACATCCTCGACAACTACGCGTTCATCCGGACCTCCGGCTACCTGCCGGGCCCGAACGACGTGTACGTCTCGCTCGCCCAGGTCCGCAAGAACGGCCTGCGCAAGGGTGACCACGTCACCGGTGCGGTGCGCCAGCCCAAGGACGGCGAACGGCGCGAGAAGTTCAACGCGCTGGTCCGCCTCGACTCGGTCAACGGCATGGCCCCCGAGTCCGGCCGGGGTCGCCCCGAGTTCCAGAAGCTGACCCCGCTCTACCCGCAGGACCGGCTCCGTCTGGAGACCGACTCCAACATCCTGACGACGCGGATCATCGACCTGGTGGCCCCGATCGGAAAGGGCCAGCGCGGGCTCATCGTGGCCCCGCCGAAGACCGGCAAGACGATGATCCTCCAGGCCATCGCCAACGCCATCACGGTCAACAGCCCCGAGTGCCACCTGATGGTCGTCCTGGTCGACGAGCGTCCGGAAGAGGTCACCGACATGCAGCGGTCGGTGAAGGGCGAGGTCATCTCCTCGACCTTCGACCGTCCCGCCGAGGATCACACCACCGTCGCCGAGCTGGCCATCGAGCGCGCCAAGCGCCTCGTGGAGCTGGGTCACGACGTGGTCGTCCTGCTCGACTCGATCACCCGTCTGGGCCGCGCGTACAACCTCGCGGCGCCCGCCTCCGGCCGCATCCTCTCCGGTGGTGTCGACTCGACCGCGCTGTACCCCCCGAAGCGCTTCTTCGGTGCCGCGCGCAACATCGAGGACGGCGGCTCGCTGACCATCCTGGCCACCGCGCTCGTCGAGACCGGCTCGCGCATGGACGAGGTGATCTTCGAGGAGTTCAAGGGCACCGGCAACATGGAGCTCAAGCTCGACCGGAAGCTCTCGGACAAGCGCATCTTCCCGGCGGTGGACGTCGACGCGTCCTCCACCCGTAAGGAAGAGATCCTGCTCGGCACCGACGAGCTGGCGGTCGTCTGGAAGCTGCGCCGGGTGCTGCACGCGCTCGACCAGCAGCAGGCGATCGAGCTCCTCCTGGACCGGATGAAGAAGACCCAGTCCAACGCGGAGTTCCTGCTGCAGATCCAGAAGACGACGCCGGGCAGCGGAAACGGCAACGACTGATTGCGGTCCTGCGGTTTTCGCCAACCGCCTTGTGAATCCGCCCCGTTACTCGAGTGACGGGGCGGATTCATGCATGTAATATCAATCTGCCGTCAATCTCCCCCCACTTGCGGCACTTTCACCTCATGCCTTTGGACCAACGGGAGACTTGCGTGCGCATATCGCGTCATGCCGGATCAGCACGAATAGCCGGTCGCCTGGCGGCCGTCGCCGCCGCCACACTGGCACTGCTGGGCGGGGGCCTGACGGCCGGCGCTCAGGCGACCGAGGGCGGTGAGCGATTCCTGCCGCCGAAGGGCGTCGAGGTGGTCAGCCCGCAGAAGCTCTCGCCGAAGATCATCGGTGGGACGAACACCGCCTTCAAGGACGCACCCTGGATGGTGCAGCTCCTCTTCGAGTACGACAACGACGGCATCTTCTACTTCTCCTGCGGCGGGACCCTGGTGGCCCCCAACAAGGTGATGACGGCGGCCCACTGCGTCACCGACGACAACGGCAAGGCCCTCGACATGGCCGGCCGCGGGATGGTGCTCGCCGGGACCGCAAAACTGGCGGGCGGCCCCAACGACGAAGGCACGGCCGTCGGGATTTCCCGCTCCTATTTCGCGGGCACGTACAACGCGGCCGAGATAGACAACGACATCGCGCTCCTGACGCTTTCCAAGCCGCTGCCCTATACGCCTGCGCAGCCCGCTTCGTACGGCGATAACGCGCGTTACGCCCCCGGAACGACCGCCACCACCTACGGCTGGGGCATGACCGGCTCCGACTGGGACTTCTCCCCCCTCTCGGACACCCTGCTGCGGCTGCAGCAGCCGCTGCGTTCGGACGCCGAGTGCTCCGAGAACCTCGACGGGGCCATCGGTGTCCCGGGGGCCTACAAGCCGGGCCACATGATCTGCGCGGGCATCGGCGGCACCGGTGACGACTCCACCGGCCGGGCGACCTGCCCCGGCGACTCCGGCAGTCCGATGTTCGTCAGCGGCCGCGTCATCGGCATCACCTCGTGGGGTCCGGCCACCACCTCCCAGGCGTGCAACCTGGAGGGCACCTACGACGCCTACACCAAGGTGTCGACGTACTACCGGTCGATCCAGCCCCGCATCGACGACACCAGCTTCAGCGGTGACCACCGGGCCGACCTGTTCGCCCGGACCACCGGTGCCACCGCGTACACCTTCCCCTCGTCCGGCGAGAAGCTCGCCGCACGCAAGGTGTTCGGCGGCTCCTACAGCGCGTACAACCTGTTCGTCCAGACCGACATCGACCGGGACGGCTACCAGGACCTGATCGCCCGTGAGGCCTCCACCGGGAACGTCTTCTGGCTGCACCGGTCGGCGAGCAGCTCCACCTACGCCAAGACGAAGATCTTCAGCAACTGGAAGTCGGTCCGGGCGATCATCGCTCCGGGCGACGTCAACAACGACGGCAAGGGCGACATCCTGGCCGTCAACGCCGCGGGCGACCTCATGACGTACCCGAGCTTCGGCAACGGCAAGTTCAACACCCCGGCGAAGGCGGCAGCCGGATACCAGGTCTACAACCAGGTGCGCGGGCACGGCGACCTCACCTACGACGGCAAGAACGACCTGCTCCTGCGTCGCGGCGGCTCGAACGACCTCTACCTGGTCAAGGGCACGGGCAAGTCCACCGCCCCCTTCGAGGCGCCGGTCAAGGTCCGCAGCAACCTGTCGGCGTACAACCACCTGGTCACCCCGGGCGATGTGAACGGCGACGCGAAGGCCGACCTCGTGGCGCGCTCCACCTCCGGCGACCTGTACCTCCTCAAGGGCACCGGCCAGGCCACGTCGGAGATCTTCGCCACACAGGTCAAGCTCGGCAGCGGCTGGAACAGCTACTACACCGTCGGCTGAAACCCCAGGTGAGCGGCGGCTGACCGACCGCGCACCGGCACTTCCTGTGGCCCCCGTCGTCCGACGGGGGCCACAGGCGCGTATGCAACCCTTCTTCGTGCTTCGGCCGTCCTGACACGAGGGGCCGGCCGCGCGTGGATCGCCACGGCAGGGGGCAGACGGGCAACAGAGGTGACGAGGGAGACGCGTGAGCGAGCAGAGGAAGACCCCGGGGCGGATACGCGGCACCGGCACCCGCCGGAGAAAGGCCTCGGGCCGGCACCGCGCGAAAGTCGTCACGGCCTGGACGGTGGCGGGTGTGGTGGTCGTCGGCGGGGCCGGCCTCGGATACGCGTACGTCACGCTCGACGGCAACCTCTCCAGCGTCGACATCGACGCCGAACTCGGCACCGACCGCCCCAACGACGTGGACGACGGCTCCCAGGACATCCTGGTGCTGGGCTCCGACTCGCGCTCCGGCGCCAACGGGAAGTACGGCGCCGACGAGGGCGCCGCCCGCTCCGACACGGCGATGGTCGTGCACGTCGACAAGGGCCACAAGTCGGCGAGCGTCGTCTCGATACCCCGCGACACCCTGATCGGACGCCCCGCCTGTACGAGCGACACGACGGGTGACCCGGTCGGCGCCGAGCGGCGCGCCATGTTCAACACCGCCTACGAGGTCGGCGGGCCGGCCTGCGCGGTGAAGACCGTCGAATCGATGTCCGGTATCCGCATGGACCACTACGTCGAGGTCGACTTCACCGGCTTCGAGAAGCTCATCGACGAGCTGGGCGGTGTCGAGATCACCACGAAGACCGCCATCAACGACTCCAAGAGCCACCTCGACCTGGAGCCGGGCACCCACACCCTGGACGGCGAGGAGTCCCTCGGCCTCGTCCGTACCCGCAAGAGCGTCGGCGACGGCAGTGACCTCGGCCGCATCCAGCTCCAGCAGGCGTTCGTCAAGGCGCTGATGGAACAGGCCAGGAGCGTCGGGGTGTTCTCCAGCCCGAGGAAGCTGTTCGGCCTCGCGGACGCCGCCACCAAGGCCGTCACCACCGACTCCGGCCTCGGCTCGGTCAAGAAGCTCGCCGCTTTCGCCGACGGGCTCAAGGGGCTGGGCGCGAAGAACGTGCACATGGTGACCCTGCCGGTGGAGTACGACCCGGCCGACCCCAACCGGGTCCTCCCGCAGGAGCGGGCCGGCCGGCAGGTCTGGGCCGCGCTGAAGCAGGACCGGCCCATCCCGGCCTCCGCGACCGAGAATTCGGCCGGGGACAAGGGGGACGTCGGAAAGGTCGTCGGACAGACCGTCGGATAGGCCGTCGGACAGGCCGCCGGACCGGGTCTGGTGCACCCGGGGGAATACCTGCGGTCCGCCCCCGGTTTTGGGAGATACGGCCGGTCCTGGCAGACTGGTACGTCGGCCCCGGTTCACGGCCGCGCAATCCGCGCGGACGACCCGGCGCCCTCCCGAAACTAGGAGACACCTTGAAGCGCGACATCCACCCCGAGTACGTCGAGACGCAGGTCAGCTGCACCTGCGGTGCGTCGTTCACCACGCGGAGCACCATCGACGGCGGCGCCATCCGTGCCGACGTCTGCTCCGAGTGCCACCCGTTCTACACGGGCAAGCAGAAGATCCTCGACACCGGCGGCCGCGTGGCCCGCTTCGAGGCCCGCTTCGGCAAGGCTGCCGGCTCCGCCAGCAAGTAGCGAGCCACTGCGCCGGTTCTCGGCGCCCTCTTCCCGGGGGCGTCGGAACCGGCGTTTTTTCCGGTCGGGTGTGGGCGGGGGAGCCCCCGGACGCCCCACCGGGCAGTACGCCCTCCAGCAGGCCCGTAGCCGTAACCAACCAGGAGCCCCCGAATGTTCGAGGCGGTCGAGGAACTGATCGGTGAACACACCGGTCTCGAGAAGAAGCTCGCCGACCCGTCGGTCCACGCCGACCAGGCCAACGCGCGCAAGCTGAACAAGCGCTACGCGGAGCTGACCCCGATCGTCTCCACGTACCGGGCCTGGAAGCAGACCGGCGAGGACATCGGGACCGCCCGCGAGTACGCCGCGGACGACCCCGACTTCGCCGCCGAGGTCAAGGACCTGGAGAAGCAGCGCGAAGAGCTCACCGAGAAGCTCCGCCTCCTCCTCGTCCCGCGCGACCCCAGCGACGACAAGGACGTGCTCCTGGAGATCAAGGCGGGCGCGGGTGGCGACGAGTCCGCCCTGTTCGCCGGCGATCTGCTGCGTATGTACCTGCGCTACGCCGAGCGCGTCGGCTGGAAGACCGAGATCATCGACTCCACCGAGTCCGAGCTCGGCGGCTACAAGGACGTCCAGGTCGCCGTCAAGACCAAGGGCGGCAACGGGGCCACCGAGCCCGGCCAGGGCGTCTGGGCCCGGATGAAGTACGAGGGCGGGGTGCACCGCGTGCAGCGCGTGCCCTCCACCGAGTCCCAGGGCCGCATCCACACCTCCGCCGCGGGCGTGCTCGTCACCCCCGAGGCCGAGGAGGTCGACGTCGAGATCCACGCCAACGACCTGCGCATCGACGTCTACCGCTCCTCCGGCCCCGGCGGCCAGTCCGTCAACACGACCGACTCCGCCGTCCGCATCACGCACCTGCCGACCGGCGTCGTCGCCTCCTGCCAGAACGAGAAGAGCCAGCTCCAGAACAAGGAGCAGGCCATGCGCATCCTGCGCTCCCGGCTGCTGGCCGCCGCCCAGGAGGCCGCCGAGCAGGAAGCCTCCGACGTGCGCCGCAGCCAGGTCCGTACGGTCGACCGCTCCGAGAAGATCCGCACCTACAACTTCCCGGAAAACCGCATCTCGGACCACCGCGTCGGCTTCAAGGCGTACAACTTGGACCAGGTGCTCGACGGAGAGCTCGACGCCGTCATCCAGGCGTGCGTCGACGCCGACTCCGCCGCCAAGCTCGCCAACGCGTAAGCGAACCGCCCGCCCCGCACACCCGTGAACCGTACGGAGAACCGCGATGAACCTGCTGCTCGCCGAGGTGGCCCAGGCCACCCAGCGGCTGGCCGACGCCGGTGTCCCCTCACCGCGATTCGACGCCGAGGAACTCGCGGCCTACGTCCACGGTGTGAAGCGGGGCGAGCTGCACGCCGTGCCCGACACCGACTTCGACGCCCGGTACTGGGAGACGATCGCCCGCCGTGAGGCCCGCGAACCGCTCCAGCACATCACCGGCCGCGCCTTCTTCCGCTACCTGGAGCTCCAGGTCGGACCCGGGGTCTTCGTGCCCCGGCCGGAGACCGAGTCGGTCGTCGGCTGGGCCATAGACGCCGTCCGCGCGATGGACGTCGTCGAGCCCGTCGTCGTCGACCTGTGCACCGGATCGGGCGCCATCGCGCTCGCCATGGCGCAGGAGGTCCCGCGCTCGCGCGTCCACGCCGTGGAGCTCTCCGAGGACGCGCTCAGGTGGACCCGGAAGAACGCCGAGGGGTCCAGGGTCACCGTCCACAAGGGGGACGCCCTGAGCGCCCTTCCCGAGCTCGACGGCCAGGTCGACCTGGTGATCTCCAACCCGCCGTACATCCCGCTCACCGAATGGGAGTACGTCGCCCCCGAGGCCCGCGACCACGACCCGGAGATGGCCCTCTTCTCCGGCGAGGACGGCCTCGACACCATCCGCGGCATCGAGCGCACCGCCCACCGTCTGCTGCGCCCCGGCGGCCTCGTCGTCATCGAGCACGCCGACACCCAGGGCGGCCAGGTGCCGTGGATCTTCACCGAGGAGCGGGGCTGGGCCGACGCGGCCGACCACCCCGACCTGAACAAGCGGCCCCGGTTCGCCACCGCCCGCAAGGCCCTGCCGTGACCGGCCCCCGGTTCCACACCCCGTACCCGTACCCGCTTGAGGAGGCCGGCTGATGGCACGGCGATACGACTGCAACGACGCCACCGACCGGACCACGGGACTGCGCGAGGCCGCGTCCGCCGTCCGCCGCGGCGAACTGGTCGTGCTGCCCACCGACACCGTGTACGGGATCGGGGCGGACGCCTTCAGCTCCGAGGGCGTCGCCGACCTGCTGGACGCCAAGGGGCGCGGCCGCAACATGCCCACCCCCGTCCTCATCGGCTCCCCGAACACCCTGCACGGCCTGGTCACCGACTTCTCCGAGCAGGCCTGGGAGCTGGTCGACGCCTTCTGGCCCGGCGCCCTCACCCTGGTCGCCAAGCACCAGCCCTCGCTCCAGTGGGACCTCGGTGACACCCGGGGCACCGTCGCCATCCGGATGCCGCTGCACCCCGTCGCCATCGAGCTGCTGACCGAGGTCGGCCCGATGGCCGTCTCCAGCGCCAACCTCACCGGACACCCCTCGCCGGAGGACTGCGACGCGGCCCAGGGCATGCTCGGCGACTCCGTCTCCGTCTACCTCGACGGCGGCCCGACGCCCGGCATCGTGCCGTCTTCCATCGTCGACGTCACCGGCACGGTCCCGGTCCTCCTGCGGGCCGGCGCGCTCTCCGTGGAGGAGCTGCGCAAGGTGGTCCCCGACCTCGAGGTGGCCAATTGACCGCGCCCGAGGGGCGTGGCATAGCGGGGCGGACCGACACCTTCCGCATCCTCCACGTCAGCACCGGCAACGTCTGCCGCTCGCCGATCACCGAGCGGCTGACCCGCCATGCCCTGATGGACCGCCTCGGCGACCCGCTCAGCGGCGGCCTGATCGTGGAGAGCGCGGGCACCTGGGGCCATGAGGGCGCCCCCATGGAGGCCAACGCCGAGGTGGTGCTCGCCGACTTCGGCGCGGACGCCACCGGCTTCGTCGGCCGAGAGCTCCTCGACGAGCACGTGATCCGCGCCGACCTGGTCCTCACCGCCACCCGCGACCACCGCGCCCAGGTCATCTCCATGGGCCACTCCGCGGGCCTGCGGACCTTCACGCTCAAGGAGTTCACCCGGCTGGTGCGGGCGATAGACCCCGCCACGCTGCCCGACCCGCTGGACGAGGGCGTCGTCGAGCGCGCCCGCGCCCTGGTCCGCGCCGCCGCCGCGCTGCGCGGCTGGCTGCTGGCCCCGACCGCCGAGGCGGACGAGGTCTACGACCCCTACGGCGCCCCCATCACGTTCTTCCGCTCCATCGGCGACGAGATCAACCAGGCGCTCGACCCGGTGGTCACGGCGCTCACCGGCGTACGCGCCCCGCACTGACGGTTCCGCGCGCCCGGCACTGACCGGCGTACGCGCGCCCGCGTCCAGCGTTCGACCGGCACGCGCGCCCGGCGCCGACGGGCCTACGCCGACCCCGCCGAACGGTCTGCGCACGTCGCGTCGCACGCCGACGGGCCTACGTCGACCCCGCCGAACGGCCTCGGCGCCCCGCCCCGCCCGCCGGTGCGCCGACCGGCGTACGGGGCGCCGCGACAGCGGGCACACCGCCCCGCCCCGGCCTACATTGGAGCTGACACCGGTACCCCTCGCCGGCGCACCCACCTCCAGGCCCGGAGCCCTCCCATGCCGGTCACCTCTCCCGCTGCCCCCGCACCCGCGTCGCCCGCGCCCGACACCCTGCCCCAGGACTTCGGCGCGCTGCTCCGCCAGGACCCGGAGATCGCCGGGGTCCTGCTCGCGGAGAGAGGCCGCCAGGCCACCACCCTCCAGCTGATCGCCGCCGAGAACTTCACCTCGCCCGCCGTCCTCGCCGCCCTCGGCTCCCCGCTCGCCAACAAGTACGCCGAGGGGTACCCGGGCGCCCGCCACCACGGCGGCTGCGAACACGCGGACGCCGCCGAACGCGTCGCCGTGCGCCGGGCCACCGCCCTCTTCGGCGCCGAACACGCCAACGTCCAGCCGCACTCCGGCTCCTCCGCCGTCCTCGCCGCCTACGCCGCGCTGCTGCGCCCGGGCGACACGGTGCTGGCGATGGGACTCCCGTACGGGGGACACCTCACCCACGGGGCGCCCGGCAACTTCTCCGGCCGCTGGTTCGACTTCGTCGGGTACGGGGTGGACCCCGCGAGCGGGCTCATCGACCACACCCGGCTGCGCGCCCTGGCCCGAGCCCGCCGCCCCAAGGCGATCGTCTGCGGCTCGATCTCCTACCCCCGCCACCCCGACTACGAGGCGTTCCGCGAGATCGCCGACGAGGTCGGCGCGTACCTGATCGTCGACGCCGCCCACCCGATGGGGCTGATCGCCGGGGGAGCGGCGCCGAGCCCGGTCCCGTACGCCGACGTGGTCTGCGCCACCACCCACAAGGTGCTGCGGGGGCCGCGCGGGGGCATGATCCTGTGCGGCGCGGGACTGGCCGAGCGGATCGACCGGGCGGTGTTCCCGTTCACGCAGGGCGGCGCGCAGATGCACACGGTGGCGGCGAAGGCGGTCGCGTTCGGGGAGGCGGCGACACCGGCGTACACGCTCTACGCCCACCGGGTCGTCGCCCACGCCCGGGCGCTCGCCGCCGGTCTGGAGGCCGAGGGGTTCGAGGTGACCACCGGCGGCACCGACACCCACATCGTCGTCGTGGACCCCGCCCCGCTCGGCGTCGACGGCCGCACCGCCCGCGAACGGCTGGCCGCTGCCGGGATGGTCCTGGACACCTGCGCGCTGCCCTACGGGGAGGCCCGGGGCATCCGGCTGGGGAGCGCGGCCGTCACCACCCAGGGGATGGACGAGAGGGACATGGCGAGGATCGCCGCCCTGTTCGGGGCGGCGGTGCGCGAGCCGGGCGACGTGAGCCCGATCGCGGCGGAGGTCCGGGAGCTGGCGGCGCGCAATCCCCCCTACCCGCAGTAGCGGGCCGCGCCGGATCCGGAGTTGTGGACTCCGCCGCACCCGGGGCAGACGAACCCTGTGCAACCATCACCCGTACCGTGGAGTCCTTGTTTCAGAGACTAGGGTGTGGGGTTTGGATGGCCGGCGAGTTCTGTGGGGCAGCCCGTGCGTGATTACCTGCTGACGCTCTGTGTCACGGCAGCGGTGACCTACCTGCTGACCGGACCGGTGCGTAAGTTCGCCATCGCGGTCGGGGCGATGCCCGCGATCCGTGCGCGCGACGTCCACCGGGAGCCGACACCCCGGCTCGGTGGGATCGCCATGTTCGGCGGACTGTGTGCGGGACTGATCGTCGCCGATCACCTCTTCAATCTGAAGGGTGTCTTCGAACTCTCCAACGAGCCACGGGCGTTGCTCTCCGGCGCGGCCCTGATCTGGCTGATCGGCGTGCTCGACGACAAGTTCGAGATCGACGCCCTGATCAAGCTCGGCGGCCAGATGATCGCCGCCGCCGTCATGGTCATCCAGGGCCTCACGATCCTGTGGCTGCCGATCCCCGGTGTGGGCACGGTCGCCCTCACCCAGTGGCAGGGCACGCTGCTCACGGTGGCGCTGGTCGTCATCACGATCAACGCGGTCAACTTCGTCGACGGCCTGGACGGGCTCGCGGCGGGCATGGTGTGCATCGCCTCGGCCGCGTTCTTCCTGTACGCCTACCGCCTCTGGTTCGGGTACGGGATCGAGGCGGCGGCCCCCGCGACGCTCTTCGCGGCGATCCTGATGGGCATGTGCCTGGGCTTCCTGCCGCACAACATGCACCCGGCGAGGATCTTCATGGGCGACTCGGGCTCGATGCTGATCGGCCTGGTGCTGGCGGCGGGCGCGATCTCGGTCACCGGCCAGGTCGACCCGGACAACATGCGGATCTTCTTCGAGGGCAGCGAGCGCGGGGCCACCCACGCGATGCTCCCGGTCTTCATCCCGCTGGTGCTGCCGCTGACGATCATCGCCATTCCGGCCGCCGACCTGATCCTGGCCATCGTCCGGCGCACCTGGAACGGCCAGTCGCCGTTCGCCGCCGACCGCGGCCACCTGCACCACCGCCTGCTGGAGATCGGCCACTCGCACAGCCGGGCCGTGCTGATCATGTACTTCTGGTCGGCCCTCATCGCCTTCGGCGCCGTCGGTTACTCGGTGCACTCGGCCTCGATGTGGATCGTCTTCGTGATCATCGTGGCGAGCGCGGTGGGCCTGATCCTGCTGCTGATGCCGCGCTTCACCCCCCGCACCCCGCACTGGGCCAACCGCTTCGTGCCGCCGCGCTACCGGCGCCGGGCGGGGGAGCGGGCATCCTCCCCGTCGTACGAGGAGAAGCCGGCACCCGTGCCCTCCGGGGCCCAACAGGGCGCGGCAGAGGCTCAGATGGGCGAGGAGAGCCCCGAACGGGCTCCGGTGGCCGTCGGGGTCTCCGGCGTCAACGGCGCGACCGCGATCGGCGCTCGTTCGCGTCTTCCCGAACGTCGCTCCATCGACTCCTCGCGCTGACGATTCGGATGCTGCGGTGCATTACCAGACATTGCGCTGCCTTGTCGTGCACACACGCGCGGAGTAACTCTCATGTGTGACAGTTGGCACACTTTCCGGGTAAAGACCTCATCAAATAGTTTGTGATACCGTTCACGAGACCTACTGGGCAGCCGATGAACCTGATTGCAGCAAACGGTTCGTCCGGTGCAAGACTCGGCCAGAATCGGTCCTGCTTGTTCGTGCGTCCGTCCGGACGACACCACCGCCCGTCCCCCCCTTTTTGTTAGCGGAGTTGCCGCCATGCCGTCCAACGACGACCGGAACCTCCTTCGGACCGTATTGCCCACCGCCGCCGTCGGTGCGATCGCCACGGTGATCAGTGCTGTGTTCGCCGGGGGGCAGGGGGCGATCGGGGGTGTCCTCGGCGCGGTGGTCGTGATCGCGTTCTTCGGGTCCGGGCTCTACGCCCTGGCCCAGATCGGCCGGCGCTGGCCCGAGGTCTTCCTCGGGGCGGCGATGCTGGTGTACACGACCCAGATCCTGGTGCTGCTCCTGTTGCTGAAGCTCTTCCGGGACGCCACCTTCATGGACGGCCGGGCCTTCGGGTTGACGGCGTTGGTGTGCGTGCTGGTCTGGCTCGGCGCGCAAGCCCGAGCTCAACTGAAGTCCAAGACCCTGTATGTCGAGCCCGCGTCGGACGAAGCTCCGGTCGCGCCCGGTCGGCGCCCGTGACGGGTGCACTCATCAGCCCCCCGGGTAGGGGCGGTATAAGGGCGCCCGGGACGGGCTGCTATCGTCCGCAATCGAGAGCGGAGCGAGTCACGGGGCGCGCGTTGTACGGGACAGCGTTGCGAACCACCCGTCCTCCCCTGGGCCGTACCGCCACCGCGGTGGCCCCATCCTCCCGAGAACCCCAGTCCAGTGCCGCTACGTGGCGTGTGCCACGCAGACACATCGAGGTAGCCGTACCTATGCGTCATATCGAAGGAGCTCGCGGTGAGTGCTGACCAGTTGCTCGCCTTCGAGACCGATTGCCACCTTTTCAAAGGGTGCGGGTTCCCGGCTCCCAGCGTGTGGTCGTTCATCTTCGACCCCATTGCCACCGTCGGCCCGGTCGAGATCAACAAGCCGATGCTGCTGGCGTTCGTCGGCAGCATCGTCATCCTCGGTTTCTTCTGGGCAGGCTTCTCGAAGCCGAAGGTCGTGCCGGGCAAGCTGCAGATGGTCGCGGAGGCGCTCTACGACTTCGTGCACCGCGGCATCGCCAAGGAGGTGATGGGCAAGAAGGGTGAGCCGTTCGTCCCCTTCCTGGTCTCCCTCTTCTTCTTCGTCTGGATGCTGAATCTCTGGGCGATCATCCCGCTCGCCCAGGTCCCGGTGAGCTCGATCATCGCTTACCCGGCCGGTCTCGCGCTGCTCGTCTGGGCCACGTACATGACCGTGACGTTCAAGACGAACGGCTTCGTCGGCGGCATCCGCAACCTCTGCGTACCCAGCGGCCTGCCGAAGCCGATCTACATCATCCTGACGCCGATCGAGTTCGTCTCGAACATCTTCGTGCGACCGTTCACGCTGGCGGTCCGGCTCTTCGCGAACATGTTCGCCGGCCACATCCTGATCCTGATCTTCACGATCGCCACCTGGTACATGCTCGGTACGGTGCTCGGTACGGTCTACGCCTCCGCGTCGTTCATCCTGACGCTGGTGCTGACGGTCTTCGAGCTGTTCATCCAGGCGCTCCAGGCGTACGTGTTCACCGTGCTGACCGCCACGTACCTTTCCCAGGCGCTCGAAGAAGCTCACTGAGAGACCGAAGCCACCGCTCGGTCCCCCGCCCCATAGACGTCCGGTGGACAGACCCCCACCGGCCCATTAAGAGAAGGAACCAAGGACATGTCTGCTCTTGAGACCCTTGCGGCTGTCGAAGGCAACATCGGCACCATCGGTTACGGCCTCGCAGCGATCGGCCCCGGTGTCGGCGTCGGCATCATCTTCGGTAACGGTGTGCAGGCCATCGCCCGCCAGCCCGAGGCCGCCGGCCTCATCCGCCAGAACATGCTGCTCGGCTTCGCCGTCGTCGAGGCCCTGGCCCTCATCGGCTTCGTCGTTCCGTTCATCCTCTGACGTACGGCAGTAGCTCGATTCGACGGAAAGGTCCACCATGATGTACCTGGCAGCTGAGGAACCGCAGAACCCTCTGCTCCCGGTGTGGCCCGAGATCGTCATCGGCCTGATCTGCTTCGCCATCGTCTTCTTCGTCTTCTCCAAGAAGCTCCTCCCGAACATCAACAAGGTTCTGGACGAGCGTCGCGAGGCGATCGAAGGTGGCATCGAGAAGGCCGAAGCGGCTCAGACCGAGGCGCAGAGCGTTCTTGAGCAGTACAAGGCTCAGCTCGCCGAGGCCCGCCACGAGGCTGCTCGTCTCCGCCAGGAGGCGCAGGAGCAGGGTGCCGTCATCATCCAGGAGATGAAGGCGGAAGGTCAGCGGCAGCGCGAAGAGATCATCGCCGCCGGTCACGCCCAGATCGAGGCCGACCGCAAGGCCGCGGCCTCCGCGCTGCGCCAGGACGTGGGCAAGCTCGCCACCGACCTGGCCGGCAAGCTCGTCGGTGAGTCCCTCCAGGACCACGCCCGGCAGAGCGGCACCGTCGACCGTTTCCTCGACGAGCTCGAGGCGAAGGCCGAGGCGGCCCGATGAACGGCGCGAGCCGCGAGGCACTGGCCGCCGCACGCGAGCGGCTCGACGCGCTGACCGACAACACGTCGGTCGACGCGGCGGCCCTCGCCGACGATCTGGCATCGGTCACCGCGCTGCTCGACCGCGAAGTGTCCCTGCGCCGGGTCCTCACCGACCCGGCCCAGAGCGGCGAGAGCAAGGCCGAGCTGGCCGCGCGCCTGCTCAGCGGTCAGGTCAGCGGCGAGGCCGTCGACCTGGTCTCCGGGCTGGTCCGCTCCCGCTGGTCGCAGTCGCGTGACCTGGTGGACTCGGTCGAGGAGCTGGCGAACACCGCAGACCTCACCGCGGCCCAGCGCGGCGGCGCTCTCGACGACGTCGAGGACGAGCTGTTCCGGTTCGGCCGGATCGTCGGCTCCGACACGGAGCTGCGTTCCGCGCTCACCAGCCGTACGGCCACCGCCTCCGCCAAGGGTGAGCTGCTGCGCAGCCTGCTCGGCGGCAAGGCGCGGCCGGTCACCGAGCGGATCATCGTCCGCCTGGTGACGCAGCCGCGGGGACGTAGCCTGGAGGCAGGGATCGAATCCCTGTCCAAGCTCGCCGCGGAGCGCCGTGACCGCGCGGTCGCCGTCGTCACCTCGGCGGTGCCGCTCAGCGACCGGCACAAGCAGCGCCTCGGCGCCGCCCTGGCCAAGCTGTACGGCCGCGAGATGCACCTGAACCTGGACGTGGACCCCGCGGTCCTCGGCGGGATCTCGGTGCGCGTCGGTGACGAGATCATCAACGGCACGGTCGCGGACCGCCTCGACGAGGCGACCCGTCGCATGGCCGGCTGAGACAGCGCAGCGCAGAAGAACAAGCAAGACCAGCGGCCCGGTTGGGCCGTGCAGAAATTGCAGAAGATTCCTGGGGGTCGGCCCCCAGACCCCCTTAAGAAACTTCGGGCCCAACAAGGAGAGCAGGGAACCCAGATGGCGGAGCTCACGATCCGGCCGGAGGAGATCCGGGACGCGCTGGAGAACTTTGTCCAGTCGTACAAGCCGGACGCGGCCTCGCGCGAGGAGGTCGGTACGGTCAGCGTTGCCGGCGACGGCATCGCGAAGGTGGAGGGCCTGCCCTCCGCCATGGCGAACGAGCTGCTGAAGTTCGAGGACGGCACCCTCGGTCTCGCCCTCAACCTCGAGGAGCGCGAGATCGGTGCGATCGTCCTCGGCGAGTTCAGCGGAATCGAGGAGGGCCAGCCGGTGCAGCGCACCGGTGAGGTGCTCTCCGTCGGCGTCGGCGAGGGTTACCTCGGCCGCGTCGTCGACCCGCTCGGCAACCCGATCGACGGCCTCGGCGAGATCGAGACCGACAGCCGCCGCGCCCTCGAGCTGCAGGCCCCTGGCGTCATGGTCCGCAAGTCGGTGCACGAGCCGATGCAGACCGGCTACAAGGCCGTCGACGCCATGGTGCCGATCGGCCGCGGCCAGCGTCAGCTGATCATCGGCGACCGTCAGACGGGTAAGACCGCGCTGGCCGTCGACACGATCATCAACCAGCGCGACAACTGGCGCTCGGGCGACGTGAACAAGCAGGTGCGCTGCATCTACGTCGCCATCGGTCAGAAGGGCTCCACCATCGCCTCCGTGCGTGGTGCGCTCGAAGAGGCCGGTGCGCTGGAGTACACGACCATCGTCGCCGCCCCGGCGTCCGACCCGGCCGGCTTCAAGTACCTGGCGCCGTACACCGGTTCGGCCATCGGCCAGCACTGGATGTACCAGGGCAAGCACGTCCTGATCATCTTCGACGACCTCTCGAAGCAGGCCGACGCCTACCGCGCCGTGTCCCTGCTGCTGCGCCGCCCGCCGGGCCGTGAGGCCTACCCGGGTGACGTCTTCTACCTGCACTCGCGTCTGCTGGAGCGCTGCGCCAAGCTCTCCGACGAGATGGGTGCCGGTTCGATGACGGGCCTCCCGATCGTGGAGACCAAGGCGAACGACGTGTCGGCGTTCATCCCGACCAACGTCATCTCCATCACCGACGGCCAGTGCTTCCTGGAGTCCGACCTGTTCAACGCGGGTCAGCGTCCGGCGCTCAACGTCGGTATCTCGGTCTCCCGAGTCGGTGGCTCCGCCCAGCACAAGGCCATGAAGCAGGTCTCCGGCCGGCTCCGCGTGGACCTCGCCCAGTACCGCGAGCTGGAGGCGTTCGCCGCCTTCGGTTCCGACCTGGACGCGGCCTCGAAGGCCTCGCTGGAGCGCGGTAAGCGCATGGTCGAGCTGCTGAAGCAGCCGCAGTACGCCCCGTTCCCGATGGAGGAGCAGGTCGTCTCCGTCTGGGCCGGCACCACGGGCAAGATGGACGACGTCCCGGTCGAGGACATCCGCCGCTTCGAGGCCGAGCTGCTGGAGTACCTGCGCCGTGAGCGCAAGGACCTCCTGACCAGCATCGCCGAGGGCGGCAAGATGTCCGACGACACGCTGCAGTCGATCGCCGACGCGATCGCCGCCTTCAAGCAGCAGTTCGAGACCTCGGACGGCAAGCTCCTGGGCGAGGGCTGATCGATGGGCGCTCAGCTTCGCGTTTACAAGCGCCGCATCCAAGCCGTCACCGCGACCAAGAAGATCACCAAGGCGATGGAGATGATCGCCGCCTCGCGCATCGTCAAGGCGCAGCGCAAGGTGGCGGCGTCGATGCCGTACGCGACCGAGCTCACCCGTGCGGTGACCGCGGTGGCGACCGGCTCCAACGCCAAGCACCCGCTCACCACCGAGGTCGAGGCGCCGGCCCGCGCCGCGGTCCTGCTCGTCACGAGCGACCGCGGTCTGGCCGGCGGCTACTCCTCCAACGCCATCAAGGCCGCGGAGCGGCTGCGGGAGCGCCTTGCCGGCGAGGGCAAGGAGGTCGACACGTACATCGTCGGCCGCAAGGGTGTCGCGTACTACGGCTTCCGCGAGCGCAAGGTCGAGGAATTCTGGACGGGCTTCACCGACAACCCGGCGTACTCCGATGCCAAGCGCGTCGCCGCCCCGTTGATCGAGGCCATCCAGAAGGAGACGGCCGAGGGTGGCGTCGACGAGCTGCACATCGTCTTCACGGAATTCGTGTCGATGATGACGCAGAACGCGGTCGACGACCGGATGCTGCCGCTTTCGCTCGACGAGGTGGCGGAGGAGAGCACCCGCAAGGGCGAGATCCTTCCGCTGTTCGAGTTCGAGCCGTCGGCTGAGGACGTCCTCGACGCCCTTCTGCCGCGCTACGTCGAGAGCCGTATCTACAACGCCCTGCTGCAGGCTGCCGCTTCCGAGCACGCCGCCCGCCGCCGCGCGATGAAGTCGGCCACCGACAACGCCGGGGACCTCATCAAGAGCCTCTCCCGGCTTGCCAACGCGGCCCGCCAGGCCGAAATCACCCAGGAAATCAGCGAGATCGTCGGCGGTGCCAGTGCTCTGGCCGACGCGACCGCGGGGAGTGACAAGTAATGACGACGACTATTGACAGCGCCGTGACGGCCGCTGCCACGGGCCGCGTCGCCCGGGTCATCGGCCCGGTCGTCGACGTGGAGTTCCCCGTCGACGCGATGCCGGAGATCTACAACGCCCTGCACGTCGACGTGGCGGACCCGGCCGAGGCCGGCGCCCGCAAGACGCTGACCCTCGAAGTCGCCCAGCACCTGGGTGACGGCGTGGTCCGGGCGATCTCGATGCAGCCCACCGACGGTCTGGTCCGCCAGGCCCCGGTGACCGACACGGGCGCGGGCATCACCGTCCCGGTCGGTGACATCACCAAGGGCAAGGTGTTCAACACCCTCGGCCAGATCCTGAACGAGCCGGAGGCCGAGGCGCAGATCACCGAGCGCTGGCCGATCCACCGCAAGGCCCCGGCCTTCGACCAGCTCGAGTCCAAGACCGAGATGTTCGAGACCGGCCTCAAGGTCGTCGACCTGCTGACCCCGTACGTCAAGGGCGGCAAGATCGGTCTGTTCGGTGGTGCGGGCGTCGGCAAGACGGTCCTCATCCAGGAAATGATCATGCGTGTGGCGAAGCTGCACGACGGTGTGTCGGTGTTCGCCGGTGTCGGCGAGCGCACCCGTGAGGGCAACGACCTCATCGACGAGATGACCGAGTCGGGCGTCCTGGAGAAGACCGCGCTGGTCTTCGGCCAGATGGACGAGCCGCCGGGCACCCGTCTGCGGGTCGCGCTGTCCGCCCTGACCATGGCGGAGTACTTCCGCGATGTGCAGAAGCAGGACGTGCTGCTCTTCATCGACAACATCTTCCGTTTCACGCAGGCCGGTTCCGAGGTCTCCACGCTGCTCGGCCGCATGCCGTCCGCGGTGGGTTACCAGCCGACCCTGGCCGACGAGATGGGTGTGCTCCAGGAGCGCATCACCTCGACGCGTGGTCACTCGATCACCTCGATGCAGGCGATCTACGTCCCCGCGGACGACCTGACCGACCCGGCCCCGGCCACCACGTTCGCCCACCTCGACGCGACGACGGTTCTCTCCCGTCCGATCTCCGAGAAGGGCATCTACCCGGCCGTGGACCCGCTGGACTCCACGTCCCGCATCCTGGACCCGCGTTACATCTCCCAGGACCACTACGCCGCGGCCAGCCGCGTCAAGGGAATCCTGCAGAAGTACAAGGACCTCCAGGACATCATCGCCATCCTCGGTATCGACGAGCTGGGCGAGGAGGACAAGCTCGTCGTCCACCGTGCCCGTCGCGTCGAGCGCTTCCTGTCGCAGAACACCCACGCCGCCAAGCAGTTCACCGGCCTGGACGGTTCGGACGTGCCGCTCGACGAGTCGATCGCCGCGTTCAACGCGATCTGTGACGGGGATTACGACCACTTCCCCGAGCAGGCGTTCTTCATGTGCGGTGGCCTGGACGACCTCAAGGCGAAGGCCAAGGAGCTCGGCGTCTCCTGAGCCTCCGGCTCACGGAGGGGGGTGGGTGTGTCCCACCCCCCTCACCACGCCCCGTAGAATTGACCCAACACCCGGCCGGGCGGCCGGGTGGTGACCCGAGGAGCCCCCTTGGCTGCTGAGCTGCATGTCGAGCTGGTCGCCGCGGACCGCAGCGTATGGTCCGGCGAGGCCACCCTGGTCGTCGCGCGTACCACGTCCGGCGACATCGGCGTCATGCCCGGTCACCAGCCGCTTCTCGGTGTGCTGGAATCGGGCCCGGTGACGATCCGCACGAGCGAGGGCGGTACCGTCATCGCCGCTGTGCACGGTGGTTTCATCTCGTTCGCGGACAACAAACTGTCGCTGCTGGCCGAGATCGTCGAGCTGGCGGACGAGATCGATGTCCAGCGCGCCGAGCGTGCGCTGGAGCGCGCGAAGGCCGACGCGGACGCCGCTGCTGAGCGGCGCGCCGAGATCCGTCTGCGCGCGGTGGCGGTGCACTAGCACCCCCACGGACAGATGTTCTTACTCAGCCGCGGCCCGAGCTGGATCCATCCAGCCGTGTCGCGGCTGAGGCGATGCAGGTGCAATTCAGTTCGATTCGGTTCGTTACCCGTTACTCGACGATGCGAGGAGGTCGGTGGAGATGGTCCTCGCATTGTGGGTGGGCGTATCGGTCATCGTGCTGGTCCTGGTGGGGCTGTTCGTCTTCGGCTTGCGCCGGCGGCTGATCCAGCGGTCCGGAGGCACCTTCGACTGCAGCCTCCGCTGGGACGTCTCCGAGGAGCCGGACCCCTCCGGCAAAGGCTGGGTCTACGGGGTCGCCCGCTACAGCGGGGACCGCGTCGACTGGTTCCGTGTCTTCTCCTACGCTCCTCGCCCCCGCCGGGGCCTGGAGCGTTCTGCGATCGAGGTGATCGCCCGCCGGCTGCCGGAGGGCGAGGAGGAGCTCGCGCTGCTGTCCGACTCCGTCGTGCTCGGCTGTCTCCACCGGGGGACCCGCCTGGAGCTGGCGATGAGCGAGGACGCCCTGACCGGCTTCCTCGCCTGGCTGGAGGCGGCGCCGCCCGGCCAGCGGGTCAACGTGGCGTAGGGCGAAGGCTCGTACACAGCGAAAAGCCGGGGAGACGGGGGGCGGACCCGTCTCCCCGGCGCTTTTCGGGGTGGTGCGTGCCGTTATGGCGTGGGGGTCACTTCAGACCGCTGTTGATCGCGCTCACCAGTTCACCGTTGCTGGTGTCACCGGAGAACTCCCAGAAGAACGCGCCACCGAGGCCCTGGCTCTTCGCCCAGGTCATCTTGGTGCCGATGGTGGCCGGGGTGTCGTAGCTCCACCAGTTGGTGCCGCAGTGGGCGTAGGCCGTGCCGGCGATGGTGCCGGTGGCCGGGCAGGTGTTCTTCAGGACCTTGTAGTCCTCGTTGCCCGCCTCGTACGTGCCCGGGGCCGCGCCGGTCGCCGTGCCGCCGGGGGCGGACTGGGTGACGCCGGTCCAGCCGCGGCCGTAGAAGCCGATGCCGAGCAGCAGCTTCTTGGCCGGGACGCCCTTGGCCTTCAGCTTGGCGATGGCCTCGGAGGAGGTGAAGCCCTGCTGCGGGATGCCGGTGTACGGGGTCAGCGGCGAGTGCGGGGCCGTCGGGCCCTTGGTCGCCCAGGAGCCGAAGAAGTCGTACGTCATCACGTTGTACCAGTCGAAGGACTGGGAGGCGCCGCCGTAGTCGGCCGCGTCGATCTTGCCGCCGCTGGAGCCGTCCGCGGTGATGGCGGCGGTGACCAGGTTGTTCGGGCCGAACTTCGCCCGCATGGCGTCGGCCATGTTCTTCAGCGCGGCCGGGCCGCTGGTGTCACAGGTCAGACCACAGGCGTTGGGGTACTCCCAGTCGAGGTCGATGCCGTCGAAGACATCGGCCCAGCGGGGGTCCTCGACCAGGTCGTAGCAGGACTGCGCGAAGGCGGCGGGGTTCTGCACGGCCTGGGGGAAGCCACCGGACCAGGTCCAGCCGCCGAAGGACCAGAGGACCTTGATGTGCGGGTACTTGGCCTTCAGCTTGCGCAGCTGGTTGAAGTTGCCGCGCAGGGGCTGGTCCCAGGTGTCGGCGACGCCGTCGACGGACTGGTCGGCGGTGTACGCCTTGTCGTAGTCGGCGTAGGAGTCACCGATGGTGCACTTGCCGTTCTGCACGTTGCCGAAGGCGTAGTTGATGTGCGTGATCTTCGCCGCGGAGCCGGACGTCACCAGGTTCTTGACGTGGTAGTTGCGCCCGTAGACGCCCCAGTTGGTGAAGTAGCCCAGGTTGATCTTGTCGCCGCCGGGCTGCTCGCCGCCGCCACCACCGGTGGTGCGGACCGAGACGGAGGCCGAGACGGGGCCGGTCTGGTCGATCGTGTCCCGGGCCTGGACCGCGTAGGTGTAGTCGGTGCCGGCGGTCAGTCCGGTGTTGGTGTACGTGGTGCCGGTGACCGTGGCTACCTTGGCGCCGTTGCGCAGGACGTCGTAGTTCTTGACGCCCTTGTCGTCGGTGGCCGCGCTCCAGCTGAGCTTCACCGAGGTGTTGGTGACGTCGCTGGTGGTGGGGGTGCCGGGGGCCGAGGGCGGATTGTCGCCGGGGACGGTGGAGCCGTCACAGGAGGCGCCGTTCAGCTTGCAGCCCGAGGGGGAGCCGGAGCCGGACCCGTTGAAGCCGAAACTGACGCTGGCGCCGGGGGCTATGGACCCGTTCCAGCTGAGGTTCTTGGCGGTCCAGTGGGTCCCGGCACTCGTGACGGTGGCGTCCCAGGCGGAGCCGACCGAGGTGCCGGAGGGGAAGTCCCACTCGATGGTCCAGGAGGAGAGGGCGGTGGTGCCGGTGTTCTTCACCGTCCACTGGCCCTCGAAGCCGTTGCCCCAGTCCGACTTCTTGGTGTACGTGGCGGTGGCCGACGCGGCTGCCGAGGCGGGAGAGGCCAGACCCACCATCGCGGCCAGCGGGACGACGAGTGCGGTGAGGCCGGCGACGACCTTGGACCGGCCGCTCCGGGTGGGGATCCATCTGAATCTGGAACGGCGTAGGGGGGATTCAGTGCTCAACGGTGCTCCTCGGGTGAGGTCCAGCAAACGGGGGTAATTCGTGGACTGCAAACCCTGCGCCGCCCTGAGTACGGGTGCTTCCGTACTCACCGCAGTGTGTGTGGTGACAGTAGGAAGGTCTGGACCAATCGTCAAGAGGTCTGGACCAAAGACCGAAGGCCGGGAGCCGACCGGGGTCAGACCCCCAACTCCTGTGCGAGGACGGCCGCCTGGACCCGGCTCCGCAGCCCCAGCTTGGCCAGCAATCTGCTGACGTGCGTCTTCACCGTCGCCTCCGCCATCGAGAGCCGCAGCGCGATCTCCGCGTTCGACAGCCCCTCGCCGAGACACCCCAGCACCTCCCGCTCGCGCCGGGTCAGGGAGTCCAGCACCGCCGGATCGGCCGCGGCGGCCGTACGAACGGCCCGTGTCCCGGCGAACTCCGCGATCAGCCGGCGGGTCACCGCGGGCGCGATCAGCCCCTCGCCGCGCCCCACCGTCCGTACCGCCTCCAGCAGGTCGTGGGCGTCGGTGTTCTTCAGCAGGAAGCCGGAGGCGCCCGCGCGCAGCGCCCCGAACACGTACTCGTCCAGGTCGAACGTGGTCAGGACCAGGACGTCCGCCAGCTCCTCGGCCACCACCTGACGCGTCGCCGACACCCCGTCCAGGCGCGGCATCTGCACATCCATCAGGACCAGATCCGGCCGGAGTTCACGCGCCAGCCGCACCGCCGCCTCGCCGTCCCCCGCCTCCCCGACGACCTCGATGTCCGGCGCGCTGGAGAGGATCAACACCAGCCCCGCCCGCACGGCCGCCTGGTCCTCCGCGACCAGTACCCGGATGGTCATTCCCGCATCGTCCTCTCCGTCACGGGCAGTTCGGCCCGCACCCGCCAGATCTTCGTGCCGTCGACCCCCGGTTCGGCCTCCGCGCCGAACGTCCCGCCGAGCAGCGCCACCCGCTCCCGCATCCCCACCAGACCGGCGCCCGAACCCGGCGCCGTGGGCCCGGGACGGCTGCCGAACATACTTCTCACCTCGACCCTCAGCACCTCCCCGTCCCGGCTGAGCCGCACCACGACCGGACCTGGCGCCGCGTGCTTGAGGGCGTTGGTCAGGGACTCCTGCACGATCCGGTACGCGGCCAGCTCGACCGGCGTCGGCAGCGCGCCTGACCCCGCCTCCCGGGTGTCCTCCAGGGTGCAGACCAGCCCGCTGGACGCGCCGTTGCCGTTCGCCTGCTCGATCAGGGCGTCCAGCGAGGCGAGCGTCGGTGCGGCGGCCGGGGCGCCGTCCTCGCCGCCTTCCCGCAGCAGCCCGATCAACCGGCGCATCTCCGCGAGCCCCTCGACGCTGTTCTCCCGGATCACCCCGAGCGCGCGCCGTGAGGTCTCCGGGTCGTCGATGGACAGGGCCGCGGTGGAGTGGATGGCGACGGCGGAGAGATGGTTGGCCACCATGTCGTGCAGCTCCCGGGCCATCCGGGCCCGCTCGGCGATCACCGCCTGGACCCGGTCCATCTCGGCCAGCCGCGCGGTCTGGTCGGCGGCCAGCCGGGCGGCCTCGGCGGCGGTGCGGTGATTGCGCACACTCACCCCGGTGATGGCGGGGACGAAGGAGACCAGCCCCGTGACCACCCCGATCAGCAGCGCCTCGGGGGTGCGGAACCAGGCCAGGAAACCGATCGTCGCCGCCACCGTGATCAGCAGCGTGACCACCGGGATACGGCGGGCCGCCGCCGGGGTCCCGTACAGCACGGCCGCGTACATGACGTCCGTGAACATCAGCACCGTGGCCAGGTCGCCCCGGGTGAACTGGTCCGCGACCAGCGCGGCCGTGCCGACGAGCAGCGCCGTCCGCGGGGCGCTGCGCCGCAGCAGCTCCATCGCGGCCAGCACGGTCAGCGGCACCAGGGTGATCCAGGGTGCGGCGAAGGGGCGGCCGCCCTGGGTGTGCAGCCCGAGCAGCCACAGGAGCAGCCCGCCGAGCAGCCCGGAGACGGCGAGGGCCACGTCGTCGCGGTGGGGGCGGATCGAGGTGAACACCTCTCCATCCAACACGCACCGCCGCCGCCGGGCCTCCCTTCGCAGACCGATGCGCGGCTACATCGAAGGATGCAGTGCCGTTTCGTCACTGCCGACGACGTATCCCCGCCCGGCGGACGGGACGCTGAAGGGGAACGGGAGGAGAGAAACTGTGATTGCCCTGCTGGTCGTGGCCTGCGAGGTCGCGTTCTGGGTGCTGCTGGCGGCAGGACTCGCCCTGCGGTACGTCGCCAGGAGACCGAGGCTCGGCGCGGCCGTGCTGCTCTGCGAGCCGCTGCTGGAGGTCGTGCTGCTGGTGGTGACGGCGATCGACCTGAAGAACGGCGCCGAGCCCGACTGGAAGCACGGTCTGGCCGCCGTCTACATCGGCTTCACCGTGGGCCTCGGCCGCCACACCATCCGTTGGGTGGACGCCCGCGTCGCCCACCGCTGGTTCGGCGGGCCGCCGCCGGTGCGGCCGCCGAAGTACGGCACGGCGCGCGCCGTGCACGAGTGGCGCACGGCCGCCCGCTGGATCCTCGCCGCGGTGGTCGCGCTGGGCCTGCTCCAGGCGGCGATCCGGTACGTCGGCCCCAGCGGGGAGATCAGCTCGCTGCAGGGCTGGCAGCAGAAGATGGTCCTGGTGATCGGCATCAACCTGATCATCGCCGCGGGCTACACGCTCTTCCCGAAGCGGGCGCCCGACGGTTCCGTCGAGCGGGAGCCGGCCGGGAAGTAGGACAGGCGCCGGCCCGGGAGGGTCAGCGCTCGCCCCCCGGCACCCACAGCACGTCCCCGACCTCCTTGTTCGCGCTCCGCGCCAGGATGAACAGGAGGTCGGAGAGGCGGTTGAGGTAGGTGGCGGTCAGCGCGTTCATCACCTCGCCGTGCACCTCCAGCGCCGCCCAGGTGGACCGCTCGGCCCGCCGGACCACCGTGCACGCCTGATGGAGCAGGGCGGCCCCCGGTGTGCCCCCGGGGAGGATGAAGCTGCGGAGCTTCTCCAACTCCTCCAGGAAGCGGTCGCAGTCCGCCTCCAGCTTGTCGACGTAGGACTGCTCGACCCGCAGCGGCGGGTACTTCGGCTCCTGGACCACCGGTGTGGACAGATCGGCGCCGACGTCGAAGAGGTCGTTCTGCACCCGTACGAGGACCTTCACCACGTCCTCGGACAGCTGCCCCAGCGCGATGGCGGTCCCGATCACCGCGTTGGCCTCGTTGGCGTCCGCGTACGCCGCGATCCGCAGATCGGTCTTGGCGGTGCGGCTCATGTCGCCGAGGGCCGTGGTGCCCTGGTCGCCGGTCCGGGTGTAGATGCGCGTCAGATTGACCATGGGGCCAGCCTAGTGAGGCTCCGGGGCCTCAACTACTCGTGGCACGGAGCCTCATGACGCGTCCCGGTGTGATGTCCGTCATTCGAGACGTGACGCGCATCTCTTCACGGCCCGAGCGCCCCCGACGGGTACTAATCTCCGCCGGAGAGCATGTGAACCGTCGTGAACGGACGCCGCAGAGGCGGACAGAGAACAAGGGGTGCGAACGTGGCCAGGAAGCTCGCCGTCATCGGAGCCGGACTCATGGGATCCGGGATCGCGCAGGTCTCCGCCCAGGCGGGCTGGGACGTCGTGCTGCGCGATGTCACCGACGCGGCGCTGACCCGCGGCCTCGACGGCATCAAGGCCTCGTACGACAGGTTCGTGTCCAAGGGCAAGCTGGAGGCGTCCGACGCCGAGGCCGCGCTCGCCCGCATCACCGCGACCACCGACCTCGACGCCGTCGCGGACGTGGACGTCGTGGTGGAGGCGGTCTTCGAGAAGCTGGAGGTCAAGCACGAGATCTTCCGCGCCCTGGACAAGGTCGTCGGGGAGGACACCGTGCTCGCCTCGAACACCTCCGCCATCCCGATCACCAAGATCGCGGCCGTGACGGAGCGTCCGGAGCGCGTCGTCGGCGTGCACTTCTTCTCGCCGGTCCCGATGATGCAGCTCTGCGAACTGGTACGCGGCTACAAGACCAGCGACGAAACCCTCGCCACCGCGCGGGAGTTCGCCGAGTCCGTCGGCAAGACCTGCATCGTCGTCAACCGCGATGTGGCAGGCTTCGTCACCACCCGGCTCATCTCCGCCCTCGTCGTCGAGGCCGCGAAGCTGTACGAGTCGGGCGTCGCCACGGCCGAGGACATCGACACCGCCTGCAAGCTGGGGTTCGGCCACGCCATGGGCCCGCTCGCCACCGCCGACCTGACCGGCGTCGACATCCTGCTCCACGCCACCGGCAACATCTACACCGAGTCCCAGGACGAGAAGTTCGCCGCCCCCGAGCTGATGCGCCGGATGGTCGACGCAGGTGACATCGGGCGCAAGAGCGGGCAGGGCTTCTACACGTACTGACGGCAGCCGCACCCCTGCCCCGCCGGCCCGCCGCCGTCGGGGCCCGGGGAGCCGGGGCGTGCACCCGGCCGTGTCCGGCCTCCTGCGAACCGACGTCACTCCACCGGGTGAATTCGGTATCGGTTCGCTTACAGACGGCAACTTCCCTGTCGTTGCGGCAGTCAGTTGTGGCAGAGACAGAACAGACAGACGACCTCGCTACGGAGCGACAGCAGGGGAGCGCATATGCATATCAGGGGCGACCACGCCGAGCTGGTCGTCGGGGGCCGCCTCGACGTCCGAAGCGCGGCGGACGCCCGTACGGTCCTGCACTCGGCCGTCGACGACGGAGCCGGCGATCTGGTGCTGGACCTGACCGAGCTGAATTCCTGGGACGCCACCGGACTCGGCGTCATCATGGGGGCCCACCGCCGGGCCGGCCGGGCCGGGCGCCGTCTGGTGCTGCGCGGCGTGCCGCCGCAGATGCAGCGCCTCCTGGTGGCCACCCGGCTGCACCGCATCCTGGCGATCGAGGGCGGGATCGCCGCCGACTCGCTGCCGCGCGTCTGAGCCGGAACGGAACCGGCCTGCTGCCGCGCGTCCGGGCCGGAACGGGACCGGCCCACCGACGCGCGTCCGACTGCGGACGGACGGACCGCACCCAGCGGCAGAAGACGCGCAATCCTCACCGGAATGTGACGTCCCGGACGGCATGGCACCCCGCCCGTGCGTGGATACTGTGCGAAGGTCTAGGGTTCGGCCGTCTGCCCCATGACACCCACCCGAGGCAGACACCGGACCGGAAGCGACAGCGGGGCGTGCGAGGCCGGAGGGGCATACCGAGCGCGACGCGTCTGGGGGACTTACCGATGGACCCGACACACCAGGGGCCGGAAGAGTACGGGCAGGGCCACGACCGCTCCGACGACCGGCGACGGCCGTCCCGCGAGCCCAACGCCGCCGACTTCGGCCAGCCGGCACCGCAGCAGGTCCGCGTCGTCCAGCTCACGGTCGGCGACCTCCTGCTGACGGTCAACCCGGTCGACGGCAGCGAGGTCGAGACCTGCCCGCCCGGCGCGGAGCCCGAGGCACCCGTGCGCCGCACCCCCGCCGAACGCGCCGACCACGAGCGGGCCGGCGCCCCGCCCGTACCGCCGGGTCCGCCCGCCCCGCAGCTGCCCCTGCTGGAGCGGCAGGAGGAGCGCGAGCGGCTGGTGGGCCTGCTGGCGCGCGGCCGCAGCGTCCGCCTCACCGGCCAGGCCGGATCGGGCCGCACCGCGCTGCTGGACGCCGTCGCCGCCGACTGCGCGGACCTGGCCCCCGACGGCGTCGTACGCCTCAGCGGCCACCGGCGCACCGCCGCCGACCTGCTGTACGGCCTCTTCGACGCGGTCCACCGCGCCCCGCTGCACCGCCCGGACCCCGAGGAGTTGCTCGCCCTCGTCCGTACCGTCGGCGCCGTCGTCGTCATCGACGACCTGGAGATCGGCGGGGCCGCCCTCGGCGAACTCCTCGAAGCCACCCCCGAGTGCGCCTTCCTGCTCGGTACCGCCCCCGACCTCACCGCCTCCGGTGTCGAGCCCCACCTGGAGGAGGTCCTCCTCGCGGGCCTCGGCCGCGCCGCCTCGCTGGAGCTGCTGACCAAGGTCGTCGAGCGCCCGCTCACCGAGGACGAGCGGAACTGGGCGGGCGACCTCTGGTTCGAGTCCGAGGGGCTGCCGCTCCGGTTCGTCCAGGCCGGGTCGCTGCTGCGCCAGCGCGACCGGCTCAACACCGACCCCGCGCCCTTCGACGAGTACGACTACTTCGAGCCACGCCCCGGCGACGCGCCCCCGGTGCCCGAGGCGCCCACCCCCGAGACCGCGGAGGTGCCGCTGCCGAGCCTCGGCGAGGGGGCGGCACCCGCCGTCCTGCTCGCCTCCCGGCTCAGCGAGGCGGCCCGTGAGACCCTGCGCTTCACCGTCGCCCTCGGCGGTGAGGTGCCGCACCAGGCCCATCTGCCGGCCCTCGTCGGCGACACCCACGCGGACGCCGCCCTCGGTGAACTCGCGGGCTGCGGGCTGCTCTCCCCGGCGGGCCCCCGCTACCGACTCGCCGCCGGTGTCCTCGCCCAGCTGGAGGCGGGCGGCTACGCGGAGAGCGCCGCGACCCACGCCCGTACCGCCGCTCAGCACTACGCCTGGTGGGTCTCCCACCCCTCGGTCACCCCGCAGCGGGCCGCCGCCGAGGCCGACGCGATCGTCGCTGCCCTGGGCCGGCTGATCCCCGACGCCGAGGCGGGCCAGGCCAGTGCGGCCGTCCTGCTGGCGCGCAGCGCGGCTCCGGCCCTCGCCGCCGGGCTGAGCTGGGGCGCCTGGGAGAAGGCGCTCAGGGCCGGCCAGGAGGCCGCCAGGATCGCCGGTGAGGTCGCCGAAGAGGCGTACTTCCACCACGAGTTGGGCGTCCTCGCCCTGTGCGCCGGCAGCCTCGACCGGGCCCGTACGGAGCTGGAGACCTCGATCTCCATGCGCGGTGCGCTGGCCGACCGGTCCGGGGCGGTGGCCGGCCGCCGAGCCCTCGCCCTGGTCGCGGACCGCTCCGGCGGCCTCGAACCCCCGGCCCGGTCCCAGGCGGGCGACGAGCTGCCCGCCGTACGCCAGGACGTCCACCCCGGTACGCCGCCGGCCGGGTTCCCGGCCCCGCCGCTCCTCGCCCGGCAGTCGGTCGGGGAGGCCCCGACCGTGGTCGCCCCGCACCCTGCCCCCGCACCGAAGCGGGGCCGCGGCGGCGCGATCCTGGGCGGCGCCCGGCGCAACCTGGCCGCGGCGGGTGCGGGCGCGCTGCTGATCGCCGTGCTCGGCACCGTGGTCACCCTCGGCGTCACCGCGGGCGACAGCGAGGAGCCGGGCAGCCGCAACGTCACCACCGAGCAGTCGTCCCCCGAGGACAGCACCGACGACGGGATCCCCGCCGACGAACCCGACGACGGCCCGGCGCCGGACGGCGGGGCGCCCGGCAACGGGGCCCCCGTGACGCCGGGCTCCTCGGGATCCGCCACGCCCGCCACCTCCGGCTCGCCCTCCCCGGACCCCTCGTCGTCCAACGGGAGCCCGCCGGGTACGGGCGAGCCGTCGAGCGGGCCGCCCACCGACGACCCGACCTCCGGCGGGCCGTCCCCGAGCGGGAAGCCGACCCCACCCACGAAGCCGCCGACGACCCCGCCCACCACACCACCGACGACGCCGCCCACCGAGACGCCGACGACCCCGCCGACCGAGACGCCCACCGAGGAGCCCCCGGGCGACCCGGACACCTCCTCCTCCGCCAGCGGCCCCGCCGAGTCGGCCACCGCCACCGCTGAGACCCCCGCGCAGAGCGGCGACCCCACCGAGGCGGCCGCCTGACACACAGAAGCCGGGCGTCCCCACTGGGGGCACCCGGCTTCGGCCGCTCAGGGGCGGACGGTCAGAACAGCCGCAGCTTGTCGTCCTCGATGCCGCGCATCGCGTCGTAGTCGAGCACCACACAGCCGATCCCGCGGTCGGTCGCCAGCACGCGCGCCTGCGGCTTGATCTCCTGGGCGGCGAAGATGCCCCTGACCGGGGCGAGGTGCGGGTCGCGGTTGAGCAGTTCCAGATAGCGGGTGAGCTGTTCCACCCCGTCGATGTCGCCGCGCCGCTTCAGCTCCACGGCCACCGTCCGGCCGTCCGCGTCCCGGCAGAGGATGTCCACCGGGCCGATGGCGGTCGGGTACTCGCGGCGGATCAGGGTGTGGCCCTCGCCGAGGATCTCGATCCGGTCGGCGAGCAGCTCCTGGAGGTGCGCCTCCACCCCGTCCTTGATGAGTCCCGGGTCGACGCCCAGCTCGTACGAGGAGTCGTGGAGGATCTCCTCCATCGTGATGATCAGTTTTTCGCCCGCCTTGTTCACCACGGTCCAGACGCCCGCCTCATCGCCGGCGCCCTCCTTGAGGGTGCACGGCGGGGACATCCAGTTGAGCGGTTTGTACGCCCGGTCGTCGGCGTGGATCGAGACGCTGCCGTCCGCCTTCACCAGGATCAGACGGGGGGCGGAGGGCAGGTGGGCTGTGAGCCGGCCCGCGTAGTCGACGGAGCAACGGGCGATGACGAGACGCATGGTCGGCAACGCTACTCGACGACGGGGGCCCGACGCGATTTCCCCATCCGTCGACCCCTGTCACTCGTACCCCGGGCCTGAGCGGCCGAACGGGCTTGCCCCTCTTTGCGCCCCTTCGATCGTGGCCGGTTGTGTTCCCAATCTCCTGGTGCGGCTCCTCCCGCACACTTAACGTGGATGCAGGAGGTCGCCGCCCGTGCACGCTGCGTCGTCGCCCTTCTTCCCTGCCCGTAAGGCCTCGGTCACCGTCCGGGGCCGCGAGAGGAGAACCCATGTCGCTCGACGTCTCACCGGCGCTGTTGGAACAGGCCGAGCGAGGCGAGGTCGACGAAGCCGACTTCGTCGACTGCGTCCGGACCTCCCTGCCTTTCGCGTGGGAGATGATCAGCTCTCTGGTGGCTCAGCTGAAGGTCGACGGCGGCCAGTTCGCCGACAACCGGACGCCGCCGCCGGACGAGCAGGCACGTGGTCAGCTGCTGCGTGCGCTCGCGAGTGATGCGATACGCGGCGCGCTCCAGCGGCACTTCGGAGTGCGTATCGCCTTCCAGAACTGCCACCGCGTCGCGGTGTTCCCGCTGGACGCCTCGGTCGACGACCGACTGGCCAAGTTCACCTCGGTGAGGGGCCAGTTGCTCAACCAGTCGCCCGAACTCCGGGACTGCTGAACGCTTCTGCTGCCGCTTCGGGCCGCGGGAGGTGCAACTGGCTCCGGGGCGGCAGCTCCCGCACCACCGCACCACGCGAGGTCGTTTCGCATGCACTGCCGCAGGTCAGGTGAGCAGCGGCAGCACATCGGCGCCCAGCCGCCGCACGTTCTCCTCGGTCGCCGCGAGGTCGCCCGACCCCTCCACCAGGAGCGCGAAGCGGGTGATGCCGGTCCGCTCGGCCGTGGCCGCGAGCCGGTCGGCGGCCAGCCGCGGCGGGCCCACCGGGTGCAGTCCGCACAGCAGCTCCGTGTACGCGACGGGGTCCCGCATCACGCGCTGCCGGTCGTCGACCGTGACATGGGCGTCCAGACCCTGACGCAGCCAGCCGGGCATCGTCTTCACCAGCGTCTCCGTGGCGTCACCGGGCCCGTCCGCGATCTGGGCCACCCCCGCGGACACATGTGCGGCCCCCTCGACCACCTCCGGCGGATGGCCGGCCTCCCGGGCCGTCGTACGCCACAGGGCGACCATCTCCGCCTTCTCCTCGTCCCCGCAGTGCATGCCCAGCAGCATCGGCAGCGCCCGGCCCGCCGCCAGCCGCACGGTCTTCGGCGAGGTGCACGCCACGATCACCTCGGGGCCCCCGGCCGAGCCGTCGTCCAGCAGCTCGTCCGCGCGCGGCACCACCGCCACCTCGCGGAAGCCGAACCGCGCCCCGCGCCCGGCGACCCGCGGCTCCCGCAGCCAGTCGAGCAGCAGCTCCAGCGCCTCGGGGAAACCGTTCTCGTACGCGTCGAGACCGCCGCCGAAGACCTCCAGGTCCACCCACGGTCCACCCCGGCCCACCCCGAGCGAGAACCGTCCGCCGCTGGTCAGATGGAGCAGCGCGGCCTGCTCGCCGAGGGCCACCGGGTGGTGGTTGGGCAGCACGCTGACGGCGGTGCCGACCCGGATCCGCCGGGTCCGGCCGAGCAGCAGCGCGGCCAGCGTGGTGGCGGACGGGCAGACCCCGTACGGCACGAAGTGGTGCTCGGCCAGCCACACCGAATCGAGCCCGGACTCCTCCGCCGCCTCGGCGGACCGGACGGCCCGGTGCAGGGCCTCGCCCGGCCCCTGGCCCGGGAACTGAGCTGCCAGAACGAACGTTCCGATGCGCATCGCGTGTTGCCTCCTCGCGGCCGACGCGTGTCTCCCCCACCGGCAACAACGTCTGACACGTGCCAAAGGCACGGTCCGGGGCGAAGTTGTTGCGATTTTCCGCTAACTCACTCCCGTGCCCGATCGTGTCGGATCTCGTACGGATCGTGCCGCCCCGCCCCACCCGGCACCTGCCCCCGTCGCCAGCCTCTAGGCTTGGAACGAACCGTGCCCGAGCCGCCCCCGTGAGGTGTCCTGTGTCCCCGCGCCGCAACCGCCCCCGTGGCGGCGAGAGTCCCGACGAGCACCCCGGTACGGCGCTGGGGCGGTACGGCGGGGGAGGGGCGACCGAGAGCTGGCAGGGCGAGGAGTGGTCGATGCGCCCGGTGAGCGGCGCGAGCGCCCAGGGCAAGCGGTACCGCTGCCCCGGCTGCGACCAGGAGATCCCCTCCGGCGTCCCGCACCTCGTCGCCTGGCCCGAGTTCGGCGGCATCGAGGACCGCAGGCACTGGCACAAGGCCTGCTGGAACGCGAAGGACCGCCGCACCACCCGGGTGCAGCGGTCCAGGAACGCGCCGCGTTACTGAGCGGCGGGCGGCCGGCGGTTCAGACGTCGCGCCGGTCCAGCGCGAGGTAGGCCCCGCCCATGGCCACGGCCGCGATGCCCAGCATCAGCAGCAGGGGCTCCCAGCCGGACGGGCCGGTCTCGGTGACCACCGAGCCGTACAGCGCGCCGAGCTGGTTGGGGATCGAGTACTCGAACAGGACGCGCTGGAGACCGCGCAGGCTGTCGGAGAACATGAACAGCGCGAGGACCAGCGGCAGCAGCACCACGGCGATCATGACCGTGATGGCGCCGGCGGAGTGCCGGATGATCGCGCCGACCGCCAGCGACACCAGGCCGAGGGCCGCGATGTAGAGACCGACCCCCACGGTGGCGCGCAGCCACACCGAGCCGGAGTCGACGCCACCGCCCACGATCGCCGTCTGGAACGCCGCGACGGCCATGGCCGTCACCGTGGTGATGACGAAGGCGAGCAGGAAGAAGACGATCGCCTTCGCCGTCAGCACCCTGGCCCGGCTCGGGCAGGCGGTCAGCGTCGTACGGATCATGCCGGTGCTGTACTCGGAGCCGATGGTCAGCACGCCGAGGGTGATCACACAGATCGAGCCCAGCAGCACCCCGAAGAAGCCGAGGGACACGACCGGCTGGCCGGCCAGGTCGGTGTCGGCGGCGGCGACCAGCAGCGCGGACGTCAGCCCGATCGCGACCATCAGCACGATCATGACGCCCAGGGTCCACATCGTGGAGCGGACGGAGCGGATCTTCGTCCACTCCGACGCGACCGCGTCGCCGAGCGTGGCCTGGCGGATCGGGATGGGCGACTCGTAGTACCCCGGCAGGCCGCCCGGCACGTACGGCTGCGGCTGCTCGTGGGCCTGCGGGGCGGCCGGCGTCGTCATCGGGAGTCCTCGCTGGTCTGCTCCCCGGCCGGTGCGGCGGGGGAGGGGGCGGCAGCGACCGGGAGCGGCGCGGCGGCCGGGCCGGGGGTCGCGTACGGGTTCTGGCCGGGCGGCGGCGGGGCGTACCAGCTCTGCTGCGCGGCGTGGACCGGCCGGGGCTGCTGCCCGTGGCCGGGCGCGGCTCCGTAACCGCCCTGGGTGTCCCCGTACGCCGCCTGCGGGGGTTCCTGGAGCCCCGCCCTGGCGTCGTCCGTCGAGCGGTAGTCCACGACGCCCTGCGTCATCCGCATGTACGCCTCCTCCAACGAGGCCCGGTGTGGCGACAGCTCCCAGAGCCGTACATCGGCCCCGTGGGCCAGGTCGCTGATCCTCGGCAGCGGGAGGCCGGTGACGCGCAGGGCGCCGTCCGGCTCGGACAGCACGCTGCCGCCCGCCTCGATGAGCGAGGACGTCAGCTTCTCCCGCTCCTCGGGGCTGCTCGAAGGGACCCGGACCCGGGCGAAGTCGGCGGAGTTCGCCGAGATGAAGTCGGTGACGCTCATGTCGGAGAGGAGCCGGCCCCGGCCGATCACGATCAGGTGGTCGGCGGTGAGGGCCATCTCGCTCATCAGATGGCTGGAGACGAAGACCGTGCGCCCCTCCGCCGCGAGCGTCTTCATCAGGTTGCGGACCCAGTGGATGCCCTCGGGGTCGAGACCGTTGACCGGCTCGTCGAAGAGCAGCACCTGCGGGTCGCCGAGCAGCGCCGCCGCGATCCCGAGCCGCTGCCCCATGCCGAGCGAGAAGCCGCTGGAGCGCCGCTTGGCGACGTCCTGGAGCCCGACGACACCCAGCACCTCATCCACCCGCCGGGCCGGGATGCCGGCCAGCTGGGCCAGCGACAGCAGGTGGGTGCGGGCCGTCCGCCCGCCGTGCACGGCCTTGGCGTCCAGCAGCGCGCCCACCTGGCGCGGCGCGTTCGGCAGGCTCCGGTAGGGGTGCCCGCCGATCGTCACCCGGCCCGCCGTCGGCCGGTCCAGGCCGAGGATCATCCGCATGGTCGTGGACTTGCCCGACCCGTTGGGACCGAGGAAGCCGGTGACGGCCCCCGGCCGCACCTGGAAGGAAAGGTCGTCCACGGCCGTCTTCGCGCCGTAGCGCTTGGTCAGGCCGACTGCCTCGATCATGCTCCAGCCCCATCGACTCACTCTGTCGTTCGGGGCTCGGCCCACCTGGCCGCACACCCCCGTAAGAGTTAGGAGGATAACCAGGCGCCGACGGTTCCGGCCAAGTTCCGCACAGCCTGCGAGCGGGCCGCTACGCGTCCCGCTTCCGCAGGACCAGGTAGCCGCCGAGCACCGCCGCCACCACCCAGGCGACCATGATCGCCAGACCGGCCCAGGGTCCGTACGGCGACGGGTCGCTGCCCATCGCCTCCGGAACGACCTGCATGATCTTCGACCCGGCCTGGTCGGGGAAGTACCGGGCGACGTCCTTGGCGTACGGCACCGCGCTCAGGATCTGCGAGACCAGGAAGAAGAACGGCATCAGGATGCCCAGCGACAGCATGGAGCTGCGCAGCATCGCCGCGACGCCCATGGAGAAGATCGCGATCAGCCCCATGTAGAGGCCGCCGCCGACCACCGCGCGCAGCACGTTGTCCGCGCCGAGGTCGGTGCCACGGTCGCCCAGCAGGGCCTGCCCGAGGAAGAACGACACGAAGCTGGTGAGCAGGCCGACGACGAGCGCCAGCGCCCCGGCCACCGCGATCTTGCTGAAGAGGAGCGTCCCGCGCTGCGGCACGGCCGCCAGCGACGTGCGGATCATGCCGGAGCTGTACTCCGTACCGACCACGAGCACCCCGAACACGACCATGGCGAGCTGGCCCAGGACCATCCCGGAGAAGCTGACGAACGTCGGGTCGAAGGTGGCCTGCTCGGCCTCGGAGAGGTCGTCGAAGGTGGCGTTCAGCAGGGCGCTCAGAGCCGCACCCAAGGCGACCGTGACGGCGAACGCGCTGATGAGCGTCCAGGTGGTGGAGGAGACCGTACGGATCTTGGTCCACTCCGAGTTCAGGACAGCGGGTACCGAAGCCATCGTCAGGCCCCCTTCTTCTCGGTGCCTTCGGCGGTTCCGGGGGAGACCGGGCCACCCGGCTGGTTCCAGCTCTCGCCCCAGCCCGCCCCCACCGTCGGCGGAGGTTCGGCGCCGCCCGGTCCGGAGTGGGCGTGGTACTCCACGGAACCGGCGGTCATCTGCATGAACGCCTCCTCCAGGGAGGCCCGCTGGGAGCTCAGCTCGTGCAGCACCACCTGGTGACGCGCCGCCAGTTCGCCGAGCTCCTCGGTGGAGGCGCCGTCGATCTCCAGGGAGCCGCGGTCCGCCTCGACGGCGGTGAAGCCCTCCTGGTGCAGCACGTCCCGCAGCCGCTCCTGCTGCGGCGAGCGCAGCCGGACGTAGCTGCGGGAGTTCTCATGGATGAAGTCGGCCATCGAGGTGTCGGCGAGCAGCCTGCCCTGGCCGATCACGATCAAATGGTCGGCGGTCAGAGCCATTTCGCTCATCAGGTGCGAGGAGACGAAGATGGTCCGGCCCTCGGCGGCGAGCGCCTTCATCAGGTTGCGGATCCAGTGGATGCCCTCGGGGTCCAGTCCGTTGACCGGTTCGTCGAACATCAGGATCTCGGGATCGCCCAGCAGGGCCGACGCGATGCCGAGGCGCTGGCCCATGCCGAGCGAGAAGCCCTTGGACTTCTTCTTCGCCACCGCGCTCAGACCGACGGTGTCGAGCACCTCGTCGACCCGGCTGCGCGGGATGCGGTTGCTCTGCGCCAGGCAGAGCAGGTTGTTGTACGCGCTGCGGCCGCCGTGCATCGACTTGGCGTCGAGCAACGCCCCGATGTACTTCAGGGGTTCCCGCAGTTCGTGGTAGTGCTTGCCGTCGATGCGCACCGTACCGCTGGTCGGGTTGTCCAGATCGAGCATCATGCGCATGGTGGTGGACTTGCCCGCCCCGTTGGGGCCCAGGAAACCGGTCACCATGCCCGGTCTGACCTGGCACGTCAAATGGTCGACGGCAACCTTGCTGCCGAATCGCTTGGTCAGTCCCTCGAGCTCGATCATGCGGACACGCTAGAACGGCCGCGCGCCCGGCGCCACCACAAAGGCGGAACCGGGCGCGCGGAAGGAACCGCTCCGGGGTTCAGCGGGTCTGCTGGGCCGGAACACCGCGCTGGGCGGGCTCGTCGTCCACCGGGGAGCCGGCGGCGGCCACCGCGGCACCGGTCAGCGTCGCCAGCATCTCGCGGACGTTGGTCAGCTGCGCGTTGATCGAGTCGCGGCGGTTGGTGAGCGCCGCCAGCTCGCGCTCGGACTCGCTGCGGATCCGGTCGGCCTTGGCGTTGGCGTCGGCCACGATGTCCTCGGCCTGGCGCTGCGCGGTCTCCACCGTCTGACGGGCCCGGCGCTCGGCGTCCGTACGGAGCTTCTCGGCCTCCAGGCGGAGCTGCTCGGCGCGGTGCTCGATCTCGGCGAGGCGCTTCTCGGCCTTGGCCTGGCGGGAGGCCAGGTCGCGCTCCGACTGCTCGCGGCGCTTGGCGAGGTTCGTCTCGAAGTCGGCGGCTGCCTGCGCGGCCTTGGCGCGGGTCTCCTCGAAGAGGGCGTCCGCCTCCTCGCGCTTCTGCTGGGCGTCCTTCTGGGCGTCGGAGCGCAGCGTGTTCGCCTCGCCCTGCGCCTTCTCGACGATGCGGACGCCCTCGTCCTCGGCCTTCGACTTGCGCTCGGCCGCGAAGGACTCCGCGTCGTTGCGCACCTGCTGGGCGGCCGACTCGGCCAGCTCGCGGTGCTGCTCGGCGGCCCGGCGGGCCTCCTCACGCAGGTCCTTGGCCTCCTCCTCGGCGAGGCGGAGAATCTTCTCGACGCGCGCACCGAGCCCGGCGTACGACGGCTCGGCGTCGTTCACCTGGGCCTGGGCGTTCTGCGTTTCGAGGTGGAGCTCCTCGATGCGCTTTTCCAGAGACGTGATGCGGGCCAGGGCACTATCGCGGTCGGCGACGAGCTTGGTGATGCGGTCGTCCACCTGACCGCGGTCGTAACCACGTCGCACGAGCTCGAAGCCGAAGGGGGAGGAAGGGTCACTCATGGGGTTCCTGTCGAATGAGACCGGTTGAGGTGATAGGGGAATCCTAGGGGCCATAGCGGCGTGTCAGCGTGTAGATACTGGTTTGATCTGGAGAATGACACCCCTTTTGAGTGGCTGACCCCCGGAGTGCTTGCCACTCGAAGGGTTGAATGTCCATGACGAAGCACGCGCCCCGAACGCCTGCTCTCTCCCCCGTCGTCCGCCCGGTCCCCCGTAGACCTGCTATCTCTCCGACGACTTGCCCCCCGATCGGGTGCCCGCCGTCGCGGGTGCCTTGGCACCCCCGGCCGGTCCGCCGGCCGGTTTCCCGCCCCCGCCGGGAGCCTCGAAAGACTCCAACGCCTCCAGCACGTCCTGGACACGGGAGATCTCGGTATTGATGTCCTTGCGCCTGCGCACCAGGACATCCAGCTCGCGCTTGCCCTCGGCGACCGTCTTCTCCGCCTCGGCCGCCGCGTCGGCCCGCAGCTTCTCCGCCTCGCGGATCAGCCCGGCCTTCTTGGTCTCGGCCTCCTTCAGCAGTGACTCGGCCCGCTTCACCGCGGCGATCCGGACCTTGCTCGCCTCCGAATTGGCCTCCGCCAGCAGATCCTTGGCCTTCGCCTCGGCCTCGGCGCGCTGGTCGGTCGCCGCCTTCATCAGGTGGTCGACCCGCTCGCCCGCGGTCTTCATCTGCTCGGACGTCTCCCGGCGGGCCCGCTCGTGGAGCTCCTCGATCTCGCTCTCCAGCCGGGCCCGCAGCTCCTCGGCCCGCTCCCGGATCGCCGTCGCGTCGCGTCGGGCGCCGACCAGCAGCTCGTCGGCGTCCGTACGGGCCCGCTCCACCAGGGTGTTGCCCTCGACGGTCGCGTCCGAGGTGATCCGCTGAGCCTCCTTGCGGGCCGCGCCGACCATCGTGTCGGCCTGCCCCTCCGCCTCGGTGGCCGTACGCAGCGCCTCTTCGCGCGCCTTGTTGATGAGCTGGTCCGCCTGCTCGGCCGCGTCCGCCCGGCGTTTGGCCGCCGCCTCGCGCGCCTCGTCCAGCATCCGGTCCGCCTCGCCGCGGGCCTCGGCGCGCAGCTCCTCGGCCGCCGACTCCGCCTCGGCGCGCAGCCGTTCGGCCTCCTCGTGGGTGCGGGCGGCGTGCTCCTGCGCGGAGCTGAGCCGCTCGGCCGCCTCGCCCCGCAGCCGCTCCGCCTCCTCGCCCGCCTCGGCCAGCAGCCGGTCGGCCTGCTCGGTGGCCTCCTTGCGGCGCCGGCCGGCCTCCGCGGTGGCCTCGACGACGAGCTGCTCGGACGCCTGGGCGGCCTCGGCGCGGACGCGCTCGCTCTCGGTCGTCGACTCGGCCATGAGCCGGTCCGACTGGGCCGCCGCCTCCGAACGGATCCGGTTGGCGTCCTGCCGGGCCTCGGCCCGGGCCTTCGACGCGTCCTGCTCCGCCGAGGTGAGGGCGTCGGACGCCTCCGTACGTACCCGCTGGCTGTACTCCGAGGTGTCCGCGCGCAGCCGCTCGGACTCGGTGATCGCGTCGGAGACCGTCCGCTCGGCCAGCGCCTTCGCGGCCTCGGTCTCCTCGTGGGCCTCCCGGCGGAGCCGGGCCGCCTCCTCGGTGGCCTCCTGCCGCAGGCGGCTCGCGTCCTCGGAGGCGCGGTCCCGCTCGGCGTGGGCGTCGGAGCGGACCCGGTCCGCCTCCTCCTGCGCCTCGGTGCGGGTGCGCTCCGCGACATGCTCCGCGGTCGAGCGCAGCCCGGCGATCTCCTCCTCGGCCTGCTCCTGGAGACCGGCGACGGAGTCCCGGACCTGCTGGGCGGTCTGCTCGGCCGCCGAGACCAGCTCATTCGCCCGGGCGTCCGCCTCCTCGACCAGCCGCTGCGCCTCGGCCTGCGCCTCCTCCACCCGCTTGCGGGCGGAGGCCAGCAGCTCCTCGCTCTGCTCGCGGGCCCGCTCGCGCTCCTGGCCGGCCTCGGTACGGGCCGCGCCGAGGATCTCCTCGGCCTCCCGGCGGCGGCGGGACGCCTCCTCCTGGGCGGCCTCCAGCGCCTCGGCCGCCTCGGTGGCGACCCGCTCGGCGGCGGCCGCCGCCTCGGCCCGCACCCGGTCGGCGCTCTCCTTGGCCTCGGTCCTGAGCCGCTCGGCCTCGGTGGCCGCATCGGTGCGCAGCCGTACGGCGACGTTCTCGCCCTCGGCACGGGACTGCGAGGCGTCCGCCGCGGCCTCGTCGCGCAGCCGCTCCGCCTCCGCCCCGGCCTGTTCGGTCAGCGTACGGACGCGCTCGGCGGCCTCGGCGCGCTGCCGCTCCGCCTCTTCGTTCGTCTCGCGGCGGATGCGCTCCGCCTCCGTACGCGCCTCGCCCAGCGCCTCTTCGGCGGCGGCGAGCCGGGTCTCGGCCTCGGTGCGCAGCCGGTTCAGCTCGGCGGCGGCCTCGGTCTGCCGGGCGGCGACCGCGCGCTCGGTCTCCTCGCGCAGCCCGGCCGCTCCCCGCTCCGCCTCGGCCGTGGTGGCCGTCGCCTGCTCCTCGGCCTCGGCCCGCAGCTTCTCCGCCTCGGCGCGGGTGCGCTCCAGCGTCTCCTCGGCCTGCTTGCGCAGGATGGCCGCGCGCTCGGCGGCCTCGGCGCGGACGCGCTCGCTCTCGCCGCTCGCCTTGGTGCGCAGCTCGTCCGCGTCGGAGCGCGCCTTGGTCAGCAGCTCCTCGGCGGTACGGGCGCCCTCCTCCAGCTGCTGGACCGCCTCGCGGCGGGCCTCGCCCCGGATGCGCTCGCCCTCGGCGACCGCCTCGGCGCGCAGCTGCTCGGCCTCGCCGCGGAGCCGGCGCGCCTCCTCCTGGAGCTCGACCGTCTTGGCCCGGTACTCCTTGGTGTCGTCCTTGGCGGCGCCCTTGAGCTCGTCGGCCTGCTCGGCGGCCTCGCCGCGCAGCCGGTCCGCCTCGGCCTCCGCCTCGCGGCGGATCCGCTCGGCCTCCTCGCTCGCGGCCTTCGTCGTCGACCGCGCGTCCTCGGATGCCTTGGTCAGCACCTCCTCGGCGCTGCGGGCGGCCTTGGCGAGCTGGGCCGCGGCGTCCTCGGCAGCGGCCGTACGGGCCTTCTCGGCCGCCTCGGCGACCAGCCGACCGGCCTCGGCGCGGGCGTCGACGAGGGCCTGCTCGGCCTCCTCCTTGAGCGCCTCGGCACTCTTGGTGGCCTCGCCGACCAGCCGGGCGATCTCCGACTTGGCCGTACGGGTGCGCTGCTCGTTCTGGGACTCGGAGGCGGCCAGCTTCCTGGCGGCGGCGTCCTTCGCCTCCGCGAGGACCTTCTCGGCCTCCAGGCGGGACTCCCGCAGCCGGGTCTCCGCCTCCTGGATCCGCTGCTCGGCGGCCCGGTTCAGTTCGGCCGTCTGCTGGCGGGTCTGCGCGGTCTCGGCGGTGGTGCTGGAGCGCAGCTGCTCCGCGTGGCTGGTCGCCTCCTGGGCCTGCGCCGAGGCGGCGCCCAGCATGCGCTCGGCGTCCTTGCGGGCGCGCAGCAGGATCGCCTCGGCCTCGGCCCGGGCCGTCTCGGCCTCCGAGCCGGCGCGCCGACGGGTCTCCTCGGCCAGCCGGGCGGTCTCGGCCCGCGCGGCGGCCAGGGCCTGTTCGGCCTCGGCGCGCGACTCGTCCAGCAGCCGGCGGGCCTGCGACTCGGTGCGGGCCCGCAGCTGTTCGGCCCAGGCGACGTTCTCGTTGACGTGCGACTCGACGGTCTGCCGACGCTCGGCCAGCTCCTGGTCGAGCTGCTGCCTGCGCTGGACGGCCTCGTTGTGCAACTCCGCCTGGAGGCGCGCCTGGTGCTCGGCGTGCTCCTGGAGTATGCGCTGCGTCCGGGCGCGTGCCTCGCGCAGCTCGCGCTCGGCGTCGCTGCGCAGCTGCTCGGCCTGGATCTGCGCGTTCCGCAGCATCTGTTCGGCCTGGTAGCCCATGTCCGCGCTGTCGTAGGCGGGACGGGTGGCCAGAGTGCGCCGGGCCTCGTGCAGCTTGGCGCGCAAGACCTCGACCTGGTAGCCGAGGTCCTCGGCGTGCTGGACGGCCTTCTCCCGGTCGGTCCTCAGCCGGTCCATCTCGGCTTCGAACCGCGAGAGATGGTCGTCTTCAGCTCGGTGGCTCTGCTGGCTTTCGTAGCCCCGCACTGCGCGGTCCCATCCTTCCCCGAGCTCTCAACGTAGTTCGAGCAGGGGAGACCCCAACCCTGGTCGCAACTCCGTACACGAGTACCGCTCGCCGGCGAGCGGTCCCCCGGGGAATGGTGACAGACAAACGACGGGGACGCGGTGCGGCCCCGACCCGGCCCCGGCCCGGAACCGCCCACTCTACCGGGCCTGGTATCCGCCGGGTCGGTGCTCCGGGCTGCTCGTGACCAGTTCGGTGAGGACGCCGTGGCAGTCCTTGGGGTGCAGGAACGTGATCCGGGACCCCATCGAACCCGTCCTGGGCTCGTCGTACAGCACCCGGACGCCCTTCTCGCGGATGTCCGCGGCGTCCCCGTCGACATCGGCCGTACCGAAGGCGATGTGGTGGACGCCCTCCCCGTTCTTCGCCAGCCACTTGCCCACGGCCGAGTCCTCGCGGGTCGGCTCCAGGAGCTGGAGGTAGGAGGCCCCGCCGTCCGAGGTCTCGTTGATCTTGAGCATGGCCTCCCGGACGCCCTGCTCCTCGTTGATCTCGCTGTGGAACACCTCGAATCCGTACGTGGCACGGTAGAACTCCACCGTCTTGTCCAGGTCGAAACAGGCGATTCCGATGTGATCGATACGCGTCAGCATGGAGTCAGCATGGCTCCGCGCCACCGCTCCCGCCACGGTTACGCAACGTGCGCGCCGTCACACCGGCTGCCGGATGACGGGCGCGGTACCGCTCAGTACATTCAGGTAAACCCTCGTTCACATCCGATCCCAAGGGGCCGAGCCCATGCCAGCAACGACCGGTACCACCACCTCAGTGATCGTCGCGGGCGCCCGGACGCCCATGGGCCGTCTCCTCGGCTCGCTCAAGAGCTTCTCCGCGGCCGACCTCGGCGGCTTCGCGATCAAGGCGGCCCTGGACCGGGCCGGCATCGGCGGCGACCAGGTCCAGTACGTGATCATGGGCCAGGTGCTCCAGGCCGGCGCGGGCCAGATCCCCGCCCGCCAGGCCGCCGTCAAGGCCGGCATCCCGATGAACGTGCCCGCGCTCACCATCAACAAGGTGTGCCTCTCCGGGCTCGACGCCATCGCCCTGGCCGACCAGCTCATCCGCGCCGGGGAGTTCGACGTCGTGGTCGCGGGCGGCCAGGAGTCCATGACCAACGCCCCGCACCTGCTGCCCAAGTCCCGTGAGGGCTACAAGTACGGCGCGATCGAGATGCTGGACTCGATGGCGTACGACGGTCTCACCGACGCGTACGAGAACATCCCCATGGGCGAGTCCACCGAGAAGCACAACAGCCGCCTGGGCCTCGACCGCACCGCCCAGGACGAGATCGGCGCCCTCTCCCACCAGCGGGCCGCCGCCGCGCAGAAGAACGGGATCTTCGAGGCCGAGATCACCCCGGTGGAGATCCCGCAGCGCAAGGGCGAGCCGGTCGTCTTCGCCAAGGACGAGGGCATCCGCGCCGAGACGACCGTGGAGTCCCTCGGCAAGCTGCGCCCCGCCTTCACCAAGGACGGCACGATCACCGCCGGCACCTCCTCGCAGATCTCCGACGGCGCCGCGGCGGTCGTCGTCATGAGCAAGGCCAGGGCGCGGGAGCTGGGCCTGGAGTGGATCGCCGAGATCGGCGCCCACGGGAACGTCGCGGGCCCGGACAACTCCCTCCAGTCGCAGCCCTCGGGCGCCATCCGCCACGCCCTGAAGAAGGACGGTCTGGGCGTCGAGGACCTCGACCTGATCGAGATCAACGAGGCGTTCGCCGCCGTCGCCGTCCAGTCCATGAAGGACCTCGGCGTCAGCTCGGACAAGGTCAACGTCAACGGTGGCGCCATCGCGCTCGGCCACCCGATCGGCATGTCCGGCGCCCGGGTCGTCCTGCACCTGGCCCTGGAGCTGAAGCGGCGCGGCGGCGGCACCGGAGCGGCGGCGCTGTGCGGCGGCGGCGGCCAGGGCGACGCGTTGATCATCCGCGTGCCGGGCAAGTAACACCGTACGGATACGAGGCAAGGCGAACGGAGCGGTGAACGTGGACGTGGACGTCCCCACGCTGGTCGAGCAGGCGCGAGCAGGCAGGCCGCGTGCGGTGGCCCGGCTCATCTCGCTGGTGGAGGGGGCGTCCCCGCAGCTGCGCGAGGTGATGGCCGCGCTGGCCCCGCTGGCCGGCCACGCCTACGTCGTCGGGCTGACCGGCTCGCCGGGCGTCGGCAAGTCCACCTCCACCTCGGCTCTGGTCTCCGCCTACCGCCGGGCGGGCAAGCGGGTCGGCGTCCTGGCCGTCGACCCGTCCTCGCCGTTCTCCGGCGGGGCGCTGCTCGGCGACCGGGTCCGGATGTCGGACCACGCCTCCGACCCCGGCGTCTACATCCGCTCCATGGCCACCCGGGGCCACCTGGGCGGCCTCGCCTGGTCGGCTCCGCAGGCGATCCGGGTGCTGGACGCGGCGGGCTGCGACGTGGTCCTCGTCGAGACGGTCGGCGTCGGCCAGTCCGAGGTGGAGATCGCCTCCCAGGCCGACACGTCCGTCGTCCTGCTCGCGCCGGGCATGGGCGACGGCATCCAGGCGGCCAAGGCCGGAATCCTGGAGATCGGCGATGTCTACGTGGTCAACAAGGCCGACCGCGACGGCGCCGACGCCACCGCCCGCGAGCTGAACCACATGCTGGGCCTCGGCCAGTCCCGCGGCCCCGGCGACTGGCGCCCCCCGATCGTGAAGACGGTCGCCGCCCGGGGCGAGGGCACCGACGAGGTCGTGGAGGCCCTGGAGAAGCACCGCGCCTGGATGGAGGAGCACGGCGTCCTGGCCGAGCGCCGCGCGGCCCGCGCGTCCCACGAGGTCGAGACGATCGCGGTCACCGCCCTCCGGGAGAAGATCGCCGACCTGCGCGGCGACCGCCGGCTCCGCGCCCTGGCGGAACGCATCGTGGCGGGGGATCTGGACCCGTACGCGGCGGCCGATGAGCTGGTGGCGGGGTTGACGGGGGAGGGGTGAGGGCTTCGGCTCGATCGCCGTACGCCCTTCGCCGACTGCCCGCTCGGCCCGGCGGGCGGCTGCCACGCACCTCTGGGCGACTTCCTCCCGTACGCCTCGGGTACCTCGTACGGAGACTCCCGGTGCGGGCCCTGCCGGCGCGAACTCCGGCAGGGCCCGCCGCGTGGGCCGACGGGCGCCGACCGGAGAGCGCGTTCGGGTTGCGTGCGTCGTCCGGATTGGCTTGAACACGTTTCCGGGTGCGGGACGCCGTCCGTGAACACTCCGGAACGGACCGGGAAACAGCGAGGAACGGCCCCGTATCGCAGCTGCGATACGGGGCCGTTCCTGCTCGGAGATGTCGCGCGGCGGGCGGTCAGCCGTCGTCGCCGTCGCGGTCGTCGTCCCGGTCGTCGCGGTCGTCCGCGCCGTCGTCCCGGTCGTCGTCGTGCTGGTCCACGGTGACCTTGCCGGTCTTCGCGTCGACGTTCAGTTCGTGCTGCTTGCCGTCCTTGCCGGCGATGTCGACGCCCCAGCGCAGGACGCTGCCCTTGCTGCCGCTCTCGTCGTCATCGTCGTCCAGGTCGATCGACGTGACGGTGCCCGGCGCGCTCTTCAGGGCCGCTTGTGCCGCCTGGTCCAGGGTGACGGTGGAGGAGCGGGGCGCGTTGCGGTCGCGGTCGTCGTTGCCGTCGTCGCGGGTCCTGAGGACCTTGCCGCTGGTGGCGTCCACCGTCACGTCGTGCCAGGCCTTGTCGGAGCCGTACACGTCGAGCTCCCAGACCGTACGGGCCTTGGCGTCGTCATCGTCGTCGTCCAGCCCGGCCTCGGTGACCGTGCCGGGGGCGCTCTTCAGCGCCGCTGCCACGGCCTGGTCCAGGGTGATACGGGTGTTCTCGGCGACGTCGGAACGGTCGTCCGAGCGGTCGTCGTCGCGGTCGTCGGAGCGGTCGGTGCCCGCCGGCTGCTGCCGGCTCGACGTGCCGGACCGGCCGTCGTTGTCGTCGTCCGCGAAGGCGACGGTGGCGGCGCCCGTGCCGCCGATGAGAACGGCCGCGGTGATCGCCGCGATGGTGATGTTGCGCTTCATGAGGTTCCTCCCCGAGAGCTGCTGTGCTGTTCGACGGGTTCCACACTGCCGACCTGTTGCTGAACGCAGCCTGAAGTCACCTGAAGGCGTCTTCAGGTGGAGTTTGCGAGGCTGTGCGCATGCGCCTGTTGATCGTGGAGGACGAGAAGCGCCTCGCGGTGTCCCTGGCCCGGGGACTCACCGCCGAGGGCTTCGCCGTGGATGTCGTGCACGACGGGGCGGAGGGGCTGCACCGGGCGAGCGAGGGCGGCTACGACCTGGTGATCCTCGACATCATGCTGCCCGGCATGAACGGCTACCGGGTCTGCGGGGCCCTGCGTGCCGCCGGGCACGAGGTGCCGATCCTCATGCTCACCGCCAAGGACGGCGAGTACGACGAGGCCGAGGGGCTGGACACCGGCGCCGACGACTACCTGACCAAGCCCTTCAGCTACGTCGTCCTCGTCGCCCGGGTCCGCGCCCTGCTGCGCCGCCGAGGGGCCGGGACCGCGGCGCCCGTGCTGACCGTCGGCGCGCTGCGCATCGACACCGCCGCCCGCCGTGTCCACCGGGGTGAGGACGAAGTCACCCTCACCGCGAAGGAGTTCGCGGTGCTGGAGCAACTCGCCCTGCGCGCTGGGCAGGTGGTGAGCAAGGCGGAGATCCTGGAGCACGTCTGGGACTTCGCCTACGACGGCGACCCCAACATCGTCGAGGTCTACATCTCCACCCTGCGCCGCAAGTTGGGCGCCTCCTCCATCCGTACGGTGCGCGGCGCCGGCTACCGGCTGGAGGCGCGATGAGGTCCGTACGGGCCAGGGCCGCCATCGGCGCCACCCTGGTGGTCGCCGTCGCCCTGGTCGCCGCCGGGCTGGCCGTGCTCCACGTCCTGCGGGCCAACCTGATCGACCAGGCGGACCTCCAGGCGGAGGTGGCGGCCCGGGAGGTGGCCGGAGAGCTCGCCCTGGACACCCCCTTCGCCGATCTGGACCTGGACGGCGAGGACGACCAGCCGGTCCAGGTGACGGACGAGGAGGGGCGGGTGGTGTTCGTGTCCCAGGGGCTGCGGGCCATCTCCGGGACCGGTTCGCCGGGCGTCAGCCCCGTACCCTCCGCCTCGGCCGGCGCCACCCCGTCACCCGGCGACGACGATGACGACGATGACGGGGGCGCCGACAGCGGTCGGCCCGGCCGGGGCGAGGTCTCCACCGACGACCCGGACTTCTCCGACGGCACCGCCACCGTGGACGGGAAGCGGGCCGACTACCGGTTCGCCGCCGTCGAGGCGACCACCTCCGCCGGAACCACCCTGACCGTCCACGCGGGCGCCCCGCGCGCCGCCGAGCAGGAGGCGGTCGACACCGTACGCGGGGCCATGCTGACCGGGCTGCCGATCCTGCTGGCCGTCGTCGCCGGGGTGACCTGGCTGGTGACCCGGCGCGCGCTGCGGCCCGTGGAGGGCATCCGCCGCGAGATGGCCGCGATCACCGCGTCCGAGGACCTGGCCCGCCGGGTGCCGGAGCCCGACTCGCGCGACGAGATCGCCCGCCTCGCCCGGACGACCAACGAGACGCTCAGCGTCCTGGAGGCGTCCGTGGACCGGCAGCGGCGGTTCGTCGCGGACGCCTCGCACGAGCTGCGTTCCCCGATCGCCTCGCTCCGCACCCAGTTGGAGGTCGCCGAGGCCCATCCGGAGCTGCTCGACCTCCCGGGCGCGGTCGCCGACACCGTACGCCTCCAGGTGCTGGCGGCCGACCTGCTGCTGCTCGCCCGGCTGGACGCGGGGGAGAGGCCCGGAGCCGCGCGGCTGGAGGTGGGGGCGCTGGTCCGCGAGGAGGTGTCCCAGCGGGCCGGGGACCGGATCGCGGTGACCGTGGAGGTGGCCGAGGGCGCGGCGTACGAGGTGACCGGGTCGCGCGGGCAGCTGGTCCGGGTGGTCGGCAACCTGCTGGACAACGCCCAGCGGCACGCCGAGGGCCTGGTCGCCGTCTCCGTGGCGGCGGACGCCGGCGGGGTGCGGGTGGAGGTCCGCGACGACGGGGCGGGTGTTGCGGAGGGCGAGCGGGAGCGGATCTTCGAGCGGTTCGTCCGGCTGGACGACGCCCGCAGCCGCGACGACGGCGGCGCGGGTCTCGGCCTCGCCATCGCCCGGGACGTGGCCACGCGCCACGGCGGGACGCTCACGGTCCACCCCGCCCCGGAAGGTGGCGCGGCGTTCCGGCTGTGGCTGCCGCGCGCGACGTGAGGGGCACCGGGAGGGCCCGTGATGTCTCCGAGGGGCGCCGGGAGGGCCCGGTGCCCTTCGGAGACGTAACCCCTACGGTTTTCCGCGCCGCCCTCGCAGATGCTCCGCGATCGGCGTCAGCGCCGCGTGCAGCTCCGTGAGCGCCTCCGGGGAGAGCAGGTCCATGAAGTGGTTGCGCACCGATTCCACATGGTGCGGGGCGACCTTGCGCATGGTCTCCGCGCCCAGCTCGGTGAGGACCGCGAAGAGCCCCCGCCGGTCCGACTCGCAGTGGATACGGCGGACCAGGCCGGCCGTCTCCATCCGGGTGATCTGGTGCGAGAGCCGGCTCTTGGACTGCAGGGTGGCGGCGGCGAGGTCGCTCATCCGCATCCGCTGTTCGTCCGACTCGGAGAGGTTCACCAGGATCTCGTAGTCGTTCATGGTCAGGCCGAACGGCTGGAGGTCCTTCTCCAGCTGGTGCGTCAGCAGTCTGCTGACGTCCAGGTGGGTGCGCCAGGCGCACTGCTCCGTGTCGCTCAGCCAGCGGGTGGCCGTCTCGGTCTCCATATATCGATTCTACCTAAGATGTTGAAAGCCGGACGAAATTAAGGGGCGTGACGGCGGGCACCCCGGGTCCGCCGGAGTGCCGAAGGGGCCGCCGGCAAGGACCGACAGCTGGGCGCAGACGTTCGACGTCACACTCCGCAGCCTACCGCTCACAAGCCGAAGCGCCGCTGGAGGTCCCCCAGCTGGCCGGGCATGCGCGGTGTGGACCCGCCGCCCGGCGCGAACCCACCGCCGCCCGGAACGCCCGGTTCGTTCGGTACCGCACCCGTCGCCTGCTCCGCCATCAGCGCCTCGCTGGACTGGAGCAGCACCGTGCCCGCACCGACGAACTCGAACTGATGCTCCTCGCCCGACGACCCGCCGACCCCCGTCAGCGACCGGATTCCGCCCATCACGCCCGTCATGTACCCGTGGTCGTAGTGGTGGCACGGCGAGGGGCAGTCGGCCCAGCCCACCAGCGCCTGCGGGTCGACCCGCAGCGGCGGCTCCATGAAGACCACCGGCCCGTTCGACGCGGCCACGAACTTCCCGGTACCGATCAGCGTCACGAACCCCGGCACGATCGACTGCTTCAGCGCCAGCGACGGCTCGTACGCCAGCAGGTTCCCCGAGCGGATCGTCAGGTTCCCCTCCTCCAGGTCGAAGGAGTTCACATCGAAGGCCCGGTCAGCGAGCAGCATCTTCCCGCTGCCCTCGGCCACCACCCAGTCGCTCGCGTGCAGCGGCGAGTGGAAGCTGGAGCGCACCAGCCGTTCGAACCGGCCGTGCCCGATGCCGTCGAAGTTGATCTGCCCGTAGTAGGCGATCATCTTGCCCTTCTGCAGGAACCACCGGCTCCCCTTGAGCTCCACGCAGAAGGTGTAGGCGTTGACGTTGTCGTCCGACGGCAGCGTCATCGGATCGAAGATCACGGGCGTGCTCACAGCTTCTCCTCCGAGGCCTGGACGTACACCGCGCCGCTCCCGCTCAGCTCCAGCTGGAACGCCTCGCCGGAGCCGCGCCCCACCATGTCCCGCCAGCCGAGCGCGGTGGAGAGCTTGTTGCGGACCTCCCCGTGGTGGGCGACGTACGCCTGCGGGTCGACATGGACGTCCCGGCCCGGCGTGATCGGCAGCTCGATCACCCCGCCGTGCGCCATCACCGCGACCGCGCCGTGCCCCTTGAGCGTGGTGGTGAACAGGCCCTGGCCGGTCACCTGGCCGCGCACCATGCCCATCACCCCGCCCTGCGAGCCCATGAACATCGTGCCCTGCTGGAGGGACCCGTCGAAGGCGAGGAGGCGGTCGGCCTCCACGTACAGGGTGTCGCCGGCCAGGTTGATCACCTGGATGTGGTGGCCGCCGTGGCCGAACATCACCGTGCCCGACCCCTCGACCGTCATCAGCGCTGTGGCCTCCCCCGCCACCCGGCGGCCGATCATCGAGGCGAGGCCGCCCTGACCGCCCTGGATGTTCGGGGTGAAGGACACCTCGCCCCGGTAGGCGAGCATCGCGCCGCGCTGGCTGAACAGCTTCTGGCCCGGGGCCACCGTGGCCTCGACCATCTTGGAGTTGATCTCCCGGAACGGCATCAGACATCGCCCCCGACGGTGTTGCGCTCGCTCGGCTGCACGTAGACCAGGCCGTCGCCCTCGAAGCGGATCTGGAACGCCTCGCCCGAGCCCTCGCCCATCAGCGTCCGGAAGTTCACCCCGGCCTGGAAGTGCTGCTGGAGATGGCCCTGATGGGCGATGTACGCGCCGGGGTCGACCATCAGCGGATACTGCGGGGTCACCCGCAGCAGCACCGCCGTCCCGTCCGACGTGATCGCCGCCTGCCCGGTGCCCTCCACCGTGGTGGTGAACAGGCCGTTGCCGGTGGCCCCGCCCCGCAGCCCGGTGAACGTCGTCCCCGTACGCAGCCCGGCGTCGGTGGCCAGCAGATTGCTCGCCTCCACGTACAGCTTGTCGCCGTGCAGCGCGACCAGGTTGATCTCGCTCGCCCGGTCGGCGAAGTAGCAGGTGCCCTGCCCGGAGACCTCCATCACCGTCATCTGTTCGCCGGTCAGCCGGCGGGTCACCATCCCGCGGAGCCCCTCACCGCCGCCGGACACCTTCTTGAAGCTCATCCGGCCGTCGTACGCGACCATCGAGCCGTTCTTCGCCTTGACGGCATCGCCCGTCAGATCGACGGCGAGCGTCTTGCTGCCTTGGAGTCGGAACATCGCCACGCGATGAAGGTAGCCGCCCGCCCCGTGGCTCGGCCAGGTCCGGGCGAACCGTTATGCCCCTGATGCGCACCCGGGCCGGCCCTGATATGCGGCGATACGCCCGCCCGCGGTCCGGCCGGGCCCCGGCGCCGGAGGCGCACCGGAGCGATGCCACAATGGGTGCGGCTTGTGCCCGCGTTCACAAGCCCACACGACCCTCCCACCGAAGGTGCCCCTGTGGACATCAAGACCGCTTCCGCCCTGCACCGGCTGCGCCTCATCTCGATTCCCGAGGCGCTGTCCTTCCCGGCCCTGATCCTCTTCGGCTCGGTCCTCAGCCGGGTCTCGGACATCGACTTCCTGATGATGCCGCTCGGCATGATCCACGGCGTGCTCTTCGTGATCTACGCCGTGTTCCTGCTCGATGTCTGGATGAGGGCCAAGTGGCCGCTCAAGCGCGTCGCCCTCTTCTTCGTCCTGTCGCTGATCCCCTTCGGCGGACTCTACGGCGACAAGCTCCTCAAGGGGTACGAGGCCGACGGCGTCATCGCCGCCCGTGCCCGCCGCGAGGGCACGGTCAGCGCATGATCGTCGCGTTCTCGGTCTCCCCGCTCGGCGTCGGTGAGGACGTCGGCAGTTACGTCGCCGACGCGGTCCGCGTCGTCCGCGAGTCCGGGCTGCCCAACCGCACGGACGCCATGTTCACCTCCATCGAGGGCGAACGAGTGTACCCCTGAGTACATGGGAGCCCTGTCCTCGCACCCATAGGGGGCTTGGGCGGGGCCGTGGGGTCGCTCAGGCAGTCAAGCCAGGCTCGAAGTAGCCCGGAGTGCGGAACAGTCCCGCGAAAGTTCCGGGGCCGTGCCGTTCATCCAGCCACGTTCCCAGCGCCGTCACGTCGCCGCTGATGATGGCAGCGAGTAGGCGCGTGTGGCACTCGTCCTCTTCCCCGGGAGCGAACTCCCCGAGGAAATGCGAGTACCGCCGGTTAACGCCCCTCTCGTAGCCACTGAGAGCCGCCGCGTATCGCGTTTGTTCTTCGCTCTCCGGTATCTCCACCGCGCGCGCGGTGTCCTCGTCGGCCAGCGTTCCCGTCACGTCCCGGAACGCGAGAGCGCCGAGAGTGTCTGAGGGTTCCTTGATGCCGAACCGCCCGGCCGTCTGCCGGGTGATGGAACGTGCCTCCCTGTCGCACGCGCCTTCCATGACGATTCCGAGATTCCGCGTGTGCGGGGTTCCTCGCTGATCGATAGCCGAGTACGACTGTCCCGTTGCGCGGCGGTAGTTGATCCCGTACTGAGTCCGTACCGGTACGCCCGCAACGTCCACGTACCGCCGCCGCGATCCGTAGTGAAGGCAGTCATGGGAGTACGCCCGCAGCAGATCGAGCAGGGCCAGCACGGGACGCTCGGGATTCCGGCGTTCCAACGGCCCGTACATCGTGATGACGGCCACCATTTGAAGGTGCCTGTATCCCTGGTCCGGGTGATGGAACCCGCCGAAGGCACCAGCGCGCGAGGAGTCGGAGCCGACCAACACGCGGTCAAGGGGCAGCATTGCGGCCAGCCCATACCCGGCGTATCGGCGCTTCGCGTTCTCGACGCCCGCATGGAACAGCGTGGTGTCGATGCCGTCGGCCGCCCACCGGCTGAGCATTTCCGACAGGGGCCGGAAGACGTGGGCCGGGTGCTTGCCCGTGAGCGACGATGTGTCGGCACGCATCGCCGCCAGCGCCGCTATTGCCTTAGCGTCACTGACGGATTCGTTCGGGGCGAGTGCCGCTAGGTCGGCGTGCCCGCCTTGATGAGCTGAATGTGACTCTCCTGCATCCCCTCCGGGAGCGCGTCCGGGCTGAACCATTTCGCCTCCAGAATCTCGAAGCTGTCGAGCTTGAGAGTTCCACCCACGCAGAGGGCCTCGTAGGCAATCTCCACGCGGAGCTTGTAGCCGCTGGTCACCTGAACCAGCCGCCCCGGAACCACGTCAAGGCCGGTTTCTTCCCGAACCTCTCGCACAATGGTTTTCGGGAATTCCTCGCTTTTTACCGCGTATCCGGTGGGAAGTCCCCACGGTCGATCAGCGGGCCACATTCGATGCTTCAAAAGCAGGATCTCTCCCGCCTCGTTCCGCACCACGCCCGTTACGCCGATCATAAATTTGGCGTGAGCGAACCACAGGACGCGCCATTGCAGAGGGCCGCGAATGAGTTTCCACACTCGGGCAATGATTCGCTTCATACGCACCCTTTCGATCGGGCAAACGATAGACGCTTGCGGTGCCGGTTCAACCTATGGCGTGAGGTGCGAGTCACGCCCGCACTTCGGTGATGAGGGTTGGAACCCAACCCGTCCCCCTGGGGCCTGTGCCTTGGCACGGGGGGAGCCTTGGCGGCACCGAGAGGGACGGGAGTCAGAGGCGGCCGGTAGCGGCCAGCGTGAGAATCGCCGTACTCGACGCGGCGACCGTGCAGACGAACACGGACCAGCCGAACCGGTGTACGTGTCTCACGGGCTCTCCGCGTACGGCAAGCAGTTGGGGCAGTCGTCGTCATGGAACGGCGACGGGGGATGAGTCGGCCCCGGCAGGTAGACGACGCCCGAGCGCCGATCAAACGCGCCGCCGTACTGGTCCCACCAACCGGCCGGAGAGTCCGCGTACGGGCTTCCGGGGCTGTCTATGAGGCGGGCGCACCCCGGCACGGCCTTGGGGGCGGGGTCCAGCCTCACCGGGAGGTCTACGGGGCTCTCTGCTGTCGTCTGCGTCCTGGTCATCGTCGTCCCCTCGCGTGGATCGATGACGACCAAGCTAGGGAGCCGAGATCCCCAACACACAGCGCTGTGCACGAGGTTGCACGCCCGCTATCCCAAGGCGTCCATGGTTGCCGTGATCAACGCGCGAGCGTTCGACCCGTAGACGGCCAGTGCTGCCAGTTCTGCGAACGTTTCGGCGTACATGCCTACCTCGCTCGGCTGCGTGATCGTGAGGTAGCCGGATACCAACTCCACGTTGACTTGCGCGGCGTCATAGATCCAGAACGCTTCAGCCGGCCAGCGCTCCCGATCCGGCTTCATAGGGACAACTCCCAAGCTGACGTTGGGAAGTGAGGCAACCGCGATCAGGTGCCCGAGCTGACCGGTCATGACCTCAGCGCCGCCGATCCCGGCCCGCAACACCGACTCCTCCACGAGGAACGCGAACCGTCGGTCACCCTCGTACAACACGCGCTGACGTTCCATCCGCGCAGCCACCGCGCCCGCCACGTCGTCCACCAGGCCGCGCCGTTTCTGGATTGCCTGGAGTGCGGCCGTCGTGTACGGCTGCGTCTGGATCATGCCCGGTACGAGCCAGGACGAGTACGACCGAAAGCGGCGGGTGCGCTCGTACAGCGGCAACCGTGCTTCCTGTGCCTGCTTGAGCCCGGCCCGCTCCATGCGCCGCCAGCCGACCCACATCCCTTCCGCCGTCCGCAGCATGGCCGTGAGGTCTTCGGTCTGCTCCTCGGCACCGCACGCCCGGCACCATGCCCGGATGTCTTCAACGGACGGAGGAGTACGGGCGTTCATGATCCGGGACGACTTGGAACGGCTCCACCCGCAACGCTCGGCAAGGTCGAGCCCGGACAGGCCAGCATCCCGGCAGAGTTCCGCGAGACGATCCGCGAGAGCCTGCCGGGCCTGCTGAGCACTGGAGGACGCAGAAAGAGCCATGGTGCGTGATCGTCAGGCAGGCCGGTATTCCGCGTGGGGAATGGCCCTCTCCCACGCTGCCTCGTACGCCGTCGCGTACTGCGCCGCCAACGCCGGATCGTGACGGACTTCCATCCGCTCACCGGTCCACTGCCCGTCACCGCTGAAGTGATGGAGGATCACGATCTCTGCGTCGATCACCCAACCCTCCAGCACGGGGAGCAACAGCCCGTGCGACCGGGCACGGGGCAACCAACGCACGTCCTCACCCGCAGCGACGTTCGTAAAGGTGCCGTCGTACTCGTAGCGCACGTAGTCACTCAGCGGCTCGGAGACGACGCGCAGCCGTCGCATGGAGACGCCCCGGCCAGTCGTCTCCTCCACCACGTCCAGCCACGAGCGCCACCAGGACTCGCGGTCCGCCGGGTCGTGTCGGTGGCCTTCCTGCCAGCGGACGAACTCGGGATCGTCCCGCATGTAGCTGTCCCGCATCTCAAGGTGCATGGCCGAGTGCTGCGCCTTTGCGAGTGCTTCACGTACCGCTGTTGCCACCGTTGGCCTCACTGTCCGGGCGGGGGATGAACTGGAGCATGTTGGCGGGCAGACGGATCATGCTCTCGTGATCCGGAACGTCAGTCGAGTGACCGGGTACGGAACCGACTTCCTGCGCCTGCCGAACGGTCTCGTCGTCGGCAGTCCATGACTGGATGATCAGGTCACCGGTCGTGTCGTCCAGCCAGATCGTGGGCGATCCGTCGTCGGGGGTGTTCGGCCAAATCCCCAGGAACTTTAGGGCCATTGGGCTCTCCTGCACCGAGTCGGTTGCACGGGTGTGCACGAGCCTCACCCCTACGCGTGAGCCGGCGCAAGGGGGCATCCGGCGCGCAGCTTGAACGACTCCGTAACCCGTACGCCCTCGGGGCTGCCATACGCCAACGGTCCCCGTAAGTCGAACCTCGGGGGCACTCCCCACCCCTTAACCATGACTTTCTCGACCGGTGCACTCGGCATCCGCACTGCTCAAGCGGCTATGGCCACGGAAAAACGTGGTCTCACCTAGCGTGCGCATGGCAAGCTTGAGCCGGGATCGCCGGAGCGGTAGTCCGTCGAACCGGGTGGCGTGGCTTCCGTGATGCGGTCTTTGATCATTTCGCGTTCCCACTCGGCCAGCGCTGCGAGCACCACGGCGACCATCCGGCCGGTAGGCGTCAGGGTGTTGATCGTGCCGTCCGTGGTGGCGATCTTCACGCCGTAGTGCTCGCCCCACGCGATGAGCCGAAGGAACTCGGAGACGCTACGTGCGTACCGGTCCAGCTTCCACGCGATGACGAGATCAGGGCGCGCCGCCATGAGCGCGCTCATCTGTTCTCGGGCCTCAAGCGGTTTCGCGCCGGAGACTCCGGCGTCCGGGTACTCGATTGCGTCAGCGGGCTTGTACCCGTTGGCCACCAATCAGCGCCGAGCCGCCTCACGCTGCGTCGTCAGAGACGCAGAGTCGTCAGACTCTCGGGAAAGGCGCAGGTAGATCGCTATTCGCATGGCTCCATCCTCACTCATGACCCTATGTGCTCAGAGGTGAGCACCTTCGGGGGAGTGGGACGAGGTCATGGACGTCGTCAAGCGTGCCGTGGCCGCCGTCGAAGCCCGCGCGGGACGCGTCTCGCTGGTACTGAAGGCCGACATCCGGCCCGGTGTCACCGACGGCCTGACCTCGAAGGTCGACACGGTGGAGCGCTACCTGGCCCCCTGACGGACCGTTCGGCGCCCGTCGCACCCCGTTCACCCGTTGAGCCCCCGCCGCCACACGGCCGGGGGCTTCTCCGGCTCCGGATCGAAAACCCCTCACTCGGACCTGTCAGGTCGACACGCCGTTGCCCGTCCCCTTCTGTGGGGATATCAACCCGTTCGACAGTGGGAGGCACGGTGCGGTCGGAGGGCTACGACTACGACACCTACAGCCGGCTCGCGGGTCCGCTCACCGAGCCGGACCCGACGGGATACCGAGTCCGGTACCGATCCCTGCTCTCGACGGAGAAGCACCGAATAAGGGCCGTGCTCCTGATGACGCTCGCCCCGGTGCTCACCGGGGTCCTGCTGCTCTACCTGGTCTGGCCCACGCACTGGACCGAGCGGGAGAACGGGGAGCGGTGGCTCGTCGTCGCCGACGCCGTGATGCTGGTCTCGATCGGCCTGATCGAGATATTCATGCTGGTCAACGTGGCCTCCATCGCACACGCGACGATGGTCGCCCGGGACCCGGTGCCCGTGACGCCCGAGCCGGGCACCCGGGTCGCCTTCCTCACCACGTACGTCCCCGGCAAGGAACCGCTCGCCATGGTGCGCGCCACCCTGAAGGGCGCGGTGCGCCTCACGCACCCCGGGCCGCTGGACGTCTGGCTCCTGGACGAGGGCGACGACCCCGCCGCCCGGATGCTCTGCGCCGAGCTGGGCGTGCACCACTTCACCCGGCGCGGGGTGCCGGAGTGGAACCGTGACAAGGGCGTCCACAAGGCGAAGACGAAGCACGGCAACTACAACGCCTGGATCGCCCTGCACAGCGACGACTACGACTTCTTCGCCTCCGTCGACACCGACCACGTGCCGATGCCCAACTTCCTGGAGCGGATGCTGGGCTACTTCCGCGACCCGGACGTCGCCTTCGTCGTCGGACCGCAGGTGTACGGGAACTACGACTCGGCCGTCACCAAGGCCGCCGAATCGCAGCAGTTCCTCTTCCACGCGCTGATCCAGCGCGCGGGCAACCGCTACGGCGCCCCGATGTTCGTCGGCACCAACAACGTCGTCCGCGTCGCCGCCGTACGGCAGGTCGGCGGCCTCTACGACTCGATCACCGAGGACATGGCGACCGGCTTCGAGATCCACCGCCGCCGCAACCCCCTCACCGGCCGCTACTGGCGCTCCGTCTACACCCCCGACGTGCTGGCCGTCGGCGAGGGGCCCGCCTCCTGGACGGACTTCTTCACCCAGCAGCTGCGCTGGTCGCGGGGGACGTACGAGACGTTGTTCCAGCAGTACGGCAAGGCGCTGTTCCGGGTGCCGCCCGGCCGGCTCCTCAGCTACACGCTGATGCTCGTCTACTACCCGATGACCGCCGTCAACTGGCTGCTCGGCGTACTCAGCTGCGTGCTCTTCCTCTGGTTCGGGGCCTCCGGCACCCAGGTCGCCGCCTCCATCTGGCTGATGCTCTACAGCGACGCGGCGGCCCTCCAGATCGGGCTCTACCTGTGGAACCGGCGGCACAACGTCTCCCCGCACGAACCCGAGGGCTCCGGCGGCCTCGCCGGGATGGCCATGTCCGCGCTCTCCGCGCCGATCTACCTCAAGTCGCTCGGTTCGGCCGTGCTGCGCACCGACGGCCGGTTCGTCGTCACGCCCAAGGGCGGCCGGGTCTCCCCGGACCGGTTGCTCACCTTCCGTATCCACCTCGTCTGGGCCGCGGTCCTGCTCTCCTCGCTCGCCGCCTCCGTCTTCCTGGGCCACACCCACGCCGCGATGCGGACCTGGGCGACGCTGGGCCTCGGGATATCCCTGTCCCCGGTCGCCGTGTGGGCCTGGACCCAGTGGCAGGACCGCGGTGAGCGGGCCCGCGGCACCGTCCCCGCCCCCGCGCCCACCCCCGTACAGCCGCCGCCCGAGCCGACGTACCTCACCACCACGACCGGCGCCCCGGCGACCAGCGGCGCGAGTGCCGGTACCACCGCCACCACGACCGCAGGAGGGAACTGACCCATGTCCTACCGGCCTTCGAAGAAGATGAGGAAGACGCTCCTCAGCGGTGGCGCCGTGGTCGTGCTCGTCGGGCTCAACGCCCCGGCGGCGCTCTCCTTCGCGGAGGACCAGTACCACGCGTACAAGATCGCCCAGCCCGGCTACAAGGCGGAGTACGGCTCCTGGGAGCGGGTCGACATCCCGGAGGAGTACCGGACCAACGCCATCCACGCGGCGCTCCTGCACACCGGGAAGGTGCTGATCGTCGCGGGCTCCGGCAACGACGAGAAGAACTTCGACGCGGGCACCTTCGACACCGTGCTGTGGGACCCGGCCGAGAACACCTTCCAGAAGATCCCCACCCCCGAGGACTTCTTCTGCGGCGGCCACGCGCAGCTCCCCGACGGGCGGCTGCTGATCGCCGGCGGCACCGCCCGCTACGAGGTCCTGGACGACAAGGTGAAGCGGGCCGGCGGCGGGATGCGGGTGAAGAACGAGAACCCGGACAAGCCGCTGAAGCTGAAGAAGGGCACGGTCTTCCGCTCGCCCTCCGGCGTCGAGTACGCCGCCAAGTTCGACGTCACCGTGCCCAGGGCGAAGCGCGAGTTCGAGGTCGACTACTTCGAGAGCGGCCAGATGAAGCCGTGGAAGACGAAGGTGACGGCGGCCGAGCAGCGGGTCTTCGTGGAGGCGGTGGACGACGGCCCCGAGGCGGTGGCGACCGACGCCGCCCAGTACGAGATCGTCGGGCTGAAGGGCAGGGAGGCCGACAACTCCTACGGGCTCGCCGAGAAGATCACCATGGACAAGCAGGACTTCCAGGGGATCAGGGCGGCCTACGAGTTCGACCCGACGGCGGAGAAGTACATCAAGGTCGATCCGATGAAGGAGGCCCGCTGGTACCCCACGCTCGTCGGCCTGGAGGACGGCCGGGTGCTCGCCGTCTCCGGTCTCGACGACGTCGGCGCGATCCTGCCGGGCGACAACGAGGTCTACGACCCGAAGACCAAGAAGTGGACCAAGGGCCCCTCCCACTACTTCCCGACCTACCCGGCGCTCTTCCTCACCAAGGGCGGCAAGCTCTTCTACCCGGGCGCCAACGCCGGCTACGGCCCCGCCGACAAGGGCCGCGACCCCGGGATCTGGGACATCGGGAAGAACACCTTCACCAAGGTCCCCGGGCTGACCGACACCGACGAACTGGAGACGGCGGCCTCCCTGCTGCTGCCGCCCGCGCAGGACCAGAAGGTGATGGTCCTCGGCGGCGGCGGGGTCGGCGAGTCCAAGAAGTCCACCGCCCGCACGGCCGTCATCGACCTCAAGCAGGCCAGTCCGGCCTTCCGGCCGGGACCCGACCTGCCGCAGGGCACCCGCTACCTCAACAGCGTGATCATGCCGGACGACACCGTCTTCACCAGCGGGGGATCGAAGGACTACCGGGGCCGGGGGAACAGCAACATCCTCAAGGCGCAGTCCTACGACCCGAAGACCGGCAGCTTCACGGAGGCGGCCGAGCCGACGGTGGGCCGCAACTACCACTCCGAGGCGCTGCTGCTGCCCGACGGCCGGGTCGCCACCTTCGGGTCCGACTCGCTCTACGGCGACAAGGACAACACCAAGCTCGGCAAGTTCGAGCAGCGCATGGAGGTCTACACCCCGCCCGCCCTGCACCGCGGCAAGGACGCGCGCCCGGTGATCGGGGACGGCCCGCAGGCGGTCGAGCGCGGCGCGAGGGTCACCTTCGAGACCGCCGACGCGGACCGGATCGCCACGGCCCGGCTGATGCGGCCGAGCGCCGTCACGCACACCACGGACGTGGAGCAGCGCTCCATCGAGCTGGGCCTGACGAAGGGGAGCGGCGAGGTGAGCCTGAGCGTGCCGGACGACGCCACGCTGGTGCCGCCCGGCTGGTACATGCTCTTCGTCACCGACACCGACGGCGTCCCGTCGGAGGCGAAGTGGGTCAAGGCCGGCTGAACCCGGACCGCTCCGCGGACCCGCCCCCTCGCCACCGCCCGCCCCGCCACCCGGCCGACATCCGGTTGCGGACACCGGCCGGCGGCCTGACGGTGGCGAGGGGGCGGACACGCCTGTGCCGGTCCCGGCGCGGGAGCGAGGAGAGACGATGCACGACACCCCTGGCGGGCGCCCGAGCCACCGTGCGCCCACCCACCCGCTGCACGGCCGGGTCGCGGTCGTCACCGGTGCCGCCCGTGGCATCGGCGAAGCCCTCGCGCGAAGCCTCTCCGACGCGGGGATGCGGGTCGCCCTGCTGGGACGGGAGCGGGCGACCCTGCGGGAGGCCGCCGCGTCGCTGCCCGGCCCGACCATCTGTATCGACGCCGATGTCACCGACCGTACGGCTCTCGCCGAGGCCGCCCGCCGGGTGGAAGCCGAACTCGGCCCCGCCGGCGTGGTCGTGGCCAACGCCGGCATCGCCGTGAGCGGGCCCTTCGACCGCACGGCCGCCGAACTCTGGCAACGGGTCATCGACGTCAACCTCACCGGCTCCGCCAACACCGCCCGCGCGTTTCTGCCCCAGCTCACCGCGACGGGCGGCTACTTCCTCCAGGTCGCCTCCACGGCCGCGTTCGGCGCCGCGCCCATGATGAGCGCCTACTGCGCCTCCAAGGCGGGAGCGGAGTCCTTCGCCCTGGCGCTGCGCGGGGAGGTCGAACCGGACGGCGTCCAGGTCGGCATCGCCTACCTGCACTGGACCGGCACCGACATGCTCGACGGCATCGACGACCACCCCGTCCTGGCGGCCCTGCGACGCAACCAGCCCCGCCCCGCCCGCCGCGTGCACACCCCCGACCAGGTGGCCCGGTGGCTCACCCGGGGCATCACCCACCGCGCCCCGCACATCTACGCGCCCCCGTGGCTGCGCTGGTGCCAGCCACTGCGCCCGCTGTTCCCCGCGCTCGTCGCCCGGATCACCCGGCGCGAGCTCCGGAGCCTGCCCAGCGACTCGCTGTCCTCCCCCGTCGAGGTCCTGGGCATAGGGGGGCGGGCGGACTGGGACTCGTACCAGGCCTCCCGCTCCTCGCCGCCACGCGACCGGTAGAGCCCCCGTCCGGACCCCCTCAGGTGTTCCCCGCCGGACCGGCACGAGACCAGACAGGCACAAGAAGGGTGTACGCATGAGTCCGAAGAAGAATCCCCTGCGAGCCGCCGCCGAGAAGGCTGCTGACGCCGTGCTGGGCGCCGGTGGTCCCGAGGGCGGCGTGCCCGGGAAACCGGCCGTGGTCCCACCGTCCGTGCGGGAACCCACGGACCCCCAGGAACCCCTGCCGCCGAAGCCCGACCAGAGCGGCCCGGAGACGGTCGGCCCGACGGGGCAGCCCACGGGCGCGGACCCCGCGCGCAGCGCGCAGAGCGGCGCCTTTCTGACCACCGCGCAGGGTGTCCGGCTCGCGGACACCGACCACTCGCTCAAGGCGGGCCCGCGCGGCCCGGTGCTGCTGCAGGACCACCACCTGCGGGAGAAGATCACCCACTTCGACCACGAGCGCATTCCGGAGCGGGTCGTGCACGCGCGGGGGGCGGCCGCGCACGGAGTCTTCCGTGGCTACGGCACGGCGTCGGAGCTGTCCAAGGCGGCGTTCCTGGCGAAGGACGTCGAGACCCCGGTGTTCGTGCGGTTCTCGACCGTGCTGGGCTCGCGGGGCTCGGCCGACACGGTGCGCGACACCCGGGGGTTCGCCACGAAGTTCTACACCGACGAAGGGGTCTTCGACCTGGTCGGCAACAACATCCCGGTGTTCTTCATCCAGGACGCGATCAAGTTCCCCGACGTCATCCACGCCGGCAAGCCGCACCCGGACCGGGAGATCCCGCAGGCGCAGAGCGCCCACGACACGTTCTGGGACTTCGTCACCCTGCACACCGAGGCGACCCACCACACCCTGTGGAACATGTCGGACCGGGGCCTCCCGCGTTCCTACCGGATGATGGAGGGCTTCGGCGTCCACACCTTCCGCCTCGTCGACGCCGCCGGCGCCACGACGTTGGTGAAGTTCCACTGGAAGCCCAAGCTCGGCGTGCACTCCCTGGTGTGGGAGGAGGCGCAGATCGCGGCGGGGGTGGATCCGGACTTCCACCGCCGGGACCTGGCCGACGCGATCGAGGCGGGCGCGTTCCCCGAGTGGGAGCTGGGCGTGCAGGCCTTCCCGGACACCGAGGACCAGACGTTCGAGGGCATCGACCTGCTCGACGCGACGAAGATCGTGCCCGAGGAGCTGGCCCCGGTCCAGCCGATCGGTCTGATGACCCTGAACGCCAATCCGTCGAACTACTTCGCCGAGACCGAGCAGGTCGCCTTCCACAGCGGCCATCTGGTGCCCGGCATCGACGTCACCGACGACCCGCTGCTGGCAGGGCGCCTGTTCTCCTACCTGGACACCCAGATCAGCCGGCTCGGCGGCCCCAACTTCGGGCAGCTGCCGATCAACCGCACCCACGCTCCGGTCAACGACATGCTGCGCGACGGCATGCACCAGACCGCGGTCCACCGGGGTGTGGCCCCCTACCGGCCCAACTCCCTGGACGGCGGCTGCCCGTTCCTCGCGGGCGGGGACACCGGCGCGTTCGTCGAGGTGCCGGCCGCGGTGGCCGCGAGCCGCAAGGTCCGGGAGCAGCCCGCCTCCTTCGACGACCACTTCGGCCAGCCCCGCCAGTTCTGGCTGAGCATGACCCCGGTCGAGCGCGATCACATCGTCGCCGCCTACACCTTCGAGCTCGGCAAGTGCTACGAGCAGGCCATCAAGGAAAGGGCGTTGACCGTGCTCGCCCGCATCGACGGCCGGCTCTGCGAGGAGGTCGCCGCAGGGCTCGGTCTGCCCGCTCCCGGCCCGGACTCGCAGCTCACCGACCCGGAGCCGAGCCCGGCGCTCTCCCAGTTGGGCGGTGTGTGGCCGCTCGACGGGCGGATCATCGGCATCGTCGCCGACGCGGCCGCGGACCTGGACGGCGTACGCGCCGTCCGGCAAGCGGTGCTCGACGCCGGGATGGTGCCCCTGGTCATCGCCCCGGCCGGCGGCAAGCTCGACGCGGACGGCGACCCCGTCACCGTCCAGCGCACCTTCGCCACGGCCCGCTCCGTCGAGTTCGACGCCGTCCTGCTCGCCGGAGCGCCCGGCCCCGGCGGCGACGCGGCGGGCGCCAGGGACGCCAAGGCCGACAACCCCGGCGGCGCCGCGGAAGCCGTCACCGATCCCCGGGCCCTGCTCCTGGTGAACGAGGCGTTCCGCCACGGCAAGGCCATCGGCGCCTGGGCCGGCGGGGACAGCGTCCTCGCACCGGCCGGCGTACCCGCCGGCGCGCCCGGTGTGGTGACCGCCGACAGCGGCGTCGCCGTACTGCGGGGCATCACCGAACTCCTCGGCGTCCACCGTGTCTGGGAGCGGTTCACCCCGCAGATCTGATCCCGTGGCGGCTGTCCCGGCCGCCCGCCGGCTGTCCCGGCCGCCAGGACGGCCGCCCGCCGGCTGTCCGCCTGGACCGGCCCGTCGCGCGAAACCTCAAAGCTTCGCGCGACGGACCAGTCCCAGCGCGTACTCCGGCCACCAGATGCCCGCCTCGGGTCCGCCCCGGCAGGTGCCGTCCGACTCGCCGGGCCGCTTGATCCACAGGTAGGCGTCCAGGCGGTCGTCACGGGTGTCGGTGCTCGGGGGCGTACCGAGCGCCCGGCCCGGCGGGTTGCACCAGGCCTCGGCGCGGTCCCCGGTCAGGGGGCCGCCGCCGTTGCGGCTGGTGTCGATCACGTAGTGCGCGCCGCCGACGGCGTCGGAGAGGAGGGCCCCGTACTCCCGCACGCTCGCGTTCGACTGGAAGTTGGAGACGTTCAGCGAGAAGCCGTCGGACCGGTCGATCCCGGCCTGCCGCAGCGGTTCCGCGATCTTGCCGGGCTCCTTGATCCAGTCCGGGTTGCCCGCGTCCAGGTAGACCTTGGTCCGCGGCTTGGCCTTGAGCGTGTCCACCGCCTCGGAGAGCAGCTGGTAGCGCTCGGCGTGGTGCTCGGGCGGGGTGCAGCCGTCCGCGATGTGCGGGAGGGCGTCGGGCTCCAGCACCACGGTCGCCGGGGCGTTGCCGATGGCGTCGGCGAACTCCCCGATCCAGGACCGGTAGGCGCCCGCGTCACTCGCCCCGCCCGCGGAGTACAGCCCGCAGTCGCGGTGCGGAATGTTGTACGCGACGAGCAGGAGGCTCTTGTCCGTGCGGGCCGCGGCCTTCGCGGCGGCCCGGATCTCCGGCGCCGGGCCGTCCCAGGCGGGCCAGAGCGCCACCGGCCGGTCGGCGATCCGCCGCAGGGCCTTCGCGTCCGCCGCCCGGCCCGCCCGGTCCCAGGCGCGGACCTGCCGGGCCGCGTCGCTGTCCGGGTCCACCCAGTAGGGGGACGCGGCGCTCGGCGCGGGTTCGCCGCGTACGGGGTCGGCCTCGGCGGCCGTGGGGCTCGCGCCCCCCGGCGAGGAGCAGCCCGCGGTGAGGGTGGCCGCCAGAGTGACGGCGGCGAGGACCGGGAAGGCGCGGAAGACTCCGGAGACGTGGGCGATGGTGCTGCGGCCGGACATCCAGCCCCCTCGGACGACGGTGGCGCACGGACACGGGAACGGGCACGCGTGCGCTGACGGCACGCCGGGACGGCACAGCGGCACGGCTGCGCACAGGGAAGCGCCAGCAATCGTGACATGGCGGTCACCGGGAGTGGCGCCGCGACACCATCGGTAACCGGGCGGGGCCCTGAGTCCGACCCGTCGGAAAGCTCTCCCGGGTGCGATTCCCCCGGCGCGGCCCACTCGTCGGATCCGGAATCCTCGCTACCGCCCGGACGCTCCCCGTCGTCGCCGAGATCCGCCGAACGGCCCCTGGACAGACGTCCGATACCGAAGGACGAGACGGGGCTGACCGGCATGTGACCAGTCGGTAAGGTCGGTGCCGTGCCGAAGCCGCTCAGCCTTCCTTTCGACCCCATCGCCCGTGCCGAGGAACTCTGGCACCAGCGCTGGGGGCCCGTGCCCTCCATGGGGGCGATCACCTCGATCATGCGGGCCCAGCAGATCCTGCTCGCCGAGGTCGACGCCGTCGTCAAGCCGTACGGTCTGACCTTCGCCCGCTACGAGGCGCTGGTGCTGCTGACCTTCTCCAAGGCCGGCGAGCTGCCGATGTCGAAGATCGGCGAGCGGCTGATGGTGCACCCCACCTCGGTCACCAACACCGTGGACCGGCTGGTGAGGTCCGGTCTGGTGAGCAAGCGCCCCAACCCCAACGACGGCCGTGGCACGCTCGCCTCCATCACCGACAAGGGGCGCGAGGTCGTCGAGTCGGCGACGGCGGACCTGGTGGCGATGGACTTCGGGCTCGGGGTGTACGACGCCGAGGAGTGCGCGGAGATCTTCGCCATGCTCCGGCCGCTGCGGGTGGCTGCGCAGGACTTCGACGAGGGGTGAGCGCGCCCGGGGGGCGCGCGAAGATCGCTCGGATCGCCCGGTTACGCTCGTGTGCATGAAACAGAACGTGCTCACCCGCTACCGGGTGATGGCCTACGTCACCGCCATCTGGCTGCTCGTGTTCACGGCGGCGATCATTGCGAAGTACGGGTTCGAGGTCGGCGACACCATGCTGATCTCCCAGATCCACGGCGTGCTGTTCATCGTCTACGTCATCTTCGCCTTCGACCTCGGCTCCAAGGCGAAGTGGCCGTTCGGCAAGCTCCTGTGGGTGCTGGCGGCCGGCTGCATCCCCTTCGCCTCCTTCTTCGTCGAGCCGAAGGTCAGCCGTGAGGCGCGCGCTCTGGTCACCGAGCCCGCGGCCGCGCCCGCCAAGGTCTGACCCCGACCGCCCCGCGCCGAAGCGCCGGGCGGTTTGCCATCGACATTTACTAGGACGTCCTAGTAAATTCGAAGTATGGACGCTGACGCGATCGAGGAAGGCCGCCTCCGCTGGCAGGCCCGTTACGACAAGGCCCGCAAGCGTGACGCGGACTTCACCACGCTCTCCGGGGACCCGGTGGAGCCCGCGTACGGGCCCCGCCCCGGCGACACCTACGAGGGATTCGAACGGATCGGCTGGCCGGGGGAGTACCCCTTCACCCGCGGGCTGCACCCCACCGGCTACCGGGGCCGCACCTGGACCATCCGCCAGTTCGCCGGCTTCGGCAACGCCGAGCAGACCAACGAGCGCTACAAGATGATCCTGGCCGCGGGCGGCGGCGGCCTCAGCGTCGCCTTCGACATGCCGACCCTGATGGGCCGCGACTCCGACGAGCCGCGCTCACTGGGCGAGGTCGGCCACTGCGGGGTCGCCATCGACTCCGCCGCCGACATGGAGATCCTGTTCCAGGACATCCCCCTCGGTGACGTCACCACCTCCATGACGATCAGCGGCCCCGCCGTCCCCGTCTTCTGCATGTACCTGGTCGCCGCCGAGCGCCAGGGCGTCGACCCGGGGGTGCTCAACGGCACGCTCCAGACCGACATCTTCAAGGAGTACATCGCGCAGAAGGAGTGGCTCTTCCAGCCCGAGCCCCACCTGCGCCTCATCGGTGACCTGATGGAGCACTGCGCCCGCTCCATCCCCGCCTACAAGCCGCTCTCCGTCTCCGGCTACCACATCCGCGAGGCCGGGGCGACGGCCGCGCAGGAGCTGGCGTACACCCTCGCGGACGGCTTCGGCTACGTGGAGCTCGGCCTCTCCCGGGGCCTGGACGTCGACACCTTCGCCCCCGGGCTCTCCTTCTTCTTCGACGCGCACCTCGACTTCTTCGAGGAGATCGCCAAGTTCCGCGCCGCCCGCCGCATCTGGGCCCGCTGGATGAAGGAGACCTACGGCGCGAAGACCGACAAGGCGCAGTGGCTGCGCTTCCACACCCAGACCGCCGGGGTCTCCCTCACCGCGCAGCAGCCGTACAACAACGTCGTCCGCACGGCGGTCGAAGCGCTCTCCGCCGTCCTCGGCGGCACCAACTCGCTCCACACCAACGCCTTGGACGAGACCCTGGCGCTCCCCTCCGAGCAGGCCGCCGAGATCGCGCTGCGCACCCAGCAGGTGCTGATGGAGGAGACCGGCGTCGCCAATGTGGCCGACCCGCTGGGCGGCTCCTGGTACGTGGAGCAGCTCACCGACCGGATCGAGGCCGAGGCCGAGAAGATCTTCGACCAGATCAAGGAGCGCGGCACCCGGGCCCATCCCGACGGGCAGCACCCCATCGGGCCGATGACCTCCGGCATCCTGCGCGGCATCGAGGACGGCTGGTTCACCGGCGAGATCGCCGAGTCCGCCTTCCAGTACCAGCGGTCCCTGGAGAAGGGCGACAAGCGGGTCGTCGGCGTCAACGTCCACCACGGCTCGGTCACCGGCGACCTGGAGATCCTCCGGGTCAGTCATGAGGTCGAGCGCGACCAGGTGAGCCAGCTCGGCGCCCGCAAGGCCGCCCGGGACGACGCGAAGGTGAGCGCCGCACTGGACACGATGCTGGCCGCCGCCCGCGACGGCTCGAACATGATCGCGCCGATGCTCGACGCGGTACGGGCCGAGGCCACGCTCGGCGAGATCTGTGAGGCGCTGCGCGAGGAGTGGGGGACGTACACGGAGCCGCCGGGGTTCTGAGGCTCTACGGAGGGAGGGCTCGCCCCGCTCCACGGGCCGGGGCTCCCCTGCGCCCTGCTCCACGGGCCGGGGCTCCCTGCGCCCGGCTCTACGGGCCGGGGCCGCACTGCGCCCGGCTCCACGGGCCGGGGCTCGCCCTGCTCCACGGGCCGGGGCTCCCCTGCTCCCGGCTCTACGGGCCGGGGCTCGCCCTGCTCCACGGGCCGGGGCTCCCCTGCTCCCGGCTCTACGGGCCGGGGCTCGTCCTGCTCCACGGGCCGGGGCTCCCCTGCTCCCGGCTCTACGGGCCGGGGCTCGCCCTGCTCCACGGGCCGGGGCTCCACTGCGCCCTGCTCTACGGACCCTCCCCGCCGAACACCACCGTGAACAGCGCCCCGCCCCCCGGCGCCGCGCTGGCCGTCAGTTCGGCCCGTGCGCGCGGGCGATCTGCCGGGCCATCGCCAGCCCCAGCCCCGAGCCGGGCAGGGCGCGCGCCGCCTCGGCACGGTAGAAGCGGTCGAAGACGTACGGGAGGTCCTCGGCCGAGATCCCCGGCCCGTGGTCCCGGACCGTCAGCCCGAGCCCGCCCCCGTCCCCGTACGCGCTCAGCGCCACCTCCACCGGCGCGTCCGGCGGGCTGAACTTGGCCGCGTTGTCCAGCAGGTTGGTCAGCAGCCGGGCCAGCCGCGCCGGGACCCCGGGCCGGGTCGTCTCCGCCGCGCCCGGCCCCACCTCCAGCTCGAACCGGACGCGCGGCCAGTGCGTACGGGCCGTGGCCACCGCGTGCCCCGCCAGCTCCGCGATCCGCACCTCCTCCAGGAGGGGCAGCGGCTCCTCGTCCCGGGCCAGCTCGATCAGGTCGTTCACCAGCCCGGTCACCTCCCGGATCTGCCGCCCCAGCGCGCCCGACGCCCGCTCGCGCTGCGCGGGCGTCAGGCGGTCCGCCCGGGCCAGCAGCTCCGCGTTGGTGCGCAGGGCGGTCAGCGGGGTCCGCAGCTCGTGGGAGGCGTCCGCGACCAGCCGGCGCTGGGCGCTCACCGACTCCTCCAGCTCCCCGAGCATCGTGTTGAAGCTGGCGGCGAGGCGCGTCACCTCGTCCTGCCGGCCCGGCGGCCCCGGCGGCAGCTCGATGCGGTGGCGCGGGTCCCGGGTCGACGCGATCCGCTCGGCGGTCGAGGTCAGCCGGGCCACCGGGGCCAGGCCCGTCCGCGAGACCGCGTACCCCAGCAGCCCCGCCAGCAGCACGCCCGCCCCGCCGACCGCCGCGAGCAGCGCCGCCGCCTGTCGCACACCCCGCTCCACCGGGTCGGCGCGCAGCGCCACCTGGAGCGCCCGCCCGTCCCCGAACGGGGTCGTCAGCATCCGCAGCGACTGCCCGAGACGGGTGACATTGCTGAAGTACGGGGCCCTCGCCCCCGCCGCCACCTCCCGTACGGGGGCGGAGACGGGCAGCAGATACCCGGCCTCCGGGTCCGCCGCCGGGTCGGCCGGGACCACTTGGGCGCAGGCGGGCGCGGAGAGGAAACGGCACTCGCCGGCCACGATTCCCGGGCCCTCGCCCCGGTTCTCCTGGACCACCCGGGTCGCCGACTGGGTCAGGGACAGGTCCAGCTGGTGCAGCAACTCGTAGCGGATGACGAAGAACGCCGCCGCGCACACCCCGACCGCGACCAGTGCCACCGCCGCCGAGGCCGCCAGTGCCAGCCGGGTCCGCAACGGCCGCCCGCGCCGCCAGCGGGCGCCCAGCCTGCGCACCCCGCTCACACGACGTCCAGCCGGTAGCCGAGCCCGTGCACGGTGTGGACGAGCCGAGGCTCACCGCCCGCCTCCAGCTTGCGGCGCAGGTAACCCACGTACACCGCGAGCGAGTTGGAAACGGGGCCGAAGTCCTGGCCCCAGACCCGCTCCAGGATCACCTCACGCGGGAGCACCTGGCCCGGGTGCCTCAGCAGCAGCTCCAGCAGGGCGGCCTCGGTCCGGGAGAACTCCACCGGGCGGCCGCCGCGCCGCCCGGTCCGCGTCGCCGGGTCCAGCGTCAGATCCGCGAAGGCCAGGTCCCCGTCCGGGGCGGGTGGCGCGGCCCGCCGCAGCAACGCCCTCACCCGCGCCACCAGTTCGTCCAGCGCGAACGGCTTCACCAGATAGTCGTCGGCCCCCGCCTCCAGGCCGTCCACCCGCTCGGCCACCGAGGACAGCGCGGTCAGCACCAGCACCGGCGTCCGGTCCTCCATCGCCCGCAGCCTCCGGCAGACCCGCCTCACCGCCGCCGCCGTGGGCCTCGCCGCCCGCTGGCGGGGCCGCGCGGACGTCCACCTGCTCATCAAGACGGGCCCGGCCGCGCTCGCGGAGACCCGTCGGAAGCTGGCGGAGGCGGGGGTGGCGACTGCCGGGCACCCCCACGGGCCCGACGCGGTCGCCGGCCCCGTCGCCCAGGCGGTCCCCTACCTGGACCGGATGGACCTCGCCTACGCGGTGGCCGACCTGGTGGTCTGCCGGGCCGGCTCGGCCACCGTCGCGGAACTCGCCACGACCGGGGTGCCCGCCGTCCTCGTCCCGTACCCGCACGCTCCCGGCGACCACCAGACCCACAACGCCCGGGTCCTGTCCGACGCCGGTGCCGCCCATCTCGTCCCCGACGCCGGGACCACCGCCGACCGGCTGGCTGAACTGATCGACCCGCTGCTCGCGGACCCGGCCCGGCTGGCCGTGATGGGCCGGGCGGCCGACCCGGGCAACCACGCCCGCGCCGCCGACCTGCTCGCCGAGACCGTCATCCGCCTCGCCGTACAACCCGCCGGCGAAAGGGAGTTCACCCCATGACCAGCACCACCATCGACTGGACCGGCCGCACCGTCCTCGTCACCGGAGCCGAGGGCTTCATCGGCTCCACCCTCGTGGACCTGCTCGTCGAACGCGGCGCGCGCGTGCGGGCGTTCGTCCACTACAAGCCGTACGCGGAGAAGGGCCACCTCGCCCGCTACCTCCAGGACCCGCACAGCCCCGTCGAGATGATCGCCGGGGACGTCGGTGACGCGGGCAGGGTGATGGACGCGGTGGCGGGCTGCGACACGGTCTTCCACCTCGCCGCGCTCATCGGCATCCCGTACAGCTACGACTCGCCGGGCGCCTACGTACGGACGAACGTCGTCGGCACCGAGAACATCGCCGAGGCCTGCCGCCGCCACTCCGTCCGGCGCCTGCTGCACACCTCCACCAGCGAGGTCTACGGCAGTGCCCTGACGGCTCCGATCGGTGAGGACCACCCGCTCCAGCCGCAGTCGCCGTACTCCGCCTCCAAGATCGGCGCGGACATGATGGCGCTCTCCCACTGGCACGCCTTCGAGCTGCCGGTGACGGTCGTGCGGCCGTTCAACACCTACGGGCCCCGCCAGTCGGCCCGCGCGGTGATCCCCACGATCCTGGCCCAACTGCACTCCGGGGCGCGGGAGATCCGGCTCGGCTCCCTGACCCCGACCCGCGACTTCACCTACGTCACCGACACCGCCGCCGGTTTCCTGGCGCTGGCCGACTGCGACCGGGCCCTGGGGGAGAGCGTCAACCTCGGTACCGGCCGGGAGATCTCCGTCGGGGACCTGGCGAAGGCCCTCATCGCCGCCTCCGGCCGGGACGCGGAGGTGGTCGTGGACCCGGCGCGGCTGCGGCCCTCCGGCAGCGAGGTGCACCGGCTGCTCTCGGACAACACCCGGGCCCGGGCGTGGGCGGGCTGGGAGCCCGAAGTCACCCTGGAGGAGGGCCTGGAGCGCACCTACGCCTGGGTGGCGGAGCACCTGCACCTCTTCGCGCCGGGGCGCTACCAGGTCTGACGAGGGACTTTCGTCCGGACAACGCCGGGCTCGGTCCGAAGAGCAGGCCCTACCCCGTCTGGGCGCCGGCCAGCCCCAGCAGCAGCAGCGTGGTGAAGCCGCTCGCCCACTCGGCGTCCACCGGCTCGGCGCTGACCAACGTGCGGTGCACCACGGCTCCGGCGATCACATCGAAGATCAGGTCCGCGTTGCGGGCGGCGGCCGAGGCGTCGTCCTCGTACCGCAGCTCGCCACGGGCCTGGGCGCGTTCCCGGCCGAGGAGCACCAGCCGCTTCTGCCGGTCCACGATGGCCGAGCGGATGCGGCGGCGCAGCGAGTCGTCGCGGGTGGACTCGGCGACCACCGCCATCAGCGCGGTCCGGGTCTCCGGCCGCTCCAGCAGGGCGGCGAACTGGAGCACCACCCCCTGCACATCGGCGGCCAGGCTGCCCCGGTCGGGGAGCTCCAGCTCGTCGAAGAGCACGGCGACCGCGTCCACCACCAGCTCGTTCTTGCCCGTCCAGCGCCGGTAGAGGGTCGTCTTGGCGACGCCCGCCCGGGTCGCCACATCGCCCATGGTCAGTTTCGACCAGCCGAGGTCGACCAGGGACGCGCGCGTCGCCTCCAGGATCGCGGCATCGGCCGCGATGGAGCGCGGACGTCCTGTTCGCGTGGTCGGGGGCTCGGCGTGGCTCATGATGCGGCGACCATACCGGCCGGTAGGGATGGTCGTTCCACCCCGGGTTCCGTGAGACAGATCACCGAGGTGGCCTGTTCCGGGGGGCCGCTCGGCAGTTACGCTACGGGTCGTAGCGTAAGGGAGCGGCAGGCCCGCCCCCGTACGCCACGGAACGAACGAGCGACAGCCACGAGGCGCCGGGTGGGGACCCGGAGCCGCACGGACCGGCCGGATGGGGATCCGGACGGTCCCACCCGGGCCTTTCAGGGGCCCACCGGGGTCTTTTCGGAGCCCCGCCGGGGTTCTTCAGGGCCCCCGGAACCGTCTTCGTCCGCCCGCCCGGCACACCGGCCGGTGCCGCGGACCGGGTCGGTTCCCGTATCGCTTTCCGGAACGGCGTGCCCAGGGGGGAGGATGTACGTATGCAGCCTAGGAACATGTCCATGAGCGGCGTCGTCGACCTCGCCGCTGTCAAGGCGGCCGGCGAGGCCAAGGCCAAGGCGGAGCAGGCCCGTGCGCAGGCCGCCCGCACAGGGGGCACCGGTGCGATCGCGCCCACCGCCCTGGTGATCGACGTCGATGAAGCAGGCTTCGAGCGCGATGTCCTGCAACGCTCCGCCGAGGTCCCGGTCGTCATCGACTTCTGGGCCGAGTGGTGCGAGCCGTGCAAGCAGCTGGGCCCCCTGCTGGAGCGCCTGGCCGTCGAGTACAACGGCCGCTTCCTGCTGGCCAAGGTCGATGTCGACGCCAACCAGATGCTGATGCAGCAGTTCGGTATCCAGGGCATCCCGGCGGTCTTCGCCGTCGTCGCCGGGCAGGCCCTCCCGCTCTTCCAGGGCGCGGCCCCCGAGGCCCAGATCCGCGAGACGCTCGACCAGCTGATCCAGGTGGGCGAGGAGCGGTTCGGCCTCACCGGGATCGCCGTCGACCCGGACGCCGCAGCGGACGCGGCCCCGGCCGAGGTGCCGGCCGGCCCGTACGACGCCCTGCTGGAGGCCGCCGCCTCCGCGCTCGACGCCAACGACTTCGGCGGCGCCGTGCAGGCGTACAAGAACGTGCTGACCGACGACCCGGGCAATCCGGAGGCCAAGCTCGGCCTGGCCCAGGCGGAGCTGCTCGGCCGGGTCCAGAGCATGGACCCCCAGGCGGTCCGCAAGGAAGCCGCGGACAACCCGGGCGATGTGAGCGCCCAGGTCGCCGCCGCCGACCTGGATCTGGTCGGCGGCCATGTCGAGGACGCCTTCGGCCGGCTCGTCGAGGCGGTCCGCCGCAACACCGGCGACGACCGCGACACCGCCCGGCTGCGGCTGCTGGAGCTCTTCGAGGTGATCGGCCCGGAGGACCCCCGGGTCACCGGCGCCCGCACCGCGCTGGCGCGCGTCCTGTTCTGACCGCGCCGATTGTTCCGATGTGACAAGACGGCCGTGACACCCCTCGGGTATCGCGGCCGTTTTGCCGTCCGCGCGCCAAGAGACATCCCCGCTTTACCAAAACTTGACAAAGCGACCGGCTGTTACTGGCAGTAAGTCGGCGGGCTCGCTCTGTCCTGTTTCCGGTATCTTTCCCGGCTTTTCGCTGTCCCTTTCGTGCCACCCTGTGTGGCTGCGCGGTGTCGCCCGGTCGCGGCGTGGTTATCAGGTCGTTACTGGCAAGTAACGAACCCCCTTGTGCGGCGGCTCCGAATGCACCACGATCGGCCACGCTCGGTCCCATACCTTCAGCCCGGCCTCCAGCCGGTGCCGAAGGGCCTGTTGGGTCCCCACCGAGTGGGCCGGCGGCAGTGGTGCCGGCCGTGGACAGGGGGGTTCCCGTCGACAGACGGGGCCTGTCCGATCGGCTGCACACACGTGCGGTCAGTGGTTTGTCGCTCGGGGGTGAACGCCGGTGCAGCGGATGCGGTCCATGCCTCTGTCTGCGGGCGCTCCCCTTCCCGAGGACGTAGCACTTCTCCCATCCCAGGACGGGTTCGACACCCGGCCGGAGATGTACGTCCGAGAAGAAGGAGCAAGTTATGAGTTCCCAGGTTCGCGGTGGGACGAGATGGAAGCGTTTCGCTCTGGTCATGGTGCCGAGCGTCGTCGCCACGGCGGCGGTGGGTGTCGGTCTGGCGCAGGGAGCGCTCGCCGCGTCCTTCAGCGTGTCCGGCCAGAGCTTCAAGGTCAGGACCGACAAGCTGGTGGGCGAGAACTTCGTCCAGTACGGCAGCGTCGCCGTCGGCAAGGACCTTGAGGGCGACCAGGCCGCGCACCCGGTCGCGGTGTCGGGCTTCAGCAAGGCCACCATCACCAACATGTGCCAGTCGGTGGTCACGCCCAAGGTGCCCTTCGGCATCGGCAGTGTGAGCCTGCAGCTGTCCGCGGGTACGGACCCGAAGAAGCCGGTCGAGGCGACCAACCTCTACCTGGACGTCGCGCAGCTCGACGCCGACGCCTACTTCGAGAACATCGACATCGGTGTCGCGGCCGGTTCCGTCGGCGCGCCCGGTATCCAGCCCGGGACCGAGAAGGGGGTCAACCCCAACGGCTTCGCGCAGCGGGCCCAGAAGGCCACCCTGACCGACGTGAAGCAGACGGCGTGGGCGACCACCGCCGGCACCTTCAAGCTCAGCAACCTGAGCCTGAAGCTGCACAAGGGCGTCAAGGAGTGCTTCTAAGCACTCGCCCGGGTGGCCGGAGCGTCCCGGCGGGGCTTTCCGGCCGCCCACCCTTTCTCTTCTCACAGCAGTACCGGTTCCAGGGAGCTGTTTTCCATGAGCCCCGAGTCCACAGGGCAGAACGAGCACAACCTCACCGTCTACCGGCGGGAATTCCGTACCTGGCGGGGTAACCGGCCGTTCTGGGCGGGTCTGTTCACCATGCTGGGCGGTGCGCCCATCGCCTATTTCCCGTACGCCGATCTCCACCTCGGCAACATGACGCTGGCGATGTCCACCACCGCCGGCGCCGCATCCCTCATCATCGGGGCCCTGCTCATCACGCTGGGCCTGACCATGTGGTTCCACCACATCGTGCGGGTCTTCGCCGGGGTGGCGGCCATCCTCCTCGCGCTGATCTCCATACCCGTCGCCAACATCGGCGGTTTCGTGATCGGGTTCCTCCTTGCGATCACCGGCGGAGCCCTGTCCATCTCCTGGGCGCCGGGCCGGCCGCAGGCGGACGAGGCGGCCCCGCGGACCGCGGCTCCCCTGTCGCTGGACAAGCAGCAGCCGGAGAACGGGTACGCCGACGGCGCCCTGCACGGCGCGGCCGTTCCGCAGCAGCAGGCGGGCGAGTACGACGCGGCCCCCGGCTACGACGGGGGGACACATCGTGCGGGGTGACGACGGACGGCGGACGGACGCCCACCCGGGCGAGGACCTCCGCGAGCGCAAGGGCCCCCGCCACGCGGCCCCGAAGAAGTCGCTGCTGACCAAGTTGCACATGCCGAGCGGCAAGAAGGCGTTCGCGCTCGCCGCGATGCCGACCGCGGTCTTCGTGGGCATGGGCCTCACGCCCAAGCTCGCCATGGCCGACGGCAACCCCGACATCCCCTTCGCACCGGGACCGTGCGTCACCCGGTCCGACGAGCCGGACGCGTCCGAGTCCCCGCAGGCCACCCCGTCCCCGTCGGCGACGCCCACGGACGAGCCGGACAAGGGCGAGGAGCCGGGCCGGGACGACAGCCCGACCCCGAGGCCCACGGAGAGCGGCACGGCCACCGAGGACCCGGCGGCCGGCGAGAAGCCCGACGCGGCGAAGGACCCGGTGCACCAGCCCGCCGGGGAGCCGAGCGCCACCCCGGCGCCCGCCAAGTCGAAGAACCCCCTCGACCCGCTCGGCTTGGGCGACGCCCTCAAGGACCTCCTCGACGGGCCGGACAAGAACAAGGACGAGGCCGAGGAGAAGCCCGACGCGACGGCGAGCCCCTCCCCGAGCCCCACGGCCGGGTCCACCGGACCGGCCGACAAGCCGAAGGACCCGGCGCAGGGCTCCTCCGACCCGGCGAAGGACTCCTCGGACAAGGCGAAGGACGAGGCCGACAAGGCGGCCGACGCCATCCGCGAGGCGGCCGACAAGGCGGGCCAGGACGTCGAGGAGCTCGACGAGGACGTCAAGGGACTCGACCCCAAGAAGGACGAGGACATCCCGGACGGCGCCAAGCCCCGGTTCCCCTGCCCCGAACCCGACCCGGAGGCGCTCGCCGCGGCGTCCCTGGAGCCCGGCCTCCCGCTGCTCCCGAGCGACCCGTGGATCCTGGAGTCCTCGCTGCTCACGCTCAACGGCCTGGACTACAAAGGCATCGTCGAGGTGAAGAGGGCGGACGGCTCGATCAAGAAGGTGCTCAAGTTCACCGCGAGCTCCATCGACATCAAGGACCTCCACCAGCTCACCACCGGCCCGGCGGGCACGACGGGCCATGTGAAATCCCGGCCGGGCTCCACGTCGACGATCCGCAACGGCACGGTGACGATGTACACGGAGGAGCTGAAGGGCAACCTCTTCGGCCTCATCCCGATCACCTTCAACCCGCAGACCCCGCCGCCGCTGAACGTGCCCTTCGCCTTCTTCACCAACGTGAGGGTGGTCCAGGCAGGCCAGTTCGGCGGCTCGCTCACAGTCCCGGGGCTGCGGAACTACCTCGACGGCGGCAAGCGCTAGCCCGCCGCCACCCGGTCCCGTCCGGGAGCCGCACAGGGCCGTGGGCCGTACCCCTCAGGTGGGGTACGGCCCACGGTCATCTGTCGCCGAGTACGGCGGGTCCGCGCCCCTCGGGCTCGGTCGCAGCGGTGGACTAGCCCTCTTCGCCGCCCAGGTGGTGCACCCGGACCATGTTCGTGGTGCCGGGGATGCCGGGAGGCGAACCGGCCGTGATGACCATCGTGTCGCCGTTGTTGTAGCGGTTCAGCTTCAGCAGCTCCGCGTCGACCAGGTCGACCATGGCGTCGGTGTTGTCCACGTGCGGGACGACATACGACTCGACGCCCCAGCTCAGCGCGAGCTGGTTGCGGGTGGCCTCGTCCGTGGTGAAGGCCAGGATCGGCTGGGCCACGCGGTAGCGGGAGAGGCGGCGGGCGGTGTCGCCCGACTTGGTGAAGGCGACCAGTGCCTTGCCGTCCAGGAAGTCCGCGATCTCGCAGGCCGCCCGGGCCACCGAACCGCCCTGCGTACGGGGCTTTTTGCCGGGGACCAGCGGCTGCAGGCCCTTGGAGAGCAGCTCCTCCTCGGCGGCGCAGACGATCTTCGACATCGTCTTGACCGTCTCGATCGGGTACGCGCCCACCGACGACTCGGCGGACAGCATGACCGCGTCCGCCCCGTCCAGGATCGCGTTGGCGACGTCGGACGCCTCGGCGCGGGTCGGCCGCGAGTTGGTGATCATCGACTCCATCATCTGGGTCGCCACGATCACCGGCTTGGCATTGCGGCGGCACAGCTCGATGAGGCGCTTCTGCACCATGGGGACCTTCTCCAGCGGGTACTCCACCGCCAGGTCGCCACGGGCCACCATCACACCGTCGAACGCCATGACGACGCCCTCCATGTGCTCGACCGCCTGCGGCTTCTCCACCTTGGCGATGACGGGGACCCGGCGGCCCTCCTCGTCCATCACCTTGTGCACGTCCTTGACGTCGCTCGCGTCCCGGACGAAGGAGAGGGCGACCAGGTCGCAGCCCATCCGCAGGGCGAAGCGCAGGTCCTCGACGTCCTTCTCGGAGAGCGCCGGGACGTTCACCGCCGCGCCGGGCAGGTTGATGCCCTTGTGGTCGGAGATGACACCGCCCTCGATGACGATGGTCTTGACCCGGGGGCCGACGACCTCGATGACCTTCAGCTCGACGTTGCCGTCGTTGATCAGGATCGGGTCGCCCTTGGCGACGTCGCCGGGCAGACCCTTGTAGGTCGTGCCGCAGATCGACTTGTCCCCGGCGACGTCCTCGGAGGTGATGGTGAACTCGTCCCCGCGGACCAGCTCGACCGGACCCTCGGCGAACTTCGCCAGCCGGATCTTCGGGCCCTGGAGGTCGGCGAGCACGCCCACCGCGCGGCCGCTCTCGGCGGCCGCCTTGCGGACACGGTCGTACCGGCCCTGGTGTTCCTCGTGGGAGCCGTGACTGAAGTTGAAACGGGCCACGCTCATGCCGGCCTCGATCAGAGCGACGAGCTGCTCATGGGAGTCGACGGCGGGACCGAGGGTGCAGACGATTTTGGAACGGCGCATGAGGCGGATCCTATCGGTTTGTTTCGCTGCGGAATATTCCGTCTGGTGGAAGATACAAAGGGGCGCGGGGGTGCTCAGTTGTCGACCCGTCCGAGACCGAGGGCTCAAGGAGTTCCGACGAGTGCGAAGGTCTGGTCGGCGATCTCCAGCTCCTCGTCCGTCGGCACCACGGCGACCGCGACCCGCGCGTGCTCCGGCGAGATCAGCCGCGGCTCGCCGGACCGTACGGCGTTGAGACCGGCGTCCACCGCGAGGCCGAATTCCTCCAGACCCGCGACGGCAGCCTCCCGCACCGGGGCCGAGTTCTCCCCGACCCCCGCCGTGAACACCACCGCGTCCACCCGGCCGAGCACCGCCGCGTACGCGCCGATGTACTTCTTCAGCCGGTGGATGTAGATGTCGAAGGCGAGCGCGGCCTGCTCGTCGCCCTCGTCCACCCGGCGGCGGATCTCCCGCATGTCGTTGTCGCCGCAGAGCCCGACCAGCCCGCTCTTCTTGTTCAGCAGGACATCGGTCTCGTCCGTCGACATGCCCGCCACCCGCTTGAGGTGGAAGACGACCGCCGGATCGATGTCCCCGGAGCGCGTACCCATCACGAGCCCCTCCAAGGGGGTCAGCCCCATGGAGGTCTCCACGCACCGCCCGCCAGCGACCGCCGATGCGGACGCCCCGTTGCCCAGGTGCAGCACGATGACGTTGACGTCCTCGGGAGCCCTGCCCAGCAGCTTCGCCGTCCTGCGGGAGACATACGCGTGCGAGGTGCCGTGGAAGCCGTAGCGGCGGATACGGTGCGCGTCGGCGGTCGCCACGTCGATCGCGTACCGCGCGGCCGACTCCGGCATCGTCGTGTGGAACGCCGTGTCGAAGACCGCGACCTGCGGCAGGTCCGGGCGGAGCGCCTGCGCCGTACGGATGCCGGTGATGTTGGCCGGGTTGTGCAGCGGGGCGACCGGGACGAGGCGCTCGATCTCCTTCAGCACCTCGTCGGTGATCACGGTCGGCTCGCTGAACTTCTGCCCGCCGTGCACCACCCGGTGCCCGATCGCGGCGAGTTCGGGGGAGTCGAGGCCGAGCCCGTCCGCCGTCAGCTCCTCGGCCGCCGCCTTGAGGGCGGCCTCGTGGTCCGCGATCCGGCCCGTGCGCTCGCGCGGCTCGGCACCGCCGCCGGCCGGCGGGGTGTGCACCAGGCGCGAGGTCTCCTCGCCGATCCGCTCGACCAGGCCGGAGGCCAGCCGCGAGCGGTCGCGCATGTCGAGCAGCTGGTACTTCACCGAGGAGGAGCCGGAGTTGAGGACGAGTACGCGATGCGGTTCCACAGTGGCTGCCGTGCTTTCGTTTCCGGAGGGAGTGGCGGGAGTGGAGGTCGTGGTCATGCGGGGCGCTCCTCGCCCTGCGCCTGGATCGCCGTGATCGCCACGGTGTTGACGATGTCCTGGACGAGCGCGCCCCGGGAGAGGTCGTTGACCGGCTTGCGCAGCCCCTGGAGCACCGGGCCGACCGCGACCGCGCCCGCCGAGCGCTGCACGGCCTTGTAGGTGTTGTTGCCGGTGTTCAGGTCCGGGAAGATCAGCACGGTGGCCTGCCCGGCCACCTCCGACCCCGGCAGCTTCGTCGCCGCGACGGACGGCTCGACGGCCGCGTCGTACTGGATCGGCCCCTCCACCCGCAGCTCGGGCCGCTCGGCCCGCACCCGCTCGGTGGCCTCGCGCACCTTGTCGACGTCCGCGCCGGAGCCGGAGGTGCCGGTGGAGTACGACAGCATGGCGATCCGCGGCTCGACGCCGAAGCGGGCCGCCGTCACCGCCGACTGCACCGCGATGTCCGCGAGCTGCTCGGCGTCCGGGTCCGGGTTCACCGCGCAGTCGCCGTAGACGAGGACCTTGTCGGCCAGGCACATGAAGAAGACCGAGGAGACGATCGAGGCGTCCGGCTTCGCCCTCCCGTCACCCGCCGCCGCCCTGCCTGACGAGCTGCGCTCGACCCCCTTCGTCTTGATGATCTCGAAGGCGGGGCGGATGGTAGCGGCGGTGGAGTGCACCGACCCCGACACCATGCCGTCGGCCAGCCCCTCCTGCACCATCAGCGTGCCGAAGTAGTTCACGTCCGACACCACGTCGTACGCCAGCTCCACCGTCACCCCCCGGTGCGCGCGCAGCTGCGCGTACCGCTCGGCGAAGGCCTGCCGCAGCTCCGAGGTGTGCGGATCGATGATCTGCGTCCCGGCCAGGTCGATGCCGAGGTCGGCGGCCTTCTTGCGGATCGTGTCCACATCGCCGAGGAGGGTGAGGTCGCAGACGTCCCGGCGCAGCAGGACGTCCGTCGCGCGCAGCACCCGCTCCTCGCCGCCCTCGGGCAGCACCACGCGCTTGCGGTCGGAGCGGGCCTGCTCCAGCAGCTCGTGCTCGAACATCATCGGGGTGACCCGGCCGCTGCGGGCCACCGAGATCCGCTCCAGCAGGGCGCCGGTGTCGACATGGCGCTCGAAGAGGCCGAGCGCGGTCTCCGCCTTACGGGGCGTCGCCGCGTTCAACTTCCCCTCCAGAGTGAAGAGTTCCGCCGCCGTGGGGAAGGAGCCCCCGGCCACCGAGACGACCGGGGTCCCCGGTGCGAGCCGGGCGGCCAGCGTGAGTATCTCCTCGCCGGGGCGCTCGTTCAGGGTCAGCAGGACGCCCGCGATGGGCGGGGTGCCGGCGCTGTGCGCCGCCAGCGAACCCACCACCAGGTCGGCCCGGTCCCCGGGCGTCACCACCATGCAGCCGGGCGTCAGCGCGTTCAGCAGGTTCGGCAGCATCGCCCCGCCGAAGACGAAGTCCAGCGCGTCCCGCGCGAGCCCCGCGTCGTCGCCGAGCAGCACCGTGCCGTCCAGGGCGGCGGTGATCTGGGCGACCGTCGGGGCGGAGAGCGCCGGATCGTCCGGCAGCACGGAGACGGGCACCGGCAGCCGGGCCGCGAGCCGCTCCGCCATCCCCGCCCGGTCCTCGGGCGCGACCCGGTTCACCACCATCGCCAGCACGTCGCAGCCGAGACCGGCGTAGGCGCGGTAGGCGTTACGGGTCTCGGCGCGCACGGACTCCGCGGTCTGCCCCTTGCCGCCGACGACCGCGATCACCGAGGCGCCGAACTCGTTGGCCAGCCGGGCGTTCAGCGCCAGTTCGTCGGGGAGCTGGGTGGCGGCGAAGTCGCTGCCGAGCACCAGGACCACCTCGTACTCCCGGGCCACCTGGTGGAAGCGCTCGACGAGCCGCGAGACCAGCTCGTCGGTGCCCTTCTCCGCCTGCACGGCGGAGGCCTCGTGGTAGTCCAGGCCGTACACCGACGCCGGGCTCTGGGAGAGCCGGTAGCGGGCCCGCAGCAGCTCGTAGAGCCGGTCGGGGCCGTCGTGGACCAGCGGGCGGAAGACCCCGACCCGGTCCACCTGACGCGTCAGTAGCTCCATGACTCCCAGCTCGACGACCTGTCGGCCGTCCCCCCGGTCGATCCCGGTCACGTACACACTGCGCGCCACGCGTGCTCTCCCGTCGTTGTGCGGTGCCGCGACCCGCGGTCCGTCCAGGACATGGGGGTTCTCCCCGCGCTGTCCCCGGCCTTCCGACGGGTGCGGCATTGGCCTGCATTGCCTCTTGACGATACCTGCGCGGCCCGCTATACCGCCCGCCGGAGGTTCCGCCCTCGCATCCCTCCTACCCGCTTCCGCGGCCCGCCCGGCCAAAAGCGCGGTGCGCGTGCCCGACGTGGGACAATCGACCTGGTTCAGGGCACGGGGGCCGCCTCGGTCGGCCTCCTGGAAAGCGCGACTCAACGAGCAGGAGACACACCTCGATGCGCATCGGCATTCTCACCGCGGGCGGCGACTGCCCCGGCCTGAACGCAGTGATCCGGTCGGTCGTCCACCGGGCCGTCGTGGGCCACGGGGACGAGGTCATCGGCTTCGAGGACGGCTTCAAGGGGCTGCTCGACGGCCACTTCCGCCCCCTCGACCTCAACGCGGTCAGCGGCATCCTCGCCCGCGGCGGCACCATCCTCGGCTCGGCCCGCCTGGAGCGCGACCGGCTGCGCGAGGCCGCCGAGAACTGCGAGGAGCTGGCCCGCCGTTACGACCTGGACGCGCTCATCCCGATCGGCGGCGAGGGCACGCTCACCGCGGCCCGGATGCTCGCCGAAGCGGGCATGCCGGTCGTCGGGGTCCCGAAGACCATCGACAACGACATCTCCGCCACCGACCGGACCTTCGGCTTCGACACCGCGGTGGGCGTGGCGACCGAGGCCATAGACCGTCTCAAGACGACCGCCGAGTCCCACCAGCGGGTGATGGTCGTCGAGGTCATGGGCCGCCACGCCGGCTGGATCGCGCTGGAGTCCGGGATGGCCGGCGGCGCCCACGGCATCTGCCTGCCCGAACGCCCCTTCCAGGTCGACGACCTCGTCAAGATGGTCGAGGAGCGGTTCGCCCGCGGCAAGAAGTTCGCCGTCATCTGCGTCGCCGAGGGCGCGCACCCGGCCGAGGGCTCCATGCCGTACGCCAAGGGTGCCATCGACCAGTACGGCCACGAGCGCTTCCAGGGCATCGGCAACCGCCTCGCCGTCGAGCTGGAGACCCGGCTCGGCAAGGAGGCCCGGCCGGTCATCCTCGGCCACGTCCAGCGCGGCGGCACGCCGACCGCGTACGACCGGGTCCTCGCCACCCGCTTCGGCTGGAACGCGGTGGAGGCCGTGCACCGCGGCGACTTCGGCAGGATGACCGCCCTGCGCGGCACCGACATCGCCATGGTGCCGCTCGCGGACGCGGTCACCCGGCTGAAGACGGTCCCGGCGGAGCGGATGTACGAGGCGGAGTCGGTCTTCTAGACCCCGCGGTTCACGCCCCGGCCCACCCCGGCCGTCAGCCAGAACTGCTCCACCACCCGGGCCAGGAACGCCCGTCCCGCGTCGCCCGTCGTCGCGGACCGCTCCTGGCCCGTGCTGCTCCAGCTCAGCGTGGAGACCATCAGGGCCTGGTAGTCGGCGTGCAGCTGTTCCAGCACGTCCTGGATCCGTGCCCGGTCCAGCGGGACGATCTTCGCCACCGGGCGGACGTAGGCCTGCCAGCGTGTGGTGACCGCGCTGGTCAGCAGCTCCGACAGCTCCGCGTCGCGGCCCGTCGCCGTGAGGAACTGCGCGGCCGAGAGATCGAGCGCCCGGCACAGTGCGGCGGACTGCCGCTCGTTGCCCTTCCAGCGCCCCGACTCCTCCATCCGCAGGTACGAGGCCCCGGTCATCCCGAGCTGCCGCGCCAGGTCGTCCACGGAGAGCTCCCGGCTCATCCGGTGCTCGCGCAGGGTGGAGGCGGCGGCCAGCAGTTCGCCGGGGGCGCACCACAGGACACCGGCCAGGGCGGTCAGTTCCCGTTCGCCGGGGGTCGCGATGCCGCGTTCCCAGGCGACGACGGTCTCGGCGGGGACGCGGAGCCCGTACTGGGCGGCGAGGCCGTAGGCGACATGGCCGGGAGCCATCCCCAGTGCCTCACGGAGTCGGCGCGCGGCGGGGGCGTTGAAGGGCGGGGTGGGGTGCACGGCCCCACCGTAGAAGTCCAGGTCCTCTCTGGCTACGGTCCGTCCCGTCCGGAACACGCTTCGTGCGAACCTCCTACCGCGAACCGGACGGGCGGTACGCAAACAGGCGCTTGAGCAGCGCTTTCCTTCCGGGCCCACCCCGCCCCGCACTGCCCCTGCGCGTCGGTGCGGCAAGCGCTTGCGGTACGTCCCGGAGACCGGGGCTCAGCGGCCGTCGGCCAGCCAGCGGTAGTGGAGCTCCGGTCGGCCGACCTGTCCGTAATGTGGACGCCGCGCGGCGCTCCCCGCGGCGACCAGGTGCTCCAGGTAGCGGCGCGCGGTGATCCGGGAGATCCCGAGCCGCTCCCCGGCCGCCGCCGCCGTCACCCCCTCCGGGGACTCCCGCAGGACCCCGGTCACCGCCGCCAGGGTCGGCCCGCTCAGCCCCTTCGGCAGTGCGGCAGGATGCGCGACCCGCAGCGCGCCCAGCGCCCGGTCCACCTCCTCCTGCCCGCTCGCCTCGCCCGCGGCCCCCCGGAACTCCGCGTACCGCACCAGCCGGTCCCGCAGCGTGGGGTACGTGAACGGCTTCAGGACGTACTGCACGACCCCCAGCGACACCCCCTCCCGCACCACCGCGAGGTCCCGCGCCGAGGTCACCGCGATCACGTCCGCCCCGTGCCCGGCGGCCCGCAGCGACCGCAGCAGCCCGAGCCCGTGTCCGTCGGGGAGGTACAGGTCGAGCAGCAGCAGGTCCACCGGGGTCCGCTCCAGCACCCGCACCGCCTCCGCCCGGGTGTGGGCCACCGCGGTGACCGTGAAGCCGGTGACCCGCTCCACGTACATCCGGTGCGCGTCGGCGGCCACCGGATCGTCCTCCACCACCAGCACCCGGATCACGCGGTGACCTCCTTCGCCGTACGGTCCCCGATCGGCAGCCGTACCGTGAACCGCGCCCCGCCCTCCGGTGCCCGGTCCAGCTCCACGCTCCCGCCGTTGCGGTGGGCCGCCTGCCGCACCAGCGCCAGGCCGAGCCCGCGCCCCGCCCCGCGCGTCGACCAGCCGCGCCGGAACACCTCGTCCGTCTCGTCCGGTCCGATGCCCGCCCCGGTGTCCGAGACCCGTAGCAGCAGCTCCCGGTCACCGGCGAGCGCGGTCACGGTGACCCGGGCCCGCCCGGCGCCCCGCGGACCCGTGCGCTGCGCCGGCACGGACCCCGTCGAACCGGGGCCGTCACCCTCCGAGGCCGCGTCGACCGCGTTGTCGATCAGATTGCCGAGGATCGTCACCAGATCCCGCTGAGCCAGCGAGGAGGGCAGCGCCCCGTCGTCGATCAGGCTGTCCTCGGCGAGCTCCAGTTCCACCCCGCGCTCGTTCACCTGGGCCGCCTTGCCCAGCAGCAGCGCGGCCAGCACCGGCTCCTCCACCGCCCCCACCACCCGGTCGGTCAGCACCTGGGCCAGCTCCAGCTCCGCCGTGGCGAAGTCCACCGCCTCCTCCACCCGGCCCAGTTCGATCAGCGACACCACCGTGTGCAGCCGGTTCGCCGCCTCGTGGGCCTGGGAGCGCAGCGCCTGCGTGAAGCCGCGCTCGGAGTCCAGCTCACCGGTCAGCGCCTGGAGCTCGGTATGGTCCCGCAGGGTCACCACCGTGCCGCGCCGCTCACCGCCCACCACCGGACGGGTGTTGACCACGATCACCCGCTCCGCCGTCAGGTGCAGCTCGTCCACCCGTGCCTGTGACGCCAGCAGCGCCCCGGTCAGCGGGGCGGGCAGCGCCAGCTCGTCCACCGTCCGGCCGACCACCTCCGCCTGCGGGCCGAGCCCCAGCAGCTCCCGCCCCGCGTCGTTGATCAGCGCGATCCGGCGCCGCCCGTCCAGCATCAGCAGCCCCTCGCGCACCGCGTGCAGGGTGGCCTGGTGGTAGTCGTGCAGCCGGCTCAGCTGGGCCGCGTTCATCCCGTGGGTGTGCCGCCGCAACCGGGCGTTGATCACGTACGTGCCGATCCCGCCCAGCGCCAGCGCCCCGCCCGCCGCCAGCGCCAGGGCGCCCAGCTGCTCCCGTACCTGCGAGGAGACCCGGTCCACCGTGATGCCCGCGCTGACCAGCCCGATGATCGCCTCGCCGTCGCGGACCGGGGTCACCACCCGGATCGAGGGGCCCAGGGTGCCGGTGTACGTCTCGGTGAAGATCTCCCCGCGCAGCGCCTCCTCGGTGTGGCCGAGGAACGTCTCACCGATCAGCGAGGCGTCGGGGTGCGTCCAGCGGACCCGCTCGGTGTCCATGATCGTGACGAAGGCGATCCCGGTGTCCCGCCGCACCCGCTCCGCGTACGGCTGGAGTACGGCGGAGGGGTCCGGGGTACCGATGGCCTCCCGCACGGACGGGGAGTCGGCCACCGCCACCGCCGCCGCCCGCACCTGGCGGGCGGCCGTCCGCTCCGCCTGCGCGGAGCCGGAGACGTACGCGAAGACCGCGCACCCGGCCACCACCGCGGCGATCAGCACGACCTGCATGGCGAAGAGCTGCCCGGCCAGGCTGCGGGGACGGGTACGGGGGAGGCGCATGGCCACAGTCTGCCTCGCCAGAGCGGACCGCTCCCAGTGGCTCGAAACCGCCCGTGAACGATATGAACGCAAGGGTGACCGGGGTCACAGGGCGGTGGATAGTCACCGAAGCCCCCAGGGACGGGGGCACAAGCCGAGCCGAGGAGCCCCACGATGGCCGTGGCAGCCGAACAGCGGGACCGTACCCACTACCTCTACATCGCCGTGATCGCCGCCGTGGCGCTCGGCATCCTGGTGGGCTTCACGGCCCCCGGGGTGGCCGTCGAGCTCAAGCCCGTCGGCGCCGGCTTCGTGAACCTGATCAAGATGATGATCTCGCCGATCATCTTCTGCACGATCGTGCTGGGCGTCGGCTCGGTGCGCAAGGCGGCCAAGGTCGGCGCCGTCGGCGGCCTGGCGCTGGGCTACTTCCTGGTCATGTCGACCGTCGCCCTCGCCATCGGCCTGCTGGTCGGCAACTTCCTGGAGCCCGGCTCCACCCTCCACATCACCGAGCAGGCGCGGGCCGCGGGCGAGGCGCAGGCGTCCGGGGCGAGCGAGTCGACCGTGGACTTCCTGCTCGGCATCATCCCGACCACCATCGTCTCCGCCTTCACGGCGGGCGAGGTGCTGCAAACCCTCCTGGTCGCGCTGCTCGCGGGCTTCGCGCTCCAGGCGATGGGCTCGGCGGGTGAGCCCATCATCCGCGGCATCACCCACATCCAGCGGCTCGTCTTCCGCATCCTCGCCATGATCATGTGGGCCGCCCCGGTCGGCGCGTTCGGCGCGATCGCCGCGGTGGTCGGCGAGACCGGGCTCGACGCCCTGAAGTCCCTGGCGATCATCATGATCGGCTTCTACCTCACCTGCGGGCTCTTCGTCTTCGTGGTGCTCGGCACCATCCTGCGCCTGGTCGCCGGGGTCAACCTGATCTCCCTGCTGAAGTACCTGGGCCGCGAGTTCCTGCTGATCCTCTCCACCTCCTCATCCGAGTCCGCGCTGCCGCGGCTCATCGCCAAGATGGAGCACCTGGGCGTCAGCAAGCCCGTCGTCGGCATCACCGTGCCGACCGGCTACTCCTTCAACCTCGACGGCACCGCGATCTACCTCACGATGTCCTCGCTCTTCATCGCCAACGCGCTGGGTGACCCGCTGAGCGCGAGCGAGCAGATCTCGCTCCTGGTCTTCATGGTCATCGCCTCGAAGGGCGCGGCGGGCGTGACCGGCGCGGGCCTGGCGACCCTCGCGGGCGGTCTCCAGTCGCACCGCCCCGAACTCGTCGACGGAGTCGGCCTGATCGTCGGCATCGACCGCTTCATGAGTGAGGCCCGCGCGCTGACCAACTTCGCGGGCAACGCGGTCGCCACGGTCCTCGTCGGCCACTGGACCAAGGAGATCGACAAGGAGCGCGCCGGCCAGGTCCTCGCCGGCCGGATCCCGTTCGACGAGCGGACCCTGGTCGACGACCACGCCCCGTCCGGCGGTTCCGGTGACGTCCCCGAGCAGCGCGGGACGGCGGCCGAGCCCGCCAGGATCTGACCGGCCACCGACGCCACTGCGCCCCCCCACCCAAGGACACCCGTACTTCCCCCGGTACGGGTGTCCTTGCCCGGTCTCCACCCTGCCTGTCGCGGGCGCGGCACTGCTCGCGGACGGTGGCATCGTCCGGGCGGTCCGACGCCGGTCGGCGGTACGCAGGCGGGCCGGCCACCCGGCCGGGGACCCCTGTCCGCCGCGTCACCCCCGACGCGGTACGGGCCCCCTCCGTCCGGCCGGCTCAGACGCTCACGCCGGCCGGAACCACACCGTCGCCAGCGGTGGCAGTGTCAGCGAGACGCTGGCCGGCCGGCCGTGCGCGGGCACCGCCTCCGCCTTCACCGGCTCCTCGTTGCGTACGTCGCTGCCGCCGTACCGGGCCGCGTCCGTGTTCAGGACCTCCACCCAGCCCTCGGTCCCGGTCTCCGGCACCCCGAGGCGGTAGTCGTGGCGGACCACCGGGGAGAAGTGCGAGACCGCGAGGAGCGGTGAGCCGTCCGCGTCGTAGCGCAGGAACGCGAAGACGTTGTCCTCGGCCGCCCCGCCGTCCACCCAGCTGAACCCCTCCGGCACGGTGTCGCGCTGCCACAGCGCCGGCACCGCCCCGTACACCGCGTTCAGGTCGCCCACCAGGGTGCGTACCCCGCGGTGGTCACCGGAGGCCTCGTACGTCGGGTCCAGCAGCCACCAGTCCGGGCCGTGGCCCTCCGACCACTCCGCTCCCTGGGCGAACTCCTGGCCCATGAAAAGGAGTTGCTTGCCGGGATGGGCCCACATGAAGCCCAGGTAGGCGCGGTGGTTGGCGCGCTGCTGCCACCAGTCGCCGGGCATCTTCGCCACCAGCGCCTGCTTGCCGTGCACCACCTCGTCGTGCGAGATCGGCAGCACGTAGTTCTCGCTGTACGCGTACACCATCGAGAACGTCATCTCGTTGTGGTGGTACTTGCGGTGCACCGGCTCCTTCGCCACGTACAGCAGCGAGTCGTGCATCCAGCCCATGTTCCACTTGAGCCCGAAGCCCAGGCCCCCGCTGTCGGTGGGCCGGGTGACGCCGTCCCAGGCGGTGGACTCCTCCGCGATGGTGACGACGCCCGGATTGCGGCGGTAGACGGTCGCGTTCATCTCCTGGAGGAAGCCGACCGCGTCCCAGTTCTCGCGCCCGCCCTGGTCGTTGGGCGACCACTGGCCGTCCTCGCGGGAGTAGTCGAGGTAGAGCATCGAGGCCACGGCGTCGACCCGCAGACCGTCGATGTGGAACTCCTCGCACCAGTACGTGGCGTTGGCGACCAGGAAGTTGCGGACCTCGGTACGCCCGTAGTCGAACTCCAGCGTCCCCCAGTCCGGGTGGTGTGCCCGGCGCGGGTCGGAGTGCTCGTACAGCGGCCGCCCGTCGAACTCCGCCAGCGCCCAGTCGTCGCGCGGGAAGTGGGCGGGCACCCAGTCCATGATCACGCCGATGCCCGCCCGGTGCAGGGCGTCCACCAGGTACCGGAAGTCGTCCGGGGTGCCCATCCGGGAGGTCGGGGCGTAGAAACCGGTGACCTGGTAGCCCCAGGAGCCGCCGAAGGGGTGCTCGGAGACCGGCATCAGCTCGACATGGGTGAAGCCGAGGTCCTTGACGTACGCGGGAAGCTGCTCGGCGAGCTGACGGTAGCTCAGGCCCGGCCGCCAGGAGGCGAGATGCACCTCGTACACCGAGAAGGGGGACTCGTGGACCGGCCGGTCGCCCCGGTGGGCCATCCAGTCCGCGTCCCGCCACTCGTGGTGCGACGCGGTGACGATCGACGCGGTCGCGGGCGGGACCTCGGTGCGGCGGGCCATCGGGTCGGCCCGTACCGTGTGCGAACCGTCCGGGCGGCAGATGTCGTACTTGTAGAGCGCGCCCTCGCCCACCCCGGGCAGGAACAGCTCCCACACCCCGGTCGAGCCGAGCGAACGCATCGGGAAGCCGGTGCCGTCCCAGTAGTTGAAGTCACCGGAGATCCGCACTCCACGCGCGTTCGGCGCCCACACGGTGAACCGGGTCCCGGCCACCCCCTGGTGCTCCATGGGCTCCGAACCGAGCGCCCGCCACAGCTCCTCGTGGCGGCCCTCCGCGATCAGATGCAGGTCGAGCTCGCCGAGCGAGGGCCAGAAGCGGTACGGGTCGTCCACCTCGATGGTGTCGTCGTCGTACGCGACCTGGAGCCGGTAGCCGGGCACCTCCGGCACCGGCAGCACACCGGAGAAGAACCCGTCGCCGTCGTCGTGCAGTTCGGCACGCGCCCCTTCGGCCAGCACCGTGACCGAGCGGGCGAACGGGCGCAGCGCCCGTACCAGCACCCCGCCCGGGATCGGACGGGCGCCGAGCACGTCGTGCGGCGCGTGGTGGTCCCCGGCCAGCAGCCGGCCGCGGTCGGCGGTGTCCAGCGCCGGTGCGGGGCGGGCGGCCCCGCCGTCGCCGGCCTGCCGGGGGAGCGAGGGGACCGCGTCCGCGCGCCGGGCGCGCTTGGCGGGTGCGGCCTGGGTGGTCGTGGTGGTGGCACCCGGCGCGACGGCCTCGACGGCTTCGGCCGCCTCCGCGGATTCGAGGGCACCGGGTGCGGAAGCGGGCGCCGGCGTCGGCGCGGTCTCCACGCTCACGGCGTCGGCGGTGGCTTCGGCGGCAGCGGTCTTGCGGGATGCCTTGCGGGAGGGCTTGCGGGCGGTCACAGGGACTGCCTCCTCGGAGGGTTCGGAGGGCGGAGGGGAGAAGAGAGGAGTGCGGACTCAGGCCGCGGCGGACTGGGCCAGTCGCTGGATGGCGGCCATCGGGACCGGCAGCCAGTCGGGGCGGTGCCGGGCCTCGTACACCACCTCGTACACCGCCTTGTCGGTCTCGTGGGCGCGCAGCAGCTCCGGTTCGCCGCGCGGGTCGGTGCCCGACGCCAGCGCGTACCCCTCGCAGTAGGCGGCACGGCAGCGGGCCGCCCACTCGGGGTTCCACGGGCGGTGCGAGCGGGCCGCGTAGTCGAAGGAGCGCAGCATGCCCGCCACATCGCGCACCGGGGGTGCCGGGCGGCGGCGCTCGTCCAGCGGGCGGGCCGGTTCGCCCTCGAAGTCGATCAGCGACCAGAAGCCGTCGGGGGAGCGGAGCGCCTGGCCGAGGTGGAGGTCGCCGTGCACCCGCTGCTGCGCCCAGCCGCCGCCCCGGTGGCCGAGCGCCGTGACGGCGTCGAACGCGGTGCGCAGGGCGGGGACGTAGGGGACGAGGGCCGGCACCGCCTGGGCGGCGGCCTCCAGGCGCTGGGTCATCTGGGCGATCAGCTGCCGGGTCTGCGTCCCGTGCAGCGCGGGCGTGGGCAGGGCCGCGGCGAGTGCGGTGTGCACCTCGGCGGTGGCCCGGCCCAGCGCCCGCGCCTCGGGGACGAAGTCGCGGCCCGCCGTGAGCGCGGTGAGGGCGAGCTGCCAGCCGTCCCGGGCACCGTGCAGGAAGGGCTGGAGCACACCGAGGGTGAGCGGTTCGGGGCCGGGGGCCTCGAACCAGGCGATCGGGGCCGGCACCCGCTCGCACCCCTCACGGGCCAGGGCGAGCGGCAGCTCCAGATCCGGGTTGGTGCCGGGGAAGACCCGGCGGAAGATTTTGAGGATGTACGCGTCGCCGTAGACGAGCGAGGAGTTGGACTGTTCGGCGTCCAGCACCCGGGGTGACAGCCCCGCCGGGATCGCGGCGGTCCGCTCGAAGCGGAGGGCGCCGAGGGTGCCCGGGCGGCGGAACCGTTCCAGCAGAAGGTCCGCCAGGCGTGGGTCGTGCAGCGCGTCGTAGACGGTCCGCCCGGCCAGCGGGCCGCGCTCCACCCGGCCGATCAACGCTCCGGCGAGGGTGGCCGGCAGCGAGGTCCGCACGCCGATCAGGAGCTGGTAGCAGTCGTCCGCCGTACGGGCCGACCGCGACGGCTGCTGGACCCGGACCATCAGATGGAGCAGTCCGGGACCGGCCGTGCCGTCCAGCGGCAGCATCTCGGTGGCCGAGACCAGCGAGAAGCCGGTGACCGCCCGGCCCTTGCCGGCGAACCACCGCTGCCGGGGCAGCCATGCGTGGAGCAGGGGGGCGAGGGACGGCAGCAGGCCACCGTCCGTCGTACTGCTCGGGGTTGCGCTGTTCCTCGTGCTCTTCGCCAGGGCGACGTGACTGGATGCAGCCTCCGACATGGCATCGCGTCCTTTCCCCGGGCACACAGGATGCGAAGAGTGTCCCGGATTGCGGCAATGGCTGTCCGGCTGTGCGGGACGTGTCGGGAGAGGAAGGTGCTTACGGACTCGAACGGCGGAACCGTGAAGTGTGGAGCACCGGGCCGGGAAGGCCCGACAAGGGACGGGTGCCCCGTGCGGGAGGGCGGAAACCGACCCGCACGGGGCACCGCCGGATCAGGCCGGCGGCGCGTCCTTGCGCAGCCGGAACCAGTAGAAGCCGTGTCCGGCCAGGGTCAGCAGGTAGGGCCACTGGCCGATGGCCGGGAAGCGTACCCCGCCGATCAATTCCACCGGATGACGTCCGTTGAACGATCGCAGGTCCAGCTCCGTCGGCTGCGCGAACCGCGAGAAGTTGTGCACGCACAGGACGAGGTCGTCCTTGTACTCGCGGGTGAACGCCAGCACCGCCGGGTTGGACGAGGGCAGCTCGGTGTACTCGCCGAGCCCGAAGGCCGGATTCTGCTTGCGGATCTCGATCATCCGCCGCGTCCAGTGCAGCAGCGAGGACGGCGAGGCCATCGACGCCTCGACGTTGGTCACCTGGTAGCCGTAGACCGGGTCCATGATCGTGGGGAGGTAGAGCCGCCCCGGATCGCTGGAGGAGAAGCCGGCGTTGCGGTCGGGTGTCCACTGCATGGGGGTGCGGACGGCGTCCCGGTCGCCCAGCCAGATGTTGTCGCCCATCCCGATCTCGTCCCCGTAGTAGAGGATCGGGGAGCCGGGCAGCGACAGCAGCAGGGCGGTGAACAGCTCGATCTGGTTGCGGTCGTTGTCCAGCAGCGGGGCCAGGCGGCGGCGGATGCCGATGTTGGCGCGCATCCGCGGGTCCTTGGCGTACTCCGCGTACATGTAGTCGCGCTCTTCGTCGGTGACCATTTCGAGGGTGAGCTCGTCATGGTTGCGCAGGAAGATGCCCCACTGGCAGTTCTTCGGGATCGCCGGGGTCTTCGCCAGGATTTCCGAGACCGGGTAGCGGCTCTCGCGGCGCACCGCCATGAAGATCCGTGGCATCACGGGGAAGTGGAACGCCATGTGGCACTCGTCGCCGCCCGCCTCGTAGTCGCCGAAGTAGTCGACGACGTCCTCCGGCCACTGGTTGGCCTCGGCGAGGAGCACGGTGTCCGGGTAGTTGGCGTCGATCTCCTTGCGGACCCGCTTGAGGAAGTGGTGGGTCTCGGGCAGGTTCTCGCAGTTGGTGCCCTCACGCTGGTAGAGGTAGGGCACCGCGTCCACCCGGAAGCCGTCGATGCCCAGGTCCAGCCAGAAGCGCAGGGCGGCCATGATCTCCTCCTGCACGGCCGGGTTCTCGTAGTTGAGGTCCGGCTGGTGGGAGAAGAAGCGGTGCCAGTAGTACTGCTTGCGTACCGGGTCGAAGGTCCAGTTGGACGTCTCGGTGTCGACGAAGATGATCCGGGCGTCCTGGAACTGCTTGTCGTCGTCGGCCCAGACGTAGTAGTCGCCGTACGGCCCGTCCGGGTCGGTGCGCGACTGCTGGAACCACTCGTGCTGGTCGCTGGTGTGGTTCATGACGAAGTCGATGATGACGCGCATGCCCCGCTGGTGCGAGGCGTCCACGAATTCCACGAAGTCGGCGAGATCGCCGAACTCCGGCAGCACGGCGGTGTAGTCGGAGACGTCGTAACCTCCGTCGCGCAGCGGCGACTTGAAGAACGGCGGCAGCCAGAGGCAGTCGACACCGAGCCACTGGAGGTAGTCCAGCTTGGCGGTGATGCCCTTGAGGTCGCCGATTCCGTCGCCGTTGGAGTCCTGGAAGGACCGGACGAGCACCTCGTAGAAGACGGCGCGCTTGAACCAGTCGGGATCACGGTCCTTGGCGGGTGTGTCCTCGAACGTGTCGTGGACAGGCTCATTGACGATCATGGTGTGGGTGACCCTCCGGTCGGCGGGGACGGTCGCAGGACGGCGATGTGCGCGGGCGTGGTGCCCGGCTCCAGGCGCACATAGAAGGTCCTGCCCCAGTGATAGGTGTCGCCGGTGAGCTCGTCGCGCACCGGTACGCGCTCGTGCCCCTGGAGGCCGAGCCGCTCCATGTCCAACGAGACCGTGGCCTCCTGGGTGTGGTGAGGGTCGAGGTTCACGACCACCACAACGGTGTTCGAACCGGAACGTTTGCTGTAGACGATCAGCGACTCGTTGTCGGCGTGGTGGAAGTGGACCTCGCGCAGCTGCTGGAGCGCGGGGTTACGTCGGCGGATCCGGTTCAGCGAGGTGATCAGGGGTGTCAGCGTGCGGCCCTCGCGCTCCGCCGACTCCCAGTCCCTCGGGCGCAGTTCGTACTTCTCCGAGTGCAGGTACTCCTCGCTCCCCGGCTTGGCCGGAGTGTTCTCGCACAGCTCGAATCCGGCGTAGACGCCCCAGGACGGGGCGAGGGTGGCGGCGAGTACGGCCCGGGCCTCGAAGGCCGGGCGCCCGCCGTGCTGGAGGTAGCCGGGCAGGATGTCCGGGGTGTTCACGAAGAAGTTGGGCCGCATGTAGGAGGCGGCCTCGCCGGACAGCTCCGTGACGTACTCGGTGAGCTCCTGCTTGGTGTTGCGCCAGGTGAAGTACGTGTACGACTGCTGGAACCCGATCGCGCCCAGGGTGTGCATCATCGCCGGGCGGGTGAACGCCTCCGCCAGGAAGATGACGTCGGGGTCGGTGCCGTTGATGTCGGCGATGACCTTCTCCCAGAAGACCACCGGCTTGGTGTGCGGGTTGTCGACGCGGAAGATCCGCACCCCGTGGTCCATCCAGAAGCGCAGGATCCGCACCGTCTCCGCCACCAGACCGCGCAGGTCCTTGTCGAAGGCGATCGGGTAGATGTCCTGGTACTTCTTCGGCGGGTTCTCGGCGTACGCGATCGAGCCGTCCGCGCGGTGGTGGAACCAGTCCGGGTGGTCCTTGACCCACGGGTGGTCCGGCGAGCACTGGAGCGCGAAGTCCAGCGCGATCTCCATCCGCAGGTTGCGGGCCACCGACACGAAGTGGTCGAAGTCCTCGAGCGTGCCCAGCTCCGGGTGGACGGCGTCGTGGCCGCCGTCCGGCGAACCGATCGCCCACGGCACCCCCGGATCGTGCTCACCGGGCGTCAGGGTGTTGTCCGGGCCCTTGCGGTGGGTGGTCCCGATCGGATGGATGGGAGGCAGGTACACGACATCGAAACCCATGGCGGCGACCGCGGGCAGCCGCTCGGCCGCCGTCCGGAACGTGCCGCTGACCAGCCGCGTCCGCGCGTCCGACGAAGCGGCGGGCAGGGTGTCGGAGGGAGCCACCGGCACCCGCCGCGCCCCCTCCGAACGCGGGAACAGCTCGTACCACGACCCGTACAACGCCCGCTCGCGCTCCACGCGCACCGCCAGCGGCTTGGACCGGGTGACCAGCTCGCGCAACGGGTGGCGGGCCAGGACCGCCTCGGCGGCCGGGGTCAGGGAAGCGGCCAGCCGGGCGGCCGGCGGGTGCGCGGCGTCACGCAGCGCGTCCACCGCGGCGAGCACCGCCTCCCGTCCGTTCTTCTTCGGCACTCCCGCGGCGGCCCGCTCCAGCAGGGCGGCGCCCTCCGCCAGCACCAGGTCGGTGTCGATGCCCGCCGGGATCTTGATCGCCGCGTGGTGGCGCCAGGTGGCGACCGGATCGCTCCAGGCCTCCACGGTGTACGTCCAGCGGCCTTCCGACGACGGGGTGATCTCGGCACCCCACCGGTCCGTGCCCGGCGCCAGCTCGCACATCGGGGTCCACGGCCCGACCCGTCCGCTCGGATCGCGCAGCACGACATTGGCCGCCACCGCGTCATGGCCTTCGCGGAAGACGGTGGCGGTGACCTGGAAGGTCTCACCGACGACGGCCTTCGCCGGCCGTCTGCCGCAGTCGACGAGAGGACGGACGTCCAGGACGGGAATACGACCGATCATGGAATCACCTGGGGGCTGGAGGAGCTCGGCGTGCACGGGGGACGGCACGGATGCGGAGGACCGACCGCGCGTGCCGCGATGATGGGGATCGGTCCTTTGTAACTGCTCAGCTGTCTGCTGACGGGCTGTGGGCATGGCCGCTCCTGTCCGCGTTCACTCGAATGGCACTCGAATGGGTGGGGCGCGGGGGTTTCAAGCATGTTTCGGATCCACCGGGAGGGTGTGCGGGCCGGGTCGGGCTGCGTACCGGGAAAGCCTTCCCCACGTTCGTCCTCGGGAAATCCGGCGCTGTGTTAACTACTCGGTCGTAGCCGGTCGGTCAGGTCCGGTCAGGGTCCGGTCGCGCCCGGCGTGCGCCCCGGTGGGCGTACGAGCCAGCAGCACCCTCACAGGTTCCGGATACCCGCTTTGCGGCGCCACACGGCAGCCTTCCCTGTACCAGGAAGGTCCACAAGGCTGTGTACGGGGGTGAAATCGGCCAAACCCCCAGGTGAAGGATGAGGCGGGTGAGGACGGGAGGTACGTGTGGGGTTCCTGTGGGGGAGGCGCGCGGCGGGCGGTCCCGGACCCGGTGAGCCGTCCGCGCGCCGTGGCAGGACGCCACGGCCGGCCGCTACCGTCGAGGGTGACGGAAGGGACGCACACCGTCGTGCGTCCCCTCGGATGCGCAAGTCCCCTGTAAAGGTGGAGTACGTGAAGGCCATTCGTCGATTCACCGTGCGTCCTGTCCTCCCCGAACCCCTCCGACCTCTCCACGACCTCGCGCGCAACCTGCGCTGGTCGTGGCACACCGAGACCCGCGAGCTCTTCCGGGCCGCCGACCCCGAGGGGTGGCGGCCCGCGGCCGCCGACCCCGTACGCCTGCTCGGCTCCCTGACCGCGGGGCGCCTCGCCGAACTGGGCCGGGACCCGGAGTACCTGGGCCGCCTGGCCGAGGCCTCCGCCGACCTGAAGGAGTATCTGGACGGCCCGCGCTGGTACCAGGAACAACAGGCGGCCGGCGCCGAACTCCCCTCCGCCATCGCCTACTTCTCGCCCGAGTTCGGCGTCACCGCCGCACTGCCCCAGTACAGCGGCGGCCTCGGCATCCTGGCCGGCGACCACCTCAAGGCCGCCAGCGACCTGGGCGTCCCGCTCATCGGCGTCGGCCTGCTCTACCGGCACGGCTACTTCCGCCAGAGCCTGTCCCGCGAGGGCTGGCAGCAGGAGCACTACCCGGTCCTCGACCCCAACGAACTCCCGCTCGACCTGGTCCGCGAGAGTGACGGCACCCCCGCCCGGGTGGTGCTCGCCCTGCCCGGCGGGCGCTCGCTGCACGCCTGCGTCTGGCTGGCCCGGGTCGGCCGCGTCCCGCTCCTCCTGCTCGACTCCGACGTCGAGGAGAACGCACCGGGCGAGCGCGACGTCACCGACCGGCTGTACGGCGGCGGCAGCGACCACCGGCTCCTGCAGGAGATGCTGCTCGGCATCGGCGGGGTGCGCGCCGTGCGCACCTGGTGCCGGCTCACCCGGACCCCGGAGCCGGAGGTGTTCCACACCAACGAGGGCCACGCCGGTTTCCTCGGCCTGGAGCGCATCCGGGAACTGGCCGCCGACGGCCTCGACTTCGACGCGGCCCTCGAAGTGGTCCGCGGCGGGACCGTCTTCACCACCCACACCCCGGTGCCCGCCGGGATAGACCGCTTCGACCGGCAGCTGATCGCCCGCCACTTCGGCGACGACGGCGAGCTCTCCGGCGTCCCCGTGGAGAAGATCCTGCCGCTGGGCCGGGAGACCTACCCCGGCGGCGAGCCCGAGCTGTTCAACATGGCCGTGATGGGGCTGCGGCTCGCCCAGCGCGCCAACGGCGTCTCCACCCTGCACGGGGCCGTCAGCCGGGAGATGTTCTCCGGGCTCTGGCCGGGCTTCGACCCGGCGGACGTGCCGATCACCTCGGTCACCAACGGGGTGCACGCCCCCACCTGGGTGGCCCCCGAGGTCTTCCGGCTCGGCGCCGGACAGGTCGGCACCGGCCGCGCCCACCAGGTCCTGGCGGGCGGATCGGTGGCCGACGAGGCCTCCGCGCAGACCGGCACCCCACGCCGCTGGGACGCCGTGGGCGGCATCGGAGACCAGGAGATCTGGGACCTGCGCCGCGAGCTGCGCGGGCAGCTGGTGACCGAGGTCCGCCGCCGCCTCTACGCCTCCTGGCGCCGGCGCGGCGCGGGCACCGCCGAGCTCGGCTGGATCGACGACGTCCTCGACCCGTCCGTCCTGACCATCGGCTTCGCCCGCCGGGTCCCCTCGTACAAGCGTCTTACGCTGATGCTGCGCGACCGCGACCGGCTGCGCGAGCTCCTGCTGCACCCGACACACCCGATCCAGATCGTGGTGGCGGGCAAGGCCCACCCCGCCGACGACGGCGGCAAGCGGCTGGTCCAGGAGCTGGTGCGGTTCGCCGACGACCCGCGCGTGCGCCACCGCATCGTCTTCCTGCCGGACTACGGCATGGGCATGGCGCAGAAGCTCTACCCGGGTTGCGACGTCTGGCTCAACAACCCGTTGCGCCCGCTGGAGGCGTGCGGCACGAGCGGGATGAAGGCGGCGCTCAACGGCTGCCTCAACCTCTCCGTGCGCGACGGTTGGTGGGACGAGTGGTTCGACCCGGACTTCGGCTGGGAGATCCCCACCGCCGACGGCTCGGCGGTCGACGAGGACCGCCGCGACGAGCTGGAGTCGGGCGCCCTGTACGCCCTGATCGAGGACCGGGTCGCCCCGCGCTTCTACGACCGGGGGGCCTCCGGGCTGCCGGACCGGTGGATCGAGATGGTCCGCTCCACCCTGGTCAACCTGGGGCCGAAGGTGCTCGCGGGGCGGATGGTGCGCGAGTACGTGGAGCGGCTGTACGCCCCCGCCGCGCGGTCCCGGCGGGCCCTCGGCCCGGCGGTGGCGCGGGACCTCGCGGAGTGGAAGGCGAAGGTCAAGGCGGCCTGGCGGCACGTCTCCGTCGACCATGTGGAGTCGGTCACCGACACCGTGGCGGGCGGCTCGGCCGAGCTGGGGGCGACCCTGTCGCTGCGGGTGCGGGTCGCCCTCGGCGGCCTGGACCCGGACGACGTGGAGGTCCAGGTCGTCGCGGGCCGGGTGGACTCCGCCGACGCCATCGCGGACGCCCAGGTCTTCCCGCTGAAGCCGGCGGGCGGCCACGACCTGGAGGACCGCTGGCTGTACGAGGGCCCGCTCGCCCTGGACCGGACGGGACCGTACGGCTACACCGTGCGCGTCCTGCCCGCGCACGCGCTGCTCGCCTCCGGAGCCGAGCTGGGCCTGGTCGCGGTGCCGAACGAGGCGACGGGGGAGGGCGCGGGCGTGCTGATGCGCTGAGGGCGCGACGTACGGCGAACGGCCCGGGAGGGGGCGAACCCCTCCCGGGCCGTTCGGTCTTTCCGGTGGTGCCGTGATCCCTTGGTGCGGTGATCCCGTGGGGTCAGAAGGTCAGCTTGAAGCTGTTGATGCGGCCGGTGTCCACCCGTGCGACGTCCTGGACCTTCAGCTTCCAGGCCCCGTTGGCCACCTCGGACGAGGCGTTGACCGTGTAGGTCGCCACCACGTTGTCCGCGGAGTCGCCGGAGGAGGAGTTCTTCAGCCGGTAGGCGGTGCCGTCCGGGGCCACCAGGTCGACGACCAGGTCACCGCGGAAGGTGTGCGTGATGTTCACGTCCACCTTGAGGGCGCTCGGGGCGTTGCCGGTGACACCGGAGACGGTGACCGAGCTGGTGACGGCCGCGCCCGCGTCCGGGATGGTCACGGGGGTGTTGTTCTCGAAGACCTTGCCGCCCGGGTCGGGGTTGCCGCCACCGGGGCGGGCACCCACGTTGATGCCGGCCCAGGCGTGGGCCACGGCCGCGTACTCGGCGCTGGTGGCGCCGTACAGCTCACTGGCGACCGCGAGGGTGCCGGTGCGGGCTGCGGCGTAGTTGGTCGTCGAGGTGAACTTGGTGGTGAGCGCCTTGAACCAGATCAGCGACGCCTTGTCCCGGCCGATGCCGGTGACCGGCAGTCCGTCGGAGGTCGCGGAGTCGTAGGCGACCCCGTTGATCGTCTTGGTGCCGCTGCCCTCGGAGAGCAGGTAGTACCAGTGGTTGGCCGGGCCCGAGGAGTAGTGGACGTCGACGCTGCCGATGCCCGAGTACCAGTAGTCCTTGGAGCTGCCGTCGCGGCTGGGCTTGTCCATGTAGCGCAGCGGGGTGCCGTTGCCACGGATGTCGATCTTCTCGCCGACCAGGTAGTCGCCCTGGTCCTGGGTGTTGTTCGCGTTGAACTCGACGGCGGCGGCGAAGATGTCGGACGTCGCCTCGTTGAGGCCGCCGGACTCACCGCTGTAGACGAGGCCCGCGGTGTTCGACGTGACGCCGTGGGTCATCTCGTGGGCGGCCACGTCGATGGAGGTCAGCGGCTTGGTGTTGCCCGCGCCGTCGCCGTACGTCATGCAGAAGCAGCTGTCCTGCCAGAAGGCGTTGACGTAGTTGTTGCCGTAGTGGACGCGGGAGTACGCGCCGACGCCGTCACCGCGGATGCCGCTGCGGCCGTGCACGTTCTTGAAGTAGTCCCAGGTGAGCGCGGCGCCGTAGTGGGCGTCGGCGCCGGCCGTCTCGGCGTTCTGGGGGGTGCCGTCACCCCAGATGTCGTCCGAGCCGGAGAAGAGGGTCCCGGTGCCGGAGGTGCCCCGGTTCAGGTTGTTGGTCTTGTGGTTGCCGCGCGTGGTGTCGGTCAGCGTGTACGAGGGCGCGGTGCCCAGCGTCACCTGGCCGCTGTACTGGGTGTTGCCGGTCCCGTTGTGGACGGCCTGCCACTCGTACAGCTTCTCGCCGGAGGTGGCGTCGGTGAGCACGTGCAGCTCGTTGGGGGTGCCGTCGTGCTGGAGTCCGCCGACCACGGTCTCGTACGCGAGCTGCGGGGAGCCGCTGCCCAGCCAGACGACCGTGCGCGGCGCCTTCTGAGCCTCCGTCGCCTTGGAACCCTCGGCCTTCGCGGCACCGAGCGCCTGCTTCTCGGCGGCGGCCGGGGCCACGTCGGGGTCGAGGCCGACGGCCTTCAGCTGCGCGGCGGTCGCCTTCGACGCCTTGGTGACACCGAGGGTCTTCCCGGCCGTGGTCTCCTGGACCACCAGGTCGCCGCCGAGGACGGGCAGCCCGCCCAGGGTGCGCTCGTAGCGGGTGTGCGTGGTGCCGTCCCGGTCCTGGACGACATCGCGGACGACCAGCTTCTCCGTGGCCCCGAGGCCCAGCTCCTTGGCGGTGGCGGCCTTGGTGGCGTTGGCCTCGCTGAGGAGTTCGGCGCGCTGGGCGGGGGAGAGCTTGGCGGGGAGCGAACCCGGGTCGGCCTTGGTGCCGGCGGTGATCCCGCCGGCCGGGGCGGCCGATGTCGGGGTGGCGGTGGCGGCGCCGGACTGCAGTCCGACGGCGAGCATGGCTGCTGCGGCTATCAGAGCGCCGGTCGCGGTGGCGCGACGGCTGGGCGTGGATCTCACGCGGACTCCTTCTGCGAGGGGGGTTACCGGCGGCGCTGGATGAGCCGTCCGGCTGGTGCAGGCGGTGCGCAGAACGGGGTGAAGAGTGTCAGCAGATCCGTATGTCTGTCAGGAGCGCGTCAATAAGTTGGCCGGAAGTCGTCCGTTGCCGGAAAGGTCATGTTCGTTAAGCGGACGTTTCGCCGATCATTACCGGAATGTTGCCGTAGTGTGCCGAGGCCCGTATTCACAGGGTGGGCACAGGTTCGGCGCATCGGAGGCGCCGGGGGGCGCTCGGGCCGGTAGCGGTGACGGCCCACCTGGTGAGACAGGGACGGGTTCTGGCCAGATCCCGCCAGCGGAACCGGGCGGTCCGGCGGACCGCCGTCGGCGGGCCACCGGCCGGACGGCGGCCCGCCGCCCGGCCGGAACCGTCCGGCTCAGGCCAGGCTGTCCTGCCACGTCCGGTGCAGCCCCGCGAACCGGCCCGTGCCGCCGATCAGTTCGGCGGGCGCGCCGTCCTCCACGATGCGGCCGCCCTCCATCACCAGCACCCGGTCCGCGATCTCCACGGTGGAGAGGCGGTGGGCGATCACCACCGCTGTGCGGCCGTGCAGCACCGTGTCCATGGCGCGCTGCACCGCCCGCTCGCCGGGGATGTCCAGGGAGCTGGTCGCCTCGTCGAGGATCAGCACCGCCGGGTCCGCCAGCAGCGCGCGGGCGAAGGCGACCAACTGGCGCTGGCCCGCCGAGATCCGGCCGCCGCGCTTGCGTACGTCCGTGTCGTAGCCCTCGGGCAGCGAGGCGATGAAGTCGTGCGCGCCGATCGCCTTCGCCGCCCGCTCGATCTCGTCCGACGTGGCGTCCGGGCGGCCGATCGCGATGTTCTCCGCGACCGTGCCGGAGAACAGGAACGCCTCCTGCGTCACCATCACCACGCCCTTGCGCAGCTCGGCCGTGGCCAGGTCCCGCAGATCCACGCCGTCCAGCAGGACCCGGCCCTCGGTCGGGTCGTAGAACCGGGCCAGCAGTTTGGCGAGCGTCGACTTGCCCGCGCCCGTCGAGCCGACGACCGCCACCGTACGGCCCGCCGGGATGCGCAGGTCGAAGGCGGGCAGCACCTCGCCGCCCGTACGGTAGGCGAACCGCACCCCGTCGAAGACGACCTCCCGGCCCGGGTGGTCGCCGGAGCGGGCGGGCAGCTCCTTCGGGTCCGAGGCGTCCGGGACCGTCGGGTTCTGCGCCAGCAGACCCGCGATCTTCTCCAGCGAGGCCGCCGCCGACTGGTAGGAGTTGAGGAACATCCCGAGCCGGTCGATCGGGTCGTACAGCCGGCGCAGATACAGCACCGCCGCGGCCAGCACCCCGAGCGCCAGCGTCCCCCCGGCCACCCGGTAGGCGCCCCAGAGGACCATCCCGGCGACCGCCGTGTTCGCCACCAGCCGGGAGCCGGTGACATAGCGCGCCATCTCCAGCAGCGCGTCGCCGTTGCGCCGCTCGTGCACGTGGTTGAGCGAGGCGAACGCGGTGTCGTTGGACCGCTCCCGGCGGAAGGCCTGGACCGGCCGGATGCCGTTCATGGTCTCCGCGAACTTGACGATCACCGCCGCGATGGCCGTCGACCGCGCGCCGTACACCACGGCCGCCCGCCGCCGGTAGAGCCGTACCAGCAGATACAGCGGTACGAAGGAGAGGGTGGCGATCGCCCCTATGCCGAGGTCCAGCCAGAGCAGGACCACCGAGATCGACACGAACGACAGGACCACGGTGATCAGCTCCTGGAGCCCCTCGCTCAGCAGCTCCTGCAGCGACTCGACGTCCGAGGTGGACCGGGAGATCAGCCGGCCCGAGGTGTAGCGCTCGTGGAAGTCCACGCTGAGCGCCTGGGCGTGCCGGAAGATCCGGCCGCGCAGGTCCAGCAGCGCGTCCTGGTTGATCCGGGCCGAGCACCGGATGAACGCGTACTGGAGCGTCCCCGCGCCCACCGAGCAGAGCGCGTAGCCCACCGCGACCGCGATCAGGGGCCCGTGGTCGTGGTCCCGGAACGCCGGGACCCCGCTGTCGATCGCGTACGCCACCAGCAGCGGTCCCGCCTGCACCGCCGCCTGCTGGAGCACCAGCAGGAGCGCGGCGAGCACCACCCGGCCGCGCATCGGGGACAGCAGGGAGAACAGGAGCGCCCGGGTCGCGCCGCGCGGTGCGGGCAGGTCGTCCTGGTCGAACGGGTCGCCGGGTCCCTCCGGGGCGGGTGTCGGTGCCGTGGCCGTACGGCCGGGACCCAGCCCCTCGCCGTCACCGGAAGCGGTGCGCGCGGCGTCGTCGTCGGTGGCGGTCGTGGTCATCGGGTGCCCTCCTCGGCGGGTACCTGTTGGGCGGGGGCAGGGGCCTCGGCGGTCGGGGCAGCAGGGTCACCGCCCGGCTCGGCGCCCGACATCAGCCACGCGTACTCCGCGTTCGACCGCAGCAGCTCCTGATGCGTGCCCACCGCCGTGATCCGGCCCTCCGACAGCAGCGCCACCCGGTCCGCGAGCATCACCGTCGAGGGGCGGTGCGCCACCACCACCGCCGTCGTCTCCTCCAGCACCCGCCGCAACGCCGCCTCCACCAGCGTCTCGGTGTGCACGTCCAGCGCCGAGAGCGGGTCGTCCAGCACCAGGAAACGCGGCTCGCCCACCACCGCACGTGCCAGGGCCAGGCGTTGGCGCTGGCCACCGGAGAGGCTCAGGCCCTGCTCGCCGACCTCCGTGTCCAGGCCCTGAGGCAGCCGGTGCACGAAGTCGGCCTGCGCCACCGCGAGCGCCCGCCGCACCTGCTTCTCGTCCGCGTCCTCGGCACCCATCAGCACGTTCTCGCCGACCGTCGCGGAGAACAGCGTCGGCTCCTCGAACGCCACCGACACCAGCTCCCGCAGCCGCGCGCGTTCCATCGTGGCGATGTCCTCGCCGTCCAGCGTGATCCGGCCACCCGTCACCTCGTGCAGCCGGGGGACCAGCGCGGTGAGCGTCGTCTTGCCGGAGCCCGTACCGCCCACCAGGGCCATCGTCTCGCCGGGCCGCACGTGCAGGTCGATCCGGGCCAGGACGGGCGGGGAGCCCGGCTCCGCGTCCGGGTAGCGGAACTCCACCCCCTCGAACACCATCCCGGCGGGCGGCTCCGGCGCCCCCGCGCGGGCGGTCGCCGCCCCCTGCTCCTCCGCCGCGTCCATCACCTCGAAATACCGGTCGGTCGCGGTCGCCGCCTCCTGGCTCATCGCCAGCAGGAAGCCGATCGACTCCACCGGCCACCGCAGCGCCAGAGCCGTCGAGAGGAAGGCGACCAGGGTGCCCGCCGACAGGGTGCCGTCCGCCACCTGGACCGTGCCGAGCACCAGCGCGGCCCCGATCGCCAGCTCCGGGATGGTGGTGATGAGCGCCCAGATCCCGGCGAGCAGCCGCGCCTTGCCCAGCTCCGTGGAGCGCAGCCGCCGGGACAGCACCCTGAAGGCGTGTCCCTGGCTGCGGTGGCGGCCGAAGCCCTTGATGATCCGGATGCCGAGCACGCTCTCCTCGACGACCGTGGTCAGGTCGCCCACCTGGTCCTGAGCCCTCCGCGCCACCAGCGCGTACTTCGTCTCGAACAGCGAGCACAGGACCATCAGCGGCACCGCGGGCGCCAGCAGCACCAGACCGAGCGACCAGTCCTGGGCGAACAGGATGACGAACCGACCAGGATCGTCGCCGCGTTGACGACCAGGAAGGTCAGCGGGAACGCCAGGAACATCCGCAGCAGCATCAGATCCGTCGTGCCGCGCGACAGCAGCTGGCCCGAGGGCCAGCGGTCGTGGAAGGCCACCGGCAGCCGTTGCAGATGTCGGTAGAGACCGGCCCGCAGCGACGCCTCGACCCCGGCCAGCGGCCGTGCCACCAGCCACCGCCGGAACCCGAACAGGACGGCTTCCGCGATGCCGAGCAGCAACAGGTACAGCGCCCCCAGCCAGACGCCGCCCGGGTCCCGGTCGGCGACGGGCCCGTCCACCATCCACTTCAGGATCAGCGGGATCACCAGCGACAGACAGGACGCCAGGATGGCCACGAAGGCGGCGGTGAACAGGCGGAGCCGCACGGGACGGACATAGGGCCACAGACGCAGGAGGGAGCGCACGGCGGACCGGTCCGTGTGCAGTGCAGGTGTTTCGGGCATCAGAACCGACTGTACGTTTCACCACTGACATCGGTCCCGACAATTTCCGCCGGGAGCCCGCCGCTTCCCCCGGCCGGCCGCCCGCGGCCGTCGCCGTCGGCCACGACCGGGGCATCCTCGGCTGATTCCCCCTCCGGCTCCCCCGGCCGTTACGCCGTCACCCGCAGCAGCAGCACCGAGCGGGCCGGGACGGTCATCTCCGCACCGCCTTCCAGGACCGTGCCGGGCGCATCGGCCTGGTCCTCCCGGGAGGTGTCCAGGACCAGTTCGTAGCCGGCCGCCCACGGGGCTCCCGGCAGCTCGAAGGCGACCGGCTCCGCGCCCGCGTGCAGCACGGCGAGGAAGCTGTCGTCGGTGACCGGCTCGCCCCGCGCGTCCCGCCCCGGGATGTCCCGGCCCGAGAGGTAGAGGCCGAGCGAGGCGGTGGGCGCGTACCAGTCGCCCTCCGTCATCTCCCGCCCGTCCCGGGTGAACCAGGCCAGGTCCCGCAGCCCGTCCGGCGCCTGGGCCCGGCCGGAGAAGAACGCGCGGCGGCGCAGCACCGGATGGGCCTGGCGCAGCCTCAGCACCCGGGCCGTCAGCTCGGTCAGCTCCCGCCACTCGGGCTGCTCCAGCAGTGACCAGTCCAGCCAGCCGATCTCGTTGTCCTGGCAGTAGGCGTTGTTGTTGCCGCCCTGCGTCCGGCCCATCTCGTCGCCCGCCACCAGCATCGGCACCCCGGTGGAGAGCAGCAGCGATGTGAGCAGGTTGCGGAGCTGGCGGCGGCGCAACGCGTTGACCTCCGGGTCCTCGCTCTCGCCCTCCGTCCCGCAGTTCCACGCCCGGTTGTCGCTCGTACCGTCCCGGTTGCCCTCCCCGTTGGCCTCGTTGTGCTTGTGCTCGTAGCTGACCAGGTCGCGCAGGGTGAAGCCGTCGTGCGCGGTGACGAAGTTGACCGAGGCGTACGGGCGGCGGCCGCCCCAGGCGTACAGGTCGCTGGAGCCGGTCAGCCGGTAGCCGAGATCCCGTACGTCGGGGAGCGCGCCGCGCCAGAAGTCCCGTACGGCGTCGCGGTAGCGGTCGTTCCACTCGGTCCACAGGGGCGGGAAGGCGCCCACCTGGTAGCCGCCGTTGCCGACGTCCCACGGCTCGGCGATCAGCTTGACCCGGCGCAGCACCGGGTCCTGGGCGATCACCGCGAGAAACGGGGAGAGCATGTCGACGTCGTGCATCGAACGGGCGAGCGCCGCCGCCAGGTCGAAGCGGAAGCCGTCGACGCCCATCTCGGTGACCCAGTAGCGCAGCGAGTCGGTGATGAGCCGCAGCACCTGGGGCTGGACCACGTGCAGGGTGTTGCCGCAGCCGGTGTAGTCGGCGTAGCGGCGGGGGTCGTTCTGGAGCCGGTAGTAGCCGCGGTTGTCGATGCCGCGCAGGGAGAGCATCGGGCCCAGCTCGCCCGCCTCGGCGGTGTGGTTGTAGACGACGTCGAGGATGACCTCGATCCCGGCCCCGTGCAGCGCGTGCACCATCCGCTTGAACTCGCCGACCTGCCCGCCCGCCGAGCCGGAGGCGGAGTAGTCGGCGTGCGGGGCGAAGTAGCCGATGGAGTTGTAGCCCCAGTAGTTGTGCAGCCCGCGCCGCAGCAGATGGTCCTCGTGGGCGAACTGGTGGACCGGCAGCAGCTCCACCGCCGTCACCCCGAGCCGGGTCAGATGGTCGATCGCGGCCGGGTGCGCGAGCCCGGCGTAGGTGCCGCGCAGCTCGGGCGGGATGTCCGGGTGGCGCTTGGTGAAGCCGCGTACGTGGAGTTCGTAGATGACCGAGTCGGCCCACGGGGTCTTGGGGCGGCGGTCCTCCACCCAGTCGTCGTCATCGTGGACGACCACGCCCTTGGGCACATGGGGCGCCGAGTCCCGGTCGTCGCGCACGGTGTCGGCGACATGCTGCTGGGGCCAGTCGCGGACGTGCCCGTAGACCTCGGGCGGCAGGGTGAAGGTGCCGTCCACCGCACGGGCGTACGGGTCCAGCAGCAGCTTGGCCGCGTTCCAGCGGGCCCCGGTCCACGGGTCCCAGCGGCCGTGCACCCGGTAGCCGTAACGCTGTCCGGGCGCGATGCCCGGCAGGAAGCCGTGCCAGATCTCGTGGGTGAGCTCGGTCAGCGGGCAGCGGGTCTCGTTGCCGCGCTCGTCGAAGAGGCACAGCTCGACCGCCTCGGCCCCGCCGGCCCACAGCGCGAAGTTGGTGCCCGCCACTCCGTCCGGACCGACCCGGAAGCGGGCCCCGAGCGGCATCGGCGCCCCGGGCCACACGACGGGGGCGCGGGGCTCGGTGCGTACGGCGTGCGCGATCTCCACGCGGACGGCTCGCGCGGCCTCCACCCGCAGGCCGTTCGGGTCCTCGGTACGTGCGGTGCCGGGTGCCGCGGCCCGGCCCGGTGGTTCCCCGGGCCGCACCGCCGTCCCGGCCGGTTCCTGTACTGCCTCCTGCTCGGCTGCGCTCGACACCGTGTCGCCTCCCGCGGCTCATGAGGACGGGCACCGGAAAGGGGGCGCGCGACGTCCCGGCCGCGGCCCTCTCCTGGTAGTCCTTCCCTCTGTTCTGCCCACCGCGGGGCCCGCACTCACGTTTCCCCCGACCGCCCTGGTCGTTGGGGGAGCGTGAACCACGTAGCGAAGAGCGCACGGGCGGGCTCGGCCGCCGTGCTGACATGGGCAGGACTGCTCACCGTGCTGGTCCTGCTGACCGGATGCACCGATACGAGAGGGGCCCTGCTCAACGGCAAACCGGGCTCTCCCCAGGATGTGATCAGCATCTTTCCCGAAAACGGGGCGAAGGAGGTCGACGCGGAGACCCGGATCGGGGTGAAGATCCCCGACGGCCGGCTGGAGAGCGTCAAGGTGATGCGCGTCGAGGACGCCCAGCAGCAGACCGTGGCCGGGCGCATCGCCGCCGACGGCCTTTCCTGGAAGCCGGACCCCGGCGCCGCCCGGCTCGCCCTGGCCGCGAAGTACAGCGTCGACGCCGTGGCGGTGGACGCGGCCGGGCAGCGCTCGGCGCGCCACGCCACCTTCACCACGCTGGTCCCCGAACACCGGTTCATCGGGTACTTCAAGCCGGAGAACCGGTCCACCGTGGGGACGGGCATGATCGTGTCCTTCTCCTTCAACCGCCCCATCGCCGACCGCGCGGCGGTGCAGAAGGCCATCCGGGTGACCGCGAAACCGGCGGTGGAGGTCGTCGGCCACTGGTTCGGCAAGGACCGGCTCGACTTTCGCCCCCGTACGTACTGGAAGCCGGGCACCGAGGTCACCGTGGACATCGGGCTGCGGGACGTGGAGGGCGCGCCGAAGGTCTACGGCAGCCAGGACAAGACGGTCACCTTCACCGTCGGGCGCTCCCAGGTCTCCCTGGTGGACGCGGAGGCCAAGACCATGGAGGTGCGCCGCGACGGAGAGCTCGTCAGCACGGTCCCGATCACCGCTGGGGCCCCCAGGACGACCACGTACAACGGGAAGATGGTCGTCACCGAGCTGCACGAGGTGACCCGGATGAACGGCGCCACCGTCGGCTTCACGGACAAGAAGGGCAAGGGCGAGTACGACATCAAGGACGTCCCGCACGCCATCCGGCTCACCACCTCCGGCACCTTCCTGCACGGCAACTACTGGGCGGACGAAGACGTGTTCGGCGAGAAGAACGTCAGCCACGGCTGCATCGGGCTGCGCGACGCGAAGGGTGGCAGCGCCACCACGCCGGGCGGCTGGTTCTTCGACCGGACCCTGATCGGGGACGTGGTGGAGGTCGTCAACTCCAAGGACAAGAAGGTCGCGCCGGACAACGGGCTCAGCGGCTGGAACATGGGCTGGAAGAAGTGGCAGGCGGGCTCCGCCCTGCGCTGAGGCCCCCGGGGCCGGCGCCCCCGCCCCGGGGGCGTCCGGCACCCCGCCCCCTCGGGCGTCCGGCACCCCGCCCCCTCGGGCGTGCGGCACCCCGCCCCCTCGGGCGTCCGGCACCCCGCCCCCTCGGGCCTCCGGCACCCCGCCCTACCTGCACGGCTCCCCCTGTCGCTTGGGACGGAACGGTGACATTCCCGAGGGGATCCACCGCCCCCACGGTGTGATTATCTTTGCGAGGAGCGCGTATGTGCAGCGCGCGGGGGATGCGGGCCATGGCGGTGCCAGGCCCGGCGAGGGGAGACGACCACAGTGAACGTGCAGCCGATATCGGGGGCATCGGCCGGGGCGGGCAGGAAGCGGCGCGGCGGATCGGGGCCCTTGGCCCTGGTCATGGGCGCCATGCTGTTGCTGGTGACGGCGTGCGGCGGGGACGCGGAAGCGGGAAGCAAGGGCGGCAGCGGGAGCGGCTCGAAGGCGGAGGACACCTCGGCCTCGCAGGCGGTGGTGACCATCGCGCCCGAGGACGGTTCGGAGTCGGTGGCCACCAGCGGCGCGCTGAAGATTACCGCCGCGCGGGGAAAGCTGACCTCGGTCGAGGTCGCCGACCCCAAGGGCAACGAGGTCGCGGGTGAGATCGCGGCCGACGGCGCGAGCTGGGTGCCGGAGCGGCACCTCGCCGCCGCCACCAAGTACGCGGTGCACGCGGTCGCCAAGGACGCGAAGGGCCGTGAGTCGGCGAAGGACACCACCTTCACCACGCTGGTGCCGGAGAACACCTTCATCGGGCACTACACGCCGGAGGACGGTTCCACCGTCGGGGTCGGCATGCCGGTCTCGATCAACTTCACCCGGGGTATCACCGAGCCGGCCGCCGTGGAGAAGGCCGTCAAGGTCACCGCCGAGCCGCCGGTCGAGATCGAGGGCCACTGGTTCGGCAACGACCGCCTCGACTTCCGCCCGGAGAAGTACTGGGCGCCGGGCACCAAGGTGACCGTGCAGCTCCACCTGGACGGTGTGGAGGGACGGCCGGGGGTCTACGGCAAGCAGGCCAAGACGGTGAAGTTCACCATCGGCCGCAGCCAGGTCTCCACCGTCGACGCGAGCACGAAGCGGATGAAGGTCGTCCGCGACGGCAAGCAGATCAAGGACATCCCGGTCTCCGCGGGCGCCCCGGCGACCACCACGTACAACGGTCAGATGGTCATCAGCGAGAAGCACAAGGTGACCCGGATGAACGGCGACACCGTGGGCTTCGGCGGCGAGTACGACATCAAGGACGTGCCGCACGCCCTGCGGCTGTCCACCTCGGGCACCTTCCTGCACGGCAACTACTGGGGCGCGTCCTCCATCTTCGGCACCACCAACACCAGCCACGGCTGTGTCGGTCTGCGCGATGTGCGCGGCGGCTACGACAGCCAGACCCCGGCGGCCTGGTTCTACAACAAGTCGCTGATCGGTGACGTGGTCGTCGTGAAGAACTCCAAGGACAAGCAGATCCAGCCGGACAACGGCCTCAACGGCTGGAACATGGACTGGGAGGAGTGGAAGAAGTAAGGCTTCTTCCGGAACTTCTCGCAGGACAGACCTCTTCGAGGACGTCCCGTACGACCCCGGCGGGCCCGGTGCTGTGACCAACGGCACCGGGCCCGCCCGCGTTAGCACTGGTTAACCTGCCTCCATGACTGTGACCCTCGAAGTACGCGACAACGTCGGGACCATCCGGCTGGACCGGCCGCCGATGAACGCCCTGGACGTGGCGGTCCAGGACCGGCTGCGGGAGCTCGCCGAGGAGGCCGCCCGGCGCGAGGACGTGCGCGCGGTGATCCTGTACGGCGGCGAGAAGGTGTTCGCGGCCGGCGCGGACATCAAGGAGATGCAGGCGATGGACCACACGGCGATGGTCGTGCGGTCCCGGGCGCTCCAGGACTCCTTCACCGCGGTCGCCCGCATCCCCAAGCCGGTCGTCGCCGCCGTCACCGGTTACGCGCTCGGCGGCGGCTGCGAACTGGCCCTCTGCGCCGACTTCCGCATCGCCGCGGACAACGCCAGGCTCGGCCAGCCCGAGATCCTGCTCGGCCTGATCCCGGGCGCCGGCGGCACCCAGCGGCTCGCCCGGCTGATCGGCCCGTCCCGGGCCAAGGACCTCATCTTCACCGGCCGCATGGTCAAGGCGGAGGAGGCCCTGACGCTCGGTCTGGTGGACCGGGTGGTCCCGGCCGCCGAGGTCTACGAGCAGGCGCACGCCTGGGCCGCCCAGCTGGCGAAGGGGCCCGCGCTGGCGCTGCGCGCGGCCAAGGAGTCGGTGGACGCCGGTCTGGAGACGGACATCGACACCGGGCTGACCATCGAGCGGAACTGGTTCGCCGGACTGTTCGCCACCGAGGACCGTGAGCGCGGGATGCGCAGTTTCGTGGCGGAGGGGCCCGGCAAGGCGCAGTTCCTCTGACCCAGGACCCAGGACCCAGGTGCGGGTGGGGCCGGTTCCGGACCGCACGTGCGGTGGGGACCGGTTTCGACCGCACGTGCGGTGGGGACCGGTTTCGACCGCTCGTGCGGTGGGGCCGGTTCTGGACGTACCCGAGTTCCGGACGCACCCGTGACGCGGGTTCATCCCTGCGGGCGGTTTATCCGGGCCCTGAGGCAGCCTCGGGGCCCGGCCTGGCACCTGTCGGGCGATCCCGCCCGGTCGGCTCATCGCCCCAGCTCATCGGGGCCGTGAAGGACGCCGTCCTGCCACGGGCATATGCCGAACGCCCTTTGGGGAGAGGGGTGTTCCGGGGTGCGGATTCCTTCGGAACGGCCCCGGAGGGCGAGGTGTGCGTCCATGATGGTGGACATGGCGGGCCTGGAGGGTGTGGATCAGCCGCGACCGCGCAGCAGCGCGACCGCGGCACGCTGGACGTCGGGCATGGACGACGAACAGGCGTTCAAGGCGCTGGAGTTGTTCGGAAATCCGACCGAGGGGGAAGTCCGGCTGCCGTCGCGGCCGGAGTCCGCGGCGACGGCCCGTCGGCTCACCTCCTGCGTGGTGCTCCGGCAGTGGGCCCTCTCGCCGCAGACCGCCGAGTACGCGGTGCTGCTCGTCTCGGAGCTCGTCGGCAACGCGGTACGCCACACCGGGGCCCGCGTCTTCGGGTTACGGATGGTGCGCCGCCGGGGCTGGATCCGGATCGAGGTGCGTGATCCCTCGCGCGGACTGCCGTGTTTGATGCCGGTGCGCGAGATGGACATCAGCGGCCGGGGCCTCTTCCTCGTCGACAAGCTCTCCGACCGGTGGGGGGTGGACCTGCTGCCGCGCGGCAAGACCACCTGGTTCGAGATGCGGATCTCGGACCGCTGACACCTGAGGCCGCGGGGGTCCGGGCGCGACCGCAGGGCTCCGGACGCACGGAAGCCCCCTTCGGCCGGGGTGCGGCGCTGCGGGGGCTTCTGTGGGGGCCGTGACATGTGGGGTGGGTTCACGGCCGCTCGTGACGACCTCGGCCCGGGTCAATGGGGGTCGTGGCTCCGACTATGGCAGACGGGCGACCTCGGTGCCAAAGATGCATTCCGGTTGATTCTCGGGCCAAACGGGCATTTCGTGGCTGAATCACAGGTGGGCTCGGTCACTCGCCTGTCTTTCCATGCATTCTTATCGCACCACCTGAATGATTCATAGATCATTCAGTAAATCGGTCAATCGTCATATTTCACTTGTTCCGCCCTTACTGTGTCCCGGGACTCCGTGGAAGGCGAGGTGGTCGGGTATGGCAGGACGCAGGGTGCCGGTGCGCCGCCGGGACGCGCTGGGTGCCGGGGCCGGGCTGCTCACGGCCGCCGCCCTCGCGGGCTGCGCGAGGAGGGCGGGAGGGGGAGTGGCCGACGGGGCGCCCGCGCCCTCGTCGGCGTACGCACCCCCTGCCGTCCCCGCCGCCCCGCGCCGCTTCCCCGGGCAGCCGGTCGAGATCGCCCACGGCCCCCGCGACCGGCCCCGCGTGGCCCTCACCTTCGAGGGCCGGGGCGACCTCGACCTCGCCCGTACCGCGCTCGCCCGGATCGAACGGGCCGGGGTCCGGGTCACCGTCCTCGCCGTGGGCAGCTGGCTCGACGCGCACCCCGGTATGGCCGGCCGCATCCTCGACGGCGGTCACGAGCTCGGCAACCACACCCAGAACCACCGCGACCTCGCGGCCCTCGACGAGCGCGCGGCATACGAGGAGATCACCGCCTGCGCCCGGCGGCTGCGCCGGCTCACCGGCTCCATCGGCACCTGGTTCCGCCCCTCGCCCGGCCCGGACACCACCCCGCTCCTCCAGCGCCTCGCGCGGCGGGCCGGGTACCCGCACGTCCTGTCGTACGACGTGGAGTCCCGCGACCACGCCGCGACCGGGGTCCCGGCCGTCCTCCGCAAAGTGACGGGCGAGCTGCGGCACGGCTCCGTGGTCGGGCTGAGCCTCGGCCGCCCGGTCACGGTCGCCGCGCTGCCGCTCCTCCTCACCGAGATCGACCGGCGCGGCCTGCGCGCGGTGACCGCCACGGAGCTGCTGAGCTGACGCCACGGGCGGCACGGCACCGGGACCTCCAGCCCCGGCCGCCGCACCCGTCACCCGTACGGCCCGATAATCTGACCCCGACAATCGGCACCACGAAGGGGCGGAACAGTGGCGGACATCGAGTCGGCGCGGACGGTATTCGAGAAGTTCGACGGTAACGGCGACGGTCTCATCACGGCGGGCGAGTACAAGAGCGCGATGGCGCAGCTGGGCGACCCGTTCGTGACGGAGACGGTGGCACAGGCGATCATCAACGCCCACGACGGCAACGGTGACGGCCTGCTCACCTTCGACGAGTTCTGGGCCGCGCAGAACAAGGCCTGAGCCGCGACGGGACCCCGGCCGCCGTCTCGTCCGGCCGGGGCCCGCGCCGGCGGCCCTTGCGGCGGCCCCGCCGGGCGTTCCGCACGGGATCTCACCCGCTAGCGCTTCTTCCGGTACGGCTCCCAGCCCCGCAACTCGGTCTCGCGCGGGGCCAGGACGACCGCCGGGGCGCCGCCCGCACCGAAGAACCGCACCGGCCGGGAGGCGTCCCAGGACGGCCAGCCCGGGTCGCCGGCCGCCGCGAAGTCCACCCACGCCCGGTGCATCGCGTCCGCCACCTCCTGCGGTGCGTCCGGGCCGGTCAGGGCCATGGTGTCGGGGTGGGCGAGGGTGTCGAAGACGAACCCGAGCTCCAGCGCGTGACAGGCACCGAGGCGCTGTACGGGGGAGGGCCAGCCGAACTCGTAGACGTACGTGGACGCCCCGGCGCCGGCGCGCGCGTCGGCCAGCCGGTTGAGCGGGACCCGCAGCAGCAGGTCGGTGGCGAGCGCGCCGAGGAGTTCGCCGGGGGTGGCGTCCGGCCGGTTGGCCCGGTAGGTGCGGGCGGTGGCGTTCGGGACCCTGAACTTCAGCAGTGCCAGGCGGAGCTTCAGCCGGCCGATCCGTTCCATCAGGCCGCCGGGGACGAACCAGAGCCGGTACTCCTCGGTGTTCGCCCCCATCAGCAGATCGATGCCGGCGGCGGCGCCCGCGCGCAGCGCCTCGGCCGGGTCCCGGGTCAGCAGCTCGCCGTCCACCACGATCTGGAAGGAGTTGCGGCCGGTCAGCGGGTTGCCGCCGCTCGTCACCTCGGTCTGGGCGGTCAGCAGCGCGTCCGGGTCCACGGCGGCCAGCGCGGCGGCCGTGGCGGGGACGCCGAGCCGCCCGGCGATCAGCTCGGTCGTCCCGCGCGCGACCTTCGGGGCCAGCGCCGTGGGCGCCCCGCTCTGGAGCACCGCCCGGTGGAACAGACCCGCCGAGCGCTCCACCGCCAGCAGGGCCGCGACGCAGACCGCCCCCGCCGACTCCCCGGCCACCGTCACCCGGCCCGGGTCGCCGCCGAACGCCGCGATGTTGTCCCGCACCCATTCCAGGGCGGCGAGCTGGTCCAGCAGCCCCCGGTTGGCGGGCGCGTCCGGGAACACCCCGAAGCCCTCGACGCCCAGGCGGTAGTTGACCGAGACGAGCACCACCCCGTCCCGGGCGAACGCGGACCCGTCGTACACCGGCACCGCCGAGGATCCGTGCAGCAGCGAACCGCCGTGGATCCAGACGAGGACCGGGAGCCCCACGGCCTCGGTGGACGGCGTCCACACATTGAGGTTGAGCCACTCCTCGCCCGGCACCCGCGGGTCCGGCAGCAGCCGGTCCAGCGGCGGGGCGTAGGGCCGCTTGGGGGCCGTCGGCCCGTACGCGACCGCGTCGCGCACGCCCGCCCAGGGCTCCGGCGGCTCCGGCGCGCGGAACCTCCGCACGCCGACCGGCGCAGCCGCGTACGGGATGCCGCGGAAGACCGCGACACCCCGCTCCACCGCACCGCGCACAGCGCCCCGCACGGTCCTGGCCTGTGGGGGAGACTGCGGGGGAGACCCCGCCCCGATGTCGGACATGGTGCGTGCCCACCCCTCTCGCGGTGCGGTGGCTCAGCGGCTCACTTCAGGTGGACCAGCCCGTCCGTGGTGAGGGCCGGGCGGCCCTTCGTACCGACCACCACGATCTTGACCGTGTGCCGGGCGCTCCCGGTACTTGGTGGCGGTGGACTTCAGGTCCACCGTGGCGGCCTTCTTTCCGTCGACATAGACGTATGCCTGCCCCGAAGTGGCGGCCCGCGACACCACCCAGGCGGCTGACCGGCCGGTGAACGTCCAGGTCAGGCTGGCGTTCTTGGTGCTGCTGGAGAGGGACTTGCCGCCCAGGTAGCCGGCGGAGGACTTCGACGTCCATATCCCGGTCTTCTCGGCGGCGGTCTCCTGGAGGATCACCGGGGTGCCGGAGACCGAGGCGGCGGCCGTGTTGCCCGCGTGGTCGTACGCCGTCATCTTCCACGCCGTCACCGCCCCGGACTTCGCCGTGTGCGCGGCGCTGCCGGCCGTCGGGCCGTACGTCCTGGCGACGGGCGCGGTGAGCCGGACCTCCTTGAGGGCGGCGGCGTCGGTGGCCTTCCACCGCAGGGTGAGCGGGACGGCGGCCGTGTTCACCGTGCCGGTGCGCAGGGTGAGGACCGGCTTGGTGGTGAAGGCGGGGGCCGTCCGCTCGGCGACGACCGTGGCCGCGGCCGACGTGGTGACCTTGCCCGACTGGTGGGTGGCCCGCACCTGCACGGAGTGCTTGCCGAGCGCGAGGGTGACCGGGGCGGTCGTGACGTTGCCCTTGACGGTGGCCACCGCCTTGCCGCCGACGAGGAGTTCGTACTGCTTGACGAAGGAGGCGGGGGTGGTCGCCCTCCAGCCGACGGTGACGTTCGACCGCGTGTAGTACGTGGAGCCGGAGGCGCTCGCTCCGGTCACCGAGGCGATGGTGAGGCCGGTGACCGATCCGCCGGCCAGCGAGCGGATGGCGGGGAGCTGGCCGTACAGGCTCTGCCCGGGGCACTGGGTGTTGAACGCGTCCCGGTGTCCGGAGATCTGCTGGAAGGGGTACTTCTTGCCGGTGGCGAACTTCGTCCCGGAGAGGTTGCGGCTCGCGGTCCCGGCGGTCAGCTCGACCTTGCCGGTCGGGTCGCCCTCGTACTGGCCGAGCTTCCAGGCGGCGATCCTGGCGACCGCGGTGGTCGCGGCTCGCGCGGCCGCGGTGTCCGTGTACATGCTGATCACGCCGATCCCGGTGGTGTCCCGGTTGAAACCGTACGTGTGCGCGCCCAGCACGGGCCGGTCCGCACCGCCCCTGCGGCCCTCGAAGACCGTGCCGCACCTGTCGACGAGGAAGTTGTAGCCGAGGTCCTTCCAGCCGCTCGACTTCACGTGGTAGGTGTGCAGCCCGCGCACGATGGCCGAGGAGTCGGCGCAGGAGTAGGAGTTGGTCTGCGCGGTGTGGTGGACGAAGACGGCCTTGACCTTCTCCAGGTACTCCGGCGCCTCGTCGTTGAGCGACTCGTCGGCCTGCCAGGCGACCCGCGAGACGATCGGCGGACGCGGGACCGTGGACGGCGGGGCGGGCGGCAGCGGCGGGGTCGAGGAGGCGCTGGGCGTCGAGGACGCGGTCGTCGGCGTCGGGGACGCGGTGGTGGGGCTCGGGGGCGGCGGAGTGGGGAACTCGGTGGTCGGGGTGGGGGAGGGGTCCTCGCCGGGCTCCCCGGTCGGCTCCTCCGGCGTCGGCGTGGGCGAGGGGGTCTCCTCACCGGGCGTCGGCTCCTCGGACGGGCTCGCGTCGACGGCGAACGCGGCCGGTTCGGCGGCGAGCGGGGTGGCGCTGCCGCCCGGGTCGACGGTGTCCAGCCGCAGCCCGTCGGGCAGCCCGGCCCGCACACCGTCCGCGGCACTGATCCGGACCTCGACGCCGTTCGAGGGGCCGACCCAGCGGGGCTCGGTGGTGCCCCGGACGCCGGGCCGCCCGGCCTCCGTGCGCGCGTCGATCTCGGTGTCCAGCGGCAGCCAGCCGGTCCACTCGCCGGTGGCGGCGGAGCGGGTGCGGGCCTCGACCGTGCCCGCCACCCGGGTGGCCGGATCGGTCCAGGTGACACCGAGCAGGCTGAACCGCTCGGTGGAGCGCTGGGCGAGGGAGGCGGAAGTGCCGTCCTCGGAGGTCCTGAGCGGGGTCCGGTACACGTCCGCCTCCGCGGGGGCGGACTTGGCGTCCGCGTCACCGCCGGGGGAGGAACTGCCCGTCACGCCCTGGAACACCAGGACACCCGTCACGGCCGCGGTGGCGACGGCAGCAGTGGTCCATATTCTTCGCTGTGATCTCACGTGTGACTTTCCCGGGGACTCTGGTGGAAGGCATGGCCTTCCGACCGGTCAGTCGCTGACCGGGGGCACGACACAGTGATCGGCCCGGCCGGTGGGGCGACCCGGGACAGGCTTGCGCGGGACAGGCTTCCATGCGATCACTTCCGACCGGGCCTGTTCTTTCCCGATCTGCCATGACGTGATCCGATCGATCTCTCTCCGGGATCATGCGATCGGTGCCGTCGGCCTCCAGAGCCTGGAAGGCCGCTGCCTTCCAGGCCCTATCTGCCTTATCTGCTCCATCTGCTCTATCTGCTCCATCCGCGGATGGAGCAGATAGAGCAGATAGGGCAGATGGATGGAGCAGATAGAGCAGATAGGGCAGATGGATGGAGCAGGTGGAGCAGGTGGAGCAGGTGGAGCAGGTGGAGCAGGTGGAGCAGGTGGAGCGGGGCGGGCTCAGGCGGCGAAGTAGCGGGACATCGAGTTCCGCGCGTCCAGCTCCACCAGGTCCGGCCGGGTGTAGCGCTCGGCGCGGGCGTGGTAGTCGAAGTCACCCCGTACGAGCCCCCGGTAGTCCTGCACGCAGCGCTCCAGGGCGGCCCGGGTCGCGGCGCTGATCCCCGCCGCGTCGATTTCCTCGATCAGTTCCTTTTCCGCCCGCATCACGCGCTCGGCAATACGTGCCAGCTGAACTCCGGCCTCGTCGACGGCTTCCTGGAGCGTGGAGCCGCGGTCGCGCTGAATGAGCCGCACCGCATTGTGCTCGTATCCGAGAGCGGCCTCCTTCTCGAACGAGCAGATGTCGTTGCAGAGCCCTGAATGATCGGTCACCGCGTTCCGCAGGGCGATGTAGCCGGGCAGACTGCGGGCGGAATCCGGCAGATCGATTCCGGCGGTGATCTCATGCAGATCGAGGAACGGCTGCATGGCCACCGAGTCCCGGCGGTGCTTGACGAAATCCGACCGGCTCGGCACCTGCCCGGCCGCCCGCTCGACCGCCTCGGCGTAGTACGTCCAGAGCCAGGCCGCCGTGTCCCGCCGGAACTGCCGGTTCCACCGGGGGGACCGGTCGCGGCAGGTCCGCTCGCGCAGCCCGGCGAGCGCCCGCTCCATCGGCCCGTGCGGCGCGGCCCCGTCGAGCACGTCCACCAGCCTGGCGATCGCCGCCTCGCACATCAGCGGGTCGCGCCCGGCCGGGCCGTCGTCGAACTCGTCGTCCACCAGGAAGGCCCAGAACAGCCATTGGCAGAAGAGGTCGAGATGGTCCTGGGACGCCTTCGGGAAGATGAGGGAAATCCAGAGCTCGGGCCGGGTGCGGATCATCTTCCTGCGAGCCGGAACGGAAAGAATCAGCCCTTCCGCTTCCGCCCATTCCCAGGCGGCCTCCCTGGTTTTGTCCAGACCCGGATGGCATCCCGCGCTGGCGAACGGCATGTGAAACGCCGGTAACGTTATCTGGCTCATTGCTGCCCCTCGTCGAATGAGTACGGATAGGGGATATGCACCGCGCATTCCCGGCGACCGCGCATGGGCGCGCCCGTCGGAGCTGGGTCGGCGAGCCGGTGAGGGCGATCGCGTCACCATGCGTGAGGCATAGTCAACCCCCTGTGGAGGGGTCGAGGGAAGCCATAAGTGACCGAAATTGCTTCATCGGCCCGAACGGCTGAGCAGCTGTGAGCAGTTGGGGGGCCTCTGGGACTGAACGTGACGCTGGGCCGTCCGGGTCACCCGTCAGGTCCGCTTGAAGAACTCGACCTCCCCGACCGCGATCGGACGGCCTCCCGCCCGGCCCGCCGCCTCGCGCAGGACGAGCCGGACGGAGACGACGTCGCTGATGCCCGTCCGTACCGTCTGGGGGCCGGGCTTGTCGGTGAACGTCAGCTTCTTCTCGCGGACCGTGCCGTCCGCCGTCGTGACGACCAGCTCCGCCCGGATCGGCCGCGGCTCCCGCCGGAACTCCTGGGGCTCCTTCGACGCCCCGGTGTGCACGACGACCCCGACCAGCCGGAACGGCGTTTCGAACGTGCACGTCAGTGACGAGCCAGGGGCGGGCGCGCCCCAGTACTTGTCGGTCAGGCCGTCGACGGCCGCGCCCGCCGGATGGCCGGGGGCGGCGCCGCTCGCGCTCACCCCGGCGGGGCTGATCTCCGCCGTGCCGCCGAGCTTGTCCCGTACGTCCTCGAAGAGCACCCGCCCGGCCGGCAGGAACAGGAAGCCCACGAAGAGCAGTCCGACGACCGCCAGCACGAGCAGGACCCGCCGCAGCGCCCGGCTTGAGCGGACCCGCACCCGGCGGCGGAACGGCCACACCGTGCGCCACCACGGCAGGGGCGCGGCCTGCTCCCTGGCCTGGAGCGGTGCCGCGCAGCGCCGGCAGAACCGCCGCCCGGGCAGGTTCGGCGTACCGCAGGCCGGACACGGCGGCCCGTCCGGCGCCTCAGCCGCCTCCACCGGCCGGACCACGGGCCGCCGAGCGACGGGCTTGGCCGGCTGGACGGCGGCTATGGGGTCCTCGGGGTCGGGCGTGGGTGCGGGTGCGGGTGCGGGTCGTGTGGGTGGTACGGGCGGAGGTGGTGTGGGAGGCGCTGGGCGTACGGGTGCGGGGCGCGCCGGTTCGGTGGATGGAGCGGGTTCACGCGCAGGCGTTGGCGTACGTTCCGGACGCGGCTCAGGTTCCGGCTGAGGCGTCGGTGCCGGGGCCGGTGCTGGTGGTGCCGGGGCCGGTGCTGGTGGTGGCGTCGGCTGAGGTTCCGGTTCCGGTTCCGGCCGTCGGGTCGGCTCCGGCTCCGGCCGTGGCGCCGGAACGGGCTCCGGCTCCGGGAACGGTTCCGGCCGGGTGTGCCGAGGCTCCGTCGACCACCCCAGGTACGACCCGCAGTTCCCGCAGAAGTCGTCGTCCTCGCGATTGGCCGTTCCGCACGCCGGACACGAGCGCATCGCGTCAGCCTCCTGTCTCTACGAGCGTCGTGGGCGCCTCTTCGGGCGGGCCCGGCAAAATCTCCACCCGGCAGGTGAGGTGGACGGGGCACGAGGCCGTCACCACGTCCAGGAGCCGGTTCTCGTCCACCGTGGCTCCGGGCGCCACCGGCCAGACGCGGACCAGCAGTTCGCCGGTCGGCGGCGGAGGCAGCTCCGTACCCGGGCGGTCCGACCACGCCACGCCCCCGCCGTCCCGCACCTCCGCGTGGACGCCGAAGCAGAGCCGGAGGTGTTCGACCAGGCCGCGCCGGGTGCCGCGCCACCGGTGCAGCTCCACCGCGCGGGCCACCACCGCCCGTCGCAGCTCCGGCGGCCGGTCCGGGTCGGTGCCCGCGCCCACCCAGGTCGCCAGCCAGGCCAGGAAGTCGGCCGGGGCCAGGGCCGGGTCGAAGTAGGCGGGCAGGTTGTCCAGGGTGGACAGGACCGGGGCCAGGACCGTGTCCAGACCGGCCGTGAAGCGCTGGGCCAGGTCGTCGTCCGCGTACAGGGCGGGCAGCAGTTCGCCGATCGGGTAGCGGCTGGGCAGCCCGGGTACGGCGGCCCGGCTCACGCGCCCTCACCCGGTCCGCTCGCCGTGACGATCACCTGGTGCTGGTGCGAGAAGACCAGCGCGCCCGGTGCCACGTCGATCCGGTCCACCGCCCCGCCGCGCCGCCCGGTGACCGGGTCCGCCGGGAACAGCCGGACCTCCTCCACCAGCCCGGCCCCCCGCACCCCTTGGAGGACCGCGAAGACCTCCCCGTACTGCACCGGCCGCCCGAACGGCCACCCCGTACCGCCCGCACCGCCGCGCAGCGGGTCGATGTGGCGGAACAGGGCGTCCAGGGCCTGAGCGCGCACCCGGTCCACGTCGGCCGGGGCCGCGAGAAGCCGGGCGACCACGGTGACGCCCTGGTAGGCGGGCGGCTCCACGACCAGCCGGGTGCCCACCAGGCGCCGTTCGTCCAGCCGTTCCGCGACCGCCGCGAGCACCTGGTCCGAGGGGATCAGCTGCTCGAACCGCAGCCGGCCGCCCTCGTCGGGGACCGCGTCCGGCACCACCAGGACCCGTACCGCACCACCCTCGCCCGGTACGGCGGGCAGACATCGGACCCGGCGCAGCGAGGGCGCCGCCTCGCGGGCGATGACCTCGTGGTCCCGCGCGGTGACGGCCCGCTCCTGCACCCTCAGGATGTTCGACGCGCGCACCTTGGCGTTCTCCACGGTCTCCCCGTCCACGCCGCCGATCGCCGCCTCCCGGTTGCCGACCCCCGCGACGTACGGGACCGAGCTGCGCAGCACCGAGATCGCGCCCCGGGCCACGTTCCCGGCCGACCCGCCGCCCGTGCGGTAGCGCGGGACGCGGAGCTGGGAGCCCTTCTCCGGGACGGCACCGTACGCGCGCATCGTGCCGTCCGGCTCCCGCACCTCCGGCGGGAACGCGAACTCGCCGGAGACCGCGTCGATCCGGACGTGCCGGTCACCGGGCGCGGAGGCGCCGAAGTGCTCGACGGGCGTCCAGACCTGCCAGCCCTCGGCGGACGACACCTGGACCACCGGCGGCTCGCCGTCCATCAGCAGCGGCACCCGGCTCACCGAGAACCGCTGCCCGGCCACCCCCTCCGACACCCCGAGGGGCACGTCGAGGACGGTCTCCGCGTGCTCGACGGCGGCCGTGCCACCGACCGTGAACACCTCGGCCTCCCGGATCGTCGGCGACTCGGAGTAGAACGGCTGGCCCGGCTCCGGTGCCGTCACCCGGCAGCGCAGCCACCCCGCCCGGGTCCCGGCGACCACGGACGCGGTGTGTCCGGCCGGGACGAACACGATGATCTCGCCCGGCCGGTTGAGCCCGCCGGTGCTGTCGTCACCGGTCGCGCACTCCACCCACCGGGCCCCGTCCCACGCCTCCCACACCAGCGGCGGCTGACGCGGGTCGACGCCCACACCCTCCACCCGGCTGTCCAGGCGTACGGCGACGATGCACCGGGGTACGGCGGTGGGCAGCCCGAACAGCAGGGCGTCACCCGGTTCCGGGCGCGGCGAGAAGCACGGGATGTCCTTGCCCGCGCCGAGCGGCCCGGTGCGGTCGGTCTGGTCGCCGGTCTTCGGCGCGGTGACCAGCCGGACCAGCGAACTCGGCACGATCGGCAGGTCCTCGGAGGTGGTGAACACCACCGGCTCCTCCGCCTCCCCGCGCGCGGTCGCCACCTCGGTCCCGGCCGGCAGCCGCACGGTCTCCGGCTGCGGCGCGGAGAGCCAGAAGTCGACCTCGGCCCGGCCAACGGTCGGTGGGAACAGGGTCACGCCCAGCAGGTCCAGGAAGGCCGCGTAGTTCTTGTCCGGCACCCGGTTCAGCCGGTACAGCAGCTGGTCGACCAGGTACGCGAACGTCTCGATCAGCGTGACCCCGGGGTCCGACACGTTGTGGTCGGTCCACTCCGGGGAGCGCTGCTGGACGTACCGCTTGGCCTCGTCGACGAGCTGCTGGAAGCGCCGGTCGTCCAGGTTGGGGGAGGGCAGGGCCATCAGCGCGTCCCCGCTTCCGCGGACGCCTCGGAGGCGTCCCCGTCGGAGGGGATCGTGTAGAAGGGGAAGACCAGGTTGCGCAGGTCGTTGGTGGCCCGCACGGTGTAGCGCACGTCGATGTAGAGCGTGCCCTCCTCGATCGCGTCGAACGCGATCACCACGTCCGTCACCTCGATGCGCGGCTCCCACCGCTCCAGCGAGGTGCGGACCTCCTGGGCGATCCGCCCGGCGGTCGCGCCGTCGCCGGGCGCGAAGACGTAGTCGTGGATGCCGCAGCCGAACTCCGGCCGCATCGGCCGCTCACCTGGTGCCGTACCGAGGATCAGACCGATGGCCTCCTCGATCTCCTTGTCCCGCTCGACCAGGGCGATCCCGCCCGTCGCGCCGGTCCGCAGCGGGAAGCCCCAGCCGCGTCCGATGAATCCGCCGCCGCTCACATCGGGCCCCCGATCAGGACGTTCGGCGCGCCGCTGATGATCTGCGCGCCGCAGGTGGTCTTGTCGCCCACCCGGGCCGCGGGCAGTCCGCCGATCAGCACCTGACCGCTGAGCGCGGCGGCCGGGCTGGGCATGATCACGTTGCCCGGCCCGAGAGCCGCGTGCGGGGGGACGACGCAGGCGTGCAGACTTCCGGGGCGGGGCGGGACCAGACTCCCGGTGACGGCCGCGATCCGGCCGCCGATCCACACGGTGGCGACGGCCACCGCGCCTGGGGGCGGGGTGCCGATGACGCCGCCGTGGGCGGTGCTGTCGCCCGAGCGGGCTGCGGGGGGCATGGCCGGGGTTCTCCTTGCTGTGAAAGTGACTTGCGGGGCAGGGGGTGGAGTAGGGGTGGAGCGTCAGTTGATCCGGATGAGTTTGGCCTTGAGCACGGCGAGCAGCCCGCCGTCCACGGTGACCCCCGTCCTGCCCTTGATGGTCACCGAGCGCCCGTTGATCTCGACGTTCCCCGTACCGGCGTCCAGCGTGATGCCCGACGAGGAGAGCGTCACGGAGCTCTGCGGCCGCTTGACACCGGGGGCGAACACGGTGAGGGCGATCTCGTTCCTCCGCTCGTCCAGTACGACCTCCAGCCGCTTGTTGCCACTGGCCAGCCGGACACCGGACGGACCGCGCGGAGTGTCCAGCAGCTCCAGCCGGTTGCCCGAACGAGACACCAGGGAACGGCGGTTGACCTTGCCGCTGGTCTTGTCCACCAGCGGTACGTCATGCTCCGACGGCCGGTCGATCCCGTTGTACAGGCCGCCCAGCACATACGGGCTGTCGATCAGCCCCTGATCGAAGCCGACCAGCACCTCGTCGTTGACCTCGGGGCTGAACACCCCGCCGCCGCCGTTGCCGCCCCACTGCACCGTACGGACCCAGTCGGTCACATAGGTGTCGTCGAGCCAGGGGAACTTCAGCCGTACCCAGCCCCGTTGGGCCTTGCCCTCGCGGATGTCGGTGACCACGCCGATCGCCAGCCCCGGCATGCGCGGACCGCGCGAGGGCGTCCCGCCGCCGGTCAGCCCGGCCAGTGAGCGGTCGGGTGAGGCGCTCACGAGCACGGTCGTGCGGTAGCCGCCGTCCGGTTCGAGGACGTGGTGTGCGGCGGTCGCGGTGTAGCGCCCGGAGAACGTCGGCCCCACGTTGCCGAGGGCGACCGGCGCGCCCGCCCGCAGCCGGGGGTTGCCCACGGCCACCGCCTCGATCTCACCGAAGCCGGAGCTGACCGAAGCGGCCACCGCACCGGCGACGGCCGTGGTCTCCGCCTGGGTCCGGTACGGGGTGTCGGCGACGGTCATCCGGGCCTTCGCGCCGAACGCCTTGGACGCCACCGACGGTTGCATCCCGGGGGCCACCGTGGTGCTGCGGACGGCCTGCTCGCGCGCCACCAGCCGCGTCTTGGTGTCGACGTTCCAGCCGCGCACCTCCACATCGCCCGCCCCGTCCGCGCCGGTCACGACCGCCCGCAGGGAGAGCAGGTTGTCCCCGTACTCCAGGACCATCGGGTTCCGGGCGGCGGGGGTGGTGGGTGAGGGCGCGGTGGCGGCGCGCCTCGGCTTGGTGAACTGGAGCACGCCCTTGTCGTCCACCCGTACCTGCGCGCCGCTCTCGGCGGCCAGGTGCTGGAGGAACTCCCAGTCCGAGACGTTGGCCTGGGTCAGCTGCTTGTACGTGATCGGCGCCGCCTCGACCTTGCCGCAGGTCAGCCCGGCACCCGTGGCCACCTTGCGGACGATGTCCGCCGTCTTCATGTTCCGGTACGCGACCACTTTCCGGCCGCGCTGGAGCCGGTGCGCCTTGGAGAGCGCCCGGATGACGGTGAACGTCCCGGTGGTGTCGTGGTCCAGCTCGATCGCCGTGACCTCACCGGTGAACAGCCGCTCACGGACCCGGTCCTGCACGGTGACCACGGAGATCTTCAGCGGTGTGCCGAGCGTGATCCCGCTCTCGGTGAGCAGCTCGTGGTCCGGGTCCCGGTACATCAGTACGGCGGTGTCCGGCAGTCCGACGTTCTCGTCGACCACGCAGCTCACCAACTGGGCGGCCCAGCCCAGCGGCAGCTCGTTGGGTGCCTCCACGATGGGGTCGGCGGCGAAGGCGCGGCCCGGGGCGACGCCGGTCATCGGTCCCCCTCCACCAGGTGGTCTTCCAGGCCCGGCACGAGGAGCTCGCTGCCGGGTATCAACTGCATGGGGTTGTCCAAGCCGTTGGCCTCCGCGATGGTGCGCCAGGCGGTGGCATCGCCGTACTCGCGCCAGGCGAGCAGCGGCAGGCTGTCCCCGGCCACGACCCGGTGCGTCCGCCGGGCCTCCTTCGAACCGGAGGTGGGGTTCTGGCCGGCGGGGTCGACGCTGGCCTCCTCGATCGACAGGGAGCAGGTGGCGCGCAGCGGCTTCCCGTCCACGTCGAACAGGGTGTACGAGACGGAGAGGTTGGAGAGCACGCCGTCGAACGAGGTGGTCCTCGACGTCCCCCAGTCGAACCGCACCCACGGGCTCGCGGGCGTCTTGCGCGCGAGGCTGGTCGGCGTCGGCACGCAGGCGATCATCAGCTGCTCCACCGCCTTCTCCACGGAGTTGTCGTGGGTGGCCGTCGCATCGAGGAAGACCTCCAGGGAGAGCGACCGGGGCCCGCTCCCGACGAACTCGGGCAGCGCGGACTGGCCGGCCATCCGGGACGGAGTGCGCCGCCACTCGGTGTTCTTGCTCAGCGACAGCTTGGAGGGGTTGAACTGGAGCGTGAGCTGCGCGAGTTTGCCGCCCGGCTTGGCGCCGACCGTCGACGGTGGCTCCATGATGGTCAGTTGGGCGCGCGCACGGCTCGCACGCAGAGCGGGTGACATGGCGGTTCCTCCTCTCTCGTAGGGCGGGTCTTCTCTGGCGGGGCGGGTCCTCAGGACGGGTCGTCAGGACGGTTCGTCAGGACGGTTCGTCAGGACGGTTCGTCAGGACGGGGCGTCAGGAGGGTTCGAGGCCCTCGTGGGCGATCTCCAGCGTCTCGATCGCCGCCTGGGAGCTCGCGGGGTCGAAGGAGGGGCCCTGCCAGCGCACCGGGATGATGCCCTGCACCTGCCAGCTGATGATCCGGCTGAGGTCCGGGCGCAGGGCGACGATCTCGCCGTCCTTCGGCTCGACCCGCTGGATCGTCTCGTTCAGCCAGCGCGCGATCTTGAGCGTGTCGGCGGTGACCGGGCGGGTCAGCGTGATGTTGGTCCAGGTGATGCGTCCCGGCAGCTGCCAGGTGAAGCCGTTGTTGCCACCCTCGGCGTACGTCTCCATCTCCACCTCGGCGCCCAGGCCCGAGCAGGTGTGGAAGGCCCCGAGGTCGCTGCCGCCGATCACGAGCTTGAAGAAGACGCTCGTTGCGAAGATGTTGTCCGTCATCCCGTTTCTCTTCTTCTCTGCCGGTGCTGGTCCTGCGGTTGCTGCGGTTGCTGCGGTTCTCGCTGGTCCTGAGGTTCTTGCTGGTTTCGCGGATATTGCCTGGGTGGGGTGCGCTGTCAGCGGCGGCCGTCGTGCAACCGCCCGGCGCGCTCCCGGCCGCGGCGCATGTCGGCGCGGATGAGCCGGCTCACGGGGTCGAGGAGGCGGCGGGCCAGCTCCTCGATCTCGGCCCCGGTGAACCGGGTCGCCGCGTTCGCGGTGTTCGTGGTGGCGCCCTCCGCCGGGGTGTCCGAGGTGGAGGCGGAGCCGGACCTGCCGTCGTCCGTACGCTGAACGACCGGCGCCGGGACGGCCTTCACCGGGACGCCGGTGATGCCCGCGTGGGCGGCCGCACGCTGCAACACCTGTGCCTGCGTCGGGGGCCGCGCCGTCGAAGTGCCGGAGCCGCTCGGCCCGGAGGCCGGCGTGGGCGGGCGCGGCGGAACCCGTACGGAGAGGGCCGGCGGCCCGGGCGGGGGAGCACCGCCTCCGGGCGCCGGGCCGGCGGGCGGGGGGCCCGCGGGGTCGGGCACGACCGGCAGCGGCATCCGCTGGACGGGTACGACGGTGACCCCGGGCCGCGCCGCCGCGGGGGGGTGGGGGCGGACGACCGGGACGGGGTGGGCGCGGGAGACGGACTGCGGGGACGTCGCCGATGGCGATGGCTGGGGTGCCTGGCCCGCTTGGCCTGTCTGGCCTGTCTGGCCTGCCTGGCCTGCCTGGCCTGTCTGGCTTGCCGTTCGGACTTCGGGGCCGGGTGACGACGGGGCGGTGGCTGCCGAATCCCGTACCGGACGACGCTGCACGAGCCGCTGGATCACGCCGCCGACGGCGGACCCGCTCTGCGTGGGGGTGGCGGTGGCGGTGACACGGGGACGGCTGCGGTCGCCGATGGTGCGCCGGGGCGCGGGGGTCGCGTGCACGGCGCGCTGGACGGGCGAGCCGGGCGAGGCAGGTGAGCCGGGTGCCGGGCCTGCGGACTTCAGCGCCGGGCCGGGGGGCTGCGTGGTCCGGTGCGGGGAGATGGGTGCGGCGGTTGCGGGGGTGGGGCCACTGGGGCGGGTGCGGGGTGCGTTGCGCCGGGGCGTCGCACCCCGAGACGTCCGGCGCTCCCCGGTCCGCGCGTCCCCGGCCTGAGCGTCGCTGGTCCGCGCGCCGTCGGTCCGTGTGTCCTGTGTGTTCTGGGTGCTCCCCGGGCCCGGCTGCTGTACGTCGCGGCGCCAGGTGGCAGCCACGACCGGCCGGGCCGTGCTGTCGCCCGCCGCAGTCGTCGGCGGGGCCGTCGAGAACCCCTCGGCAGAACCGGTGTTCACCTTCAGGGCCCTGCCCGAGAGCAGGGTGCGCGACCGCTGGACGGTGGGTGACAGTGGGTCGCCGGCGGTGGCCGGCGTGGTGTCGGCCCGTCCGCCCTCCCGCTTCGGGTGCTTCGGGCCGATGTTTCGGATGCGGACCGGTGCCGGAGGAGCGGCCGGGGACGCGGTGGTGCTGGGTGCGGGCGTACCCGTACCCGTACCCGCACCCGTACTCGTATGCGTATGCGTACGCGTCTGGGGGCGCTCCCCGTCCACCGCGCGCTGTACGGGGGAGAGGTGAGCGGGCGTGGAGGACGAGCGGACCGGCATCTCGGACGGTGCGCCGGAGGAGGCCGGTGGCGTCATGAGCGGCGCGGGCGCCCTCTGCGCAGCCGGTGTGTCCGGGGAGCCCGGCTGCGTACGGTGACGGCCACCGAGGAGAGGCGCGTCGCGCTGGAGCCGGGCGCTGGGCGGGAGTGCGGTGAGGGGCGCACCGATCCCGCCGCGCGTACGGGCACGGGGGGCGGAGCCGGACGGGCCGGCGGGTCGTGAGGGCCCGGGGGTGGTGCGGGGGCGTTGCGGCTGAGGTGTCGCGGCCGGTGCGGCTGCCGCCGCCGGTTCCGCGGCTACCGCCGTCTCTCCCGTCTGACGCTGAAGCACCGGCATGGCCGGCGTCTCCTGCCCTGCCGGGGCAATGCGTGCGGGCTGTCCTTGCCCTGCCGAGCCGGAAGGGATGGCCCCGGAGGGCAGCTCCCGCAGGGGTTTGCCCAGAGCAGGGCGCACGGGGGTGGTCGCCTGCTCGCCCCGCTGCTGGGTGGCGGTGCTCCGCTGCACGGTGCCGGTGCCGGAGGCAGCCGGTGGGGAAGGTGTGACAGGCACGACAGGAGCGGCGGGTGTGACTGGAGAGCTCGGCGGCAGGCCGGTGATCTGCCGCAGCCGCATCGCCGGACGCCGGGCGACGATCAGGGGCGGCGCGGTCCGCCGAAGGCGTACAGCGGCGGGCCGGGCACGCTGCACCGAACCCGCAGCCGAACCCGACGCCGAACCCGCAGCCGATCCCGAACCCGCAGCCGAACCCGAACCCGCAGCCGATCCCGAACCCGCAGCCGAACCCGAACCCGAAGCCGAACCCGAAGCCGAACCCGAACCCGAAGCCGAACCCGATGCCGAAGGATTCGGCTCGGAGGCAGTGGCTTGCACGGAGGCAGCCGCAGCCCCTTCGCTGCGCACGGCACGCTGTACGGTCGGCGCGGCCGCCGCGCCCGCGCCGGTAGCGGCGCCGGAGGCAGGAGCGAACCCCGCCCCGACCCCCCGTACCGTCTTCGGCGTCGTCCCGCCCGACCGCTGGACCGGAGCGGTCCGCCCAGGCCCACTGCCACGCGCGCGGCCCGCCGTCGCGGACGGCGGATCCACTCCGGCCGCCGCCTCGCCCTCCGCCTCCGGCCGGGCCGCCCGCAGCAGCAGCGGGCCCCCGGGGGAGGCGGAACGCGCGAGGCCCGGACGGGCGACGCCGTGGATGAGGCCCACCGGGGCCGACGGCAGCACGGCGTGGCCGAGTTCGCCGCCGATGGTGGGGTTCTGCCAGGAGGCGAGCTCGGACCGGAACCGCAGCCCGTCGCTCACCCCGATCGAGGACCGGGCGACGGTCACCGAAGGCGGGGCGACCTGCCGCCAGCCGCCGTCCCAGCCGGGACCGGAAGCGCCGGGACCGGAAGCGCCGGGACCGCCGCCCGAACGGGCACCCGTACCCGCGCTCGTACCAACTCCCGTACCAACTCCCGTACCAACCCACGCACCGGCCCCGTCCGACGAGGCCGTGCCCGGACGTCGCCGGTCCGTTCGGCGTAGCCAGTCCCCGAACCCCACACGATCACCCGCCTTCGTTGACGCGGGTGTTGATCCGCGCTATCTCCCGCACCCACTGCTGACGTTCAGCGTGGGTGAGGTCGAGAATGTCCTCACGCTGCCAATGGAAGTGGTAGGCGACGTACGCGATCTCCTCCCGCAACCGGGGAAGCGCGTACGTCACGATTCCCCCAGGCGCCCACCCGAGAGGTCCACCTCGAACGAACCGTGGCAGAGCGGGCAGGTCACCGCCGCGTGGGTGTGGCCCTCGCTGTTGATCCGGCGGTAGAAGTCCTGGAGGAACGCCACGTCGGTGGCGTACATCCGCTCCACGATCCCGGCGTGCACATCGGTGACCGTGCCGAGCTGGGTGATCACCTGGCTGAGCAGTACCACGGACAGGTAGGCCGGGTTCTCCTTCACCCGCAGATCGATCTGTGGGCGCAGCTCGTCCCGGGCCGTGGCCAGCCGCATGGTGCCGTGCCGGTGCACCTGGCCCTCGTCGTCGACGTACCCGCGCGGCAGCTCGAACGCGAACTCCGTCTGCAGCGTCTCGCGTTCGCGGTCGCGCTGGGGCGCGTGGGCGGGCGCGGGCGCCGGCGCCTCCTGGCGCGCGGCGGTCGTGGCGGCGAGGTTGTCGAGGGCCTCTTCGAGGCCACTGCCCGGCGAAACGGTCCGGCGCCTCATTCGACCACGATCTCCTCGAAGGTGATGGTCACCGTCTCGGTCGCGGCGCTGGACTCGCCGGCCTTGAGCGAGGGGCCCTCCCACTTGGAGGCCCAGCCCTGCATCAGCTGGATGCGCCGGACGGTCGCACCGGTCGAGTCCTTGATCTCGATCGTGAGGTTCTGGCGCGCGGTGTCGACGGCTCCGTTGTTGAGCGTCTCCTTGATCCAGGTGGTGAACTCGCTGCTCTGGTCGAGGCCGCGGGTGATCGTGACCTCGCCCGCCTGGCGCGCGCCCGGCTGCTTGCGGATGATCTGCTTGCCCTCGGCGGTCACCTGGCGGACCTCGACGACTTCTTCCTCGACGGTCAGTCCGCTGATCTCCTGGATGGACTCCACGAGATAGCCGCCGAGCTGCACGCCGAATACGTGGGTGGAAAGAGCGTCGCCCTCTGCCATGACTCTGTGTCACCTGTTCCGCTCGTGATGGTGGTGGTGGTGGAGGAGGAGGGACCCGTGAGGGTCACTCGTCGATGAGGCTGGTGCTGTCGGAGAACTGAGCCAGGCGGAAGACCACGAACTCCGCGGGCTTCACCGGGGCCACGCCGATCTCGCAGACGACCTGGCCGAGGTCGATCGACTCCTGCGGGTTGTTGCTCCGGTCGCAGCGGACGTAGAACGCCTCCTCGGCCGTGCGGCCGAACAGCGCGCCGCGTCGCCACTCCTCGGTGAGGAAGGCGGTGACATTGCGCCGGATGCTCGACCAGAGGCGGTCGTCGTTCGGTTCGAAGACCACCCACTGGGTGCCCAGGAGGATCGACTCTTCCAGGTAGTTGAAGAGGCGGCGCACGTTCAGGTAGCGCCAGGCCGGGTCGGAGGAGAGGGTGCGGGCACCCCAGATCCGGATGCCGCGGCCGGGGAAGGCCCGTACGCAGTTGACGCCGATCGGGTTCAGCAGGTCCTGCTCGCCCTTGCTGAGCCGGATCTCCAGGTCGACCGCACCCCGGATGACCTCGTTGGCGGGCGCCTTGTGCACCCCGCGCTCGCCGTCGCTGCGCGCCCAGACGCCGGCCACGTGACCGCTCGGCGGGACCAGGGAGTTGCGGCCGCTCGCCGGGTCGAAGACCTTGACCCAGGGGTAGTAGAGGGTGGCGTAGCGCGAGTCGTAACCGGCGTCGTCGTTGCGCCAGGTGCGCACCCGCTGGGCGTTCATGCCGGGCGGGGTGTCCAGGACGGCGACCCGGTCGCCCATCTGCTCGCAGTGCGAGATGACGGCCAGCTGGACGGTCTTGACGCCCTCGGCGTCGATCTCGCCGCGCTCGAAGGCGCTCATCAGGTCCGGGACGGCGACCATGGTGATCTCGTCGATCGCTTCGAGTCCGGCGAACCCCGTGCGGGCGGCGGTGTCGCCGACGTACTCGGACGCGTCCAGCCGTGCCACACCGGAACCGGGGGCGGGCGCGGCGGGGGCGAGGGCGACGGTCTGCTTCTCGGGGCGGCTCTGGGCCTCTCCGGGCTGCTCGGCGACCTGGATGAGCTGGGAGTCGCGGGCCTGGGTGACAAGGTAGCCCTTGACGTTCTTACGGGTGGAGACGTCGTAGCTCTCCACGACCTTGCCGGCCTGGCGGACCAGCAGCCGGAAGCGGTCCTCCGGGGGGTTCTCGCCCTCGGGGTCGGCGATCTCGACGGAGAGGTCGGCGCTCGTGCCGGACTTGGCGGAGACCAGGAAACCACCGAGCGCGACCGGGGCAGGGGCCTGGCCGACGGCGCCGGGCGCCGCGGACTCGGACGCGCCCTGCGCGGGGCCGCCGATGCGCACGATGTAGGCCGCGCCGCCGCCATTGGCGAAGAAGCCGTACACCGCATGCGTGAGGTAGGTGTCGGCGGTGAAGGTACCGAAGGTCTGGACGTACTGGTCCCAGTTGGTCACCAGCGTCGGCTGGTGGAAGGGGCCCGTCCCGGCGAAGCCCACGAAGGCCGCGACCGCGGTGCCGACTCCCTCGATGGGCCGTGCTCCGGACTGCACCTCCTCCACGTATACACCGGGGGTGAGGTACGACGGCATGCTCGCTCCTTCGGGGTGGTCACTCGTTCACCGCTCAGTCTTGCCCGGCGGCGTCGGCCGGGAGTAGGCCTCAAAGTCCTGGGCGCGGGGCAACGACGCTGCCCTTCCCGGGCACCCGTACGGCGTGAATGCTGCCCTCGGCGCCCGGGTGTGCCACTTGTCTTTTCCCGAGGCGGGCGGGGCGCATTCCCGAGCCCTCGGGACGAAGATGACCCTGGGACGAAGATGACCGTGGGATGAAGGTGACTCCCGGGATGAAGACGAGAAGAACAGCGGATCACGGAAGTGTTTCCGACCGGCCGGTGCTGGCGGATTCGTCACCGGAATCACCGGAGGGTCGGGTAATCGTTGCGGAGTGATGGGATTCGGCCAGAATGCGCCCAGAAGGTGCGGTGATCCGGCCTGGTTCAGCCGACGGAAACGGGCGCCCAATCGTTCCGATCGGGCGCCCGCGTTCTCTCGTCGGGCCGTCAGGAAGGTTCCTGAGCAGGCCCGTTCCTATCCCGTACCCCCGAAACCGGATGTTCTTGCCGAGTCGTCGGCGTCCAGGATGACCGAACTGGTGTAGACCTTTGGTGTATTCGGGAGGATGAATTCGCCACCGCGCGGCACGCTGGGTTTCCTCCGGGGCCGGGTTTCTGCTGTTGTCGTTACCGATAGGCGGAGCGCGGCACGCGGCGCCGTTGATTCCGCTGTGTTCTATCGTGCGAGATCGCTGAGTACACCGCTGACGTTAATCACCTGATGGCAGCCGGACGCCTGTGTCCCGGTCGCCGGAGTGCCGGGCTTGGCACAGGTGACGGCAGCGGTGACCGTGGCGTTCTGCGGAATCTGAATGGGGGTGACCCAGTGATAGTCCTGGTTGCGGAAGGTCTCCAGTGCGATGGTCGTGATCTTCCGCTCTCCGAAGGAGATCGTCAGCACCCCCTCGTCGCCCTGGAAGTTCGCCACCACGATGTCCGTGATGCCGAAGACCTTGCCCGGCGGAACCTGGTACGTCCCCGCCTTCTCGGCCCCGGCGTCGGTCTCCACGTCGATCGTCGCGGAACTCTGCTGGGTGCCCCCGGCGCCCGTACCGCCCGGACCGGCGCCCGTCCCCGGTCCCGTACCGGAGCCGCCGTTGCCGCCGGGCGTACCCGACCCGTCCGGACCTGTGCCCTGACCCCGGCCTCCGGCCGGGTCGTCCGGGCCGCCCGGTGTGGCCGAACCCTGCTGCTGCTCCTCGCGGGCGGCCTCCTCCTGCGCTGCCTCGGTCGCCGCCTGCTTCGCGGTGCTCTTCACCGCCGGCCGGACCAGCGCGAACCACGCCAGCAGCAGCGCCAGCAGTGCGGCCAGCACGATCAGCAGCCACTTGGGCAGGACGGGCATCTGGAGGAATTCGCCGGGCACCGGCTCCGGCCGGACGGCCTCCAGCTGGGCGGGCTCCGGCCGGACGGGCTCCCTGCTTCCGGCCCCCGCCAGGGCGGGCTCCCGGGCCTCGGCGGGCTCCTCGGCCTCGGCCGCCTCCACCTCGAACGGCCAGGTGACCGGCTCGCCGAACCAGATCAGTTCGGCCGCGCGCACCCGCAGCCGGATCTCGGCCGACTCCCCGGGTTCCAGCCGCTTCCGAGCCGGTGTGAAGCCCAGGCGCAGCTCCTCCCCGGCCTGCTTGCCGGTGAAAGCCACGTCGACCGGGGTGTTCCCCTTGTTCTGCACGGCGGTACGGAAGCGGGCGCCCATCCAGCCCCGACGGCGGCGCGGTTCCAGCTCGGTGCGCAGCTCGTGGAAGGGCTCCACGGTGACCGTGCCCTCGGGGACCACCACCGACTCCGGGTGCTCCGCCGGCAGGACCCGGACGGCCAGCGGGGTCTCGCCCGCCTCGACCTCGTGGGAGCGGGGCGGGGCGAAGGTGAGGGTCACCGTCTCGGAGGTGCCCGGATAGAGCGACACGCGGGCCGGCTCGACGGTGCTCCACGTGGCGCAGTCGCCGACGACTTCGAGCGTGTAGGCCTCGACGATGTCGCTGTCGTTGCGCACGGTCAGGGTCGTCGTCGCGGTACCGCCGGGCGACACCGTCACCGTGGGCGTTTCGAGTTCGGCAGATGTGGTCACCCTGCGACGGTAGGCCGCACCGCCGGCCGCGCAGCAGGGTCACGAGGGCAACGGGCGGGCAGGGCCGGTGCCCCGAACGCACACCGGCCCGGTGGCCCCGCGACCCCTCCCCGCGCCCGCGCCCCCTGCCGAAGACCGGCGCGGGCGAGAGCGGAGAGGACACATCGGGCGGAAGTACCTGAGAAAGACGGCGCGGAACGATGACGACGGCAGACACGAAGAGCAGGGCGACGGCCGACCCGCAAGGCAGGGCGACGGCCGACCCGGACAGCAGGGCGACGGCTGACCCGGACAGCAGGGCGACGGCCGACCCGCACAGCAGGGCGACGGCCGACCCGCACAGCAGGACGACGGAGCGCGGGCAGTACCGCAGGCCCGACGCGGCCCGGCGGACCGCGCGGAGCGTCCCCGGGGCGGGGGCCGGGGACCGGGTCACCGTGGCGGTGTACGCGGAGGACCTGATCCTCCAGACCGGCATGATCCACCAGCTGCGGATGCGGCCCGAGATAGAGCTCATACCGGAGGCCGAAGCCGACCGGGCCCAGGTCTCCCTGGTGGTGGTGGACATGGTGGACGAGGCCACCGTCCAGCTTCTGCACCGCCTCCAGCGCAACACCTCCACCCGCACCGGACTGGTCGTCGGCCTCTTCGAGTCGGGCGCGCTCCAGACCATGATCGAGTGCGGGGTCGCCGCCGTGCTGCGACGCGGCGAGGCAGACCAGGACCGGCTGATCCACCTGGTCAAGGCCATGGCGAACGGCGAGGGCGTCCTCCCGGGCGACCTGCTCGGCAAGCTCCTGGACCATGTCAGCAGCCTCCAGCGGACGGTTCTGGACCCCAGGGGGCTCACCCTCTCCACCCTCACGGCACGCGAGGCGGAGATGATCCGGCTGGTGTCGGAGGGCTTCGACACCGCGGAGATCGCGCAGAAGACCTCGTACTCCGAACGTACCGTCAAGAACGTGCTGCACGAGGTCGCGACCCGGCTCGACCTGCGCAACCGCGCCCACGCGGTCGGGTACGCGATGCGGCACGGACTGATCTGAGCACCCCCGGCCCCCGGGGCGGGGAGGGGCAGCCGCAAAGGGCAGCGGCTGCTTCCCCCGCTCCGGGTACTCGGGGCCTGTTCTTCCCACCCGCGCGAGCGCGATGCTCGACGGTGGAGCGTCATCAACAGACTGTGAGGTGGGCCGTGACCGGCACTGCTGGCCCGGCGAAGCATTCCCGGTGGAGCCGACTGGCGGGTGCGGTGGTGCTGCTGGCGCCGCTGCTGGTGGTCGGCTCGGCCACCGCTCCGCAGGGTTCGGGCGCGGCGGTGGCCGCCGAGGCCGACGCCGACCCGGCCCAGGCCGGACGTATCGCCTTCGCCGGTACGGAGCACCGCAGCCTGGGACGGGCCGGCGGGGAGAGGACCACCGACCCCCTCTTCGGGAAGACCGGCCCCACCCACTACGACCAGGACCCCTCCGCCCGGGGCGGCGTCCTCGTCTTCACCAGCCTCCGCGACAGCGCGCGCCCCCAGGTGTACGTGCGCGACGCGGACGGCACCGTCCGCAGGCTCACCGCCGACCGGGACGCGGCCGACCCCGAACTCTCCCCGGACCTGCGCACGGTCGTCTTCGACTCCGCCGAGCCGGGCCCCGGCTCCACCGTCCAGCGCGACCTCTGGGCCGTCGGCGTCGACGGCTCGAACCTGCGGCGGCTCACCGACACCGCCGACAACGAGGAGTCCCCGACCTTCTCCCCGGACGGTACCCGGATCGCGTACGCCTGCGACGGGGACACCGCCCGGGGCTGGCAGATATACGAGCGGGCCTTCGCCGGCGGCGAGCAGACCCGGATCAGCGACGGCCCGCCCGGCGACGCGAAGGACCCGTCCTGGAACCCGGTGGACGACGACACCCACCGCGGCCGCGTCGCGTACACCCACATCACCGACCCCGACCCGGAGAAGGGCTACCGGCTGCGGGTCACCGAGGGCACCGGCACCGACCGGCCGCTGCTGGGCGGGGGCCACGCCGCATGGGGCAGCCACTCGGTCTCCTGGCTGCCCAACGGCGACGAGGTCCTCTTCCTCAGCCCCTTCCACGTCTGCGGCTGCGACGACTTCGACCACGTCTACCGGGGTCCCGCCTTCGCCGAGCAGACGCCTGACCAGCTGGTCTCCGAGGACCGGGACGTCGAGTCCCCGACCTGGACCGGCGGCGACAGCGATACGGGGGACGTCGTCGTCTCCCGTATCACCGCCGACGCGGCCAACGTCGTGACGCTCCAGGACGTACGGCAGGACGGCTCCGACCCGCGCGACCTCGGGTTCACCATCCTCGACGAGGACCCCGCGGCCCGCACCAACACCGACCCGGCGCTCGACCCGCTGTTCAACCCGGCGCCCGGGTACGACCCGTGGACCGAGCGGCAGAACTACACCCCCGACGGCCGGCGCATCGTCGTCACCCGCTTCGAGGGCCCCGACGACGCGCGGATCGAGCGCATCTGGATGGTCGACGCCGACGGCACCGACGGCGCCGCCCTGCCGCTCGCCGGCCGCGGCGACCGTGACTGGGACACCGACCCCACCTTCTCGCCCGACGGCACCAAGCTGGCGTTCACCCGGACCTCGCCCGGCGGCGTCGGCGAGGCGGCGGGCCCCGGCCGCATCCTCATCGCCGACGTGGCCACCGGCGCGATCCTCGACGAGATCCGCCCGCCCGAGGGCCGGCAACAGGGCGACGCCCAGCCGACCTGGTCCTCCGACGGCGTCAACCTCGCCTTCACCCGCAACCACACCATCAACGGCAACGGCGGCAACAAGCACATCTGGACCGTCCCGGTCAGCCGGCTCGACCAGCAGCGGGATCTCAGCGCCACCATCTGCCCCGGCGGCTGCGAAGTCATCGACGACAGCCCGGCGTTCTCCCCGGACGGTACGAGGGTGGCCTTCAACCGCAAGGACGGCGGCGGCCGGATCAACGAGCGGGCCGGCATCTTGATCAAGCCCCTGCGCGGCGGCGGCTGCCGGGTCGTGCTGCCCGCCTCCCAGCGGGACAACCCCGACGGCTGCGCACAGGAGATCCCCGACACCACGGCGACCGGCCCCTTCCAGCCCCGCGACGCGGCCTGGTCCCCGGACGGCAGCCGGATCGTGCTGACCTCCCGCCGCGCGCTCGCGCCGAACTCGATGGAGCAGCTCTCCGTGCTCGACCTCGCCTCCGGTGAGCTGAAGCCGCTGGACAACGAGCACACCGGACGGCAGAAGGAGCCGAGCTACCAGCAGTCGGTCGACCTCGCCGTGACCGCCCCGCCCACCGGGCCCGCCGTGGAGGTCGGTTCCTCGGTCGAGGTCGAGGTCACGGTGGTCAACCACGGTCCCTCGCCCTCGCCCGGCACCACCTTCACGGCCGATGTCCCGCCCGGCGTACGGCTGGAGGAGCTGACCACCGACGCCGGTACCTGCGCGGCCACCTCGCCCCAGTGCGACCTCGGCGTCGTGCCGCCCGGCGCGCGCGTGGAGATCACTGCCCGGCTGACCGGTGTGGTGCGGGGCGACCAGCCGATCGGCTGGTCCGTCACCGGCGCCGTGCTCGACCGGAACCCGACGGACAACGCCACCGGCACCCTCGTCCCGGTCCAGGACGTGCCCCCGCCGACCCCGCCGCCCACCCCCACCCCGACCCCGCCGCCCACCCCCACCGCACCCGCACCGCCCCCGCCGCCGTCCCCGCGCCCGCCCGCCCCGCGCCCCCCGGCCCCGCTGCCGCCCGCCCCCCTGGCCGGTCCCGGAGTCGTGGTGCGGGCCCAGCCCAGCCCCGGCTACGTCGGCGGCAAGGTCGTGGTGACGTACACCGTGCGCAACGGCCGCAACGCGTCCGCCACCGGCCTGCGGCTCCGGCTCGGGCTCCCCGGGAACATCCCGTCCGGCCCGCTCCCGGCAGGCTGCACGGGAGACCGTTGCACGCTGCCCGACCTGGCGCCCGGCGCCTCCACCGTCGTACGCGTCGTCCTCACCCCGGACCGCGCGCTGCGCACGACCGTCACCGCCACGCTCACCACCACCGGCACGGACGCGGACCGGAGCGACAACGTCTCCCGCATCCGGCTGCGCATCCTCCAGCCCCGCATCATCGCGGTGCCCGCCGTCGGCAAACCCGGCTTCGTCACCTCCGTGCGCGGCAAGGACTTCCCGCCCGGGGCTCCGGTGAAGCTCACCTGGAAGCCGGGGATCACGGCCTCCGCCGCGGCGACCCTGCCGAACCCGGACGGCACGTTCATCGCCCAGCTGCTCATCCTGGCGAAGGACCGGACCGGCCCGCGCACGATCACCGCCAGGGGCCCCGGCTTCAGCCCGGTGAAGACCCCCTTCCTCGTGGTGCTCGGCACCATCACCCCGCCGGACGAGGTGATCCGCCGATGATCCACGAAGTCGACGAAGGGCTGCGGCTGTTGCTCGTCGACGCCGGACTCCAGGAGAGCGGGGTCGACCTGGTCTTCGACGCGCCGACGAAGGACTGGTCGGCCCGGCGCAACGCCCCCACCATCAGCGTCTTCCTGCACGGCATCCGCGAGGACGCGGCCCGGCGGCGGACCGGCACGGCCGAGGAGCACGACGAGAACGGGATGGTCACCGGCCGGCGCACCCCGCCGCGCTGGTTCGAGCTGACCTATCTGCTCACCGCCTGGACCAACCGCCCGCAGGACGAACACCGCCTGCTCTCCGAGGTGTTGCGCTGCCTGATGCGTCACGACGTGCTGCCCGCGCGGATGCTCACCGGCTCCCTCGCCGACCTCGGGCTCACCGTGGAGCTGGAGGCGGCGGGCCCGCGCACCGAGGGCCCGTCCGCCTCCGACGTGTGGTCCGCGCTCGGCGGCGAGCTGAAGGCCGGGGTCGACCTGCGCGTCCTCGCCCCGCTCGCCGGCGAACGCGCCCCCACGGGGCCGCCGGTCACCGAGGGCCTCGTGGTGAAGACCGTGCCCGCCGTGGCGACCGCCGGCACCGAGGACCCGGGCCGCCGCCTGCGGTACGAAGGGGCGGGCGACCTGGACGCACGGGGCTTCGCCGCCGAACGGGAACGACAGCTGCCGCCGGGCCGGCGCAAGCGGGGGAGCGCGGCACGGTGACGCTGACGCGGAGCGCGCCGGTCCAGGGCGCCGCCGACGCCCCGGCGACGACGGACGTCGAGATCCTGTGGGAGCGGCTGGTCCGGGTCGAGGAGCGGGTCCGGCACGCGGTGGCGGCCCGCCGCGCCACCGACCCGGACCCGGACGACCCGTACCGGGGGCAGTACCTCACCCCGGAGGCGGTCGGACGCGTCCTGGAGTCGCGGGACGCGTTCGCCCCCGTACCGGACGCGTCGTACGGTACGGAGTCCGCCCCACCGGACTCCCGGCTCGACCGGCTGGCGGTGCGCTTCGGCCTCGTCCCGCTGGACGTGGAGCTGCTGCTCGTCGCGGTGGCGCCGGACATCGACCCCCGGTTCGAGCGCCTCTACGGCTACCTCAACGACGACCTGACCCGCCGCCGCCCGGCCATCGGCCTGGCGCTGGAACTCTGCGGGCTGCCCGCCGCGAGCTCCGGCCGGTTCCGCTTCGCACCCTCCGCCCCGCTCGTCGCGGGCGGGTTGCTGGAGATCGGTGAGCCCGAACGCCCGCTGCTCTCGCGGAGCTTGAGGGCCCCCGACCGGGTCACCGCGTATCTCCTCGGCGACGACGAGCCGGACGGAAGGCTGCGCGGACTCGTCCGGGTGCCCGCCCCCGGCGGCGCACCCGACGACCGGCCACAGGCGCACCGGATCGCGGCCGCGCTCTCCACCGGCAGCGGCCTGGTGCACCTGCTCGACCGGGGCGGTGACCCCTCGGGGCTGGCCGTCGAGGCGCTCGTGGCCGTCGGCCGCCGTCCGCTGGTGGTCGACCTCGTGGCCCTCGCGGCCTCCGGTGACCAGGCGCCGGAGCTGGTACGGACCCTGGCGGCCGAGGCCCGCATCGCCCACGGTGGCGTCGTCCTCGGACCGCTCGAAGCGCTCGCCCCCGAACGCCCGGAGGGCGCCCGCCTGCTGGCCACCCTGTGCACGGCACTGAGCGGCACGCCCTTGATCGCGTACGGGAAGAAGAACTGGGACCCGCTGTGGACCCGGGACAGCCCGGTCCCGGTGACCGTCCCGCCCCCGGGTCCGGCGGACGCGGCACGCCGGTGGCGGCAGGCGCTCGCCGAGGCCGCCAGGTCGCTGGGGCTGCCGGACGAGCGGGCCAGCGCCGACGACCGGCTGACCGAGGCGACCACCTCCTACCGGCTCGACTCCGACCAGCTGCGCAAGGCCGCCACCGTCGCCTCCCGCCTCGCCCTCCTGGAGCAGCGCCCGGTCCACCCGGACGACCTGCGCACGGCGGTCCGCGCCCAGAACGGCGCCGGGCTGGAACGGCTCGCCCGCCGCATCGAACCCGCCGTCGGCTGGGACGACCTGGTCCTGCCCCCGGCCAGCCGCACCCAGCTCACCGAACTCGCCCTCCGCGCCCGCCACCGCGAGCAGGTGCTCGGGGAGTGGGGGATGCGGCCGGGCGGCGGCCGGGGCCGCGGGGTCATCGCCCTGTTCGCGGGCGAGTCCGGCACCGGCAAGACCATGTCGGCCGAGGTCGTCGCCCGCGACCTGGGCATGGAGCTCTACGTCGTCGACCTCTCCACCGTGGTGGACAAGTACATCGGCGAGACCGAGAAGAACCTGGAGCGGATCTTCGTCGAGGCCTCCGACGTCAACGGCATCCTGCTCTTCGACGAGGCCGACGCGATCTTCGGGAAGCGGTCGGAGGTCAAGGACGCCCACGACAAGCACGCCAACATGGAGTCGGCCTACCTCCTCCAGCGCATGGAGTCCTTCGACGGGATCGCCGTGCTCACCACCAACCTCCGGGCCAACCTGGACGAGGCGTTCACCCGCCGCCTGGACGTGGTCGCGGAGTTCCCGATGCCCGACGCCGAGCAGCGGCTCGCCCTGTGGGACCGCTGCCTGGGCACCTCGATCCCGCGCGACCCCGGGCTCGACCTGGAGTTCTGCGCGGCCCGCTTCGAGCTGGCGGGCGGCTCGATCCGGGCCTGCGCGGTGACCGCCGCCTACCTCGCGGCGGAGTCGCGGGCCCCGCTGGCCATGGACCAGATCGTCACCGCGGTGCTCCAGGAGTACCGGAAGCTGGGGCGGCTGGTGCTGGAGAGCGAGTTCGGCCCGTGGCTGGCCAAGGAGCGGGAGCGCCGCGGGTGGTAGGCCCCGTGCGCCGGTGCGGCCCAGGGCCTGCCACCACCCGGACCGGCCCCGATGTGGGGACGGACGCCATCGCCGTACGCCGTCCCGGGTTCCTGGTCCGGCCGGCCGTGCCAACGGCCGTCGAACTCCCGCACACGTAGCAGCGGGTCCGGCCGGCCGTCGAGGGCGCCACATCGGCCGCGTTCCACCGGGTCGGCGCCACCCCCGGCGACGCGCCGGCCGAGGGCAACCACCGGGTCACCCAGCTCACCCGGGCGGCCCGCCACGTGGTCGTCCGCGCCCCCTGGTGCCGTGCCACCGCTCGGCGTCCGCCGCCCTGGAACGCCGGCTGGACGACGGCCAAAGGCCCCCGTCGAGCCGCACGCTGAAGCTGCCCGACGGGGCCGGCCCGGCGAAGCTGCCCACGTACCGCCCGCTGAAGGGTTGGACAGTGGCGGCGGCCGCCACACCGGCCGCCCCCACTGTGGCGGTCCGTGCCATGGGATGTCCGGACGGGTGTCTCTAGCGTCTTCGGCCATGACGAGCCAATTTCACGCAGCGTCCGGCCCCTCGGCGCGGGCCGCCGGAGCCGTGGACCTCGGCGGGCGCACCGCCCTGGTCACCGGCGGCGGCAGCGGCATCGGACGGGCCACCGCCGAGGCGCTCGCCGCCGCCGGGGCCCTCGTGCACGTGGCCGACCGCGACGCGGACGCCGCCAAGGCCGCCGCCGCCGCGACCGGCGGGGTGGCCCATGTCGTGGACCTCGCCGACGCCGAGGCGATCGGGGCACTGCCCAGGGCCGTGGACATCCTGGTCAACAACGCCGGGTTGCAGCACGTGGCGCCCATCGAGGACTTCCCGCCCGACCGGTTCGAGCTGATCCAGAAGGTGATGCTGACCGCCCCGTTCCTCCTGATGCGGCACTGCCTCCCGCACATGTACGCCGGGGGATGGGGCCGGCTGGTCAACGTCTCCAGCATGCACGGTCTGCGGGCAAGCGCCTTCAAGTCCGCCTACGTGGCCGCCAAGCACGGCCTGGAGGGGCTGAGCAAGGTGGCCGCCCTGGAGGGCGCCCCGCACGGGGTGACGAGCAACTGCGTCAACCCCGGTTACGTACGGACCCCTCTGGTCGAGGGACAGATCGCGGCCCAGGCCGCCGCGCACGGCATCCCCCGGGACGAGGTCGTCGCCGACGTCCTGCTGGACCGGTCCGCGATCAAGCGGCTGATCGAGCCCGACGAGGTCGCCGCCGTCTGCGTCTGGCTCTGCTCCCCCCACACCTCGTACATCACCGGCGCCTCCCTCCCCGTCGACGGGGGCTGGGGCGCCCGCTGAACGTCCCACCCCCGCACCACCCGCACCCCCGTCCCTGACCGCTCGCCGATGAAACGCGGTGACTCACCATGGGTTCCCCCAACTCCACCTCCCCGCAGCCGGCCGGGGGCAAGATCGGCCGGATCGTCGCGGCCGGCCTCGTCGGCACCACCATCGAGTGGTACGACTTCTTCCTCTACGGCTCGGCCGCCGCCCTCGTCTTCAACACCCTCTTCTTCCCCAGCAGCGACCCGCTCGTCGGCACCCTGCTGGCCTTCCTCACGTACGCGGTCGGCTTCGCCGCCCGTCCGCTCGGCGGCGTCGTCTTCGGCCACTACGGCGACAAGATCGGCCGCAAGCAGCTCCTCGTGATCAGCCTGCTCATGATGGGCGGCGCCACCTTCGCCATGGGCCTGCTGCCCACCCACGCGAGCATCGGTGTCTGGGCCCCGATCCTGCTGACGGTCCTGCGCCTGGTCCAGGGCTTCGCGCTCGGCGGCGAGTGGGGCGGCGCGGTGCTGCTCGTCTCCGAACACGGCGGTGACCGGCGGCGCGGCTTCTGGGCCTCCTGGCCGCAGGCCGGAGCGCCCGGCGGCAACCTGCTGGCGACCGGTGTGCTGGCGCTGCTCGCCGCTGTCCAGAGCGACGAGACCTTCCTCGCCTGGGGCTGGCGCATCCCGTTCCTGCTCTCCGGCGTCCTCGTGATGATCGGCCTGTGGATCCGGATCTCCGTCGAGGAGTCCCCGGTCTTCCTGGAGGCGCAGCGGAAGTCGCGGGAACAGGCCGCCGCGGGCGGCAAGGAACAGGCCCCGGTCGTCGAGGTGTTCCGCAAGAGCTGGCGCGAGGTGCTCCTCGCCATCGGCACCCGCTTCGGCGAGAACATCTCGTACTACATCCTCACCGCGTTCCTCCTCGTCTACGTGACCGTGCACCTGGAGATGTCCAAGAGCGACGCGCTGAACGCCGTACTGATCGGCTCGGCGGTCCACTTCGTCACCATCCCGCTGTGGGGCGCCCTCTCGGACCGGCTCGGCCGCCGGCCCGTCACCCTGATCGGCGCCCTCGGCATGGCCCTGTGGGCCTTCGGCTTCTTCGCCCTCCTGGACACCAGGTCGTTCCCGCTGATCGTCCTGTCGGTCACCGTCGGCCTGCTGCTGCACGGCGCGATGTACGGGCCGCAGGCGGCCTTCATCTCCGAGATGTTCGACACCAAGGTCCGCTATTCCGGCGCCTCGATGGGCTCCCAGCTCGCCTCGATCATCGGCGGCGCGCTCGCCCCGCTCATCGCGGTCGAACTGCTCAAGGACCACCGCTCCTCCGTCCCGATCTCCCTCTACCTCTGCTTCGCCGCCCTGGTCACCGCGGTGACGGTCTGGGTGGCGAAGGAGACCCGGGGCCGCGACCTGGCCAAGGACGGCCTGGGCGATCCGGTCCCGGCCGCACCGACCGACACCCGCAAGGACTCGGTCCGCCTCGGCGGCTGACCCCCCGGACCTGCCGCGCGCCGCACCGCTCCAGGTGGCGCGCGGCAGGGGCCGGCCGGCCATGGACCCCCAGGGAGACGATCACCGTATGCTCACCGGCGTGACAGCCCGCGGCCCCCAGGGAGGCGGTCACCGTATGCTCACCGGCGTGACAGCCCCCGGCCCCCAGCACTCCGCCGCCGCCCTGCGCCGGCTGCTCGACCTGCTGGCCCAGGGCGCGGCGGCCGAGGAGTTCGACCGGCCCGCCGCCACCGCCCGGCAGGCGGGCGCCTCCGCCGCCGAACTGGAGGGGATCGCCGAGGCCACCACCGTGGCCCTGCGCATCCGGCGCACCCTCTGCCAGCACCGGGTCCGCGAGGCGCAGCTCACCGCCCTCTTCGACACCGCCAGCGACCTCGCGGCCCTGCGCGACCTGGACGCCGTCCTGCGGGCCATCGTCCACCGGGCCAAACTCCTGCTCGGCACCGACGTCACCTACCTCTCGCTCAACGACGACGCGGCGGGCGACACCTACATGCGGGTCACCGACGGATCGGTCGCCGAGGCGTTCCAGAAGGTGCGCCTCGGCCTGGGCGAAGGGCTCGGCGGCCTCGTCGCCCAGACCGCCCGCCCGTACGCGACCGGCGACTACGCGGCCGACCCCCGCTTCCACCACACCGCCACCATCGACAGCGCCGTCCTGGACGAGGGCCTGCGCGCGATCCTCGGCGTACCGCTGCGGCTGGGCAGCCACATCATCGGCGTCCTGTACGCCGCCGACCGCGCCCCCCGCGAGTTCACCGCGGGGGAGGTGGCGCTGCTCTCCTCGCTGGCCGACCACGCGGCGATCGCCATCGACGGGGCCCGGCTGCTGGAGGAGACCCGGGCCGCACTCGTCGACCTCAACGCCGCGTCCGAGACCATCCGCACCCACAGCGCGGCGATGCGCCGCGCCGAGGAGGCCCACGACCAGCTCACCGACCTCGTCCTGCGCGGCGGCGGCGCCGACGACGTGGCCGCCGCCCTCGCCGACATCCTGGACGGCGGCATCCTCATCCACGACGCGGACGGCGCCGAACTCGCCCGCGCCCGCACCGAAGCGCGGCCCCCGCCCACCCCGGCGATCGCCTCCTCCCGGGCCCGGGGCCGGGCCGTCCCCCTGAACGGCACCTGGGTCTGCGCGGTCCTCGCCGGACCCGAACTCCTCGGCTCCATCGCGCTGACCGGCCGGGCGGACCTCGCCGACGCCGACCGGCTGCTGTTCGAACGCGCCGGCGTGGTCACCGCGCTCCTGATGCTGCTGCGCCGCTCGGTCGCCGAGACGGAGGACCGGGTACGCGGCGAGCTGCTCGGCGACCTGCTCACGCACACCGGCGACCCGGGCACCCTCACGGCCCGGGCCCGCCGGCTCGGGGTCGACCTGGGCCGTCCGCACAGTGTGTTCGTGGCCCACAGCGAGGCGGCCCCCCGCCACCGCCTGCTGGCCGCCGCCGCCCGCAGCGCCCAGACCCGCAACGGCCTGGCGGGCCTCCACCACGACCACGTCGTCCTGGTGGCCCCCTCCGACACCCCGGGCCCCGACGCCCAGGCGCTCGCTGCCGAACTGGGCCAGGCGGCCGGCTGCCCGGTCACCGTGGGCGCGGCGGGCCCCGCCACCGGCCCGGCCGAACTGCCCGGCACCCACGGCGAGGCGGACCGCTGCCTCTCCGCGCTGCGCGCGCTGGGCCAAACGGGGCGCGGCGGGGCCCTCGCGGACCTGGGGTTCATCGGCGTACTCCTGGGCGACCAGGCCGACCTCGGCGGCTACCTCACCAGGACCCTGGGCCCCGTGCTGGACTACGACAACCGGCGCGGCACCGACCTCGTCACCACCCTGGACGCCTACTTCGCGCAGGGGGCGAGCCTCACCCGCACCAAGACCCAGCTCCACGTCCACGTGAACACCGTGGTGCAACGGCTGGAGCGCGTCGGCCGCCTCCTCGGCCCGGACTGGAACGAGCCGCCGCGCACGCTGGAGATCCAGCTGGCGCTACGCCTGCACCGCCTGACGCGGGGTCTGTGACGGGCCGCTGCCCGGCACGTGGAGCACGGCGGGCACCGCCGTCCCCGACCGTCCCCCGGCCGTCCCCCGGCCGTCCCCCGGCCGTCCCCCGGCCGTCCCCCGGCCGTCCCCCGGCCGTCCCCCGGCCGTCCCCCGGCCGTCCCCCGGCCGTCCGCGGGGACGGACAGGAACGGCCGACGGACTCACTCAGCTACCCCAGACGGTCGGTGGTGCGCGGCACGGAGTCGTAGGTCCGGGCGCTCACCCACCGGCCGGTCAGGCCACCTCCGGTCCCGCCCGGCGTCCCGGGGAGGAGGGCGGTGTCGGGGAGGGGCCAGACGGCGTGCCGTCCCCGGCCGAGCGAGATGTGCGGAGTCCAGCGCTCAGGGGCGTGCACGGGGTTCAGCCGTCCGCAGGACGGGGCGTCGCGCAGCGCCCGCCACACCCGCTCGTGCAGACGCAGCAACTCCTCGTCGGGCAGGACGGCCCAGGCCAGGACCTGGGTCCGCCCGCCGAACCGCAGCGTCCCACCGAGACGCAACGGGAGGGGCAGGACGGTCAGGACCTGCTCCAGGCGCCGCCGCACGTCCGCTTCGAGACCGTCGACCGTGGCGAGGGTCAGATGCGGACGGTTGGTCGGATGCCGGTGTGCGGCCTGGCTCGGCAGTCCGGCCTCCAGCAGACGGCACCACACCTCCCCGACGGCCCGCTCCGTCGCCCCGTCGGGCAGCAGCTCAACCGTGTGCACCTGGACAGCGTACGAGCGCGCGGGGCGCCGGACGACCCGAGTGCCACGCGCCGGAATGCGGAGCAGGGCTTGATACGAATTTCTCGGGACGGGTACCTAGCCCCCATGTCATCCATCAGGCCTCTGGCCGTAGTGACCGGCGCGTCGAGCGGCATCGGCTTCTCCCTGGCGCGGCAACTCGCCGAGCGCGGATTCGATCTCGTGGTGAACGCCGAGGACCATGACCGCCTGCACCTCGCAGCGCGACAGTTCCGCGAGGCGGGTGCCCGAGTGGAAGTGGTGCAAGCCGATCTGCGTGTCTTCGAGGAAGTCGAACGGTTCTACGCGGCGGTGACCGCGACACGGCGGCCGGTTGCCGTGGCGGTGCTGAATGCGGGCGTCGGCCGGGGCGGGGCGTTTCTCGACAACGACCTGGCCGACGAACTGGAGATCGTCGAACTCAACGTCCGCTCGACGGTGCATCTCGCCAAACGCGTACTGCGTGACATGGCCGCACAGGACGCCGGCTACGTGCTCGTGAGCTCCTCCATCTCGGCGATGATGCCCGGCGCGTTCCAAGCGGTCTACAACGCGTCCAAGTCCTTCCTTCAGTCCTTCACCCAGGCGCTGCAGAACGAGCTCAAGGACACCGGAATCTCGGTCACGGCCCTCATGCCCGGCCCCACCGAGACGGATATCTTCCATCGCGCCGACATGGACGACACCAAAGTGGGTCAGCAGCCCAAGGACGATCCGGACCAGGTGGCCAGGCAGGGCCTGGACGCCCTTTTCGCCGGCAGGGGCAAAATTGTCGCCGGGTCGGCGAAGACCAAGGCGCAGGGACTGGCCGCCAAGCTGGTTCCCGACAAGGTCAATGCGCAGATGCACCGGAAGATGGCCGAGCCGGGATCGGGTGACCGGGGTGACCGGGGTGACCGGGAAGAAGAGGAGAACAACTGAGGCGAAAGGAGGCGTTGGCCCACGCGGACGACCCGGCCGCGTGACACGTTTGTCCGGCGAGAGCGCCGGGAACAGCGATGCCCATGGGTGACTACAGCAGCTCGACCACCGTCGCGGTTCCGGCCGAACGACTCTTCTCCTACCTCTCGGACGTGGAGAACCTGCCGGCCTACATGCCGCGGCTGACATCCGCACACCCCCACGGCGGTGACCACGTGACCGTCACCGCCCACATCGATCCACCCGACGCCCCGGAGCAGGACGTCACCAGCGAAGCCTGGATGCGCGTGGACGAGGAGGGCAGAAGCCTGGAGTGGGGCGCCCCGGGCCCCCACGACTACCACGGCCGGCTCCACGTCACCTCCGGCGACGACGCGTCCCACTCCCTGCTCACGGTCGAGCTGCACACCGAGGACACCGACGGACCCTCGGTGGACGACGGCCTGCGCGAGGCACTGACCGGCATCAGGACAGCCGTGGAGAGCGCGGAAAGCTGAACGCCCGCCTGTGAAGGGCTCACGGCCGAGCCCTTCTCCGCAGTGCGTCGGCGGACGGATCAGGAGGGTGCCCGGCCCCGTTCGCGGACAGTGCCGTGCAGGTACTCGCTCAAGGCAGCGCCCTCCTCGAAGACGGCTGAGCCGCTGTCACCTCGGAAGCGGCCGAAACTGCCGACCGTCACCGTCGCACCGTCCCGGAGCGCCTCGGCGATCGCTCCCGCTCGCTCGACCGTGCCGAACAGAGCGTCGATCACGCGCTCCGTGTCTTCCGGGCCGAGCTCCTGGCCGCCCTCCGCCGCCTTGCGCACCGCGGCCTGCACCAGCTGGGACTTGTTCATGACATCTCACTTTCGGCCCGGCCCTCCGCCCCCGGGTGCGGGGCGGAAGGCCGGAGGGGACAGGTGACCGGAGGGGTGACGTGATCAGTGCGTCCCGGACCACGGCGCCATCGCCCCGGCGCGCTGAAGCATCCCCTGCGCCTGCTCCGCCGGCCGCTGCTGTTCGCCGTGCAGGGCGTTGAGGACGATCAGACCCCCGGTGAGCGCCGGGAGGACCCACTGCACCAGGGCCAGGTCGCGCTGGGCCTTCTCGGTGTCGATGGGGTGCTTCGCCGCCTTCTCCAGGTCCTCGACGCGGTCCGACGAAGCGAGCTCGATCTTCTTGCCCAGGACGCGGCTGTAGGCCGTGGCCGCCAGTGCGGCTCCGGTGAGCACCGTCTTGGCGAGGGTGGACGAGGCGACGCCCTTCTGCGTGGCGACCCGGTCGGCGTTGGCGGCCAGCAACCCGCCGCCGCCCACCAGGTGCGCGGCGATCGCCGCGGCGCTGACCGGCGTCCACCTCGCCCACCCGAAGCTCGCGATCCGCGCGGTGTTCCGCCACGTACCGCCCTCGGCGCGAGCGGCGCTGTTCAGACCGACGGCGCCCATCAGGGACCCGCCGAACCATGTCGCCAGGCCCAGATCGTGCATGCTGCGCAGGGCCGTGTTGCGTTCCGACATCAGGAGACTCCTCAGGATCGATACGGCTGACGCCGGGGTGCCACCGGCTCTGCCTCCACCGTCACCCGGTCCGGGCACCCGCGCACGTCGAAGGGGCGCGGACGGGGGCACTCCACCGACGCCCGCACGCCACCGCTTCCCCCGCTCGGACCGGGCCCGGACCGGCGTGGCGGCCCGAGCGGGGGAGTTTGACTCCTCGGCCGATCGGATACCTCTTCGATGCCTGTTCGGCCGCAGGCCCGCCCCGACGTCGGGGCCGTGGAGCACCGTGCGTCCAGCCGAGCGCGCCACCGGTGCCGCGCCGGGGATCGTGGAGGTGGACGATGGCCAGTGCTCTCCCGCGGGAGGACCGTCCCGTCGCGGTACCCCTGTGCCTGGACGATCTCCTGGACATCCTGCGGGACCTGGCTCCCGATGCCCGGCTGGTCGCCCGGCCCGGCGACGGACGGGTCCGGGTGCACGGTGTCACGCTGGACAGCGCCGACGTCAGACCCGGCGACCTGTTCGCCGGTCTGCCCGGACGGCTCCGGCACGGTGGCGACTACGCCGGCCGGGCCGCCGATGCCGGGGCCGTCGCCCTCCTCAGCGACCGCCCCGACCCCGGCCTGCCCTCCCTGGTCGTCGACCACCCACGCCAGGTGCTCGGCGTCCTCAGTGCCCGGCTGTACGGCGACCCCTCCCACGCCCTGTCCGTGTACGGGGTGACGGGGACCAACGGCAAGACGAGCACCACGCACCTGCTGGCCGCCGGGCTGGAGGCCGCCGGCCGCCGCGTCGGGCTGGCCGGCAGTCTGGAGACGCGCCTGCCGGGCCGCGCCGGCCGGCCCGCCGAACGCACCACGGCCGAGGCGCCGGCCGTCCAGCGGCTGCTCGCCCGCACCCGCCGTTCGGGCGGCACCGACATGGTGCTGGAGGTCTCCAGCCACGCCCTGGAGCTCGCGCGGGTGGACGGCACCCGCTTCCGTGTCGCCGTCTTCACCAACCTCAGTCCCGACCACCTGGACCTGCACGGAGACCTGGAGCGGTACTACGCCGCCAAGGCGTCCCTGTTCACGCCGGACCGGTGCGAACACGCCGTGGTCAACATCGGTGACCCCCACGGGCGTCGCCTGGCCGACGAGACGCGCTGTCCCCTCACCACCTTCACCACGGGCCCGGAACCGGCCGACTGGAGCGCCCGCATCACCTCCGCCGACGCCGAGGGCACCCGCTTCCGCCTCCTGGGGCCAGGTGTCGACCGAGGGGTACGGCTGCGGCTGCTCGGCGCCCATCAGGCCGACAACGCGGTGGCCGCCGTCGCCGCCCTGGCAGCCGGCGGTGTCGATGTGGCCACGGCTCTGCGCGGTCTCGAGAACCTCGTATCGGTGCCCGGGCGACTGGAACGTATCGACGCCGGACAGCCTTTCCTGGCCTTCGTGGACTTCGCCCACAACACCGGCGGCCACCGCCGGCTGCTGCCCTACCTCCGCTCCCTCACCGACGGCCGCGTGATCGTGGTCCTGGGCGCGACGGGCGAGCGCGACCCGCACAAGCGGGCCGCGCTCGGAGACACGGCCGCCCGCGGCGCCGACCTCGTGATCGTCACCGACGAGAGCCCGTACAGCGAGAGCCCCGTCGAACTGCGCACCGCCGTCGCCACCGCCGCCCGCCGCAGCGGCCGGACCGCGGTACGCGTCGAACCCGACCGGCACCGCGCGTTCCGCCTGGCGGTGGCCGCCGCCCGCCCCGGTGACGTGGTCGTGGTCACCGGGCGCGGCGCGGACCAGCGGCAGACCTCCACCAGCGGCTCCCGCCCCTTCGACGACCGGGTCGCCCTGCGTCAGGCTCTCCTCCGGTATGCCACGGTCCCCCGTTCGAGCGGCTCCCCGTAGGGGACCCGGTGGGCAGGGCTGGGGTGGTGACGCTCCCCCCGGGGGCCGACTCGGTCCAGGTTCCCCCGGTACGGACACGCTGCCGGGGGAACCGCCCCCGCCCCCGGCCAGGACGGACCGCGCGGCCGCGCCGCACCGGTGACGCGTTCACCCGGTACCGGGTCGACTGGTCCAGGTGGGTGCCGTCCGGTCGCAGGGCCCCCCGCTCGGCAGCAGAGTGCCACTGAGCGCGCCGAATACGTCGGTGCCCGACGAAGGAGTCCCTGTGTCGACACCCTCCGCTGGTGGGCCCGGCGACGATGCCGGCCGCGCGTCCCGGAAGAAGGATGCGGCGGACAGCAGCTCGTCCAAGGGCGCGATGAAGCGCACGATGCGGGAGTTCAAGGAGGACAACCTCACGGACTGGGCCGCCGCCCTGACCTACTACGGAGTCCTGGCGATCTTCCCGGCCATGCTGGCCCTGGTGTCGATCCTGGGACTGCTGAGTCCTTCCGCCATCGACTCACTGATCAAGAACCTCTCCAGCATCGCGCCCGGGTCCGTGCGCGACATCCTGACCACGATGCTGGAGCAGCTGAAGGGCGGCCAGGGCCAGGCCCTGATCGCGTTGATCATCGGTGTCGTCCTGGCGCTGTGGTCGGCCTCCGGTTACGTCGCCGCCTTCATGCGCGCCTCCAACATCGTCTACGACATCGGTGAGGGCCGACCGGTGTGGAAGACGCTGCCGGTGCGCTTCGGCATCACCGCCGCCGTGGTGATCCTCCTGGCGCTCACCGCGGTCGGCGTCGTCTTCACCGGCACCCTGGCCCGGAGGATGGGGTCGATCCTGGGCCTGGGCGACACGGCGGTGACCGTGTGGAACATCGCCAAGTGGCCCGTCATGCTGCTCCTGGTCGTCCTCATGGTCACCCTGCTGTACTGGGCCGCCCCCAACGTCAAGCGCCAGGTCCGGCGCGTGATGCCCGGAGCCGCCCTGGCCGTGATCGTCTGGCTCGTCGCCTCGGCGCTGTTCGCCCTCTACGTGGCCAACTTCAGCAGCTACAACAAGACCTACGGCACCTTCGCCACCCCCATCATCGCGCTGATCTGGCTGTGGCTCACCAACATCGCCATCCTGCTCGGCCTGGAGCTCAACGCCGAACTCGAACGCGGACGGGCCATCGAAGAGGGCCATCCCGCGGGCGAGGAGCCCTACGCCGAGCCGCGCGACACCCGCAAGCTCTGAACGCGTTTCGACGGGCGGCACCAGGTTTAAGGTTCGGCGTATGCGGTCAGGCGGTGGGAGACCACGATGCCGAGAGCAGCAAGGTGTGAGTGACATGAGTGCCGACGAGAAGACTCAGGCCAAGACCGAGCAGGCCAAGGGCAAGGTCAAGGAAGCCGCCGGGCGCACCGTCGGCAACGAGCGGCTCACCGCCGAAGGCCGTGCCGACCAGGCCAAGGGCGACGCCCGTCAGGCCAAGGAGAAGATCAAGGACACCCTCACCGACTGACGGCGTTCTGCATTCGCCACTCGGCCCCGCGGAGCTCAGCTCCGGCGGGGCCGTGCCTTTGCGCCCCGAGGACAGGCGCCGGACTCAGAGGCGGACCGCGCACTGGATGCTGGGGCCGCCGTCGGAGAACTGGACCTCGGTTCTCTTCGGGCAGGATTTCGTGTCGACGACGCCGCCGTAGTAAGGGAGAACGGCGATGACCTCGTGGAACGGCCGCCCGCTCATCGTGTCGTCGCCGCAGGCCACCTCGTAGCCGTAGGTACCGATGCCGCCGCCGGTGGGGTTGGCGCCCCTGCGTTCTTGCAGGCAGTCGCCCTTGATGATGTTCGGACCGCCACCGGCCCCCGGTGCGCCGGGGTGGGGTGCGGTGAGGTTGCGCAGGCACACCGGCGCATACTGCTTCTGGCCGGAGTCGTCGACCGGCAGGGTCAGGACGATCGCCAGGTCGGCGTGGGCCGCCTCGGCCGGGCAGCGGGCCGACTCGTACGCCGATGACTCGCCGCGGACCAGTACCTCGGCGACAGCGTCCGCGTCGGTGCACGGAGTTTCCCGGTAGCCCTCGGAGGTGGTGGCGGCGCTGTCAGCCGTGACGCACTTCCCCGCGGCGAATGCGTTCTTCCCGATCGGTTCGGGTTCGGTGGGCACGGGTTCGGCCGTCCGGTCCGCGTCGGCACCCGGCGAGGCGTCCGCACTCCGCGAGGCGCCGGTGGCCTGGCCCCCGGAGCCTGCGCCGTCGCCCTCCGCCCCGCTGCACGAGACCAGGAACAGCGCGCTTATCAGCAGTCCTACCGCCGTTGCCGGTAACGGTCCCGAGCGTGTCCGTCGTGCCATGTCTTCCCCCTGAGCCTCGGCCCCGCGATACCCCGGGACGTGCCGACCATCGCGCTATACCCATGCCACCGGACAGCCATGCCGTCCTGCCGCACGTCGTCGGAGCTCGACCGGATGCCACTACGCCGCCCCGAGGACGTTGGCGAGGAAACGTGCCTCGTTGGGCCCGAGGCCGGCGGCGATGACCGCTTCGCCGCCCGTGAGACGGCCGACGAGGGAGACTCTGGCCAGGAGGCGGTCCTCCCCCTGGACGATGGCCAGGGCGTTGGCGGGCGCAGGGCGCCCGGTGACCGCGCCGGTCAGGTCGGCGAACTCCTTGGCGTCGTCGTCCTGGAAGACCACCCGTACCGCCCACCCCTCCTGCGGCTCGTCCCTGAAGGCCGTCACCTCCTCGAACCTGCTCACCGTCAGACCGGTCGTGTCGGCGACGACCACGCACAGGTCGCGGTCGTCCGAGGTGAAGCCCCGGCCCTCGGGCACGGCGGGCAGCGGCGTGGTGAAGGGGTCAGGGGTGGCTGCCCCATCCGGGTCGGGGGTGCCGGCCTCACCCGGGTCGGGGCAGGCACCGGGCCGCTCGCTCGCCACTTCGAGGAACCGCACCGGCTCGTCCGGGGTGCCTGCCGCCCGCGCCCCGCCGACCCCGTCCCACGGCTGCCAGAGCAGCACTCCCGTCGCCAGCAGGCCGGCTGCGGCGAGCGCGGCGAGAAGCCGCCGCCGTCGCGGAATTCCGGGGGGCGCTGCGATCTCCGGTGGGCCGGCGAAGTGCGCGGTGGCGGGCGGCGGGCCGATCGGCCGGGTCGGTTCGTGCGGTCCGGCGCGGCCGGGTGCGGCCGGCGGGTTCCCCGGACCTTCGACGCGGCGGATCGCGTGGCGCAGGGCGTCGGTGCGCTCCGCGCGGTGCCGTTCGATGGCATCGGTCCAGCGGGAGTCCAGTACGCCTCCGCCGCCGCGCGCCGCCGCACTGCCGCCGAGGTGGTCGGCGCAGTGGGAGATGATCTCGTCCGGTGTGGGGCGGGAGCCCGGGTCGAGGTCGAGGCAGGGCAGGACCAAGGGGGCCAGAGCAGGCGGGAGGCCGGCGGTGTCGACGTCCCCGGTGGCCGCGCGTACCAGCAGCTCCATCGCCGAGATCTGTTCGATGTTCCGGTAGGGGGGCCGGCCCACCGCGAGGTAGAACAGGGTGGCTCCCAGGGAGAACATGTCCGACGCCTCGGCCGTCGGCTCACCGCGGGCCTGCTCCGACGAGGCGTAGGCCACCGTGCCGAGCGCGGACTGGGTACGGGTCAGGTCGTGGGCCTGCGAGATACCGAAGTCGATCAGTCGGGGCCCCTCGACGGGCAGCAGCACGTTCGAGGGCTTGACGTCCCGGTGCACCAGGCCCGCCGCGTGCAGGGAGGCGACTGCCTCCGCCATGCCGGCGGCCACCCAGTGCAGGGCGTCCGGCCCCAGCGTGCCGCAGTCCTCCACCAGATCCTTCAACGAGGGCGCGGGCACGTACTCCTGGGCCATCCACGGCACCTGGGCACCGGGGTCGGCGTCGACGACGCTCGCCGTGTAGACCCCGCGCACCCGGCGCGCGCACTCGACCTCGCGGACGAACCGTCTGCGGTCGCCCGCGCTGTCCGTGAGCAGCATCTTCAGCGCGACCGTGCGTCCGGCCGGCGACCGGGCCAGGTACACCCGGCCCATACCGCCGCTCGCCAGCTCCGCGAGCACCGTGAACTGCCCGACCCGTTCCCCCGGACGTACTGTCTCCGCCCCAGCCCACCGCATACCCCGACCGCCCCGTCCCCTCGTCGCACTCCCGCCACGGTGGCCGCGTCGCGGCCCCGACCGCTCCGCGTCGTCACCCACCGCACGCGAAGTGGCCACGCTGTCAGCCTAGTTGAGGCGAACGGCGCCTGGACCACGCATCGGTGGACGGTCAGAAGTCAGGACGTCGGCCGAGCAGGGAGTTCCTCCATCCGAGCAGGAAGGGCCCGGTAGCGCCGACAGCGAGGAACGAGCTGCTCAGGGCCTACGGACTCAGCACTCGATGATGTTCACCGCGAGCCCGCCGCGCGCGGTCTCCTTGTACTTCACGCTCATGTCGGCGCCCGTCTCCTTCATGGTCTTGATGACCTTGTCCAGGGAGACCTTGTGGCTGCCGTCCCCGCGCAGCGCCATCTTCGCGGCGGTCACCGCCTTCACCGCCGCCATGCCGTTGCGCTCGATGCACGGGATCTGGACGAGCCCTCCGACCGGGTCGCAGGTCAGGCCCAGGTTGTGCTCCATGCCGATCTCGGCGGCGTTCTCCACCTGCTCGGGGGAGCCGCCCAGGACCTCGGCCAGGGCCCCGGCCGCCATCGAGCAGGCCGAGCCGACCTCGCCCTGGCAGCCGACCTCGGCGCCGGAGATGGAGGCGTTCTCCTTGAAGAGCAGGCCGATCGCGCCGGCGGCGAGGAGGAAGCGGACGACGCTGTCCTCCTTCTCCGCCTCGGTGCAGCCGCCGGCCGCGAAGTTCATGTAGTAGTGCAGGACGGCCGGGATGATGCCGGCCGCGCCGTTGGTGGGGGCGGTGACCACCCGGCCGCCCGCCGCGTTCTCCTCGTTGACCGCCATCGCGTAGAGGGTGATCCACTCCATCGCGTGGGCCTGCGGGTCGCCCTCGGCGCGCAGCTGGCGGGCCGAGTTCGCGGCGCGGCGGCGGACCTTGAGGCCGCCGGGGAGGATGCCCTCGCGGGACATGCCGCGCGAGACGCAGGCCTGCATGACCCGCCAGATGTCCAGCAGGCCGGAGCGGATCTCCGCCTCGGTGCGCCAGGCCAGCTCGTTCTCCAGCATCATCTGGGAGATGGAGAGGCCGGTCTCCCGGGCCAGGCGCAGCAGCTCGTCGCCCGAGCGGAAGGGGTGCCGCAGGGCCGTGTCGTCCGGGACGATCGGGTTCTCGCCCGCCACCGCGTCCTCGTCCACCACGAAGCCGCCGCCGACCGAGTAGTACGTCTTCTCCAGGACCGGCGCGCCCTCGGTGTCGTACGCGAAGACCGTCATGCCGTTGGCGTGGTACGGGAGCGCCTTGCGGCGGTGCAGGACCAGGTCGTCGTCGAAGGCGAACGCGATCTCGTGCATGCCGAGCAGGTTGATCCGGCCGGTGGAGCGGATCTCCTCGACGCGGCCGTCGGCGGACTCCACGTCCACGGTCTGGGGCGACTCGCCCTCCAGGCCGAGGAGGACCGCCTTCGGGGTGCCGTGGCCGTGGCCGGTCGCGCCGAGGGAGCCGTACAGCTCGGCCCGTATCGAGGCGGTGTGCGCGAGCAGCCCCTCGTTCTTCAGGCGGCGCGCGAACATCCGGGCGGCCCGCATCGGGCCCACCGTGTGGGAGCTGGACGGGCCGATGCCGACCGAGAAGAGGTCGAAGACCGAGATGGCCACGGGAGGACTCCTTGGGGGTTGGAAGACGCCGTTGTCTGCCTGGGCGGTGCTGGGACAAGCGGGGCGAAAGCAGCGGGGGAGGGGCAAGGAACGGGGCACCGCGCTCACTCTCCTCAGTGTGCGCGGTGCCCCGCCGTTGTGCGCAGAACCGCAGGCCAGGTGCTACTTCAGGCCGGGGTACAGCGGGAACTTCTCGGCCAGCGCGGCGACGCGGGCCTTGAGGTCGTCGGCGTCGTAGGACGGCTTGAGGGCGGAGGCGATGATCTCCGCGACCTCGGTGAAGTCCTCGGCGGCGAAGCCGCGGGTGGCCAGTGCCGGGGTGCCGATCCGCAGGCCCGAGGTGACCATCGGGGGGCGCGGGTCGTTCGGGATGGCGTTCCGGTTGACCGTGATGCCCAGCTCGTGGAGCCGGTCCTCGGCCTGCTGGCCGTCCAGCTCGGAGTTGCGCAGGTCGACCAGGACCAGGTGCACGTCGGTGCCGCCGGAGAGGACGGAGACGCCCACCTCGGTGACGTCCGGCTGCACCAGGCGCTCGGCGAGGATGCGGGCACCGTCCAGGGTGCGCTGCTGGCGCTCCTTGAACTCCTCGCCCGCCGCGATCTTGAACGAGACCGCCTTGGCCGCGATCACGTGCTCCAGCGGGCCGCCCTGCTGACCCGGGAAGACCGCCGAGTTGATCTTCTTGGCGAGCTCCTGGGTGGAGAGGATCACGCCGCCGCGCGGACCGCCGAGGGTCTTGTGCGTGGTGGTGGTGACGACATGGGCGTGCGGCACCGGGTTGGGGTGCAGTCCGGCCGCGACCAGGCCCGCGAAGTGCGCCATGTCGACCATCAGGTACGCGCCGACCTCGTCCGCGATGCGGCGGAAGGCGACGAAGTCCAGCTGGCGCGGGTAGGCGGACCAGCCGGCCACGATCAGCTTCGGCTGGGACTCCTTGGCGAGGCGCTCGACCTCCTCCATGTCCACCAGGCCGCTCTCGTCGACGTGGTACGGGACCACGTTGTAGAGCTTGCCGGAGAAGTTGATCTTCATGCCGTGGGTCAGGTGACCACCGTGGGCCAGGTTCAGGCCCATGATCGTGTCGCCCGGCTTCAGCAGCGCGAACATCGCGGCGGCGTTGGCCTGCGCACCGGAGTGCGGCTGGACGTTCGCGGCCTCGGCACCGAACAGGTCCTTGATCCGGTCGATCGCGATCTGCTCGACCACGTCGACGTGCTCACAGCCGCCGTAGTAGCGGCGGCCGGGGTAGCCCTCGGCGTACTTGTTGGTGAGGACGGAGCCCTGCGCCTCCATGACCGCGACCGGAGCGAAGTTCTCCGAGGCGATCATTTCGAGGGTGGACTGCTGACGGTGGAGCTCGGCGTCGACGGCGGCGGCGACGTCCGGGTCCAGCTCGTGGAGGGAGGAGTTCAGAAGCGACATCAGGGGGTCCCTTAAGGTCTCAGTTGCCGGAGAACGCGGTGTACTCGTCGGCGGAGAGCAGGTCGGCCGGCTCCTCCGTGACGCGCACCTGGAACAGCCAGCCGCCCTCGAAGGGAGCGGAGTTCACCAGCGAGGGGTCGTCCACGACGTCCTGGTTGGCCGCCGTCACCTCACCGGTCACCGGCGAGTACAGATCGCTGACGGACTTGGTCGACTCCAGCTCGCCGCAGGTCTCGCCCGCGGTCACCGTGTCACCGACCTCCGGAAGCTGGGCGTAGACGACGTCACCGAGCGCGTTGGCCGCGTACTCCGTGATGCCGATGGTGGCCACGCCGTCCTCGACGGCCGACAGCCACTCGTGCTCCTTGCTGTACCGCAGCTGCTGGGGGTTGCTCATGACCTGAATTCTCCTGTACGCGGGGGAGTGCTGATGAACGGTGGTCTTACGGTGTGAGACGGAGGTACGTCACTTCCGTGGCGTCTGCGTGCGGTGAGAAGGCCCGGCTTCTTCCGGGATATCACTTCTGGCGCTTGTAGAACGGCAGCGCGACGACCTCGTACGGCTCGTGCGTGCCCCGGATGTCCACGCCCACACCCTCGGTGCCCGGCGCGGCGAAGGCCGCGTCCACGTACGCCATGGCGATCGGCTTGCCCAGGGTGGGGGAGGGGGCGCCGGAGGTGACCTCACCGATCACCTTGTCGGCGGGCCCGCCGACGGCGACAACGGGGAAACCGGCGCGCGGGACCCGGCGGCCCTCGGCGATCAGGCCGACCAGCTTGCGCGGCGGGGCGGTCTCGGCCCGCTCGGCGGCGGCGATGAGGGCCTCGCGCCCCACGAAGTCGCCCCCCTTCTCGAACTTCACGACCCGGCCCAGGCCCGCGTCGAACGGGGTCAGCGCGGTCGTCAGCTCGTGCCCGTACAGCGGCATGCCCGCCTCCAGGCGCAGCGTGTCCCGGCAGGACAGGCCGCAGGGGATCAGCCCGTGCGCCTCGCCGGCCTCGCTCAGCGCCCGCCACAGCTGCTCGGCGTGCTCGGGGGCGACGAACAGCTCGAAGCCGTCCTCGCCGGTGTAGCCGGTGCGGGCGATGAGCGCCGGCACCCCGGCGACCGTGCCCGGCAGGCCCGCGTAGTACTTCAGCCCGTCCAGGTCGGCGTCGGTGACGGCCTTCATGATGGCGGGGGACTCCGGGCCCTGGACCGCGAGCAGCGCGTACGCGTCCCGGTCGTCGCGCACCTCGGCGTCGAAGCCCCCGGCCCGCTCGGTCAGCGAGTCCAGCACGATCTGGGCGTTGCCCGCGTTGGCGACCACCATGTATTCCGTCTCGCCCAGGCGGTAGACGATCAGGTCGTCCACGATCCCGCCGTCCTCCTGGACGATCATCGTGTAGCGGGCCCGGCCGTTGCCGACGGTGGCGATGTTGCCGACCAGCGCGTAGCTCAGGAAGGCCGCGGCCTCGGGGCCGGTGACGGTGATCTCGCCCATGTGCGACAGGTCGAAGAGACCGGCCCGGGTGCGTACGGCGTTGTGCTCGTCGCGCTCACTGCCGTACCGCAGGGGCATGTCCCAGCCCGCGAAGTCGGTCATGGTGGCGCCGAGCGAGCGGTGCGTCGCGTCGAGGGCGGTGAGACGGGGGGCAGTGCTCATGGATACGGCTCCAGGGCATGACGACGTCAGGACGGAAATCCTCCCCATCTGTCATCGGAACCTGAGAGGTTCGCCGATAGCCCCTGGCGGGGTATGCCCCTGGAGAGGGGCGCCCCTGGTCACAGGGCTCGGCTTGCACCTTGGGTGGAGCCGCGGGGCGGCTCGCTTTTCAGATCTGCCTCATCCACGCGGTACGGGGCCTGAGAGATTCAAGGGAGGATCTTGCTCCTTCGGCGCCCGGCTCACACTGTGGCCGGAACTCTCCCGCGCGGATTCGAACGGCCGGTATGCAGTTGGCGGGGTCATCATCGCACGGCTTGCGGCAGAGTGGGGAGGCCGGTCGGCAACGCTTGTGGAGACGGCGAGGGCGGTTGTGTCGCCTTGCCATTTCTTTACACTTCAGGGGCAGGCGTGGGCGGCCCGACAGCAGGGGGATGCGCGATGACGGCACAGCGGTCGGTACCGACCGCGGGGTTCGCGCCCGGCGCGATGCCCGCACAGCCCGCGCTGCCCGTACGGGAGCTGCCGGACCCCCGTCCACCGGTGGTACGCGATCTGCGCGGGCGCACCGGGTCCGTCCCGTACGGCCTGGACTTCCCCACGGGTGACATCGCGGTCGTCTCCGGGCTGCCCGGCGGCGGCAAGTCCACCCTGATCCGGCAGGCCGTGCGCGGCCACGCCGTCGACTCCCAGGACACCCGCGACCGCTGGGCCGCCACCCTGCCCCGTTTCGTCCCCTACGCCCTCTACCGCCCCCTGGTCCGCGCCGCCCACTACCTGGGGCTCCGGGCCGTCCTGCGCTCCGGCGCGTCCGTCGTCGTGCACGACTGCGGTACGCAGACCTGGGTACGCCGCTGGCTCGCCCGGTACGCCGCGCGGCGGGGCCGCACCCTGCACCTGCTCCTGCTCGACGTCGACCCCGAGACGGCCCGCCAGGGGCAGCGCGAGCGCGGCCGGGGCGTCTCCGGGTACGCCTTCGCCCGGCACCGGAACGCGGTGGCCCGGCTGATCCGGGACACCGAACAGGGCGCGCTGCCGCCGGGCTGCGCCTCGGCGGTGCTGCTGGACCGCGAGGCCGCGAGCGCGCTGAGCCGGATCTCCTTCACGGACGGCTGCCCGGACGGCTGCTCCGGTTAGGGTTCTGGCCGGAGTAACGACGGCTGAGAGAGGCACAGCGGCAGTGGACGTTCCGGCCCAGGTCCAGGCCCATCCGCAGCACGGGTGGCCCGCCAACGAGCTCGAAGAGGTGCTGACCGCCTCCCTGGGCGTCGCCGACGCGGGCGCCCGCCTCGTGGAGGTGCTCGGCCGCAGCTCGGTGTGGGTGCCACTGCCGAGCGGCGGCTCGCCCGCCAGCGCCGACCTCGACCTGCCGATCATGGACATCGACGGCGCCGCGTACGTCCCCGTCTTCAGCTCCGAGGGCCAGTTCCTGAGCTGCGTCGGCAGCCACATGTCCTTCGCCGTGGCGCCCGCCCGCGACTTCGCCCGGGGCCTGCCCCCGCAGGTCGGCCTCGCGGTGAACCCGGGCGGCGCGGTCGGCGTACCGCTGCCGCCCCCGGCCGTCGCCGAGCTCTGCCGGGCCGGGCGCACCGCCCTGGACGGCCCCGCCACCGGCGGCCGGGTCAAGCTGTACGAGCCGGACTGGCAGCACGACCCGGTCGACTTCCTCTCCGCCGTCTCCGCCGAGTTCGACGCCACCGGTGTGGTGAGCACCGCCCGCCGGGCGCTCGCCAGCATCGAGGGCGGCGACCCCGTCCTGTTCGTCGGCGTCGAGTTCGCCACCTGGGACGGCGCGGGCCAGAGCGCCCCGATGGACGCCCTGGGACGGGCGCTCGGCCGGATCGAGGTGCCCTGGCCGGTGAACCTGGTCCTGCTGGACGTGGCCCAGGACCTGGTCGGCGACTGGATGCGGGAGAGAGTACGGCCGTTCTACCGGCGTGAGGGTCACTGATCCGTCGACATCGGGGCGCTGACCTCGTCGGAGAGCGCCCGCGCAGCGGCGCCGCCGGATCGCGGCGTCAAGCCGGTGTCAGAAGTGGCGCATAAGCTGGTTTGATGGCGAGGCCTCCCGTGTGCCCGGGAGCGTCGGCGTGCGTCGGACGGATCGAAGAGGGGCGGGACCCAGGGTGAGTGCGTCAGGCACTGCGGCGGACAGTGGGGCCTCCCCTGCTCGAGCGGAGCCGAGAGCTGGGGGAGAGGTCGAGCACATGCTGCGCCAGGTGACCCCCGGGCGTTACGACGCCTACGAGGCGCTGCTCGCGGCCCTCGCCGACGGCCGGGTCTGGATGCTGCTGTGGCACGGCACGGCCGGCTCACCGGACGCCCAGTACGGCTCCATGGAGATCGACGGCCTGGGGTACGCCCCGTGCGTAACCTCCGCCCAAGAGCTCTCCGCCAGCGGCTGGAGCCGGGCCCACGAGCTGGTCTCCGGCCGGGACATCGCCCGCACCCTCTTCCCCGACCGCTGGGGCATCTGGCTCAACCCGCACGCCCCCGGCGGCGGCGTCGGCATCCCCTGGCTCGACCTGCGCCGGATCGCCACCGGCCTGGACCGGCTGCCCGCGGGCCCGCTCCGGCTGACCGAGCCCGCCGTCGAACTCCCGCGGTTCTACGCCCAGCTCACCCAGAACGCCCACCGCACCCCGGCCGTCCGCTCGCTGCGCCGCGCCTGGGTGCACCCCGCGGTCGGCGTCCCGTACCTCGCGATCGGGCTCGACCTCTACGACACAGGCCGGGCCGCCGTCGACGCGGTGCGCGCGATGATGCGGCAGTCGATCGGCGCGGTCCCCGACGGGCTGCCCGTCTCCACCGTCGCCATGTCCGACGAGTACGACCCGGTGGCGATGTGGCTGCGCGCCAACGCCCGCCCGTTCTACGACCGCGAGGCGCACGCCCCCGCGGGGCCGCCGCCCACCGCCGCCCCCGGCTACGGATACCCGACCCAGCAGCACCGCTGACCCGTGAGACCGGCACCGCCGGCCCGCGTGACGTACAGCCGCCGCTGAGCCCCGGGGTGCCCCTGCCTCGCCGAACACCCCCAGATGTCCGGCTTGTTAACCGGGCGCGGAGGGATGTCCCGGAACTGGACGGTTTGTTAACTGTCCGGGTCTCGACTAGGTCTCACCGCTATCCGGACTGTTCTCTTGCGGTGCACCCCGTCTGTAGTGTGCGGCCATCAAACCTCACCACATGGCGAACCAGGGGTGGACCCATGCGCATATTCAAGTCCCGGGCTGTCCGGGCGATCACGACAGCGGTCGCTGTCGGTCTGATCGCCACGGGCTGTTCCAGTGAGCGGGACGAGGGCGGCTCCAAGGGGGGCGACAAGGACACCTTCGTCTTCGCCGGCTCCGGTGACCCCGGCTCCCTCGACCCGGCCCTCGCGAGCGACGGCGAGACGTTCCGCGTCACGCGCCAGGCGTTCGAGGCGCTGCTGGAGCACGAGCCCGGCGGCAGCAAGCTGGTCGGGGGCCTGGCCGAGAAGTGGGCGAGCGACCCGGCCGGCAAGGTCTGGACGTTCAACCTGCGCCAGGGCGTGAAGTTCCACGACGGCGAGGCGTTCAACGCCGCCGCGGTCTGCGCGAACTACGACCACTGGTTCAACTGGAAGGGCACGTACCAGTCCAGCGCGGTCTCCTACTACTGGCAGACCATCATGGGCGGGTTCGCCAAGAACGAGGACGCCGAGGCGCCCAAGGCGAACTACAAGTCCTGCACCGCCAAGGACGAGAACACGGCCGTCATCGAGGTGAACGAGCCCTCGGCGAACCTGCCGGGCGGATTCTCCCTCCAGGCGCTCGCGATCCACTCGCCGAAGGCGATCAAGGAGTACGAGAAGCAGGACGCGTCCGCCAAGGGCGACGCGATCACGTACCCCAAGTACAGCCAGGAGGCCGGCACGGTCGCCGGCACCGGCCCGTACAAGATCGTGAAGTGGAACAAGGGGAACAAGGAAGTCTCCCTGGAGCGCTTCGACGACTACTGGGGCGACAAGGCCAAGGTGAAGAACCTGGTCTTCCGCACCATCTCCACCGAGGAGACCCGCCGCCAGGCGCTCCAGGCGGGTGACATCGACGGCTACGACCTGGTCGCCCCCGCCGATGTGACGACGCTGGAGAAGCAGGGCTTCGAGGTCCCGACCCGTGACGTCTTCAACATCTTCTACGTCGGCATGAGCCAGGGCGCGAACCCGGCGCTGAAGAAGCCCGAGGTCCGTCAGGCGATCACGCACGCCATCGACCGCGAGAACCTGGTCAACACCCAGCTGCCCGAGGGCGGCAAGGCCGCGACCCAGTTCATGCCCGACACGGTCGCCGGCTTCTCCGACAAGGTGAAGACGTACCCGTTCGACACCGCCAAGGCGAAGAACCTCCTCAAGCAGGCCGGCGAGGAGAAGCTCTCCATCGACTTCTGCTACCCGACCGAGGTCACCCGCCCGTACATGCCTGCCCCGCAGGACATGTTCGAGCTGATGAAGGCCGACCTGGAGAAGGCCGGCATCACCGTCAAGCCGAAGGCCATGAAGTGGGCCCCGGACTACGTGGACGGCGTCGAGGCCGGCTCCTGCGCCCTGCACCTGTTCGGCTGGACCGGTGACTTCAACGACGGCTACAACTTCATCGGCACCTGGTTCGCCAAGGCCGAGAAGCAGTGGGGCTTCAAGGAGCAGAAGGTCTTCGACGCCGTGACCGCGGCTTCCAAGATCACCGACCCGGCCGGACGGGTCGAGGCGTACAAGAAGGCCAACGAGGCGATCATGGAGTACGTCCCGGGCGTGCCGATCTCGTCGTCCCCGCCGGCCATCGCGTTCGCCAAGAACGTCAACCCGCCGAAGGTCTCTCCGCTGACGCAGGAGAACTTCGCCGAGGTCTCCTTCAAGTAATCGCACACCAGCGGGTCCGCCCGGCCACAGCAACCAGGTGGCCGGGCGGACCCGCATCGACGCACGTGAGAAAGGGGCATGCGGGGTGCTGCGACTCGTCGTCAGAAGACTTCTCCAGCTCATTCCCACCCTGCTCGGCCTGTCGGTCCTGCTGTTCCTCTGGCTGAACCGCCTGCCCGGCGGACCCGCCTCAGCGATCCTGGGCGAGCGGGCCACCGAAGCCGAAGTGGCGAGAATCAACCGTGCACTCGGGCTCGACGAGCCGGTGCACGTCCAGTACTGGCGCTTCCTCAAGCGCATCTTCGAGCTCGACCTCGGAACCTCCACCCAGACCGGCCAGCCGGTGTGGGACGAATTCGCTCTGCGCTTCCCGGCGACCGTGGAACTCAGCGTCGCCGCCATCCTGATCGCCGTGGTCGTGGGCATCCCGATGGGCTACCTCGCGGCCAAGCACCGCGGCGGCTGGCTGGACGTCGCGTCCGTCTCCGGATCGCTGCTCGGCATCTGCGTCCCGGTCTTCTTCCTGGCCATGCTGCTGCGCGGGATCTTCTCCGTCCAGCTGGGCTGGTTCCCGAGCCAGGGACGGCTCACCACCGGCCTCAACGCCACCGACATCACCGGGTTCTCGGTCCTGGACGGGTTGCTGACCGGCGAGTTCGACGCGAGCTGGGACGCGATCATGCACCTGGTCCTGCCCGCGCTCGCGCTGGCCTCGATCCCGCTCGCCGTCATCGTCCGGATGACCCGCGCCAGCGTCCTGGAGGTGCTCGGCGAGGACTACATCCGTACCGCCGAGTCCAAGGGCCTGGACAAGCGTGTCGTGCGCGGCCGCCATGTGCTGCGCAACGCGCTGCTGCCGGTGATCACCGCCGTCGGCCTGCTGACCGGCAGCCTGCTCTCCGGAGCGGTGCTCACCGAGTCCGTCTTCGACTTCGGCGGCATCGGCTCCTTCATCCGTACCGCGATCGACGGCCGTGACTACCCGGTCCTCGTCGGGTTCATTCTCTTCATCGCGGTGGTGTACGTGCTCATCAACCTCCTGGTCGACCTCGCGTACAGCATCATCGACCCGAGAGTGCGGGTGCACTGACGTGACGATCCTGACCAACAGAGCAGACAAGATCGACCGTCTCGCCGAGCTGACCCAGAGCGCCGATTCCGTCGCCGGCACCAGCCTCTGGCGCGAGGCGTTCCGCCGGATGCGCTCCAGCAAGATGGCGATCATCGGCGCGGCGATCATCGCCGCGTTCGTCCTCGTCGCCGTCATCGGCCCGATGCTGGCACCCCACGGCCCCACCGCGCAGAACTGGCGCAGCGAGGTCTTCCCCAACCAGGGCAAGTTCGTCGGCATGCGCGGCGAGAACTGGTTCGGCCTGGACCACCTGGGCCGCGACATGTTCTCCCGCTGGCTCGTCGGGGCCCGGCAGACGCTCCTCGTCGGCGTGGTCTCCATGCTCATCGGCCTGGTCATCGGCGCGGCGGTCGGCATCCTGTCCGGCGCCGCCGCCACCCTCGGCGGCAAGGCCGGGCAGCGCGTCGACACCGTGATCATGCGCTTCACCGACATCATGCTGTCGCTGCCGTCCCTGCTGCTGGCGGTCTCCATCGCCGCGGTGCTCGGACAGTCGCTGACCACCGTGATGATCGCCGTCGGTGTCGTCCAGATCCCCATCTTCGCCCGTCTGCTGCGGGGTTCGATGCTGGTCCAGGGCGGCGCGGACTACGTGCTCGCCGCGAAGGCGGTCGGCATCCGGCGCAAGCGGATCGTGCTGACCCAGATCCTGCCGAACTCGCTGAGCCCGGTGATCGTCCAGGCGACGCTGAGCCTCGCCACCGCGATCATCGAGGCGGCGGCCCTGTCCTACCTGGGGCTCGGCAACCCCGACCCGGCCATTCCCGAGTGGGGCGTGATGCTCTCCCAGGCGCAGCGCTTCTTCGACAACGAGCCGATGATGGCCGCCTACCCGGCCATCGGGATCATCATCACCGCCCTGGGCTTCACCCTGCTCGGCGAGGCCATGCGCGAAGCCCTCGACCCGAAGCTGCGAGGCTGAAGTCCCATGCCACTGCTCTCAGTTGAAGAACTCAGCGTCACCTTCACCGCGCGCGGCCGCAAGGACGCCACCGCCGTGGACGGCGTCTCCTTCGACGTCGACCAGGGCCAGGTCGTCGGCCTGGTGGGCGAGTCGGGGTGCGGCAAGTCCGTCACCTCGCTCGCCCTGATGGGGCTGCTGCCCCGCAAGGGCGTACGGATCGGCGGACGGGCCGAGTTCGACGGCCGGAACCTGCTGGGCATCGGCGAGCGCAAGCTCCGCGACCTGCGCGGCAGCCAGCTGGCGATGATCTTCCAGGACCCGCTGTCCTCGCTGAACCCGGTCGTGCCCATCGGCGTCCAGGTCACCGAGATCCTCCAGCGCCACCGCGGCCTCAAGGGCGAGAAGGCCCGCAAGGAAGCGGCGTCGCTGCTCGACCGGGTCGGCATCCCCGACCCGGACCGGCGGCTCAAGGAGTACCCGCACCAGCTCTCCGGCGGTATGCGCCAGCGCGCGCTGATCGCCATGGCGGTGGCCTGCGCGCCCCGGCTGCTGATCGCGGACGAGCCGACCACCGCGCTGGACGTGACCATCCAGGCGCAGATCCTGGAGCTGCTCAAGGAGCTGGTCGACCAGGAGGGCACCGCCCTGCTGATGATCACCCACGACCTCGGTGTGGTGGCCGGCCTCTGTGACGAGGTCAACGTGCTCTACGCGGGCCGGGCGGTGGAATCGGCGGGCCGCCGCGAGCTGTTCGCCCACCCCACCCACCCGTACGCGCACGGGCTGCTCGGCTCCATCCCGCGCCTGGACGCCCCGCGCGGCGAGCCGCTCAACCCGATCCGCGGCTCCATCAACGACAAGATCGCCTGGGCCGACGGCTGCGCCTTCGCACCCCGTTGCGACCACTACACGATGGAGTGCCTCACCGGCACCCCCGAACTGACCGAACCACGCGCCGCCGGACACCAGGTGCGCTGCGTCAACCCGGTCCTGCCCGAGGCGGAGGTCCCGGCATGAGTCTGCTCGAACTGGACGGCGTCAAAGTCCACTTCCCGGTCAAGAAGGGCCTCTTCTTCGACCGTACGGTGGGCCATGTCTACGCCGTCGACGGCGTCTCGCTCAGCGTGGAGGCCGGTCAGACCTACGGTCTGGTCGGCGAGTCGGGGTGCGGCAAGACGACGCTCGGCCGCGCGGTGCTGCGGCTGAACGACATCACCGAGGGCGCGGTCGTCTTCGACGGCACCGACCTCGCCCAGTTGCCATCGGAGGAGATGCGGGCCTTCCGCCGCCGCCTCCAGATGGTCTTCCAGGACCCGCTGGGCAGTCTCAACCCCCGGCAGAACATCGAGTCGATCCTGGCCGAGGGCATGGCCGCCCACGACATCGGCAAGGACCAGGCCGAGCGCCGGGAGAAGATCAAGGGGATCCTCGCCAAGGTCGGCCTGCCCGCCAACGCGATGTCCCGCTACCCGCACGAGTTCTCCGGCGGCCAGCGCCAGCGCATCGGCATCGCCCGCGCGCTGGTCCTGGAACCCGACGTGATCATCTGCGACGAACCCGTCTCGGCGCTCGACGTCTCGGTCCAGGCCCAGGTCATCAACCTGCTGGAGGAGCTCCAGGAGTCGCTGGGCCTGACCTATCTGGTCATCGCCCACGACCTCGCGGTCGTCCGGCACATCTCGGACGTCATCGGGGTGATGTACCTGGGCGGTCTGGTCGAGGAGGCGCCGAGCGACGCGCTGTACGCGGGGCCCCGGCACCCGTACACCAAGGCGCTGATGTCGGCCGTCCCGGTGCCCGACCCCGAGGTCGAGGACCGCCGGACACGCATCCTGCTCCACGGCGACCTGCCCTCCCCGGCCAACCCGCCGGCCGGCTGCCGCTTCCACACCCGCTGCCCGTGGGTGCAGGAGACCAAGTGCGCCACGGAACGCCCGCCGCTGCTCGACACCGGTGACGGCCACAAGGTGGCCTGCCACTTCACGGCCGAGATCGAGGCCGGGACGGTGAAGCAGACCCTGGCGACCGGGATCGAGGCGGTGATCGACACGGAGGCGGTGGCGACCGAGGCGGTGGAGGTCTCGGAGGGCGATGTCCCGCAGGAGCCCGCGAAGGTGCCGGGCCAGGGGGACGCGCCCGTCGCCGTACCGGCGAAGGACGGAGCCCAGGAGTAGGACCGGCACAATTGCCCGGTGCTCACCGAACTGTTCACGCCCTCCGTCCAGCATGCGCTCGATCTCGTCGGGATCTTCGTCTTCGCGATCTCGGGCGCCCTGCTCGCCGTACGCAAGAACTTCGATGTCTTCGGCATCGCGGTCCTCGCCGAGGTGACAGCGCTGGGCGGGGGGCTGTTCCGTGACGTGATGATCGGCGCGATCCCGCCCGCCGCCTTCACCGACCTCGGCTACTTCACCACCCCGCTCGTCGCCGCCGGGCTGGTCTTCTTCCTCCACCCGCACGTGGAGCGCATCCAGGCCGGGGTCAACGTCTTCGACGCGGCGGGACTCGGCCTGTTCTGCGTGACCGGCACGGTCAAGGCGTACGAGTACGGCCTCGGGCTCACGTCATCGGCGGCGCTCGGGCTGGCCACCGCGGTCGGCGGCGGTGTGCTCCGGGACGTGCTGGCCAACGAGGTGCCCTCGCTGCTGCGCTGGGACCGCGACCTGTACGCGGTGCCCGCGATCGTCGGCGCGACCATGGTCGTCCTGTGCATCCGCTTCGACACCCTCAACGCTCTCACCAGCGGCATGGCGGTCATCGCCGCCTTTGTCCTGCGGCTGCTGGCCCTGCGCTTCCACTGGCGGGCGCCGCGCGCGTACAACCGTTCGTCGGCGCGGGCGGAAGAGGCCTAGGACCGGGAACGGAGCGCCGAAAAGCTACCGCTCAGTAACGCCATCCGTGTACCGTGCATGCCATGGCACAGGCAGCGACAGAGGCGGCGGCACAGACCGCCCCGGCAACCATCGGCGACAGCGAGTTCGACCGGGACACCGCGGTCACGTTGCGCGAGGAGGGCGTCTACGACGCGGAGCTCTCCGCGGGCTGGACCATCATCCACGCCGTCAACGGCGGCTACCTGCTGGCGCTCATCGGCCGCGCGCTCGGCGAGGCCCTGCCGCACTCCGACCCCTTCTCGGTCTCCGCGCACTACCTCACCGCCTCCGTGCCCGGCCCCGCCGTGATCCGGACCCAGACCGTCCGCTCCGGCCGCACCCTCTCCACCGGCCAGGCGTCCCTCTTCCAGTACGCCGAGGACGGCAGCGAGATCGAGCGCATCCGGGTCCTCGCCACCTACGGCGACCTGGACGCCCTCCCCGACGACGTACGCACCACCGCCGTGGCGCCCGCCATGCCCGACCGGGACCACTGCCTCGGCCCGAGCGACGGCGCGCCCAAGATCCCCGGCAGCTCCGCCATCACCGACCGCCTGGACATCAAGCTCGACCCGGCGACGGTCGGCTGGGCGGTCGGCGCCCCGTCCGGCAAGGGCGAGATGCGCGGCTGGTTCGGCCTCGCCGACGGCCGCGACCCCGACCCGCTCTCCCTGCTGCTCACCGTGGACGCCCTGCCGCCGACCTCGTTCGAGCTGGGCCTCACCGGCTGGACCCCCACCGTCGAGCTGACCACCCACATCCGCTGCCGCCCCGCCCCCGGCCCGCTCCGCGTCTCCATCACCACCCGCAACCTCGCGGGCGGCTTCCTGGAGGAGGACGCCGAGGTCTGGGACGGCGCCGGCCGCCTCGTCGCCCAGTCCCGCCAGCTGGCGAAGGCCCCCCGCGCCGAGTAGGGCGTAGGCGTACGTCGCCGCCCGCCCGGGCTCAGTCCCGGGCGGGCGCCTCGTCGAGCCAGTGGGCGCGGCCGACGGAGACCAGCCGCAGCCGCCGCCGGGCCTGCCGGACCACGGCCCGTTCGTGCTCGGGACCGGCGTCCAGCAGCGCCGACGCGGTCATCACCATGTGGTCCACATAGAACCCGCCCAGCATCAGCAGGTCCTCCTCGCTCCACCCGGCCGACCCCGGCTCCTGCCCGAGCGCGTACGCCACCTCCTCCGCGAACCGGAACAGCTGGGCCGCGATGGCCTCGCGCACCGGGCCCACCCCGCCGTGCTGCTCCCGGGCGATGAACCGGAAGTGGGCGGGCTGCGCGCCGACGTGCCGCGCTATCACCTCCACGCTGCGGTCCAGCCGCTCCTCGCTGTCACCCGTCTCCGTGAGCACCGCGCCGATCAGCCCGTGCAGGCTGCCCAGCGTCTCCTCCACCAGGGCCACGCCGAGCGCGGCGGTGTCGGCGAAGTGCCGGTAGAAGGCGGTGGGGGTGACCCCGGCGGCCCGGGTGACCTCGCGCAGTCCCAGGCTGCTGAGGCTCTGGTGCTCCAGCAGCAGGAGCGCGGCGTCGAGCAGGGCCTGGCGGGTCTTCAGCTTCTGGGTCTGGCGGACTCCGGCGGTGTGACTCATGCCATTCAGTAAACAACCGTTCTCCGAGTCGAGGAAGGGGTCGGAGGTTTAGGCTGGCAAGTCAGTGAACAGTCGTACTCTGAACGGCTTTCGTCCGCGCACAGACTTCGCACAGAGAGGTTCCGCCGTGCTCGTCCTCGTCGCCGCGCTGCTTCTGCTCGGAATCGCCCTCGGGGCGGTCGCCCAGCTCCCGCTCCCGGTCTCCCTGGTCGCCGCGGCCGTGATCGGCTGCTGGCTGCTGGTCTTCGCCGCGCGTGAGCGCCGCGCACGCCGCACCCGCTGACCCGCGCCCGCCGCACCCGCTTCAGCACCCGCCGAGCCTGCCGCACCCGGACCGATCCGAAGGAGCTCGCACCATGACCCTCACCCTCATCGACCGCGCCCGCCGTACGGACCACGGCACCGGCCAGGGCGTCGCGCCAAAACAGCCGCGCCCGCGCGAGGAGGCCGCCCCCGCTCCCCGCCGGGCCGCCGGCCGGGAGGCGGACGGGCTGGCCGTCGCCTCCTTCGTCCTCGGCCTCGTCGGCCTGCTGGCGTTCAACCTGCTCCTCGGCCCCACCGCGATCGTGATGGCGCTGCTGTCCCTGACCCGCCGCACCCGCCGTCCCGGCCGCGCCTACCTCGGCCTCGCGCTCGGAGTCGCCGACCTCGTCGTGCTGGCCGTCCTGGTCACCGCCAACGGCACGGTCGCCTGGAACTTCGGCGGCTGACGCGGGCCGCCCGAGCCGCTCTCCCCGTTCCGGATCGGGCTCCGGACTGGGCTTCGGACCGGGCCCTGCTGGGGTTCCGCGCATCCCCGTGCGAGCGTGCGCGGTCACCGCACCGGGACGCGCCCGCCATGCGCCCCGCCCCGGGCTCGTAGAATCGGCCCCACCATGGCCTACCTCGACCACGCCGCGACCACGCCGATGCTTCCCGAAGCGATCGAGGCGATGACCGCCCAGCTCTCCGTCACCGGCAACGCGTCCTCCCTGCACGCGGCCGGGCGCCGGGCCCGCCGCACCGTCGAGGAGTCCAGAGAAACCCTCGCCGACGCCCTCGGCGCACGTCCCAGCGAGGTGGTCTACACCTCCGGCGGCACGGAGGCCGACAACCTCGCCGTGAAGGGCCTCTACTGGTCCCGCCGCGACGCCGACCCCCGCCGCACCCGGGTCCTCGCCGCCCCCGTCGAGCACCACGCCGTCCTGGACGCCGTCGACTGGCTCGCCGAGCACGAGGGCGCGACCGTCGACCACCTCCCCGTCGACCGCTACGGCCGGGTCCACCCCGAAGACCTGCGTGAGGCGATCCTCCGCGACCCCGACGACATCGCCATGATCACCGTGATGTGGGCCAACAACGAGATCGGCACGATCATGCCGGTACGGGAACTGACCGCGGTCGCCGCCGAGTTCGGCATTCCGATGCACGCCGACGCGGTCCAGGCCTTCGGCCAGCTGGAGGTCGACTTCGCCCGCTCGGGGCTGGCCGCGATGACGGTCAGCGCCCACAAGATCGGTGGCCCGTTCGGCATCGGCGCGCTGCTGCTGGGCCGCGACCACACCCCCGTACCCGTCCTGCACGGCGGCGGCCAGGAGCGGCACGTGCGCTCCGGCACCCTGGACGTGCCCGCCGTCGCCTCCTTCGCGGTGGCGGGGCGGCTGGCCGCCGAGGGGCGCGAGCACTTCGCCCGGCGCGTCGGCTCCCTCCGCGACGACCTGGTGGCCGCCGTGCGCCACGCCGTCCCGGACGCCGTCCTCGGCGGTGACCCGGACCCGGCCGGGCGGCTCCCGGCCAACGCGCACTTCAGCTTCCCCGGCTGCGAGGGCGACTCCCTCCTGCTGCTGCTGGACGCCCAGGGCATCGAGTGCTCCACCGGCTCCGCCTGCACCGCGGGGATCGCCCAGCCCAGCCACGTACTCCTGGCCACCGGCACCGATCCGGACCTGGCCCGGGGCACCCTGCGCTTCTCGCTCGGCCACACCTCGACCGAGGAGGACGTGAAGGCGCTGGCCCAGGCGATCGGCCCGGTGGTGGAGCGGGCGCGGACGGCCGGACTCAGCTGAGGGGGCCCTACTCCGCCTTCGCCGAGGCGGAAGCCGTGGGCGCGGGTGCCGGGGAGGGCGGTGCCGTCGCCGCCCGCCGCACCAGCTTCAGATACCGCTCCCAGTCCCAGTGCGGACCCGGGTCGGTGTGGTCGGTGCCCGGCACCTCCACATGCCCGATGATGTGCTGCCGGTCGACGGGTATGCCGTGCCGCGCGCAGATCGAGGCCGTGAGCCGCGCCGACGACTCGTACATCGCCCGGGTGAGGTCCTTCGGCCGGTCCACGAACCCCTCGTGCTCGATGCCGACGGCGCGCTCGTTGTACGAGCGGTTGCCCGCCTGGTACGCCACGTCCAGCTCGCGGATCATCTGCACCACCCGCCCGTCCTGGCCCACGATGTAATGCGTCGCGGCCCGGTGGGCGGGGTTCTGGAACACCCGGACCGCGCTGTCGAAGCTGCCCTGGGTGACATGGATGATCACGCGGTCGATCCGGAAGTCGTCCGGCCGGTCCGCACGCCGCCAGTTCGCCTCGGACGCGGCGACCCAGGTGGCGCCCGCGTAGTCCAGCTCACCCGCCTTGCGGGGCTTCTCCACCCCCGGCACCTGCCACCACGCCCGCTTCACCTCGTCGCGCGCGAGCACGACTGCCGTGCCGGCCGCCAACACCGCGCCCCCGCCGATCAGCAGCGCACGCCGGCTGACGCCGCCCGCGGGCTTCTTCCGCGAGGGCCGGCGCGACGACGTGCCTGAGGGCTTGCCCGACGCCCCGGTGCTCCCGTTGTTCCCCATGTGATCGTGAACGTATATCCGCGAGCGTTCGGTTCCCGGCGACCCGTACCCTGGAGGGGCTATGACTCAGACTTCCCAGCGCCCCCTGCGTGTCCTCGCCGCGATGTCGGGCGGCGTGGACTCCGCCGTCGCCGCGGCCCGCGCCGCCGAGGCGGGCCACGACGTGACCGGTGTCCACCTCGCCCTGTCCGCGAATCCCCAGTCCTTCCGGACCGGGGCGCGCGGCTGTTGCACCATCGAGGACTCCCGCGACGCCCGCCGCGCGGCCGATGTCATCGGTATCCCGTTCTATGTCTGGGACCTGGCGGAACGCTTCCGCGAGGACGTCGTGGAGGACTTCGTCGCGGAGTACGAGGCCGGGCGCACACCCAACCCGTGCCTGCGCTGCAACGAGAAGATCAAGTTCGCGGCGCTGCTCGACAAGGCCCTCGCCCTCGGCTTCGACGCCGTCTGCACCGGCCACTACGCCACGGTGCGGCTCGCCAGGGACGGCAGCCGCGAGCTGCACCGCGCCTCCGACATGGCCAAGGACCAGAGCTATGTGCTGGGCGTCCTGGACGAGAAGCAGCTCGCCCACGCCATGTTCCCGCTGGGCGACACCCTCACCACCAAGGACGAGATCCGCGCCGAGGCCGAGCGCCGGGGCCTGGCCGTCGCCAAGAAGCCCGACAGCCACGACATCTGCTTCATCGCCGACGGCGACACCCAGGGCTTCCTGGCGAGCCGCCTCGGCGGCCCGGCCGAGGGCGACATCCTCGACGAGACCGGTACGAAGCTCGGCACCCACGACGGCGCGTTCGGCTTCACCATCGGCCAGCGCAAGGGCCTGAGGATCGGCCACCCCGCCCCCGACGGCAAGCCGCGCTACGTGCTGGACATCTCCCCGGTGAACAACACGGTCACCGTCGGCCCCGTCGAGGCCCTCGACGTGACCTCCCTGACCGCCATCAGGCCCCGCTGGTGCGGAACGCCCCCCTCCGGCCCCGGCACGTACACCGCGCAGCTCCGCGCCCACGGCGGCGAGAGCGAGGTCACCGCCGAGCTGGTGGACGGCGAGCTGAACGTCACCTTCACCGAGCCGGTACGGGGCGTGGCCCCCGGCCAGGCGGTCGTCCTCTACGACGGCAGCCGGGTCGTCGGCTCGGCCACCATCGCCACGACGGCGCGGCGCGAGCGGGTGTCCGCCGGCTGACGGGCCCCGCCTCACGAGGCCTGGCGTACTGACGCCCCGCCTCACGAGGCCTGGCGTACGTACACATCCCGGGCGAAGAAGTCCGCCAGCACCGGGGCGAGCACCTGCGGCGCCACCTCGCGCATCTGGCCCGTCAGCGTGCGGTGCCGGGCGCGCGGCAGGGCCTCGGCCAGGGTCCGGGTGGCCGCCCGTGCCGGGGCCGCGCTGAAGCCGCCGCAGACCACCAGCGTGCGGGCGGTGACGGCGGCGAACCGCTCCGCCGGGATCGCCCCGTCGCCCAGCAGCGCGTCGTCGTACGCCAGGGTGTGCGCCAGCGCCTCCAGGCCGGGCCACAGGGGCGCGCGCTGCATCCGGGCCACCGTCGCCGCGTCGAGACCCGTCGCGGTCAGGAACAGCTCCACCGCCCCCGCCCGGTCCCCGGCCGCCAGCAGCCGGTCCAGTCGGGCCGTGCAGCGGGCCTTGGAGAGGAGGCCGGAGGCGCCGGGGGTGTAGGGCGGCTCGTAGACGGCGAGCAGGTCGACGGGGAGCCCGGCGGCGGCCGCCTCCAGGGCCAGCGCCCCGCCGGAGGACATCCCGAAGAGGCAGGCGCCGGGGCCCGCCGCCGTCACGACCGCCGCCAGGTCCTCGATCTCCCGGCGTACGCTCCCGGCCCCCGCGCCACCGCCTCCGACGTCACCGCTGGCGCCGCGGCCCCGGCGGTCGTAGGTGACCACGGTGAAGCGCGGCGCCAGCAGCGCGGCCAGCGGCGCGTCGGTCGCCGCGGTGCCCAGCGCCCCGCCGACCAGGACCAGCGGTGGCCCCTCGCCCTGTCGGCGGTAGGCGATCGGTGTGCCGTCGGCGGAGAGAATCCTGTCCATGGGAGGGGAGACCGGGGCGGGCCGGCGAACTCATCGCTCCGGCGGAAAAACCTCCCGTGCCGCGGGCCGCGGGTCAGTCGGCCACGGTCTCCGTCCCGTAGAAGCAGAAGTGGTCCTTGATCGCGGCGACTTCGGGCTTCGGGTCCGGGTAGGCCCAGACGAGATCGGCGGCGCCGGGGAGCGACCAGTAGGCGGCGTCCCCCTTGAACGGGCAGTGCGTGCTGGTGTCCGACGGGGTGAGCAGGTCGGTGCGGACGTCCTCGGGTGGCAGGTAGTAGCGGTCCGGACAGCCCGTCTCGCGCAGGACGAGGGGGCGGCGGCTCTCGGCGAGCACCTGGCCCTCGTGCACGGCCCGGACGTGCGCGGTGCCCGGCTCGACGGTGATGTGGTGTCCTCGGGTGGAAGTCATGCCTCTCTCAGCGGCGTACCGGCCGGGAATCTTCCCCCGCCCGCCCGGTCGGCCGGAATTCCCACCGGAACGGGGGAGCGTGCGAGGCGGGTCGTACGGTTGGTCCATGGACATCTGCGTCTTCCTCTCCGCCGCCGACCTCGACGATCGGTACACCGTGCCCGCCCGGGAGTTCGCCGAGCTGCTTGGCAGAGGCGGGCACACCCTGGTCTGGGGCGGGTCGGAGAGTGGCCTGATGAAGGTCGTCGCGGACGGCGTGCGGGCGGCGGGCGGGCGGCTGGTGGGGGTCTCGGTCGACTTCCTGGCCGCGAAGGCCCGTACCGACGCCGACGAGATGGTGATCGCCCGCGACCTCGCCGAGCGCAAGGCCCTCCTCCTGGCGAAGGCCGACGCCGTGGTGATCATGGTCGGTGGGACCGGGACGCTGGACGAGGCCACCGAGATCCTGGAGCTGAAGAAGCACGGCAAGCACACCAAGCCGGTCGTGCTGCTCAACACGGCGGGCTTCTACGACGGGCTCCGCGAGCAGTTCCAGCGGATGGAGGACGAGGGCTTCCTGCCCGTGCCCCTGACCGAGCTGGTCTTCTTCGCCAAGGACGGCGTCGGCGCGCTCGCCTACCTGGAGGAGTCCGCCGGCCTGCAGTGACCGGGGCGGGTGGTGCGGGACACGCCTAGGATCGCCCCATGTCTACCCACCTCATCACCGGTGCCGGTTCCGGCATCGGGGCCGCTGTCGCCCGCCGTCTCCTGGAGCGCGGCGACGACCTCGTCCTGCTCGCCCGTGACGCCGGCCGAGCCAAGGAGTTCGCCGACCGCTACCCGGGCGCGCGGACCCTCGTCGGCGACCTGGGCAACCCCGACCGGCTCTCCTGGGCGTTCGGCCAGCAGGCCATGCCCGAGCGGATCGACACCCTGCTGCACGTGGCGGGCGTCGTCGAGCTCGGCACGGTCGGCGAACTCACCCCCAAGGCCTGGCACTTGCAGCTCAACGCCAACCTGATCGCCCCCGCCGAGGTCACCCGGCTCCTCCTCCCGCAGCTCCGGGCGGCCAAGGGCCACGTCCTCTTCGTGAACTCCGGGGCCGGGCTCGCCGCCCACTCCGGGTGGGGCGCGTACGCCGCGAGCAAGCACGGCCTCAAGGCGCTCGCCGACTCGCTGCGCCACGAGGAGCACGGCAACGGGGTGCGCGTCACCTCCGTCTATCCCGGGCGCACCGCCAGCCCCATGCAGGCCAAGGTGCACCAGCAGGAGGGCAAGGAGTACGACGCCGCCCGCTGGATCGACCCGGAGTCGGTGGCCACCACGATCCTGATGGCGATCGACCTGCCGCGCGACGCCGAGGTGAACGACCTCACCGTCCGCCCGGGCCGCTGAGCCCCGCGCCCCTGGCGAGCAGGGCCCCCACCCCGGACCGTAGGCTTCCGGCGTGAGCGAGAAGAGCAAGTTGAGCGGGTGCCCGGCGACCGGGATCGGGTCGATGCCCGGGGGAGACGCGAGGGAGGCGGCGAAGACCGTCACCGGCTCCTTCGCCGACGGCCAGGGCACGCCGTACCTGGCGGAGCTCCCGGCGCGCGGACCGGGCGCGGACATGATCGGCCGGACCATCGGCATGCTCGTCGAGATGTACGGACACGTCGAGCCGAGCGGCTGGCGGATCAGTGACCGGCCCGGCCGCGACACCCGCCGCGCCCGCTCCTGGCTGGGGGAGGACCTGGACGCCCTGGAGGAGTTCACCCAGGGGTACGAGGGCCTGCTCAAGGTCCAGGCCGTGGGGCCCTGGACACTGGCCGCCGGCCTGGAACTGCGCGGCGGCGAGGCGATGCTGGGCGACCCCGGGGCCTGCCGCGACCTGGCCGGGTCGCTGGTCGAGGGGCTGCGCGCCCACCTCGCCGAGGTGCGGCGCCGGATGCCCGGGGCCCACGTGGTGCTGCAACTGGACGAACCCTCCCTGACCGCCGTCCTGCTGGGCCGGGTCCGCTCCGCCAGCGGCTACCGCACCTACCGCGCCGTCGACCGCCAGGCCGTCGAGTCGGCCCTGCGTGACGTCCTCGCCGTCGCGGGCGAGGGCGGCACGACGATCGTCCACTCCTGCGCCCCCGAGGTGCCCTTCGCGCTGCTGCGCCGGGCCGGCGCGGACGGCATCTCGTTCGATTTCTCGCTGCTCACGGAGCGTGAGGAGGAGGCGATCGGGGAAGCCGTCGAAGACGGCACCCAGCTGTTCCTGGGCGTGGTGCCCGCGACCGACGCCGCCTCGGACGGATTGTCAGACCCGGGCGGTAGCGTCATGGGGGTCAGGACGCTGTGGAACAGGCTGGGGCTGAATCCGGGGACTCTCGCCGAGTCCGTCGCGATCACCCCGTCGTGCGGTCTCGCGGGCGCGTCGCCCGCGTACGCCCGCACCGCGCTCGCCCACAGCGCCCGGGCGGCGAGGTCACTCGCAGACAACCCTGAGTGACGGGGACGACGGGCAAACGGGAGGACGGGACGATGGCCGGCGAACAGCGGGTGGAGCAGGAGAGCTCGGTTCCGGCGGACGTGCGGGAGGAGCACGCACTGCTGGCCGAGCAGGTCGAGGAGCACCGCTTCCGGTATTACGTGAAGGACCAGCCGGTCGTCAGCGACGCCGAGTTCGACCGGCTGATGCGGGCGCTGGAGGCGCTGGAGGAGGGGCACCCGGCGCTGCGCACGCCGGACTCCCCGACCCAGAAGGTCGCGGGTCCCTATCGCACGGAGTTCACCTCCGTCGAGCACCGCGAGCGGATGCTCTCCCTGGACAACGCCTTCGACGACGAGGAGCTGGCCGCCTGGGCCGAGCGCGTCGCCAAGGACGTGGGCACCCCCGACCACCACTTCCTGTGCGAGCTCAAGGTGGACGGGCTCGCCGTCAACCTCACCTACGAGCACGGCCGGCTGACCCGAGCGGCGACCCGGGGCGACGGCCGCACCGGCGAGGACATCACGCCCAACGTCCGCACCATCGCGGAGATCCCGCACCGCCTCGCGGGCGACGACATCCCCGCCCTGGTCGAGATCCGCGGCGAGGTCTTCTTCCCGATGGAGGGCTTCGAGGAGCTGAACGCCCGGCTGGTCGCCGCCGACGACAAGCCGTTCGCCAACCCGCGTAACGCGGCGGCCGGTTCGCTGCGGCAGAAGGACCCGAAGGTCACCGCCACCCGCCCGCTGCACATGGTGGTGCACGGCATCGGCGCACTCAAGGGCCTCACCATCGACCGCCTCTCCCAGGCCTACGAGCTCCTCCACTCCTGGGGTCTGCCCACCGCCCGGCACAATAAGGTCGTCGACTCCCTCGCCGGCGTACGGGAGTTCATCGCGTACTTCGGAGACCACCGGCACTCCGTGGAGCACGAGATCGACGGGGTCGTCGTCAAGCTCGACGAGATCCCGCTCCAGGGCCGCCTGGGCTCCACCTCGCGCGCCCCGCGCTGGGCCATCGCCTGGAAGTACGCCCCCGAGGAGGTCAACACCAAGCTGGTCAACATCCGCGTCGGCGTCGGCCGCACCGGCCGCGTCACGCCGTACGCCCAGGTCCAGCCGGTCGAAGTGGCCGGTTCTGAGGTCGAGTTCGCCACCCTCCACAACCAGAACGTGGTCAAGGCCAAGGGCGTCCTCATCGGCGACACCGTGGTCCTGCGCAAGGCGGGCGACGTCATCCCGGAGATCCTGGGACCCGTCGTCGACCTGCGCGACGGCACCGAGAAGCCGTTCGAGATGCCGACCCACTGCCCCGAGTGCGGTACGGAGCTGCGCCCGATGAAGGAGGCCGACATCGACCTCCGCTGCCCCAACGCCCGCACCTGCCCGGCCCAGTTGCGCGAGCGGGTCTACTATCTCGCCGGGCGCAAGAGCCTGGACATCGACCACTTCGGCTATGTGGCCGCCGCCGCCCTGACCCGGCCGCTGGAGCCCGCCGAACCGGTCCTGCGGGACGAGAGCGACCTGTTCGACCTCACCATCGACCAGCTGCTGCCGATCCGGGCGTACGTCCTGGACCAGGACAGCGGGCTGCCCAAGCGCGACCCGAAGACCGGCGAGGAGAAGATCGCGACCGTCTTCGCCAACCAGCAGGGCGAGCCGAAGAAGAACGCGGTGGCCATGCTGGAGGGCATCGCCGCCGCGAAGCAGGCGCCGCTGGCCCGGGTCCTCACCGGGCTCTCCATCCGGCACGTCGGGCCGGTAGCCGCCCAGGAGCTGGCCCGTCAGTTCCGCTCCATCGACCGCATCGACGAGGCCACCGAGCAGGAGCTGGCCGACGCGGACGGCGTCGGCCCCATCATCGCCGCCTCCGTCAAGCAGTGGTTCGCCGAGGACTGGCACCGCGAGATCCTGCGCAAGTGGCGCGAGGCCGGGGTCCGGATGGCCGACGAGGGCTCCGACGAGGACCAGGGCCCCCGCCCCCTCGAAGGGCTCACCGTCGTCGTGACCGGCACCCTCGCCGCGTACACCAGGGACGGTGCGAAGGAGGCGCTCCAGCGCCTCGGCGCGAAGGTCACCGGATCGGTGTCGAAGAAGACCGGGTTCGTGGTCGTCGGCGACAACCCCGGCTCCAAGTACGACAAGGCCATGCAGCTGAAGGTCCCCGTGCTGGAGGAGGACGGGTTCGCCGTCCTCCTCGAACAGGGCCCCGACGCCGCCCGGGAGGCGGCCCTGCCGGTGCCGGCGGCGGCTCCGACCGGGCCGGAGGCGGCATCGGAAACCACCCCGGAAACCACCCCGGAAACCACCGCGGAAGCCGTCCCGGAAACCACCGCGGAAGCCGCCCCGGAGTAGCCGGCCCACCGTCCACCGGCCCGTCCGCCACTCCCGGACACCCTCCGTTCGCCGGATCGAGACGACTTCGCAACGCGGGCCCGGCGTGGCGCGCGCCCGGTGGGGAAGAAACCGGGCAGAGGGGCGAAGAATGGGCGGCCTGACCCCGAACGGCCCACCGGCGTCACCCGTTCGGCGCATAGCAGATGGTGACGGGTCGTCGGTTCGCCTTCGGCGAGAGCGGTGGAGCGCTGCCCCTGGAAGCCCTTCGCCGCCTACTGTTGAGGGGTAGCGCCCGCCGTGCACGGTCGCCCGTCCGGGGCCGTGCGAGCAGGAGAGCGGGGGTCACCGAGGGACTTCGGCACCGCCGGCTGTGAGAGGGACGGAATGAAACCGACCGAGAGCGCCGCCCCGGTGTCGCGGCTGCAAGGTTTCGTCGGCCTCACGTCCCCGGTGGGCGCCGTGGTCATAGGGATCGCCGCGTCCCTGCTGGCGGCCGGCTTCTACCGGGCGGTGCGCGAGGGCCACGCCCTCTTCCCGGACGGTGCCGTGGGCTGGTCGCTCGCCGTGCTCACCGGGATCATCGTCGGCCACCTGGTCGCGCTCGGCCGCGACCGCTGGTGGGGCGGCACCGGATCGGGGGCCGCCCTCACCCTCGCCGTGCTGCTGCTGTTCGGCTGGCTGCCCGCGGGTCTGGTCAGCCTGGTCGTCGTGGTGCTCGTCGGGAGCGCCCGCAGACACCGCTGGTGGCAGGGGCTGCTGCACGGCGCGGTGGACATCCTCGGCATCGCGGCGGCGGCGCTCGTGCTGGCCGCGTTCGGCGAGGCGCCGACCGTGGAGAGGCCCTGGCTGCCACTCGACTGGGGCATCGCGGCCGTACCGGAACTGCTCCTGACGGCGTCGACGTATCTCCTCGTCACCCGGGTCCTGCTGTGGTACGCGAAGGCGCCGCAGAACGGCGGGCTGCCGACCATCGCCCGCACCGCCCTGCTGCGCCAGGGGCTCGTCGCCGTCGCCCTGCTCGGCCTCGCCCCGCTGATCTGTGTCGTCACCATGTCCATGCCCGTCGTGCTGCCGCTCTTCGCGGTCCCGCTGATCGCCCTGGACTCCACGCTCTGGATCGCCCGCGCCCGCGCCGAGGAGCAGCTGCGGGACCCGCTGACCGGTCTGCCCAACCGCCAGTGGCTGCTGGAGCGGGCCTGGTCGACGCTGGAGGACGCCGAGAGCGTGGGCACCAGGTCGGGGCTCGTCCTGATCGACCTGGACCGCTTCCGCGCGGTCAACGACACACTCGGCCACCTCGCCGGTGACCGGCTGCTGCTCCAGATAGCGGAACGGCTGCGGCTCGCCCTGCCGCGCGGCGCGGAGGCGGCCCGCCTCGGCGGCGACGAGTTCGCCGTACTGCTGCCGCAGGCCGACTCGACCACCAGCGCCCAGCGGGTGGCCCGCCACCTGGTCGCCGAGCTGTCCTCGCCGCTCGACCTGGACGGGCTGGTCCTCGTGCTGGAGGCCAGCGCCGGGGTCGCCGTCTACCCCGACCACGCGCTGGACGCCGAGGGGCTGCTGCGCCGCGCGGACGTCGCCATGTACCAGGCCAAGCGGGACCGTACGGGGGTGGAGGTCTACGAGTCGAAGCGGGACAGCAACACCCCCGACCGGCTGGGCCTCCTGGGCGATCTGCGCCGGGCGCTGGACGCGGGCGACGTCGAGCTGCACTACCAGCCCAAGGTCCGCTTCGACGGCCAGGTCGCCGGACTGGAGGCGCTGGTGCGCTGGGTGCATCCGGAGCGCGGACGGGTCCCCCCGGACGAGTTCATCGCGATCGCGGAGTCCTCCGGCCTGATGCCGCACCTCACGGAGTACGTGCTGGAGACGGCGCTGGCGCAGGTCGCCCGGTGGCGGGCGCAGGGCCTGTTCGTACCGGTCGCGGTCAACGTCTCCCCGCGCGATGTGCACACCCCGGGCTTCGCGGGCGGGGTCGCCGCCCGCCTCGCCCGGCACGGCGTCCCGGCCTCGGCGCTCCAGCTGGAGATCACCGAGCACGTGCTGCTGGAGGACCCGCAGCGGGCCGCCGACACCCTGGCCGGGCTGACCGCCCACGGCGTGAAGATGTCCCTCGACGACTTCGGTACGGGCTACTCCTCCCTCGTCCACCTGCGCAGGCTGCCGGTGAGCGAGCTGAAGATCGACCGGTCCTTCGTGGCCCGGCTCGCGGTCGACCACGAGGACGCCGAGATCGTCCGCTGCACGATCGACCTGGCCCACTCGCTGGGATTGGTCGTCGTCGCCGAGGGCGTCGAGGACGACGAGACCTGGGGGCGGCTGCGGGACCTGCGGTGCGACGCGGTGCAGGGTTGGCTGGTGGCGGCCGCGATGCCACCCCAGGAGACAACGGCCTGGCTGCGGGCGCGTGGCGTGCACGGCTGGCGGCGCCCCGCCGAGCTGGAGGCCCAGGCGGCGGCCGCAGCGGCGAACGGGAAGCCGGACGCCGAGCAGCACCCCCAGGGACGGACGGTCTCGGGCCCGGCGACGGCCTGAGCACGGCCCCGGGCCCGTACCGAAAGGGCGGAATCCCGTACCGGGAAGGCCCGAAACGGGTGGGCCGATCGGGGTGGGGCACCCGCCCCCGGGTGACCCCATAGGATTGGGGGTCGGTGGCACATTTCCACCTGCCGCACGACGCCTGGCACGCACGCTCGCCGCGTTGCCGAAACGCCCACGTGGCCCCGCCACGAGGGCGCTCCGGCGCCTTGCGATCGCACGCACCGAACGCCGCGCGGCCCGTCCTCCGGACGGACGGTGGAAATGTGCCACCGACCCCCAGCCAAAACCACACACCAACCCCTGAGGATCGCTGCATGCCTGGCATCACGCGCGAGGAGGTCGCCCACCTCGCCCGGCTGGCGCGTCTGGAGCTGAAGGGCGAAGAGCTCGATCACTTCGCCGGTCAGCTCGACGACATCATCGGCGCGGTCGCCCGCGTCTCCGAGGTCGCCGACCAAGACGTACCGCCGACCTCCCACCCGCTGCCGCTGACCAACGTCATGCGCGCGGACGAGGTCCGTCCGTCGCTCACCCCCGCGCAGGCGCTCTCCGGCGCCCCGGCCCAGGAGCAGCAGCGTTTCAAGGTGCCGCAGATCCTGGGGGAGGACTAATCGCCATGACGGACAACAGCACCATCGTCAAGCTCACCGCGGCCGAGATCGCCGCGAGGATCGCCTCCGGCGAGCTCACGGCCGTCGAGGTCACCGAGGCCCACCTGGCCCGGATCGACGCGGTCGACGAGAAGGTCCACGCCTTCCTGCACATCGACCGCGAGGGCGCGCTCGCCCAGGCCCGTGCCGTGGACGCCAAGCGCGAGGCGGGCGAGAAGCTCGGCCCGCTGGCCGGCGTCCCGCTCGCGCTGAAGGACATCTTCACCACCAAGGACATGCCGACCACCGTCGGTTCCAAGATCCTTGAGGGCTGGGTCCCGCCGTACGACGCCACGCTCACGCAGAAGCTGCGCGCCGCCGACGTGGTCATCCTCGGCAAGACCAACATGGACGAGTTCGCCATGGGGTCCTCCACCGAGAACAGCGCCTACGGCCCCACCGGCAACCCCTGGGACCTCACCCGCGTCCCCGGCGGCTCCGGCGGCGGCTCCTCCGCCGCCCTCGCCTCCTACGAGGCCCCGCTCGCCATCGGCACGGACACCGGCGGCTCCATCCGCCAGCCCGCCGCCGTCACCGGCACGGTCGGCGTCAAGCCCACCTACGGCGGCGTCTCCCGCTACGGCATGGTCGCCTTCTCCTCCTCCCTGGACCAGGGCGGGCCCTGCGCCCGTACGGTCCTGGACGCGGCGCTGCTCCACGAGGTGATCGCCGGGCACGACCCGCTGGACTCGACCTCCATCGACGCGCCGGTCCCGCCGGTCGTCGAGGCCGCGCGCAACGGCTCCGTCCAGGGCATGCGCGTCGGCGTCGTCAAGCAGTTCCGCGGCGAGGGCTACCAGGCGGGCGTCCTCCAGCGCTTCGACGAGTCGGTCGAGCTGCTGAAGTCGCTCGGCGCCACGATCGTCGAGCTGGACTGCCCCTCCTTCGACCTGGCGCTCTCCGCGTACTACCTGATCGCGCCCTCCGAGTGCTCCTCCAACCTGGCCCGCTTCGACGCCATGCGCTACGGCCTGCGGGTCGGCGACGACGGCACCAAGTCGGCCGAGGACGTCACCGCGCTCACCCGCGAGGCCGGTTTCGGCGACGAGGTCAAGCGCCGCATCATCCTGGGGACGTACGCGCTCAGCTCCGGCTACTACGACGCGTACTACGGCTCGGCCCAGAAGGTCCGCACCCTCATCACCCAGGACTTCGGGAAGGCCTTCGAGCAGGTCGACGTGATCGTCTCCCCGACGACGCCGACCACCGCCTTCCCGATCGGCGAGCGCGCCGACGACCCGATGGCGATGTACCTCGCGGACCTGTGCACCATCCCCACCAACCTGGCCGGCAACTCCGCCATGTCGCTCCCCTGCGGCCTGGCCCCGGAGGACGGCCTGCCGGTCGGACTGCAGATCATCGCCCCCGCCATGAAGGACGACCGGCTGTACAAGGTCGGAGCAGCCGTCGAGGCCGCTTTCGTGGAAAAGTGGGGGCACCCGCTGCTTGAGGAGGCTCCGTCGCTGTGAGTGCCATGGCAAAGAAGGCCAGTAACTTCAAGAAGTCCAAGTCCGGGCTGTACATCTCGCTCGGCACCACCGCTTTCGGTGCGCTCAGCGTCGCCAAGCAGGCGAAGCTCGCCCGCAGCGACAACGACGTGCTGCGGCTGATCGACGCGGCCGTGTCCGCGGCCGCCATCGTCACCGGCCTCGCGATCCTCTATCGCGAACTGAAGCGTCTCGGCGACGACGACGTCCTGCTGGGCTGAGAGGGAAAGTTTCACCGTGACTGTCACTGACCTGGTGTCGTACGAGGACGCGCTCGCGTCCTACGACCCCGTCATGGGCCTCGAAGTCCATGTCGAGCTCGGCACCAAGACCAAGATGTTCTGCGGCTGCTCCACGGAGCTGAAGCAGGACGCCAACTCCCAGACCTGCCCGGTCTGTCTCGGACTGCCCGGCGCGCTGCCGGTGGTCAACGAGATCGGCGTGGAGTCGGCCATCAAGATCGGTCTCGCGCTCAACTGCGAGATCGCCGAGTGGTGCCGGTTCGCCCGGAAGAACTACTTCTATCCGGACATGCCGAAGAACTTCCAGACCTCCCAGTACGACGAGCCGATCGCCTTCAACGGCTACCTGGACGTCCAGCTGGAGGACGGCGAGATCTTCCGGGTGCAGATCGAGCGCGCCCACATGGAGGAGGACACCGGCAAGTCGACGCACGTCGGCGGCGCCACCGGCCGTATCCACGGCGCGTCCCACTCCCTGCTGGACTACAACCGGGCCGGCATCCCCCTCATCGAGATCGTCACCAAGCCGATCGAGGGGGCCGGCGCCCGTGCCCCCGAGGTCGCCAAGGCGTACGTCGCCGAGCTCCGCGAGCTGATCAAGGCCCTCGGGGTCTCCGAGGCCCGCATGGAGATGGGCCAGATGCGCTGCGACGTCAACTTGTCGCTGCGGCCCAACGGCACCGAGACGTTCGGTACGCGCTCCGAGACGAAGAACGTGAACTCGCTGCGTTCCGTCGAGCGGGCCGCGCGCTTCGAGATCCAGCGGCACGCCGCCGTGCTGTCCTCGGGCGGCACGATCGTGCAGGAAACCCGGCACTTCCACGAGGAGGACGGCTCCACCACGGCCGGCCGCATCAAGGACAACGCCGAGGACTACCGGTACTTCCCCGAGCCGGACCTGGTGCCCGTGGCACCCGCCCGCGACTGGGTCGAGGAGCTCCGCAAGGGACTCCCCGAGCTGCCCCGGCTGCGGCGCGCCCGGCTCAAGCAGGAGTGGGGCGTCTCCGAGCACGACATGCAGTCCATCCTCAACGCGGGCGCGGTCGAGCTGATCGTCGCCACGATCGAGGCGGGCGCTCCGGCGGACCAGGCCCGCAAGTGGTGGATGGGCGAGCTGGCCCGTAACGCCAACGAGACCGGCCGCGGCCTGGACGAGCTGCCGATCACCCCCGCGCAGGTCGCCCGGGTGGCCGCGCTCGTCGCCAAGGGCGACCTCAACGACAAGCTGGCCCGCCAGGTCATCGAGGGCGTCCTCGCGCGCGAGGGCGACCCGGACACCGTCGTCGAGAAGCGCGGCCTGAAGGTCGTCTCGGACGAGGGCGCGCTGTCCACGGCTGTGGACGAGGCCATCGCGGGCAACGCGGCCATCGCGGACAAGATCCGCGGCGGCAAGGTCGCGGCGGCGGGCGCGCTCGTCGGCGCGGTCATGAAGGCCACCCGCGGCCAGGCGGACGCGGCCCGCGTGCGCGAGCTGATCCTGGAGAAGCTCGGCGTCGAGGGCTGATCCGCCCATCATCACCCTGAAGGGGCGGTGCACCCGTACGTACGACGGGCGCACCGCCCCTTCACCCGTGTGCCACCCCCCCCGCCTGAGAGACCCCCCTGAACACCGTCGCCGCCGAGCTCATCTCCGTCGCCCTCCTCCTGGGCGTCCTGGCCTTCGCCGTCGTACGCCCCCGGGGCCTGCCGGAGGCGACCGCCGCCGTGTCCGCCGCCGTGCTCCTGGTGGCCGTGGGCGCGGTGTCCTGGCCCGAGGCCCGGGAGCAGGTCGGCGAGCTGCTGCCCGTCGTCGGGTTCCTCGCCGCGATCCTCGTGCTGGCCCAGCTCTGCGCCGACGAGGGCCTGTTCCGGGCCGCCGGTGACCTGGTGGCCCGCGCCTGCCGGGGGCAGACCCGCCCCCTGCTCGGCCGGGTCTTCGTCGTCGCCTCGCTCATCACCGCTGTCCTCAGCCTGGACGCCACCGTGGTCCTGCTCACCCCGGTCGTCCTCGCCACGGCGGCCCGGGTCGGCGCGCGGCCGCGCCCGTACGTCCACGCCTGCGCGCACCTCGCCAACTCCGCCTCGCTCCTGCTCCCGGTCTCCAACCTCACCAACCTGCTGGCGTTCACCGCGAGCGGGCTCTCCTTCACCCGGTTCGCCGCGCTGATGGCGCTGCCGTGGCTGGCCGCGATCGCCGTCGAGTACGCGGTGTTCCGCCGCGCGTTCAAGCCGACCTGGCCGCCGGGGCGCACGCGCCGGATGCCGAAGCGGAGCGCACGCCCGTCCCCGTCTTCACGCTCGTCGTACTGGCGCTGACCGTGGCCGGGTTCGTCGTCACCTCGTTCGCGGGCGCGGAGCCGCTGTGGGCGGCCCTGGCGGGGGCCCTGGTGCTGGCCGTGCGGGCACTCGCCAGGCGGGAGACCACGCCGGCCGCCGTCGTCCGCTCGGCCAACCCGCTGTTCTGCCTCTTCGTCCTGGCGCTCGGCGTCGTCGTCGAAGCGGTCGTGGGCAACGGGCTCGGTGAGGGGATCGCCGCCCTCCTCCCGGACGGCGACACACTGCCCGCGCTGCTCGGCGTCGCCCTCGTCGCGGCGCTGCTGGCCAACCTGATCAACAACCTGCCGGCGATCCTCGCCCTGCTCCCGATCGTCGCGTCCGCCGGGCCCGGACCGCTGCTCGCCGCCCTGATCGGGGTGAACCTCGGCCCCAACCTCACGTACGTCGGCTCCCTCGCCACCCTCCTGTGGCGACGCGTCCTGTACGCCCACGGAGAGGCCCCGGAGCTCGGCCACTTCACCCCGCTGGGACTGGCGACCGTACCGGCGACGCTCCTCGCCGCCACCCTCGCGCTGTGGGGGTCGCTTCACCTCATCGGGGTGCAGGCGCCCGGTTGGACTTCTCGTCCGACCTCTTGGACGTTCACCACCGGGCCGTACGCAGTCCTTCCCGGCGCCACCTGACCTGACTAGCTTCCCGGCTGTAACCACCGAAAACGGGAGGCTCTTTTGACCACGGACATGTCACGGCGGCGGCTCTTCGCCCTCGGCGGGGGCGCGCTAGGCGCCGCTGCGGCCGGATCGTTCCTGCCGCCGTCGCTCCAGGCAGCCATCGCCGCGCAGCCCGCCCACGCGGGGTCCGGGGGGCTCGGGGCCATCAAGCACGTGGTGATCCTCATGCAGGAGAACCGCTCCTTCGACCACTACTTCGGCACCCTGCGCGGTGTCCGCGGTTTCGGCGACCGCAACGCCGTCGAACTGCCCACCGGCGGGACCGTCTTCGAGCAGCCCGGTCCCGCCGGCTCCACCGTGCTGCCGTTCCCGGTGCGCGGGGCGGCCGAGGAGCAGAAGAGGGACCTCCAGTACATCGGCGCCCTCGACCACTCCTGGAACGGCGGCGCGAAGGCCTGGGGCGGCGGCTGGATGAACGGCTGGATCAGCGCCAAGACCGCGGCCACCATGGCGTACTACGACCGCCGCGACATCCCGCTCCACTACGAGCTGGCCGACACCTTCACCGTCTGCGACGCCTACCACTCCTCGGTCCACACCTCCACCAGCCCCAACCGCAACCACCTGTGGAGCGGGAAGACCGGCTTCGAGGCGAACGGGAAGCGGGCCGTCGGCAACGACGCGTACGACGAGGGCAGCCACCCCGGCTACGACTGGTCCACCTACGCCGAGCGGCTGGAGAGGGCCGGGCACAGCTGGCGGACGTACACCGAGTGGGAGAACTTCACCGACAACCAGATCGAGTTCTTCGCCACCTTCAAGGCCATCGCCCGCAAGGCGCTCGCCAGGACCGGCGGCCACACGTACATGGAGGCGTTCTACGCCGAGGTGCGGGGCGCGTCCGCGACCGGACGGGAACGGCTGCTCGGGCTGCTGGAGGAAGGCGTGGCCACCCTCACCCGGCAGGAGCGGAGCCTGTTCGAGCGGGGGCTGCGCCGGGTTCCCACCGGCATGCTGGCCGACGAGTTCGCCAAGGACGTGGCGGCCGGAACGCTGCCGGAGGTCTCCTACCTGGTGCCCTCGGCGATCGACTCCGAGCACCCGAGCGTCTCGTCGCCGGTGCACAGCGCCACCGTCGTCTACAAGATCCTGGACGCGCTGGGCAAGCACCCGGACGTCTGGCGGCACACCGCCGTACTGATCAACTACGACGAGAACGACGGCTTCTTCGACCATGTGCCGCCGCCCGTCGCACCCCCCGAGGTGACCGACGAGCAGTGGCAGGGCCGTCCGACCGGCCTCGGCATCCGGGTGCCGCTGCTCGTCGTCTCGCCGTGGACCGTCGGCGGGTACGTCTGCTCGGAGGTCTTCGACCACACCTCGGTCGTCCGCTTCCTGGAGCGCTGGACCGGCGTGAGGGAGCCCAACATCAGCGACTGGCGGCGCCGGGTCACCGGGGACCTGACCTCCGCCTTCGACTTCACCCGGCCCCGCAGGCAGCCCGCCGTCCAGGTGCCCGGGGCGATCCCGCCGCTCACCGGCCGCTGGCAGCCGAGGCCCCCCGCGGTCCAGCACCTCCCCGAGCAGGAGCCCGGCGCACGCCCGGCGCGCCCGCTGCCCTACCAGCCGGACGCGCAGGTCCGGCGGGCGGGCGGTGGGCTGCGGGTGGAGCTCGGCAACAGCGGCCGGTCCTCGGCGCACTTCACGCTCTACCCGTACGCCGGTGAGTTCCCGGCCCCCCAGCATCAGGACGTCCGGTCCTCGGCGCACTGGACGGTCCCGCTGACGGGTCCGGCGTACCGCTTCACGGTCACCGGGCCGAACGGCTTCCGGCGCGAGTTCGCCGGGCCGGCCCAGGGGAACGCCGAGGTCACCACCCGCATCGACACCCGCGACCGCGACCTCCACCTGACCCTGCGCAACACCGGCCGCCGGCCGCTGACCTTCCGTATCCGGCCGCTCGGCTACGTCGACGAGGACGACCTGCGGGACTGGACCCGTCGCGTCACGGTCAAGCCGGGCCGCAGCCGTACGGTCGTGCACTCGGCGGCCGACGCCCACGGCTGGTACGACCTCGCCGTCACGGCCGAAGGGGAGGACACCTTCCGGCGCCGGCTCATGGGGCACATCGAGAACGGCCGGGCGAGCGTCTCCGGCTGAGGCCGTTCGTGGTGGTCACCGGGCCGGTGTGTCCCCTGTAGGGAGCAGATCAAGCCCTGTGACCATGGCCACGAAACGGACAAAGAATTACTTTCTGCTGAGAGAGTGGCAGTCTCAGGTCATGCGACGTTTACGGGCAGATCCCTCCATCTGCGGGTAAGGGTCCACGAACCCGCAGGGAGCCCGTCCGTTGGCCGCCATCGCCCGCTGGTGCATCAGGCACCGTCTCGTCGCCGTCCTCATCTGGCTCGCCGCCCTCGGCGGCAGCGTCGCCGCCGCGGGGTTCGCGGGTTCCGCGTACTCCAACGACTACGAGGTGCCCGGTACGGAGTCCGGCCGGGCGGGCGAGCTCCTCTCGCGCGGGTTCACCGACCTAGGCGGTGACACCGACACCGTGGTCTGGCACACCGCCGGCTCCACGGTCCGGGCCGCCGACGTCGAGCAGACGATGACCCGCACCCTCCACGCGATCGACGCCCTGCCCGGCGTCGGCGGGGTCACCGGCCCCTACGGCGCCGCCGCCACCGACCGGATCAGCGAGGACGGCCGCACCGCCTACGCCACGGTCACCTTCGACCGGCCGGCCGACGAGATCCCGGTCTCCCAGGCCCAGGCCCTCGTCGACACCGCGAAGGCGGCCGAGGCGGACGGGCTCCAGGTGGAACTGGGCGGCACCGCCGTCGCCCTCACCGAAGCGCCCACCGCCCACATCGCCGAGGCCATCGGCGTGGTCGTCGCGGCCGTGGTCCTCTTCCTCGCCTTCGGCTCGCTCGCCGCCAGCCTGCTGCCCATCGCCACCGCCCTGGTCTCCGTGGGCACCGCCTACGCGGGCATCGTCCTGCTCGGCCATGTGATGACCGTGGCGGACTTCGCGCCGATGCTCGGCATGCTCATCGGGCTCGGCGTCGGCATCGACTACGCCCTGTTCATCGTCACCCGGCACCGCAGAGGACTCCGGCGCGGAATGCCGGTCGACGAAGCGGCGCGCAACGCCGTGACGACCACCGGGCGCGCGGTCGTCTTCGCCGGGGCCACCGTCTGTGTCGCGCTGCTGGGCATGCTGATCCTGCGGCTCAGCTTCCTCAACGGCGTCGCCATCGCCGCCTCGCTCACCGTCGTCCTGACCGTGGCCGCCTCGGTCACCCTGCTGCCCGCCCTGCTCTCCCTCATCGGGATGCGGGCGCTCAGCCGCCGCGAACGCCGGCAACTCGCCGAGCGCGGCCCGCAGCCCGAACTGCCCACCGGCTTCGCCGCCCGCTGGTCCGCCTTCGTGGAGCGCCACCCGAAGCTGCTCGGCGGGATCGCGGCCGTCGTCATGGCGGTCCTCGCGCTGCCCGCCCTCGGCCTCCACCTCGGCACCTCCGACCAGGGCAACAACCCGGCCACCGCCACCACCCGGCAGGCCTACGACCTGATCGCCGACGGCTTCGGACCCGGTGTCAACGGCCCCCTCACCATCGCCGCCCAGCTCGACGGGGCGGACGACCGGCTCGCACTGGACTCGCTGCCCGAGGCGCTGCGTACCACCGAAGGCGTCGCAGCGGTCAGCCCGATCACGTACAACAGCAGCGGTGACACCGCCTTCCTGACCGTCGTCCCCGACTCGGCACCCCAGTCGCAGGACACCAGTGAGCTGGTCGACCGCATCCGGGCGGACGTGCTGCCGCCGGCGACGGACACGAGCTCCCTGGAGACGTACGTCGGCGGGGTGACGGCGAGCTACGACGACTTCGCCGAGATCATCGTCGGCAAGCTGCCCCTCTTCGTCGGCGTCGTCATCGGGCTCGGCTGCCTGCTGCTGCTCCTCGCCTTCCGCTCCATCGGCATCCCGGTGAAGGCCGCCGTGATGAACGTGGCCGCCGTCGCCTCCTCCTTCGGCGTCGTCGTCGCCGTCTTCCAATGGGGCTGGGGCAGTGAGCTGCTCGGCCTCGGCAGCGCCGGGCCCATCGAACCCTTCCTCCCCGTGATCATGGTCTCGGTCCTCTTCGGCCTCTCCATGGACTACCAGGTCTTCCTGGTCGGCCGGATGTACGAGGAGTGGCTGGAGACCGGCGACAACCGGCGCTCGGTCCGGGTCGGCCTGGCCGAGACCGGCCGGGTGATCAACTCCGCCGCCGTGATCATGATCTCCGTCTTCCTCGCCTTCGTGCTCAGCGGCGACCGGGTGATCGCCATGTTCGGCATCGCGCTGGCCACCGCCGTCGCCCTGGACGCCTTCGTCCTGCGCACCCTGCTGGTGCCCGCCCTGATGCACATGCTCGGCGGCGCGAACTGGTGGCTGCCCGGCTGGTTGGACCGCCGGCTGCCCCGGATCAGCATCGAACCGCCCGACAGCGCGGTGGATCATGCGAAGATCCCGGAGGCGCGCGGTACCGAAGAGGGTGCCGGGCAGACAGAGGAGGAGCACGATGTTCGCCATATCCCTGGGTGACGACAAGGCGGAGCTGCGCCCGCTGGAGGTCTGGCAGGCCGAGGAGTTCCTCACCCACATGGACCGGGCCCGGGAGCTGGTCGACCCGTGGATCCCGTTCGCCTCCTTCGCCACCGACCTGGACTCGGCGCGCGCCCTGCTCCAGCGGTACGCGCAGAAGCAGGCGGCGGACACCGGACGGCTCTACGGCATCTGGCTGGAGGGCACCCTCGTCGGCGGCGTCCTGTTCCGGATCTTCGACGCGGATTCGGGCAACTGCGAGATCGGCGTCTGGCTGGAGCCCGCCGCCCAGGGCCGTGGTCTGATCACCCGGGCCGCCGAGCGCCTGATCGACTGGGCGGTGTACGAGCGCGGGATGCACCGGGTGGAATGGGACGCCTCCCCGGCCAACACCCGCTCGATCGCGGTGGCCCAGCGGCTCGGCATGACCCGGGACGGGGTGCTGCGGCAGAGCTACCTCTACCGGGGGGAGCGCCACGACTCGGAGATCTGGTCCGTGCTGGCCCCGGAATGGCGGGCCCGTACCGGCGGGGAGCACCGGCGTTAAGAGGGTTCTCATCCAGGACCCCTAGCGTGCGGCACATGAACACCACCCCCTCCAAGACGAACACGCCCGCCGACGACGCCGGGCAGAGCACCGCCGACGCCGTTACGGAGGACGCCACCGCCACGCCGTCCACGAACCCCGGTCCGGCGGTCCCCGCGTCCAGGGCCTCCGAGCCCCCGGTCACCGGGGACGGGACGCCGGCGGCCGACGCCTTCGACGAGGCCGAGCACGAGGACGACGACCTGGAGCCCGACCCCTTCACCGCGGCCCGCCACGGAGTCGGCGCGGGCGCCACCGCCGTCGTCTCCGCCGCCCTCGGCGTCGTCGCCCTGACCGGCGCCTGGTCCGGCCGGGTCGCCGCCGAGCGCGAGACCCTGATGGGCCAGATCCAGACCTCCGGCGGCGGCAGCGCGGCCCAGCAGATCTCCGAGATCTACGCGGACGCCTGGCACACCACCGCCCTGGTCAACGGCCTCTTCGCGGTACTGGCCCTGCTCGTCGGCGTCTTCGTCCTGGTGCGCCCCGCCTTCGGAGCCCCCGCCGTGAGGCCGCAGCCCGGCTGGGTCCGGGCGGTCGCGCTGGCCGGTGTCGCCCTGGGCACCCTCGGCGTGCTGATCTCCGTGGGCATGTACTTCGACCTGTTCCTCTCCCTGCCCGTCGCGGGCACACCGGCCGGCTGACCGGCTGCCCGGGCTAAGGCATCCGGGCCCCGCGCCTAAGGAGCCCGGCCCCGCGAAGATGCGGCACTCGCCCGATGTGGTGGTACCCCCCGGCCCACGACAGTGGAGGCACAGCGGAAGCACAGCCCCGGCCGGCCGGCCGACCGGCTTCCCCGCCGCTGTCACCGGCACCAGGGAGCACCCGATGTACGCGTACGAGCTGTACCGCACCACCTCCGCCGAGCTCATCCGCCGGGCCGACGCCGAGCGCGAGGTCCGCCGGGCCCGCCTCGCCCGCCGGGCCGCCCGCCGCACCGGGCGCGGCGACCCCGGAGGGCGGGTGAGCGCGGGCCGGAGCCACCTGGCCCACTTCGTCCGCGCCGCCTGACGGTGGCTCGGCCCTCGGGGCTCGCCGAAACATCCCCCGGGTCCGCCGAGGCGGGCCCGGGGCGTCCCGCGCCCATGATCACCACGGCGGAGGGCGCTGCCGTCCGCCAGGACCCGTATGCGATGCTCCACACCGTGGAGAACAGGCCAGTCAGCCCCCGGTTCGTCGGACGCGCGGCGGAGCTCGACGTACTCACCGAAGCGCTCACCCGCGCCGAGGCCGGCGAACCGCAGGCCCTGCTGATCGCCGGTGAGGCGGGCGTCGGCAAGACCCGGCTGGTGGAGGAGTTCGCCGGCCGGGCGGCCCGGCGCGACGCCGTGGTGGCCGTCGGCGGCTGCGTGGAGATCGGCGCCGAAGGGCTGCCGTACGCCCCCTTCCCCGCCGTCCTGCGCACCCTGCGCCGCGCCCTGCCCGAGGAGATGGCCGCCGCGAGCGCCGGGCAGGAGGGCGAGCTGGCCCGGCTCCTGCCCGAGCTCGGCGAGGCCCACCGCGACGCGAACGACGAGCACAGCACCGCCCGCCTCTTCGAGCTCACCGTCCGGCTCCTGGAGCGGATATCGGCCGACCGCCCGGTCGTCCTCGTCCTGGAGGACCTGCACTGGGCGGACGCCTCCACCCGGCACCTGCTCGCCTACCTCTTCCGCACCCTGGACAGCGGCCGCCTCCTGGTCGTCGGGACCTACCGCGCCGACGACATCCACCGCCGCCACCCCCTGCGCCCGCTCCTCGCCGAGCTGGACCGGCTGCGCACGGTCACCCGCTTCGAGCTCGACCGGTTCAGCCACGCCGAGGTCGGCGCTCAGCTCACCTCCATCCTCGCCGTGGCGCCCGGCTCCGGCGTGGTCGACGAGATCTTCGACCGCTCCGACGGCAACGCCTTCTTCGTCGAGGAGCTGGCCCGTTCGATGGAGAGCTGCGGCGACAGCTCCTGCCTCTCCGCCTCGCTGCGCGACCTGCTGCTCGTGCGGGTCGAAGCGCTGCCCGACCACGCCCAACGGGTCGCCAGGATCGTCGCCGAGGGCGGCTCCTGCGTCGAGCACGAACTGCTGGCCGCCGTCGCCGGGCTCGGTGAGGACGACCTCGACGGGGCACTGCGGGCGGCCGTCGGCGCCAACCTGCTGCAACCCGGCCCCGACAGCGGCGGCTACCGCTTCCGCCACTCCCTGGTCCGCGAGGCCGTCAGCGACGACCTGCTCCCGGGCGAGCGCACCCGCGTCAACCGCCGGTACGCAGAAGCCCTGGAGGCCGACCCGTCCCTGGTCCGGGAGGACGAACGCACCACCCGCCTCGCCAGCTACTGGTACGCCGCCCACGACGCGGCCAAGGCGCTGCCCGCCGTGCTCCACGCCGCCGTGGAGGCCCGGCGCCGCTACGCCTACGCCGAGCAGCTGCGGCTCCTGGAGCGGGCGATGGAACTCTGGGACGAGGTGCCCGACGCGGTACGCGACACCCTGCGCCCGCTGGACTTCGCGGAGGTCTACCCGCCCGCCGGCGACGACCCCGCCACCACCCCGCTGCGCTACCTGGACGTGCTGGCCGAGGCCACCGTCGCCGCCCGCTTCAGCGGTGACCGCGCACGCTCCCTGGCCATCTCCAAAAAGGCCCTGCGGACCCTGGAGAACGAGGGCGACCCGCTGCGCGCCGCCTGGTTCTGGGTCCAGCGATCCCGGCTGACGCAGGGGCTCGACCGGGGCGACGGCTGGGAGGAGCTGGCCACCGCGCAGGAGCTGGTGCGCGGACTGCCGCCCTCCGCCGTGCACGCCGAGGTGCTGACCAACGTGGCCAGTTGGCGGGCGCTGCACGAGCCGGGCCCGCAGGCGCTGGCCGACAGCGACCGCGCGGTGGAGTACGCCCGGCTCATCGGCGACGAGTACATCGAGCTGCACGCCCGCCTCACCCGGGGCTGGCTCACCGCCGACGCGGGCGGCATCGAGGACGGGCTCGCCGAGATGTACGCCGTCCGGGACCGCGCGGACGAACGGCAGCTGGTCCACCTGGTCGGCCGGGCGAGCGTCAACCTGCCCTCCTCCCTCGAAGCCATGGGCCGCTCCCTGGAGGCCGTGGCCGCCGCCGACCACGGCATCGCGGTCTGCCACGACCACGGCCTGGCCGACTGCGGTGCCTGGGTGTACGCCAACCAGGCACACTCCTACTTCTCGCTCGGCCAGTGGGCGCGCAGCGAGGCAGCGGCCGCGGCGGCACAACGCCTCGCCCTCGCCCACAAGGCCAAGGGCCTGGTCGCCGTCCGCCGCACCGAACTGGCCGTGGCCCGGGGAGACCTCGCCGAGGCGGAGGAGCAGCTCGCGCTGTCGAGGAAGTACTTCGGCCTGCGCGACCCGCAGCCCCAGCACCAGATCACCCCGGCCCGGCACGCCATGCTGCTGGCGGCGGCGCGCGGCCGGACCGCCGAGGCGCGGGAAGCGTTCGAGGAGGTGGCCGGGCGGGGCTTCCCGACCGGCACCCAGCGGTACGCACTGCCGCTGCTCCAGGCCGCCGCCGCGATCGAGGCGGACGCCCGAGGGCTGCCCGCCACCGAACCGGGGCGGCCGGCGATGCTGACGCTGATCCGCCGGTACGCCAAGGGGCTGCCGCTGCTCGTCCCCGTCTGGGCCGCGCACGGGCTGGCGATCGACGCCGAACTGGCCCGCGCGGAGGGCGCCGACACCCCGGAGCACTGGGCGCGCGCCGCGGCCGCCTTCGCCCCGCTGTCCCGCCCCTACGAGCTGGCGCAGATGCACCACCGCTGGGCCGAGGCACTGCTCGTCGCCCCCGGTGACCGGTCCGCCGCGACGGCCCTGCTGCGCAGCGCCCACACGGTGGCCACGCGGCTCGGCGCCCGCCCGCTGGCCGAGGCGGCGAAACAGCTGGCGGCGCGGGCCCGGATCGCCCTGCACGCCGTCGGGTCCGACGAGGAGGGCCGCCCGGCGATCCTGGCCGCACCCGCCGACGTCACCGAGGAGGCGGCCGGACCGCTCCCCGCCGAGGACCCGGACCCCGCGATCGCCGCCGTCGAGTCCTTCGGGCTGACCCCGCGCGAGCAGGACGTGCACCGGCTCGTCGCGGCCGGGCACACCAACCGGAGGATCGCCGAGGAGCTGTTCATCTCACCGAAGACCGCGAGCGTCCACGTCTCCAACATCCTGGCCAAGCTCGACGTCTCCACCCGGGGCGAGGCGGCGGCCCTCGCCCACCGCCTGCGCCTCTACCCGACCCCGTAGCCGCCGGGAGCCGCCTGGAATCAGCGGCCCCCGGGGGCGCTGCCGCGCGGGCGGTGCGCCCGTGCGTCTACTCCACCTCGACCAGCAGGATCCTGTCGTCCCCGGGCTTCGGCTCCCCTCGGCCGTCCGAATTGCTGGTGACCACCCAGAGCCGGTCGCCGCCCGCGCCCACCACGGTGCGCAGCCGGCCGTGCTCCTCCTCCAGGAACGACTGGGGGTCGGCCAGAGGTTCCTCGGCGGAGTCGCCGGAGAGCGGGATGCGCCAGAGCCGCTCGCCGCGCAGCCCCGCCATCCAGATCGAGCCCTGCGCGTACGCGATCCCGCTGAGCGAGGCCTCGGAGGTCTTCCACTGGGCCACCGGGTCGATGAATCCGTCCGCGCCCTCCCGGCCCTCCACCTCGGGCCACCCGTAGTTGCCGCCGGGCTCGACCAGGTTCAGCTCGTCCCAGGTGTTCTGGCCGAACTCGGCCGCCCACAGCCGCTTCTCGGCGTCCCAGGCGAGCCCCTGCACATTGCGGTGTCCGTACGAATACACCACCGAGTCCGCCTCCGGGTTGCCGTGCACCGGCTCCCCGTCCGGAGTCATCCGCAGGATCTTGCCGGCCAGCGACTCCTTGTCCTGGGCGAGCCCGGTGTCCCCGGTCTCGCCGGTGCCCGCGTACAGCATCCTGTCCGGGCCGAAGGCGATCCGGCCGCCGTTGTGGATGTTCCCCTTGGGGATGGAGCGCAGGATGGTGTCCGGCGCCCCCAGCTGCTGCCCCGCCGGACGCTTCTCGTCGTAACTCATCCGTACGATCCGGTTGTCGGAGGCGGTGGTGAAGTAGGCGTACACCCACCCGTCCGCGCCGAACGTCGAGGGGACGGCGAGTCCCAGCAGGCCGCCCTCACCGGCGGGGGAGACGCCCGGGACCGAGCCCAGCAGGGTCTGCTTCCCGCTCCCACCGTCGATCCGGTGGATCGTCCCCTCGTCACGTGAGGCGACCAGCAGGTCACCGCCCGGCAGCGCGGTCAGCCCCCAGGGCGACTTCAGGTTCTCCGTCAGCGTCGAGACGACCCTCGCCGAACCCCTGGCGGGCGGCAGGTCGGCCGACGCGCTCGGCGCGGGGGAGCCGGCGCTCCGGGAGGCGGTCGGCGAGGCGGCGCCCGTACCGGACGAACCCTCCTGCCCGCCGGAGGAGCACGCGGCGGACAGGGCCAGCGAGGCCGTCGCGAGCGCCGCCACCACCCCCCTGCGCACCGCGGGGGACTGAACAGATCCGAACACAGCACCGCGCACTGAACCGATCCTTTCGACGGCTGCCTGACTACCTGTTCCGCACTACTGCTCGTACTGTCTGTTCCGCACTACCTGTCCCGCACTACCTGCTCGTACTGTCTGTTCCTACACCGCGGCCCCGTCCGGAGTTCCCGGTGCGGCCCATTGTCCTGCCATCTCCCGCCCGGCGCTCGGCCTTCGGGGCGCAGCGCCCGCTCAGTCCCAGGACCCGCGCGCCCGGGGCAGTGCGGCGATCTCCGCCAGGTCCGCCGCGTCCAGCTCCACCTCCGCGGCCCCCGCGTTCTCCACCGCCCACCGCTCCCGCTTCGTCCCCGGCACCGCCACCACGTGCGGCCCCTGCCGCAGCACCCACGCCAGCGCCACCTGGGCCACGCTCGCCCCGCGCCGCTCCGCGATCCGCCGCAGCCCGGCCACCACCGGCTGGTTCGCCGCCATCATCTCGGCCGTGAACCGGGGATGCCTGGCCCGCAGGTCCTCGGGCTCGAACCCCTGGCCCGGCTTCAGCGTCCCGGTCAGATAGCCGCTGCCCAGCGGCATCGCGGCCAGCACCCCGACCCCGCGCGCCGCACACCAGGGCAGCAGCTCCTCCAACGCCTCCGGCGACCACACCGACAGCTCCGCCTCGACGGCGCTGACCGGGAAGACCTGCTGGACCCGCTCCAACTGCCGGATCGTTCCCGCATGCGGCCCGGCGCCGGACCGGCGCGGAGCGCGCGCCCCCACCGCGCACAGCCCCAGCGAACGCACCTTGCCCGCGGTCACCAGCTCCGCCATCGCGCCCCAGGTCTCCTCCACCGGCACCTCGGGGTCGGCCCGGTGCAGCTGGTAGAGGTCGATCACCTCGGTCTGCAGCCGCCGCAGCGAGGCGTCGCAGGCCCGTCGTACGTAACCGGGGCGGCCGTTGGCGACGATGTGCTGATCGCCCACCAGGAGCCCGCACTTGGTGGAGAGGAACGCCTGTGACCGGCGCCCCTTGAGCGCGCGCCCCACCAACAGCTCATTGGTGAACGGCCCGTACATGTCGGCGGTGTCGAGCAGCCGGACCCCCGCGTCGAGCGCCGCGTGCACCGTACGCACCGAACGGTCACCGAGCTGCTGCGACGCGCTGTAGCCCCAGCTCATCGGCATACAGCCCAGACCGACCGCGCCCACGGCGAGCCCCGCCGCCCCGATAGTCCTGCGCTCCAACTCCCCTGGCCTTTCGTCGTTCCCGCAGTCACGGGGCCCTACCGCACCCCAAACTAACCTCTGGCCCGGCCGCGCCTCCCGCCAGCCGTCCTGGAGCACTCGCACACCCGTCGCATAGCCTCCTGACCATGACTGCGACGACTGTTGGCGCGACGACCGCCGACGTATGGCTGCCCTTCCCGGCCGATGAGATCGACGGGCTCCCCGAAGGCCTCGACTACCTCTTCTGGGACGGGGGCCCGGAGTACCCGGGGGACCCCGCGCACTGCGTCTACTACGTCGTCCCCTACATGAAGGGTTCCGAGATCGCCGTCCGCCCGATGGGCGCCATGAGCGCCGTCCAGGTCGTGCAGACGCTCTCCGCGGGCATCGACCACGTGGAGCCGGGGCTCGGCCTGCTGCCCGCCGGCGTACGCCTGTGCAACGCCAAGGGAGTCCACGAGGCGTCCACCGCGGAGCTGACGCTCGCCCTCATCCTGGCCTCCCTGCGCGGGATCCCCGGCTTCGTCCGCGGCCAGGGCGCCGAGGAGTGGCGGTCCGGCTTCTACCCGGCGCTCGCCGACAAGTCCGTCCTCATCGTGGGGTACGGCTCCATCGGCTCGGCCATCGAGGACCGGCTCGCGCCCTTCGAGTGCGCGCGGGTCGCGCGCGTCGCGCGCTCTGCCCGGACCACCGGGCGCGGCCCCGTACACCCGCTCGAAGACCTGCCCGCTCTGCTCCCCGAGGCCGATGTCGTGGTGCTCTCCACCCCGCTGAACCCCTCCACGCAAGGGCTGGTGGACGCCGACTTCCTCGCCGCGATGCCCGACGGCGCCCTCCTCGTCAACGTCGCCCGGGGCGGAGTCGTGGACACCAAGGCCCTGTTGACCGAACTGGAATCCGGTCGGCTGCGGGCGGCGCTCGACGTCACCGACCCGGAACCGCTGCCGTCCGGCCATCCTCTCTGGCATGCTCCGAATGTCTTGATCACGCCTCATGTGGGCGGCAGCACCTCGGCGTTCGAACCGCGCGCCAAACGGTTGCTGGCCGCACAGCTCACCCGCTTCGCGGCCAGGGAGCCGTTGGTGAACGTCGTCAGCACCACCGGCTGAGGGCCACCGGCCCGTACGCCGAGGAACGATTCGTAGGCACACAGTGCCGCCCACCTCGCATTTCGTCACGGAGCGTAGAGAAGCTATGGCCCTGAGTGACGAACCTGGTGTATCGTCCGCTCCGGAGGGCTGCGCCGTGGCAGGGGCGGCGCGGGGGGAGCATCGGAACGCGAGGGGGCGACGGGCGATGTGCTGGCCATGGAAAGACGATCCGAGGCCGCGGAACGCGGTTCGGCGGCCCTGGGCGCTGCCCGCGCGCGGCGCCCGCGGATGGCCGGTTCTCCCCCCGAGGCGACGGCCGGGACCCGTGCCGGAGACGGCAGCGGCTCAGGCGACGGCGCGGGTGCGCGGTGCGCGGAGCCGGGCGGTGCGGACCGGACGGCCGGCGCCGGGGCGCCCGGGCCTCCCGGGACCGGGACGGGGAGCCCTCCGGTGAGCGTGCTGGGGACCTGGCTCTCGCCGCATCCCGCCGTCGGCTCCACGGGGCTGCGGGCCCGGCTCCTGCTCGGCGTCGTCTGCGCCGGTTATTCGGTCGGAGCGGCCGTCGGCTGGGGCTCGCCGGAACTGGCCCGCTTCATGGGGGACTTCGGTCTCGCCGCGGCGGCACTGGTCGCCGCCGTCTCCTGCTTCCTCTACGCCCGGGTGAGCGCCGGGCGGACGCGGCCCGCCTGGCTGCTGTTCTCGCTCTCCTCCGCCATGGCGGCCTGTGGGAACGCCGTCTGGGGGTGGTACGAGGTGGTGCTCGGCGTTCCCGTGCCAGCCCCGTCGGCCGCCGACGCCTTCTTCCTCTGCTTCGCGCCGCCCGCCATCGTCGGACTGCTCGTGCTGGCCAAGCGCCCCGTCACCCGGGCCGGCTGGGTCTGCCTGGCCCTGGACGCCTGGCTGATCGGCGGCTCCATGCTGACCCTCGCCTGGAGCCTCGCCCTCGCGCACGCCGCGCACATGGCGGGCGTCCAGGACGCCAGTGTGGGCCCGGCGGCGCTCTCGCTGGCCTACCCGCTGCTGGACATCGTGCTCGTCTCCATGGTGCTCGCGCTGCACTTCCGCCGCTCCGGGGCCAACCGCTCCGCGGTGAACACCGCGATCGCCGCCCTGGCGCTGACCGTCCTGTGCGACGCGGTGTTCACCTCTCCGCTGCTGCGCTCCACCTACCACTCGGGCCAGTTGCTCGACGCCGGCTGGTTCGCCGGCTCGCTGCTCCTGGCCTACGCGCCCTGGGGGGTACGGAGCCGGGTTCATGGCACCCACCGCCCGGGTCCGCCGCGCACCATGAGCCGCCCGATCGCGGGATCGCTGGCCGCGCTCACCCCGTATCTCGCGGCGGCCGTCTGCACCCTGGGCATCCTGTACAACGTGGTCGAGGGCCGCCGGGTGGACCGGGTGGTCATCTTCACCGGCTGCACGGTCGTCCTCGCCCTGGTCGTCCGGCAGGGCATCATGCTCCTGGACAACATCTCCCTCACCCAGGAACTGGCCCAGAAGGAGAACCACTTCCGCTCCCTGGTGCAGGGCTCCAGCGACGTCATCATGATCGCCGCCCCCAGCGGCACCCTGCGCTACGTCAGCCCCGCCGCCGCCGGGGTCTACGGGCGCGACGCGGAGGACCTCATCGGCGCCGAGCTCTCCTCGATCATCCACCCCGACGACCTCGGCCGGGTCGTCCACGACGTGCGGCGCTTCCTCGCCGCTTCGCCCCACGAGGAGCCCACCACCCGTATCGAGTGCCGCTTCCGCTCCGGCACCGGCGACTGGCTCAACGTCGAGTCCACCGTCAACCGGCACCAGGGCGGACTTCTCCTCAACAGCCGGGACGTCACGGAAAGGGTCAGGCTCCAGGCGCAGTTGCAGCACAACGCCGAGCACGACCCGCTCACCGACCTGCCCAACCGGGCCCTGTTCACCGCCCGGGTCCGCCAGGCGCTGACCGGCCGCCGGGCCGGCGACCCGGGCACCGCCGTCCTCTTCATCGACCTCGACGGCTTCAAGGCGGTCAACGACACCATCGGCCACCAGGCGGGCGACGAGCTGCTCATCCAGGCAGCCCGCCGCCTCCAGGAGTCCGTCCGCGCCGGGGACACCGCGGCGAGGCTCGGCGGCGACGAGTTCGCCGCCCTCATCATGGGCGACGGCACCCGCGACCAGGGCGCCCGGGAGTACCAGGTCCACGAGATCGCCGACCGGCTCCGCCTCACCCTCTCCCAGCCCTACCGGATCGGCCCCAGCGAGGTCCGGGTGGCCGCCTCCATCGGCGTCGCCTTCGCCGAGCCCGCGATCACCCCCACCGATCTCATGCGCAACGCGGACCTCGCCATGTACCGGGCCAAGGCCGGCGGCAAGGACCGGGTCGAGCTCTACGCCCCGCAGATGCAGGCCGACGTCGTACGCCGCTCCGAGCTCGCCACCCGGATGCGCACCGCCCTGCGCGAGGGCGAGTTCGCCCTGCTGCACCAGCCCGTCGTCCACCTCGCCAGCGGCTCGGTCGCCGCCGTCGCCGCCCAGGCCCGCTGGCGCTCCGCCCAGGGCATCCTCTTCACCCCCGCCGAGTTCCTCCGGGTCACCGGCGACGACGACCGCACCGCCGAGCTCGGCCGCTGGCTTCTGGAGGAGGCCGTCAAGCAGGCCGCCGACCGGGCCAGGGCCGGACACCCGGTCGCCGTCTCCGTACGGCTCTCCGCCACCCGGCTGCTCGACAAGGCCCTGCCCTTCGGCTCCATCGAGGCGCTGCTGACCCGCCATGGGCTGCCCTCGGGGGCGCTGATGATCGAGGTCGCCGACAGTGACCCCCGGATCTCCTTCGACGAGCTGGAACAGCGGCTCGTGGCCCTGCGCCGCCTCGGCGTCCGGATCGCGCTCGACGGCTTCGGCAGCGGTTTCGCCGCGATCAACGCGCTGCGCCGCCTCCCCATCGACGTACTGAAACTCGACCGGAACCTGGTCGAGGGGGTGGTGGAATCGGCCAGGCTGCACAAGATCACCAGCGGACTGCTGCGGATCGCCTGCGACCTCGGCCTCCAGTCCGTCGCCGAAGGCGTCGACGCCCCCGAGCAGGTCCTCGCGCTGCGCGCCATGGGCTGCACCCACGGCCAGGGGATGGCCTTCTCCGGCCCGCTCGACGAGTACCGGCTGCGCCGCGCCCTGATCCGCGGCCAGTTCCCCGTGCCGGGCGTCCCCGGCCCCCGTACGGTGATGGCCGGCGGCTCGATCCCGCTGCTCGCCGGATCACATGCTGAGACGCCCGTCCCACCCACTTGACACGTCATGCGTGCCGGAGAGAGGGTCAATGCCATGCGCACCCGAATTCTCGTACTTGGAAAGCGCGTCGGCTGAAGCAGGGTCACTCCATGACACCCTGCGGACCGCACCCGGCGCGCTCCCCTCGCTTGCCTCACGGCACGAGGGGTTTTTTGTTGCACTGACACTGATCAAACCGCTGCAAAACACCCGCGTAAACCCTCAGCTTCGAGAAGAGAATGCCGATGACCGAGCAGGCCACCGGGGCCCACCACCCGCAGCCGCGCGCCCGTACCGGCGGACAGCCGTCCGTCACCGTTGAGCACGTCACGGGCGCGCAGTCCCTCATCCGTTCTCTTGAGGAAGTCGGCGCCGAGACGGTGTTCGGCCTCCCCGGCGGCTGCATCCTCCCCGCCTACGACCCGCTGATGGACTCCACCAAGGTCCGGCACGTCCTGGTCCGCCACGAGCAGGGCGCGGGGCACGCCGCCACCGGGTACGCGCAGGCCACCGGCAAGGTCGGCGTCTGCATGGTCACCTCGGGTCCCGGCGCCACCAACCTGGTCACCCCGATCGCCGACGCGCACATGGACTCCGTGCCGCTCGTCGCCATCACCGGCCAGGTCGCCTCCAAGGCCATCGGCACCGACGCCTTCCAGGAAGCCGACATCTGCGGCATCACGATGCCGATCACCAAGCACAACTTCCTGGTCACCAAGGCCGAGGACATCGCGCACACCATCGCCGAGGCCTTCCACATCGCCTCCACCGGCCGCCCGGGACCGGTCCTCGTCGACATCGCCAAGGACGCCCTCCAGGCGCAGACCACCTTCAGCTGGCCGCCCACCCAGGACCTGCCCGGCTACCGGCCCGTCACCAAGCCGCACGCCAAGCAGATCCGGGAGGCCGCCAAGCTGATCACCCAGGCCAAGCGCCCCGTGCTGTACGTCGGCGGCGGCGTCCTCAAGGCCGGGGCCACCGCCGAGCTGAAGGTCCTCGCGGAGCTGACCGGAGCGCCCGTCACCACCACCCTGATGGCGCTCGGCGCCTTCCCCGACAGCCACCCGCTGCACGTGGGAATGCCGGGCATGCACGGTTCGGTCACCGCCGTCACCGCGCTGCAGAAGGCCGACCTGATCGTCGCCCTCGGCGCCCGCTTCGACGACCGCGTCACCGGCAAGCTGGACAGCTTCGCCCCGTACGCCAAGATCGTCCACGCCGACATCGACCCGGCCGAGATCGGCAAGAACCGCACCGCCGACGTCCCGATCGTGGGCGACGCCCGCGAGGTCCTGGCCGACCTGGTCCAGGCCGTCCAGGCCGAGCACACCGAGGGCCACACCGGCGACTACGCCGCGTGGTGGAAGGACCTCAACCGCTGGCGCGACACCTACCCCCTCGGCTACGACCTGCCCGAGGACGGCAGCCTCTCCCCGCAGCAGGTCATCCAGCGCATCGGCAAGCTCGCCCCCGAGGGCACGATCTTCACGGCGGGCGTCGGCCAGCACCAGATGTGGGCCGCCCACTTCATCGACTACGAGCAGCCCGCCACCTGGCTCAACAGCGGCGGCGCCGGGACGATGGGCTACGCGGTCCCGGCCGCGATGGGCGCCAAGGCCGGCGCACCCGACCGCACCGTCTGGGCGATCGACGGCGACGGCTGCTTCCAGATGACCAACCAGGAACTGACCACCTGCGCGCTCAACAACATCCCGATCAAGGTCGCCATCATCAACAACGGCGCCCTCGGGATGGTCCGCCAGTGGCAGACCCTCTTCTACAACCAGCGCTACTCCAACACCGTGCTGCACTCCGGCGCGGACACCGACGGCCAGCCCGCCAAGGGCACCCGCGTCCCGGACTTCGTCAAGCTGTCCGAGGCCATGGGCTGCTACGCGATCCGCTGCGAGGACCCGGCCGACCTGGACAAGGTCATCGAAGAGGCCAACTCCATCAACGACCGCCCCGTCGTGATCGACTTCATCGTCCACGAGGACGCCATGGTCTGGCCGATGGTGGCCGCCGGCACCTCCAACGACGAGGTCCAGGCCGCACGCGGCGTCCGCCCCGACTTCGGCGACAACGAAGACGACTGAGAGACAGAGAGAGATACGACTCCATGTCCAGCAAGCACACGCTCTCCGTCCTGGTCGAGAACAAGCCCGGTGTCCTCGCCCGGATCACCGCCCTGTTCTCCCGACGCGGCTTCAACATCGACTCGCTCGCGGTCGGTACCACCGAGCACCCCGACATCTCCCGCATCACCATCGTCGTGAATGTCGAGGACCTGCCCCTGGAGCAGGTGACCAAGCAGCTCAACAAGCTGGTCAACGTCCTGAAGATCGTCGAACTCGAGCCCGCCGCCGCGATCCAGCGGGAGCTCGTCCTGGTGAAGGTCCGCGCCGACAGCGAGACCCGCTCCCAGATCGTCGAGATCGTCCAGCTGTTCCGCGCCAAGACCGTCGACGTCTCCCCGGACGCCGTCACGATCGAGGCGACCGGAGGGGCCGACAAGCTGGAGGCGATGCTCAAGATGCTGGAGCAGTACGGCATCAAGGAACTCGTCCAGTCCGGCACCATCGCCATAGGGCGCGGCGCGCGCTCGATCACCGACCGGTCCCTGCGCGCTCTCGACCGTTCCGCCTAGCCGGCACGGGAGCGGTGCCCGCGCCGCTCGCATGGCGAGACCCGACAACGCATACGACGCACCCCGCCGTACGGTGGGACGCAACACCTGCACACCAAGGAGAAGACCCAGTGGCCGAGCTGTTCTACGACGACGATGCCGACCTGTCCATCATCCAGGGCCGCAAGGTCGCGGTTCTCGGTTACGGCAGCCAGGGCCACGCCCACGCGCTGTCGCTCCGTGACTCCGGCGTCGACGTCCGCGTCGGTCTGCACGAGGGCTCGAAGTCCAAGGCCAAGGCCGAGGAGCAGGGCCTGCGCGTGGTGACCCCCGCCGAGGCCGCCGCCGAGGCCGACGTCATCATGATCCTCGTCCCGGACCCGATCCAGGCCCAGGTCTACGAGGAGTCCGTCAAGGACAACCTCAAGGACGGCGACGCGCTGTTCTTCGGCCACGGCCTGAACATCCGCTTCGGCTTCATCAAGCCGCCGGCCAACGTCGACGTGTGCATGGTCGCCCCCAAGGGCCCCGGCCACCTGGTCCGCCGCCAGTACGAGGAGGGCCGCGGCGTCCCCTGCATCGTGGCCGTGGAGCAGGACGCCTCGGGCAAGGGCCTGGAGCTGGCCCTGTCGTACGCCAAGGGCATCGGCGGCACCCGGGCCGGCGTCATCAAGACCACCTTCACCGAGGAGACCGAGACCGACCTCTTCGGTGAGCAGGCCGTCCTCTGCGGTGGCACCGCCGCCCTGGTCAAGGCCGGTTTCGAGACGCTCACCGAGGCCGGCTACCAGCCGGAGATCGCGTACTTCGAGTGCCTGCACGAGCTGAAGCTCATCGTCGACCTCATGTACGAGGGCGGCCTGGAGAAGATGCGCTGGTCCATCTCGGAGACCGCCGAGTGGGGCGACTACATCACCGGCCCGCGGATCATCACCGACGCCACCAAGGCCGAGATGAAGAAGGTCCTCACCGAGATCCAGGACGGCACCTTCGCCAAGAACTGGATGGCCGAGTACCACAACGGTCTGCCCAAGTACAACGAGTACAAGAAGGCCGACAGCGACCACCTGCTGGAGACCACCGGACGTGAGCTGCGCAAGCTGATGAGCTGGGTGAACGACGAAGAGGCCTAGGCCTCGGGGGAGCGGGGCGGGTCCGGATGGGCCCGCCCCGCTCCGTTTCATCCGCCTCCCATCCCCGTGTCACTGCGGAAACCGGGTGTGAGACGGTGGCGGAAGCGGTGGTTCCGTACGGGTGTACACCACGTCGCCCTCGTGCGGGTGATCCTTCCACCGGGGCGCAGTCGACGGCCCTCCGCACCACTACACTTCTCAACACATACACGCGTCAGGGCCCACAGTGTCGTGCGTCTACCACGCGGCTAGCCCCTCCACCGCCTGCGGCCGTCGGGACGGCCGTCCGCACTGGACTTGTGAGGACTCACGTGAGCTCGAAACCTGTCGTACTCATCGCTGAAGAGCTGTCGCCCGCCACGGTCGACGCCCTGGGTCCGGATTTCGAGATCCGGCACTGCAACGGCGCGGACCGCGCCGAACTCCTCCCCGCGATCGCAGACGTCGACGCCATCCTGGTGCGTTCCGCCACGAAGGTCGACGCCGAGGCCATCGCCGCCGCGAGGAAGCTCCGCGTGGTGGCCCGCGCGGGCGTCGGTCTGGACAACGTCGACGTCGCCTCGGCCACCAAGGCCGGCGTGATGGTCGTCAACGCCCCGACCTCCAACATCGTGACCGCCGCCGAGCTCGCCTGCGGTCTGCTGGTCGCCACCGCGCGCAACATCCCGCAGGCCAACACCGCCCTGAAGAACGGTGAGTGGAAGCGCTCCAAGTACACTGGGGTCGAGCTCAGCGAGAAGGTCCTCGGCGTCGTCGGCCTCGGCCGCATCGGCGTCCTGGTCGCGCAGCGCATGTCGGCCTTCGGCATGAAGATCGTCGCCTATGACCCCTACGTCCAGCCGGCCCGCGCCGCGCAGATGGGCGTCAAGCTCCTCAGCCTGGACGAGCTCCTCGAAGTCGCCGACTTCATCACCGTGCACCTGCCCAAGACCCCCGAGACCCTCGGTCTCATCGGCGACGAGGCGCTGCACAAGGTGAAGCCCTCGGTGCGCATCGTCAACGCCGCGCGCGGCGGCATCGTCGACGAGGAGGCGCTGCACTCCGCCCTCAAGGAGGGCCGCGTCGCCGGCGCCGGCCTGGACGTGTACACGAAGGAGCCCTGCACGGACTCCCCGCTCTTCCAGTTCGACCAGGTCGTCTGCACCCCGCACCTCGGCGCCTCCACCGACGAGGCCCAGGAGAAGGCGGGCATCGCGGTCGCCAAGTCCGTCCGCCTCGCGCTCGCCGGTGAGCTGGTCCCGGACGCGGTCAACGTCCAGGGCGGTGTCATCGCCGAGGACGTACGCCCCGGCCTGCCGCTCGCCGAGAAGCTCGGCCGGATCTTCACCGCGCTCGCGGGCGAGGTCGCGGCCCGGCTCGACGTCGAGGTGTACGGCGAGATCACCCAGCACGACGTCAAGGTGCTGGAGCTCTCGGCGCTCAAGGGCGTTTTCGAGGACGTCGTCGACGAGACCGTCTCCTACGTCAACGCCCCGCTCTTCGCCCAGGAGCGCGGGGTCGAGGTCCGCCTCACCACCAGCTCCGAGTCGCCCGACCACCGCAACGTGGTCACCGTGCGCGGCACCCTCGCCAGCGGTGAGGAGGTCGCGGTCTCCGGCACCCTGGCTGGCCCGAAGCACCTCCAGAAGATCGTGGCCATCGGCGAGCACGACGTGGACCTGGCGCTCGCCGACCACATGGTCGTCCTGCGCTACCAGGACCGGCCCGGCGTGGTCGGCGCGGTCGGCAAGATCCTCGGCGAGGCCGGGCTGAACATCGCGGGCATGCAGGTCTCGCGCGCGGCGGAGGGCGGCGAGGCCCTGGTCGTCCTCACCGTCGACGAGACCGTCCCGCAGACGGTACTGACCGAGATCGCCGACGAGATCGGCGCCTCCTCGGCCCGCTCGGTGAACCTCACCGACTGACGCACCCAGCACGACCCCGGCTGCCGGGCGCCCCTTCACCGGGGGCGCCCGGCAGCCGTTTGTGTTCGGGGGACCAACCCGCCGCTATGGGCCCCGGGTTGGGTCCTGGGGCCCACGACGGGTGCGGCGCCCCGACCCTAGGGTGACCCGTTGTCATGTCACTCCTGGGCACCGGGGGTCGGATCACGTATGTCTGCTGTCGGTGGCATACCCGTAGCGGGAGGCCCGGCTCCGGCCACCGCCCCCCGGCGTGACCTGCCGGGCCCGCTCGTCGTCGTACGGGTGCTGCTCCTCGTCCTGCTCGGCGCGACGGCCCTCGGCGCGATCGGCCTCTCGGGCTCCGCGGTCGCCGCCGACGCCATGGGCGCGCAGGTGCTCGGCATCCTGCTGTACGCCTCCGCCCCCGGGGTGCTCTGCGCGTTGCTGGCCCGGCACCTGCGGACGGGCGGCAGGCGCGTGCGGTGGGGGATCGTCGCCGTCCAGGTCTGGCTGATCATCGGGGGCCTCGGCAACCTGGCGGACGGTTCGCCGGACGGGTTCACGCAGCTGGTGCTGCCCGTCGTGATCCTGGTGCTGCTGAGCCGGCCGCGGAGCCGGGCGTGGTTCCTGCTGCCGCCCCGGGAGCGCGGGGAGCCGCCGAGGTTCTCGCTCCCGCACATGATCACCTGGCGCCGCGACCGGGGCCAGTCCGCGCTGGAGTACCTGGGCCTGGTCCTGATCGTCGTCGCCCTGATCGGGGCCCTGACGGTGGGAGGCCTCGGCGGCCGGATCACGGAGGGGCTCCAGGCGGCGATCTGCTCGTTGACCGGCAGCTCGTGCCCGGTCTCGGACGGCAGCGACTCGGTGGACGCGGGGGACACCTCGGGCGGGGGCGCCGCGGAGGGCGGTGCCGCGGACGGCGGCGCTACGGACGGCGGCGCTACGGAGGGTGGCTCGGCGCGGGGAAGCGACGGGGGTGCCGACGGGGGTACGTCCGAAGGTGTGGACGCCGGTTCCACGGTCACGGGCGGTACGGGAGCCTCCGGCGGGGACGCGACGGGCGGGACCGGCAACACGGGCGGCACCGGTAGCACGGACGGCTCCGGCGGCACAGATGGCTCCGGTGGTTCCGGCGGCACCGGCGGCACCGGCGGCACGGACGGCTCCGGCGGTGACGTGGCCGGCAACGGGACCACCGGCTCCTCCGGCACCCCGTCCGGCACCCCAGCGAGCGGCGGCACCGGCGGACCCGACGACGACGGGCGCCCCGGCACCGGCGAGGACACCTTCCCCGAGGACGACGAGGAGCCCGAGGCCGCCTACGACGCACCCGCCTCCGCCGAAGGGGACGGCGACAACGGCGGCGGCGAGCAGGCCGAGAAGCCGGAGGACTGCGGCGGCTGGGGCTTCTTCGGCTGCGCCTGGGACCGTACGACCCAGGTCGTCAAGGGCCTGGTGGTCGACGGCATCTGGGGCGACATCTCCGGGATCATCGACCTGTTCAAGCCCGAGACGTGGTCCGGCCTCGCGGACTACGGACGGCAGCTCGGCGACCGGTGGACGAAGGACTCCCAGGGCGCGGGCGACAAGTGGCGTGACGGCGACCACCTGGGCGCGGTCTGGGACTGGGGCAAGGCCTCCGTCAACACCGTGGTCACGGTCGGGGACGACGTCTTCGTGGGGGACGAGGTCCGCGAGCGCTGGAACAACGGGGAGAAGACCCGGGCCGTCACCGATGTGATCTGGAACGTCGGCTCGCTCTTCATCCCCGGCTACAACGTCGCCAAGGTGGTCGGCAAGGCCGGGAAGCTCGGCAAGGTCGGCAAGGTGGCCTCCGAGATCGCGGACGCGGCAGGCGACGCGGGCGCGGCGGCCCGGCGGGCCCGCAAGGCGGCGGAGGCCGGCGACCTCGACGGCGTACGCAAGGCGGCGAAGGAGGCGGACGAGGCGGCGGACAGCGCCGAGGACGCGGCGCGCCGGACCGGCTGCGCCATCGCCTCGGGGCCGCCGCCCCCGGTGCGGTACGGGGGCGGGGCGACCGGCGGCGTCCCCGGCGACGGTACGGGGGTGCTGGCGGGCGGCACGCCCGGCCGGGTGGTCCTGGCCGAGGCCGGCTGCGACGAGGCGGCCGAGGCAGCGGCGGCGGAGGCCCGTAAGCAGGAACGCGCGGCCCACCTGGAGCAGAAGCGGCTGGAGGAGCCGGAGCGGGCGAGCAAGGCCGAGCTGGGCAAGAAGCAGTACCCCGAGCCGCAGCGCAACGACACCTCCGATCCGCGCAACTACAACCCGCCGTCCTGGGCGGACGACCTCAGGGACCGCACGCTCGGTGACGCCGACGCGGGCGACGGCTACTGGGCGAGCCGGGACCGCAACCCCGCGCCGAACTGGAAGAACGAGTCCTGTATCCGCTACCAGGAGCAGATCACCGGGACGAACCGGGGGCAGGAGTACGTCGTACCGCATCCCCGCGAGGGCAGGCCGGCCGTGGAGTACGACGGCTGGGACTCCTCCCGGCAGACCTATCTGGAGGCCAAGAACGGCTACGGCAGCTACCTCTCCAAGACCGAACCCGGCGCCCTCACCGCCTCCGGCAAGGAGAAGTTCGTCGCCGAGGCCCGCGCCCAGGTGGAGGCGGCCGGCGGCAAGCCGGTGGAGTGGCACTTCTCCGACCCGGAGGTCGCGAAGGCGGCCCGTAAGGCGTTCCGGGACGAGGGGCTGCCGATCAAGGTGGTCCCGACACCGGTGAAACCGGGCGACAGCACCCGGAAGCCCGGAGCCTTCGACGAGTAGCCGAGTAGCCTGCACGCGTGGTGCTCCCGGCCCCGGCCGGGAGACCGTGCGGAACAGCCGGGCGACGGAGGAGAGATCAGCATGCGACGTGTAGTGCGGGGCTTCTGGGGCCCGAGGCCCGAGTCCGCCGAGGCCCTGGCCGACCGGTGGCAGCAGACCCTGGACGGGCTCGCCGCCCTGGTCCCGCAGGCGGCGGACGCCTGGAGCCAGGTCCACGGGAACGGACCCGCCACCGCCTTCACCCCCGAAGGGGACGCCCTGCTCGGCGCGGTGCGCACCGCCCGGAGCGCGGCCGACTGGTCGGACCTGACGGGCACCGGGCTGCGGCTGGTCGGCACGGGGACGCCCGGCTGGGAGGCGGAGGTCAGCGGAGTGGCGGGCGGCGCACCGGAGTTCCTGCTCCAGTCCCTCGCGATCGTCCTGCACGCCCCGGACGACGCACCCGTCCCGGAGGAGGACGTCCTCGCGCTCCTCGTCCGGGTGTGGGAGCCCGACTTCGGCGATGTGAGCGACGACGACGTGCTGGACGCTCTGGAGGACGAGGCCGGGTATGCGGTCGGCGACCCGGTCGTGGGCCGGACCGGCTACCTCTCGCCGGCCCGCGCCGCCCTCGTACCGGACGATCTGGAGGTGGTCCGCCAGGAACTCTCCGGCGGCGGCCAGCTGTTGAGCATCGCGGCGCCCGGCGACAGCGCGGCGGTGGTCCGCGCGTACGAACGCCTCCGCGAGGCCGGGGCCCTGGCCCCGCTGCCCTGCCCGATGGACCGGGCAGTGCTGTGACCTGCGGAACCGCCCCCGCGACCACCCGCGCGGTGCTGTGACCTCCCGGGCGGGGGAGCCCTTCGTGCTGCCCCGGGCGGTGGCCGAGGCCGAACAGCTCCTCGCCACCCCCGTACCGTCCGCCGGCCCCACCGCCGGGCAGGGCGACCCGGTGACGGGCGAGTGGACCGCCACGGAGGGCGCGGGCTTCCGTATCGTGCCGCTCTGGGAGGGCGCCCCGCTGACCGGTGTGCACGCCCCCGAGTGGAACGCCGCCGAAGACGCCGCCGATGGCCATCTGGCTGTTCTCGCCCAGGAGTTGGACCGCCGCTGGGGTCCGCACACCACCGTCCGCCTGCACATTCCGCTCCAACGGTGGATGACCGGCGGCTCCCCCGTGGAGACCCTGTTCCAGGCGCTGTTCTCCGCGGACCTGTACGGGGACCTGGCTGTCTGGGGGCCGATCGGCGCGGCAGGCCCGGGCGGCTCCGGCGACCGCTGGTTCGCCGTGACCGTCGGCCACAGCGACGGGGACGCGCCCCTGGTGCTGGCCGCACTGGTCAGCGACCGGCCCGTGGTGGAACCGGCGGACAGGACCTAGAGCCGCGCCCGCTTCACCGCCATGTGCAGCAGCAGCCGGTCCTCGCCGTCACCCAGGTCGAGGCCGGTGATCTGCTCGATCCGGGAGAGCCGGTAGTAGAGCGTCTGGCGGTGGATGCCCAGCTCGGCCGCCGTCCGGCTCGCCTGGCCCGCGCAGTCCAGGAACACCTCCGCCGTGTGCGCGAGCTCCTTGTGCGGCTGGGTCAGAAGCGCGGCGACCGCCGGGTCGGCCGGGTCCGTGCCGGTGCCCGGAAGGGCGGTGAGCAGGCGGTACGGGCCGATGGCCGACCAGCGGGCGACCGGGCCGAAGCGGCTCTCGGCGCGCGCCGCGCGGGCCGCCGCCGTGGCCTCGCGCCAGGAGGCCGGCAGGGCGTCCAGGCCCCGGCGGGGCGCCGCGATCCCTCCGGCGGCTCCCGGGCCCGCCTCCGTACGCAAGCGGTCCGCGGCGCCCAGGGCCGGGTCCAGGCGGTCCGCCGAACGCAGCCGGATGAGCGCGGCCAGCGACAGGGGCCCGGCACCCCCGGGGGCGGAGACCGCCGCCAGCGCCGCCGCCGAGGCGACGCCCCGTACCGACGGGGTGTCGTCGGCCCCCCACGGCGTCACGCACACCATCGCGTGCAGCCCTTCCGCGTCCTGGCCCAGCGCCTCCCGCAGCGCCGCGACCGCCGTGTCCTGCTGCCGTCCGGGGCCGGCCGTGAGCACCGCGCCGAACTCCCGTGAGAGGTCCGCGCCCGCCCGCGCCTCGTCGGCCAGCAGCGCCCCGATCCGGGCGGCGACCTCCATCGCGGCGGCCAGCCGCTCGTCGGTCGGTCCGGGGTCGGTGTCCAGCAGCCAGACGTACCCGAGGACGACCCCCCGGTGGCGTACGGGAAGGCAGACGCGGTCGCGGAAGACCCCGGCCTCCGGGGCCGCGGGGATGTGGACGGGGGCGGTCGCCCGGGTGATGCCGAACCCCTCGAACCAGGCGCGGACGGCGGGGGTGGAGCGACGGGTCAGGATCGAGCGGGTGCGGACCGGGTCCATCGCGGTGTCGTCGTCGCTGTCGTGGGCCCCGAAGGCGACCAGGCCGAAATCGCGGTTCTCCAGGGTGGCGGGGGCGCCGAGGAGGGCGGAGACCTCGTCGACCAGTTCCTGGTAATCGCCTGTCACACCGCCATTCTCGCACCCCTTCAGACAGATGTCTGAGATGACGGCCACGGATGCGTGACAGGTGTCGATGGCACAGGACCGGCGGGGTACCTAGATTTCACGGCGGTTATCCGTGCCGTACCGGTGTGTTCATGTCCGTTCACACACGTTCATGTATCTACCGTTACGGCCCTTCGTCCGTACATTCGTGGAGGTGCCCCGTGCTGGGTCCCGTGATTCTCGCCGCGTCCCGCAGCGACAAGATGCGCCGGTTCATCTCGGCCGCGCCCGGCACCAAGCAGGTGGTCGACCGCTTCATCGCCGGGGAGACCGTCGACCAGGTCGTGCCGATCGTCGAGGACGCCGCGGACAAGGGGCTGGAGGTCACGCTGGACGTCGTCGGCGAGGACATCACCACCCCCGCGCAGGCCGAGGCCGCCCGCGACGCCTACCTGGAGCTCGTCGAGCGCCTGAGCGCCCTGGACCTCGGCCCCCGCGCCGAGATGTCCGTGAAGCTGTCCATGTTCGGCCAGTCGCTGGAGGGCGGCCACGAGCTCGCCCTCGCCAATGTCCGCCCGGTCGTCGAGGCCGCCGCCGCCATCGGCACCACGGTCACCCTGGACGCCGAGGACCACACCACCCTCGACTCGATGTTCGCCATCCACGAGGAGCTGCGGAAGGACTTCCCGCAGACCGGCTGCGTCATCCAGTCCTACCTGTTCCGCACCGAGGACGACGCCCGCCGCCTGGCCGCCGCCGGCAGCCGCGTCCGCATCGTGAAGGGCGCCTACAAGGAGCCCGCCACCGTCGCGTACCAGGACAAGGCCGAGATCGACAAGGCGTACGTCCGCATCACCAGGATCCTGATGGCGGGCGAGGGCTACCCGATGATCGGGTCCCACGACCCCCGTCTCATCGCCATCGCCCAGGAGCTCGGCCGCCAGGCCGGGCGCAAACTGGATGAGTACGAGTTCCAGATGCTGTACGGCATCCGCAGCGACGAGCACGTCCGGCTCGCGGCCGAGGGTCACCGGATGCGCGTCTACACGGCGTACGGCACCGACTGGTACGGGTACTTCATGCGCCGCCTCGCGGAGAAGCCGGCCAACCTGCTGTTCTTCGGCCGCTCGATCCTCACCAAGGGCTGAGCCGGCCGGTCCGGCCCCCACCCCCCCGCCGACACCAAAGGAGACAAGGCAACCATGGACGCCGTCACCCAGGTCCCCGCTCCGGTCAACGAGCCGGTCCACTCCTACGCCCCGGGCTCCGCGGAGCGCACCCGCCTGGAGAAGAAGCTCAAGGAGCTCAGCCAGAACCCGATCGACCTGCCGATGACCATCGGCGGCGAGAAGCGGATGGGTGGCGGCGAGCGTGTGGACGTCGTACAGCCGCACAACCACCGGGCCGTCCTCGGCACCTTCGCCGGCGCCACCGAGCAGGACGCTCAGGACGCCATCGACGCGGCCCTCGCCGCCGCTCCGGCCTGGCGCGCGCTGTCCTTCGACGACCGCGCGGCGATCATCCTGCGCGCCGCCGAGCTGCTGTCGGGCCCCTGGCGCGAGACGCTGGCCGCCTCCACCATGCTCGGCCAGTCCAAGACCGCCCAGCAGGCCGAGATCGACACCCCCTGCGAGCTCGTCGACTTCTGGCGCTTCAACGTGCACTACGCGCGCCAGATCCTCGCCGAGCAGCCGCCGGCCAACTCCCCGGGCGTGTGGAACCGCATGGACCACCGCCCGCTGGAGGGCTTCGTCTACGCGATCACGCCGTTCAACTTCACGGCCATCGCGGGCAACCTCCCCACCGCCCCCGCCCTCATGGGCAACGTCGTGGTGTGGAAGCCGTCCCCGACCCAGACCCACGCCGCCGTGCTGCTCATGCAGCTCCTGGAGGAGGCCGGTCTGCCCAAGGGCGTCATCAACCTGGTCACCGGTGACGGCAAGGCCGTCTCCGAGGTGGCGCTGAACCACCGCGACCTGGCCGGCATCCACTTCACCGGCTCGACCCCCACCTTCCAGCACCTGTGGAAGACGGTCGGCAACAACATCGCCAACTACCGCACCTACCCGCGGCTCGTCGGCGAGACCGGCGGCAAGGACTTCGTCGTCGCGCACCCCAGCGCCGACCGCGCCGTGCTGAAGACCGCGCTGACCCGCGGCTCCTTCGAGTACCAGGGCCAGAAGTGCTCCGCGTCCTCCCGCGCGTACGTCCCCGCCTCCATCTGGAACTCCGGTTTCAAGGAGGAGTTCGCGGCCGAGGTCGACTCCATCAAGATGGGTGACGTCACCGACCTGAGCAACTTCATCGGGGCCGTCATCGACGAGCGCTCGTTCGCCAAGAACAAGGCCGCGATCGACCGCGCGAAGTCCGACCCGTCGTGCACGGTCGTCGCGGGCGGCACCTACGACGACTCGGTGGGCTACTTCGTCCGCCCGACCGTCATCGAGTGCTCGGACCCCGGGAACGAGGTCTTCACGACCGAGTACTTCGGCCCGATCCTGGCGATCCACGTCTACGAGGACGAGAAGTACGACGCCATGCTGGAGCAGATGGAGTCGGTCTCCGACTACGCGCTGACCGGCTCGGTCATCGCGGGCGACCGCGCGGCCGCCGCGTACACGATGGACAAGCTCCGCTACGCCGCGGGCAACTTCTACATCAACGACAAGTCGACCGGCGCCGTCGTCGGCCAGCAGCCCTTCGGCGGCGGCCGTGCCTCCGGCACCAACGACAAGGCGGGCGCGCCGCAGAACCTCCAGCGCTGGACCCTCACTCGGGCCATCAAGGAGACCCTGGTCGCGCCGACCGAGTACACCTACCCCCACCAGGGCTGACGCCCTCCCCGGGGCGCCGCAGCACGACGCCCCGGGCGCCAGGGCCCTCCAGGAGGGCCCCTGAGCACCGCCCCCCGACCGGCCCCCCTGCCGGCCGGGGGGCGGTTTCCATGGGCGCGGTGCCCGCACGGGCCCCGGCGGCATCCGGGGCACGCGATCTTGTGGCATAGGTAATGTGCATGTCAAATTCCTTCTCGGTACGTCCCCACACGTCCACCCGAGATGGAGCTCCCCCCCATGAGACGCAACTCCCGTGCGCGCCTGAGCCTTTCCCTGCTGCTCGTCGCCGGCGCCCTCGGCCTCGGCGCGACTCCCGCCACCGCCACCGACGTCCACGCCGCCGCCCCCTCGGCGATCCCCTCCGCGTCCGCGTACGCACTGGACGCCGAGGTCGAACGCGCTCTCGGCGCCGGCACCGCCGGAACCTACCTCGACCGCAGGACCGGCGACCTGGTCGTCACCGTCACCACCGACCGGGCAGAGGAGCAGGCCCGCGCCGCCGGGGCCACCGTGCGCCGGGTGGCCCGCAGCGCCGCCCAGCTCGCCGCCGCCATGCGGACCCTGGAGGCCGAGGCGAAGATCACCGGCACCTCCTGGGGCGTCGACCCGCGCACCAACCAGGTCGCCGTCGAGGCCGACTCCTCGGTCCCGGCGCGGGAGCTGGCCCGCCTCGAAGCCGTCGCCGAGCGGCTCGGCGGCGCGGTGAGCATCAGCCGCGTACCCGGCGTCCTCCACCGCGAGGTGCTGGGCGGCGGAGCCATCCACGGTGGCGGCAGCCGCTGCTCGGCCGCCTTCAACGTCACCAAGGGCGGGGCCCGTTACTTCGTGACCGCCGGACACTGCACCGACATCGCCGCCAACTGGTCGTCCACCTCCGGCGGTCCGGTCGTCGGTGTCCGTGAGGGCACCAGCTTCCCGACCAACGACTACGGCATCGTCCGCTACACCGACGGCTCCTCGCCCGCCGGAACCGTCGACCTCCACAACGGCTCCGCCCAGGACATCACCTCCGCCGCCAACGCCGTCGTCGGCCAGGCGATCCGCAAGAGCGGCTCCACCACCAAGGTGACCTCCGGCACGGTCACCGCCGTCAACGTCACCGTCAACTACGGTGACGGGCCCGTCTACGGCATGGTCCGCACCACCGCCTGCTCCGCCGGAGGCGACAGCGGCGGCGCCCACTTCGCCGGGTCGGTCGCCCTCGGCATCCACTCCGGCAGCTCCGGCTGCTCCGGCACGAGCGGCTCGGCCATCCACCAGCCGGTGGCCGAGGCGCTCTCCGCGTACGGCGTCGCGGTGTACTGAGCCGCCGCCGTACGCGCCCGATGCCCGCCCGGACCACCGCGCTCCCGGTCCGGGCGGGCCCCGCTCCGCCCCCACATCGCCCCTGCGTGCCTGGTGGGAGCCGGTGCCTGGGAAACTGGGTCCCATGACCGAGCTCCCCGCGGTGCACGCCGCCCACACCTATGAGCTGACCGCGGCTGTACGGGACGAGATCCGCTACCTGCTGGACTCCGCCTTCGACGGTGACTTCGGCGACGACGACTGGGAGCACGCCCTCGGCGGCATCCACGCCCTGGTGCGTGACACCGGCGGCCTCCTGATCGCCCACGGCTCCGTCGTCCAGCGCCGGGTGCTCCACGAGGGCCGCGCCTACCGCACCGGATACGTCGAAGCCGTCGCCGTCCGCCCCGGCCGCCGCCGCCAGGGACTCGGCCACCGGGTGATGGCCGCGCTGGAGCGGGTCGTCGACGGGGCGTACGACTTCGGCGCCCTGTCCGCCTCCGACGCGGGCGCGGCCCTCTACGCGGCGCGCGGCTGGCAGGTGTGGCCGGGCGGCCTCGCCGCCCTCGGCCCGCACGGGACGCTGGCGCTGCCGGAGGAGGAGGGCAGCACCTACGTCCGCCCGGCCGCCGGTCACGCACTGCCCCCGGCCGGTCATCCGCTCGTCTTCGACTGGCGCGAGGGCGACCTGCTCTGAGGTGCCGCGGACGGCGGAGCGCCGGGCGCAGCCGTCTCAGATAGTAGGAAGTCCGACTAACTGTGGAGACAGCGCGGCCCAACTGTCCTAACGTTGTGGAAGCCGAACGAAATCGCTCGATCCAGCGACTGTGGCGGTCGACGGGCGCACGCTGAAGCAGGTAACCCCTGCGGCGTACGCTCCCCGCCCCTTCCGGCACCTCGAAATCCGATCCCGGTTTCCCCCGGCGCCGCGATGTGCCCGCCCGGGCCCCGGCCGATCACCGGCCGCCGCCCGTGCCCCGTGTCCGGTCCGGCAGCCACGCGACCTTCGCGACCGTCGATCCTCGCGATCTCAAGGAGTCGATCCATCATGGCCAACACCACCACCCGCCGCGTCCGCCACAGCTCCCGCCAGGCCGAGACCGAGCGTAAGAACGCCGCCGCCGCCCTGCAGCGCGCCCTCGACCGCCGCGACAACGGAGGCTCGACCGGCCACTGAGCCGCCGGATAACCGCTCGCCCCGCCCCGGGCACTCCGCCGTCCGTCCGCATGATGGACACCGGATGTCATGGATTGGGACGCACCGTTAGGCTTCCCGCATGTCTCGCAGCATCGATCTCGCAGTGATCCCCGGTGACGGAATCGGCCAGGAAGTCGTGGCCCAAGGCCTCAAGGTCCTCAACGCTGTCCTCCCGCAGGATGTGAAGCTGGAGACCAGGGAGTACGATCTCGGCGCCCAGCGCTGGCACCGCACCGGCGACACCCTCCCGGACCCGGAGCTGGAGGCGCTCAGGAACCACGACGCCATCCTGCTCGGCGCGATCGGCGACCCGTCCGTGCCGTCCGGCGTCCTGGAGCGCGGGCTGCTGCTGAAGCTGCGTTTCGCCTTCGACCACTTCATCAACCTGCGCCCCTCCAAACTGTTCCCGAACACCGCGACCCCGCTGGCCGGCCGCCCCGACATCGACTTCGTCGTCGTCCGGGAGGGCACTGAGGGCCCGTACACGGGCAACGGCGGCTCGCTGCGCACCGGCACCCCCGCCGAGGTCGCCACCGAGGTCAGCGTGAACACGGCGTACGGCGTCGAGCGCGTGGTGCGGGACGCCTTCGAGCGCGCGGCGGCCCGTCCGCGCAAGAAGCTGACGCTGGTCCACAAGAACAACGTCCTCGTCTATGCCGGCCACCTGTGGAAGAACACCTTCGACCGGGTCGCCGCCGAATACCCGCAGGTCAGCACCGACTACCTGCACGTCGACGCCGCGACGATCTTCTTCGTCACCCAGCCCGAGCGCTTCGATGTCATCGTCACCGACAACCTCTTCGGCGACATCCTCACCGACCTCGCCGCCGCTGTGACCGGCGGTATCGGCCTGGCCGCCTCCGGCAACATCAACCCGACGGGCGCGTTCCCGTCGATGTTCGAGCCGGTCCACGGCTCCGCCCCCGACATCGCGGGACAGGGCAAGGCCGACCCGACCGCCACGGTCCTCTCCGTCGCCCTGCTGCTGCGCCACCTCGGTTACGAGGGCGAGGCCGTGCGCATCGAGGACGCCGTCTCCGCCGACCTCGCGGAGCGTGACCGAGCGGCTACGCGTACGACCGACGAGATCGGTGACGCGCTCGCGGTACGCGTAGCGAGCTGACCCGACGACTCCACTTCGAAGCCGCCGGGTCGCATCAGCGCCCGGCGGCTTCACCTGTGCGGCCCCCGGGTGCCACCATCGACCCCTGGACCGCATTCACACCATTTCGTGCCTGGCCCCCCGCAAGCGATAATCGAACGCGGGGCCGTGGCTCGCGGTAAAGCTCGGACGTCCTAGGGCCTGGCCGGAAAGCGTCAGGCAGGAACGGGCGTGGGCGCGGTCCATCACACACAAGACCGGTGAAGGACACGCACTCATGACGACGCCCACGATCGAGCTCAAGCCCTCCTCGAACCCGCTGTCCGACGCGGAGCGCGAGGCGATCCTGGCCAACCCCGGATTCGGCCGGCACTTCACCGATCACATGGTGACGATCCGCTGGACCGAAGGCCGCGGCTGGCATGACGCCGAGCTGGTCCCCTACGGCCCGCTGTCGATGGACCCGGCCAACATGACCCTGCACTACGCGCAGGAGATCTTCGAGGGGCTCAAGGCCTACCGCCAGCCCGACGGCTCGGTCGCCTCGTTCCGCCCCGACGCCAACGCGCGCCGCTTCCAGCGCTCCGCCGCCCGGCTCGCCATGCCCGAGCTGCCCGTCGAGACGTTCATCGACGCCTGCGACGCGCTGGTGCAGCAGGACAAGGGGTGGGTTCCGGCGCACGGCGGCGAGGAGTCGCTCTACCTGCGCCCGTTCATGATCGCCACGGAGGTCGGCCTCGGCGTGAAGCCGGCCAACGAGTACCTCTTCCTGGTCATCGCCTCACCCGCCGGCGCCTATTTCCCCGGCGGTGTGAAGCCCGTCTCCATCTGGCTCTCCGAGAACCGCGTCCGCGCCGTCCCCGGCGGCGTGGGCGACGCCAAGACCGGCGGCAACTACGCGGCTTCCCTGCTGGCCCAGGCCGAGGCCGCCCAGCACGGCTGCGCCCAGGTCGCCTACCTCGACGCCGTCGAGCACAAGTGGGTCGAGGAGCTCGGCGGTATGAACCTGTACTTCGTGTACGAGCAGGAGGACGGCTCCAAGAAGATCATCACGCCCGCCCTCACCGGCTCCCTCCTGGCCGGCGTCACCCGCGACTCCCTCCTCAAGGTCGCCCGCGACCTCGGTTACGGCTCCGAGGAGGGCCGCGTCTCCATCGAGCAGTGGCGCGACGACACGGCGAAGGGCACCCTCGCCGAGGTCTTCGCCTGCGGCACCGCCGCCGTCATCACCCCGGTCGGCACCGTGAAGACCGCGAACGGCGAGTGGACCCAGGGCGACGGCACCCCCGGCGAGGTCACCATGAAGCTGCGTGACCGCCTGCTGGACATCCAGCGCGGCATCGCCGAGGACACCCACGGGTGGATGCACCCGCTCGGCTAGGGCCGTCCCTCCGGAAAGGCCGCACCCATGACGATCCGGGTGCGGCCTTTTCCGCGCCTCAGGGATAGAGCGCCACTCCAAGAAGCGTCGGAGAAACCATCGGAGAGACGTCGGAGAGACGTCGGAGAAGCAGCGGAGAAGCAGCGGAGAGGCAGCGCAGGAGCAGCGGATATGCGCTGAAAGGCCCGGCAGAGGCTTCCGTACAGCTCCGCACCATGGTTAGAGTGGCACTCTAAGTGAACCGTCCTAGGAGCCCCCATGCCGGCCACCCCCACCCCCTTTCGTATGCCCCCCGAGTGGGCCCCCCACGAGCGCACCTGGATGGCCTGGCCCGGCCCCAATCCCACCTTCGCCTCCGACGCCGAGCTGGCGGAGGCCCGCCACGCCTGGGCCGTGGTCGCCCGGGCCGTCCGCCGCTTCGAGCCGGTCACGATGGTCGTCGGACCCGGACAGGAGGAGGGGGCCGCCGCGCTGCTCGGGCCGGACGTCGAGCTGGCCGTGCGGCCGCTCGACGACGCCTGGATGCGGGACATCGGGCCCACCTTCACCACCGACGGCCGCACGCTCGCCGCCGTCGACTGGACCTTCAACGGCTGGGGCGCCCAGGGCTGGGCCCGCTGGGAGAGCGACCAGCACATCGCCCGGGCCGTCGCCGAGCTGACCGGGACCCCCGCGCACAGCTCTCCGCTCGTCAACGAGGGCGGCGCGATCCACGTCGACGGCGAGGGGACCGTCCTGCTGACCGAGACCGTCCAGCTCGGCCAGGAGCGCAACCCCGGCTGGACCCGTGAGCAGGTCGAGGCGGAGATCCACGCCCGCCTCGGCACCGAGAAGGCCATCTGGCTGCCCCGTGGGCTGACCGGCGACTACGGCACGTACGGCACGCTCGGCCATGTCGACATCGTGGCCGCCTTCGTCCGCCCGGGCACCGTCGTCGCCCACGTCCAGCCCGACCCGGCCCACCCCGACCACGCGGTCACCCGGGAGCTCCTGGCGGTCCTGCGCGCCGCCACCGACGCCAAGGGCCGCCCCCTGGAGGTCATCGAGGTCCCCGCGCCCACCGTGCTGCGCGAGGACGGCGAGTGGGTCGACTACTCCTACATCAACCACTACCTCTGCAACGGGGCGGTGATCCTCTGCGCCTTCGACGACCCGCGCGACGAGGAGGCCGCCGCGATCTTCCGGGGCCTGTTCCCGGACCGTACGGTGACCCTGGTCGACGCCCGTACGATCTTCGCCGGCGGTGGAGGCATCCACTGCATCACCCAGCAGCAGCCCAAGATCTGAAACCCACGCGAAAGCCCGGTCCCATGCCCCCCGCCCCCCGCCGCACCCACCAGCCCGCCCCGCCGCGCGAGGACGTCCTCGCCGCCGCCATGGCCACCATCGCCGAACGCGGGCTGGACGGGCTGACCATGGCGGGGCTCGGGCGCGAGGTCGGGATGAGCAGCGGGCACCTGCTCTACTACTTCCGCACCAAGGACGAACTGCTGCTGCGGACCCTGGAGTGGAGCGAGACGCGCCTCGGGGCCGAACGCCGTGCCCTCCTCGCCGAACCCGGGACCGCCCGTGAGCGGCTGGACGCCTACATCGACCTCTACCTCCCCGCCGGGCACCGGGACCCCCACTGGACGCTCTGGCTGGAGGTCTGGGGCCGCTCCCAGAACGCGGACGACGACGCCCGCGTCCGGCAGGCCGCCATCGAGGGGGCCTGGCACCGGGACCTGGTGGCGCTCATCGCCGAGGGGATCTCGCGGCGGGAGTTCCGCGCGGTGGACGCCGACCGGTTCGCCGCCCGGCTGCGGGCGCTGCTCGACGGGTTTAGCGTGCATGTGACGGTGGGGATCCCGGGGACGGGCCGGGAGCAGGTGCTCGTCCAGGCGGCGGAGTTCCTGGTCGAGACGCTGGCGCCGGGACCGTGGGTCGACGATGCGACCGGCGTCACGACCGCATCCTGAGACGCCGCAGTCGCCGGGCCCTCACTGTGCGAGACTGCTGCCGTGTCCTCGTTCGTCATGATTATTGGCAGCAGGCGCGCCGGTCCGCAGTGACCGTCCCGTACCACCACGTACGGCGCGGCCACCGTGCCTCAGACCCGCGCGCAGACCTCTCGCACCCGCGAGGGGTTTTTTCGTTTTCCGGCCCGCACCCGGGCCGGGCGGAGCGCGCGGGATGATGGGGGCAAGTGGAGCTGGGGCCTGTTCCGGGTTCCCCGAACAGGCCCAGACCGTCCGGATCCACTCATCCGACAGGAGTCAGATCAGCATGACCACCAAGGCCAACGCCGCCGACGACAGTTTCCATGTCTTCGACACCACTCTGCGCGACGGTGCTCAGCGTGAGGGCATCAACCTGACGGTCGCCGACAAGCTGACCATCGCCCGGCACCTGGACACCTTCGGTGTGGGGTACATCGAGGGTGGCTGGCCGGGTGCCAACCCGCGCGACACGGAGTTCTTCGCCCGGGCCCAGCAGGAGATCGAGTTCGAGAACGCCCAGCTCGTGGCGTTCGGCGCGACCCGCAGAGCCGGTGGCAGCGCGGCCGAGGACCCCCAGGTGAAGGCGCTCCTGTCCTCCGGCGCGCCGGTGATCACGCTGGTCGCCAAGGCGCACGACCGCCATGTCGAGCTGGCCCTGCGCACCACCCTGGAAGAGAACCTGGAGATGGTCCGCGACACCGTCTCCCACCTGCGCGAACAGGGCCGCCGCGTCTTCGTGGACTGCGAGCACTTCTTCGACGGCTACCGCGCCGACACCGAGTACGCCAAGTCCGTGGTCCGCACCGCGTACGAGGCGGGCGCCGAGGTCGTCGTCCTCTGCGACACCAACGGCGGCATGCTCCCCGCCCAGGTCCAGGCGGTCGTCTCCACCGTCATCGCCGACACCGGCGCCCGGCTCGGCATCCACGCCCAGGACGACACCGGCTGCGCGGTCGCCAACACCCTGGCCGCCGTGGACGCCGGCGCCACCCACGTCCAGTGCACGGCCAACGGCTACGGCGAGCGGGTCGGCAACGCCAACCTCTTCCCCGTGGTCGCCGCGCTGGAGCTGAAGTACGGCATGCGGGTGCTGCCCGAGGGCGCGCTCGCCGAGATGACCCGGATCTCGCACGCCATCGCCGAGGTCGTCAACCTCACGCCCTCCACCCACCAGCCCTACGTGGGTGTCTCGGCCTTCGCCCACAAGGCCGGGCTGCACGCCTCCGCGATCAAGGTCGACCCCGACCTGTACCAGCACATCGACCCGGAGCTGGTCGGCAACACCATGCGGATGCTGGTCTCCGACATGGCGGGCCGCGCCTCCATCGAACTGAAGGGCAAGGAACTCGGCGTCGACCTCGGCGACGACCGCGTCCTCGTCGGCCGGGTCGTGGAGCGGGTCAAGGAGCGCGAACTCCAGGGCTACACCTACGAGGCCGCCGACGCCTCCTTCGAACTTCTGCTGCGCGGCGAGGTGGAGGGCAGGGCCCGGCGCTACTTCCGTACGGAGTCCTGGCGGGCGATCGTCGAGGACCGCCCCGACGGCACCCACGCCAACGAGGCCACCGTGAAGCTCTGGGCCAAGGGCGAGCGCATCGTCGCCACCGCCGAGGGCAACGGCCCCGTCAACGCCCTGGACCGGGCCCTGCGCGTCGCCCTGGAGCGGATCTACCCGCAGCTCGCCAAGTTGGAGCTGGTCGACTACAAGGTCCGCATCCTGGAGGGCCGCACCGGCACCGAGTCCACCACCCGGGTACTGATCACCACCGGCGACGGGGCCGCCGACTGGGCGACCGTGGGCGTCGCCGAGAACGTCATCGCCGCGTCCTGGCAGGCGCTGGAGGACGCCTACACCTACGGCCTGCTGCGCGCCGGGATCGAGCCGACCGAGTAGCCCCGCCGGTCCGCCCACGGAAGCCGCCGCCCCCCATCCCGGGCGGCGGCTGTCGTACGTTCAGAAGGTGAACACGCAACGCGCCCTGCCCGCACGGCGGATGAGGCCGGCCCAATCTCGACGTGAAGTATTGACGGCACTGTGCCGGCGCGATTGACTCCAGCCGCGACGCCGGTACCGGTTCCGGAACCGGTACCGAACGCGCCTCCGGGCATGCCCGCCGCTCCGTCCCCCGCTGTGTCCCGCCCTGCCCCCGTCCCGCGCCTGTCCTGTCCCCGCCCGGCCCCATGGAGGCCCGATGCGCGTCACCATCGCCGCTGTCGCCCGCGAGGCCGGCGTCAGCGGGACGACCGTGCCGCGGGTCGTCGGCACCGAGGGCGGGGCAGACGGGACCACCGCCGCCCGCGTTCGTGAAGTGATCGCACAGCTCGGCCATGTGCCCAGCTCCGGAACCGTGGGCCTGGCCCGCGGCTCCAGCCGTACTGTCGGCATGCTGGTCCCCTCGCCGACCCGGCCGCGGTCGGGTACGCCGTGACCCTGCCGCTCTCCCCGCCCGGGGTGATCACCGGGGGAGAGGTGCACGACCACCGGCCGGACGGCGACCGGCTCGGCGTCCTCTCCCTCTCCCCGCCGCAACTGCGCGTCCCTCTCCCCGCCGCAACTGCGCGTCCCTCTCCCCGCCGCAACTGCGCGCCTTCCGCCGGCAGGAGCTGTCCCCGGGTGCTCCAGGGGGTGATGACCTCCCTCGACCCGGTGCACACCGTCCGAGTGACCCACCCGCGAGAAGAGAGAGCCACCCGTATGCACCGCACCCCGCAACCCCGCCCCCGTAAGGGCGGCAGTGGCCGAAGCAGACCCGCGACAGCCGTCCTGGCCGCCGTGGCGGTCCTGGCCACCCTGCTCGCCGGCGCCGCGCCCAGCCAGGCCGCCCCCGAGGACCCGGCCCCCGTCCTCGTCGACCGCTTCGAGGGCGAGGTGCCGCTCGGCAACAACCCGCCCGCCGACGCCATCTTCACCTGGGGCGGCGACGCGGACGACCACCCGCGGCTGAAGCTCGCCGAGCGCGCGGACGCCCCCGAGGGCGAGCAGGTCCTCGAAGGCAGCTACGACATCAGCGCCTGGGGCGGCTTCAGCCACGAGTTCGCCGTGGCCACCCCGCCGCGGAACTGGACCGCCCACCAAGGCATCCGCTTCTGGTGGTACGGCCAGAACACCGCGCCCCTGCCCCCTGGTTCGGGCAAGCGGATCAACTTCGAGATCAAGGACGGCGGGGCCAACGGCGGCGCCTCCGAGCTGTGGAGCACCTCCTTCACCGACGACTGGGAGGGCTGGCACCTGGTGGAGATCCCCTTCGCGGACTTCGTCTACCGGGCCGACTACCAGCCCGTCGGCGGCATCGACCAGATTCTCGGCCTCGACGAGATGTGGGGCTACGCCTTCACCATGCCCGGCGGCGCACCCGGCAGCTTCGCCCTGGACGCCGTCGAGCTGTACGGCAAGGCGGACCCGGCGCTGACCGCGAGCGTGGTCACCGACACGGCCGTGCGCCCGGTGAAGAACGGCGCCGGCGCCGACATCACCCTCTCCGTCGCCACCACCGGCTCCGTCCCCACCGAGGGCCCGGTGACCGTCACGTACGCCACCAAGGGCGGCACGGCGGTGGCCGGCAAGGACTACACCCCGGTCACCGGCAGCCACACCTTCCCCGCGGGCACCGCGTCCGGCACCACGCACAAGGTGACCGTCCGCACCGCGAAGGCGTCCAGGCCCGCCGAGGCGAAGACGATCCCCCTGGAGCTGACCGTCACCGGAGCCAAGGCCCCCAAGGAGACCCCGCAGGTCGTCATCGACGCCCACGGACTCCCGTATCAGAACGCCACGTTGCCGGTGAAGCAGCGCGTCGCGGACCTGCTGGCCCGGATGTCGCCCGCCGAGAAGGCCGGCCAGATGACCCAGGCCGAGCGCAACGCGCTGCGCGCCCCCGGTGACATCGCCGCCTACGACCTCGGCTCGCTGCTCTCCGGCGGTGGCTCGGTGCCCACCCCCAACACCGCCGCCGCCTGGGCCAGGATGGTCGACGCCTACCAGTTGCGCGCCCGGGCCACCCGCTTCCAGATCCCGCTGATCTACGGCGTGGACGCGGTGCACGGCCACAACAACGTCGTCGGCGCGACGATCATGCCGCACAACATCGGCATCGGCGCGGGCCGCGACCCGAAGAGCGCCGAGAGGACGGGCGCGGTCACCGCGAAGGAAGTCCGCGCCACCGGCGTCCCGTGGGACTTCGCCCCCTGCGTCTGCGTGACGCGCGACGAGCGCTGGGGCCGGTCCTACGAGGCGTTCGGTGAGGACCCGGCCCTGGTCGAGGCCATGGAGACGGTCATCCAGGGCATGCAGGGCAGCCCGTCCGGCAAGGACCTGCACCGCAACGACAAGGTGCTCGGCAGCGCGAAGCACTTCGTCGGGGACGGCGGCACCGAGTACGGCTCCGCCACCACCGGCTCGTACACGATCGACCAGGGCATCACCAAGGTCACCCGCCAGGAGTTGGAAGCGGTGCACCTGTCACCGTTCGCGGAGTCGGTGAAGCGGGGCGTCGGCACGGTCATGCCGTCCTACTCCTCCCTCGACATCCTGGGCGACGACCAGGGCCCGGTGAAGATGCACGCCAACGCCGAGATGATCAACGGCGTCCTCAAGGACCGGATGGGCTTCGAGGGCTTCGTCATCAGCGACTGGCAGGCCATCGACCAGATCCCCGGCGACTACCCGAGCGACGTCCGTACGTCGGTCAACGCCGGACTCGACATGATCATGGTCCCGACCGCGTACCAGGACTTCACCAAGACGCTCAAGAACGAGGTCGCGGCGGGCCGGATCAGCCAGGCCCGGATCGACGACGCGGTCTCCCGCATCCTCACCCAGAAGTTCCGCCTCGGCCTCTTCGAGAGGCCGTACGCGGACACCACCCACCTGGACAAGGTCGGCTCGGCCGAGCACCGCGCGGTGGCCCGTGAGGCGGCGGCCAAGTCCCAGGTCCTGCTGAAGAACGAGGGAGGCGTCCTTCCGCTCGAACCGAACCAGAAGGTGTACGTCGCCGGGTCCAACGCCGACGACATCGGCAACCAGGCCGGCGGCTGGACGATCAGCTGGCAGGGCTCCTCCGGGAAGACCACCCCGGGCACCACGATCCTGGCGGGCATGAAGAAGGCGGCGAAGACCCCCGAGTCCGTCACCTACTCCAAGGACGCCTCCGCCGCCACGGACGGGTACGACGTCGGTGTGGTGGTCGTCGGCGAGACTCCGTACGCCGAAGGCATCGGGGACGTCGGCAACGGCCACGACCTGGAGCTGACCGCCGCCGACAAGGCGGCCGTGGAGAAGGTCTGCGCCGCCATGACGTGCGCGGTCCTCATCGTCTCGGGCCGCCCCCAGCTCATCGGCGACCAGCTCGGGAAGATGGACGCGCTGGTGGCCTCCTGGCTGCCGGGCTCCGAGGGCGACGGCGTGGCCGACGTGCTCTACGGCAAGCGCGCCTTCACCGGACAGCTGCCGGTGACCTGGCCGAAGTCGCAGGCGCAGCTCCCGGTCAACGTCGGGGACACGGCGTACGACCCGCAGTTCCCCTACGGCTGGGGCCTCACCACCCTGAAGAAGCCCCCGGCCGGCGGCGAACTGACCCTCGCGGCCCTCGCCCTCGCCGCCCAGGTCGCCGAGAGGGCACACCTGGGGAAGACGCCGGCGGGCAAGGCGATCGTGGACCAGGCCCGGTTGCTGGTCCAGCGGAAGATCGGCGGGAGGTTCACGCAGGCGGTCTCGAAGCCGTTCGCGGAGGCCGACCATCTGCTGCTCACCGGTGACCTGACCGGAGCGGTGGCAAGATTGCGTACGGCGTACCGCGCAGGGTAGGAATCCCCTACTCCAGGCGGGCTACCGCGTTTGTCGCCCGCCTGGAGTAGCGTGAAGTATGAGGAAAAGGCTCTTCCCCACGCTGCTGGCAGGCCTGCTGCTCATCATCGCAGCGGTTGCCCTCGCCCTGACCTCCCCCGCGTCGGCCGCCCCCGCGGCGACGATCACCGACGCCGCCCAGGCCCTGCGCGAGGACCCGGTCTATGTGGACCCGGCCGCCCGCGATCAGCTCTCCGTCGCTGACGAGAAGGCCCTGGAAGCCACCATCCAGAACGCCGACAAGCCGGTCCTCATCGCCGTTCTGCCCGACACCGACGCCTTCCCCGAGGAAGGCCTGCTCCGGACCCTGCGCAGCGACACCGGCATCACCGGCGTCTACGGCATACGCCTCGGCGACGGCTTCGACGCGGGCGCGGACCCGCAGGTCATGCCCGTCCGCGCGGTCGACAACCTCACCGCGTCGGTGAAGAACCCGGCGACCGACACCGACGCGGCCGCCCAGCTCAACGCCTTCACCGACCGCGCCGTCGAACAGGCCCGGGGCACCGCCCCCGCCTCCTGGTCCGGCGAAGGCGGCGCGGCCGACGACGCCGGCGCCCCGGTCGGCGGCCTGATCACGCTCGGGGCTTTGGTGGCGGCGGGCGGCGCGGGCGTCTTCGCGCTCTCCCGCCGTAACAAGCGCCGCAAGGCGGAGGAGGAGCGGGCCGCCCTCGACAAGCTCCGGGTCGTCGTGGACGAGGACATCACCGCGTACGGCGAGACGCTGGAGCGCCTGGACTTCCACCCCGCCGAACCGGGCGCCGACGACACCATGCGCGGCGACTACGAACGCGCCCTGGACTCCTACGAGAGCGCCAAGACCGGGATGGCGAAGGCCCAGCACCCCTCGGACGTCCGCGGCGTCACCCAGTCCCTGGAGGACGGCCGCTTCTCCCTCGCGGTCCTGGAGGCCCGCCGCACCGGCAAGGCCCTCCCGGCCCGCCGCCCTCCGTGCTTCTTCGACCCACGCCACGGCCCATCGGTCGCCGACGTGCTCTGGACCCCCTCCGGCGGCGCGTCCCGCGAGGTCCCGGTCTGCGGTGCGGACGAGGTCCGGCTCAGCCAGGGCGAGGACCCCATGAGCCGTACGGTCGACGCCGGAGACGGCAACCGCCGCCCGTACTGGGAGGCGGGCCCGGCCTACGGGCCCTGGGCCGGCGGCTACTTCGGCGGCGGCCTGCTCCCCGGCCTCCTGGTCGGCACGATGCTCGGCTCCATGCTGGCGACCCCGGCGTACGCCTCCGAGTACGGCGGCGGTGACTTCGGCGGCGGCGCGGGCGGCGAATGGGGCGGCGGCGACTTCTCCGGCTCCGACTTCGACTCCTCCGGCTTCGGCGGCGGAGGCGGCTTCGGCGACGGCGGAGGCTTCGGGGGCGGCGGGTTCGACGGAGGCGGCTTCTGAGCGCTCAGGATCTTCGCGCCAGGACCGTGGCTGGCAGGACCTCAGCGCCAGGACCGTGGCTGGCAGGACCTCAGCGCCGGGAGCGCGGCTGGCGGGATCTCCGCGCCGGGAGTATGGCTGGCGGAATCTCAGCGCCGGGAGTATGGCTGCCAGGATCTTCGCGCCAGGAGCCTCCTACAGCTCCCTCAGCGCCCCGGGTTCCGGCTGATCCCCTCAGCCGGGGCCCGGGGTCCGGGGCTCGGCCCGGGAGCCGGGGGCGGCGGACGGCCGCCCCCGGCCAGGTGCGCTCGGCACACGGCCGCCCACGCTCAGCCGGTGGTCACCCGCAACGTGCCCGACACCGTGACATCGGCGCCCGAGCCGTCCGAGGGCGCGGCGGTCAGCCGCCAGGTGTAGCCGCCCGCCGGGACCGGCTCGCCGGCGGCGGACGTACCGTCCCAGCCGACCCGTACCGCGCCGCGCGTGTCCTCGCCCGTCCACGTGCGGACGGTCTCGCCGGTCGAGCGGCGGACGAGCGTCAGCTTCCAGGACGCGGCCGGCCTGGACAGCCACCACGCGGCGTTCCACCCGCCCGCCGCCGTGGCGGGAACGGAGGAGTGGGCGACGCTCAGCGGGGAGACGGACTGCTGCGGGGCGGTGACATGGACGGTGTCGTCGGTCCCGACCCAGGCGAGCTTGCCCGCGTCCGCGTCCAGGGTCCAGGTGGTGCCGCGCCCGTCGCCCTGTGCGGGCCGCTTCAGACCGGTGACGGTGCCCAGGTCATCGGTGGAACCGTCGGGACGCAGAGCGGTCAGCCGCAGATCGCCCGACGCCTCGCGGGCGGCCAGGAACCGGTCGCCCAGCAGGACCCCGGAGACCGGGGCCGGGTAGTCGCGGCGGGTCGCCGTGTCGTACACGCCCGCCGCGTCCTCGGAGGCGCAGCTCCAGTACAGCAGGGTGCCGCTGCGCTGGAGCTCGCCGGGCACACAGTCGGCGCCGAGATCGTGACTCGCGGTCGCCCGGCCGGAGCGCGGGTCCACCACGTTCACCGTGCCGGGCCTGCCCGGGGCCGACTTGATCAGCCGGTCCCCGTCCAGCACCGCGCCCTGCGCCCGCTGGTCGCGGACGACGAGGTCACGGGCGGTGTCGACGACGTACTGCCGGCCGCCCGCCTCGTACAGCACGAACTCCGGCGCGGCGTCGAGGATGCGGCCGCCCGTGCCGGGCAGGAGCAGTCCCTCGGACTGCCGCTCCGGGTCGTCACCGGTCACCAGGGTGTCCTTGCCGGTGCCGGGAGCGGTGACCAGCCGGGCCAGCCCCTCGTCCGTACCGTCGGCGAAACGGCCCGCCGCGAGACCGGGGAAGTCGGCGAGCCGCGCACCGTCCTCCGGGTCGAGGCCGGTCCCGACGGCCTTGCCGTGCAACGTGTCCTTCCCGGCCAGCGCGTTGACGTACCGCAGCCGCCCCCGGTCGAGGCTCAGCGCCCCGATCTCGCCGTCCGCCGTCCTGACCTCGGGTACCTCCCGCATCACCAGGTCGAAGACGGTTCCATTGCCGTCCTGGGAGAACATGTGGATGGCCCGCTTGCCGTCGGCGTCCTTGCCCAGTGCCAGCACGTCGCCGTAGCCCTCGGCCCGGAGCTGCGCGGACTCCACCGTGGGCAGGAGCGTGCGCTCGGTGTCCGCGCCGGTGATGGGGGTGAGGCGCAGCGGACCGCCGACGCCCTCGTGCCAGACGATGTTGTCCGCCACCACGAACGAGGTGACCTCGCTCTCCGCGGACTGTGTGGCGAGCGGGACGACCCGGGGGGTACCCGTACCGCTCCGGGGCATGACCCGGACCCCCTGGCCGCCGCTGCCGTTGCGCGAGAACCAGCTCACGGTCATCTGGGTGAGGCGGAAACTGCTCGCGTCGCCGGTCACGGGCAGCGGCTTCACCCGGCCGTCGTACGCGGTCAGGATGCCGTAGCCCCGGGAGCCGTCCGCGAGGCGGTAGCCGATGAGGACCTCGCTGCCCTGCCCGCCGAGCACCACGGGCCGGGCGTCCGTGGTGGCTCCGGCGGGCAGCCGTACGACGGGATCCGCCGACGCGGCGCCGCCCCGGGCCACCCGCATCTCGTACGTCCCGTCGCCCTTGTCGACGGTGGCCACCACCCAGCCGCCGGCGAAGCGCAGGTTGAGGTAACCGGCGGGCACGGTGATCGTGTCGGTGAAGCGCGCGTCCTCGATGCCGATCCGTACGACGTCAATCCCGCCGTCCGCGCGCTGCTGGGTGTAGATCGCCCGGTTGTGCTCGTCGTGGCCCCCCACGAGCAGTTCCTCCGACACGGACGCGAGCTCGGTGACGACCCTGGTGCGCCTGTTGTACGAGTTCGTCCAGAGGTAGTCGCCGCCCTCGCGGTGCAGCACGCCGTACCTGCCGGTCGCCAGGACCGTCTCCGGCCCCTCGCCGTAGGCGTCGGGCGCGGGTATCAGGACCTCCGCCGCCTCCGCTTTCCCGGCGGCGTGTGCCGTGGCCGGCAGCGCCGTGGCGAGCCCGGCGGCCAGCGCCACCGCGACCGCCGCCGCCCCCGCGGCCCGCCCGGTACGTCGGCCTCGGTTGTAGCTGTTCGTGTACAGGTGTCGAGACACCTGACCCCCCTTGTCAGTTGACCGATAGTGCGCATCTGCGATGCGAACGCGATCAACCTTATTTGTATGTGGGGAAGTTGTGCACCAGACATGCGCGATCAGCGATACGGGGATGCTCCTCCCTACCTCCAGGCCACCCACCAGGCAGCCACCCCGCCGAGGACGATCAGCGCACACATCACCACGTTGCTCCGCCGGTAGTCCACGAGGATCGCGGCGAACTCGCGCAGCGTCGCGTTGGGCCAGAAGTACGCGGCGGTGGGCGATCCGACCACCTGCCCCCGGATCCGCACCCGGCGGGCGGTCAGGGCGGCGCGGAAGGCGTGGTAGTTGTTCGTGACGACGACGCACCGGTAGTCGGGCTTGGCCCGCTCCATGATCGCCTTGCTGAACCGCAGGTTCTCCTCGGTGGTCGTCGACCGGTCCTCCCGCTCGATCAGATGGGCCGGGAATCCCTCGGCTATCAGGTGGTCGGCCATGGCGTGCGACTCGGGCAGCTCCTCGTCCGGCCCCTGCCCGCCGGAGGTGATGAGCACCGGAGAGCCCCCGCGCTTGGCCAGCCGCGCATGCACGGCCTGCCCCCGCTTCAGCCGGCCGGCCAGCAGCGGCGGCACGGTGGAGCCGCCGACGAGCCCCGAACCGAGCACCACCACGAAGTCGGCCTTGCGGCGCACGCGCAGCCGCCCGTAGAGGAACGCGTAACAGACGAAACACAGGAAGAGGAACGAGAAGTAGAGCGCCAGCCCTCCGGCGGCGACCGCGACCCCGGTCAGCACCGGGTTGCGCACGCTCACGGCGGTCACCAGCAGCGCGACGACCCCGACGATGGCGAGGGCGGCGGCCAGCGAGAGCAGGTTGGAGGGGCTCCTGCCTTCCTTGCGCACCATCCGTACGCCGTTGACGAACAGGAAGTACGTCAGCAGCAGGACGGCCACCGCCCCCACCGCCAGCAACGACCAGGCCGCGACCACGCCCGAGGCGGACTCGGACCGGATCAGCAGGTAGAGCCAGGCGGCCACCGCGCAGAGGACGGCCAGCCCCAGGATCACGGCGTTGCTGAACTTCCTGCGGTCGTGCAACACGCTCACGCAGAAGACGAGGAAGAGGAGTGCCGCGGGGGCGTAGACGAGCATGGGCACAGAGTAGGCGGCGGGGTGCGGGCGGCGGACGGCGGTCCGCTCCGGGAATCGGGGCGTGCCCTTTACGGACTCCGAGCCGTTTAACCCGGCATGAAGAAGCGAAGCGTTCTCGCCGTCGTCACCCTCGCCACCGGAGCGGTCATCGCCGCGATCTCCCCGCCCCCCGGAGGCGGGGACACGGCTCACGCTGCCGAGCCGCCCATCAGCGTCGGCGCGCTGGACAACGTCGGCGAACTCGGCAAGCTCGTCGACGGCGCGGCGGAGACGACCTCCTCCACCGCGGGCACGGTGACCACGACCCTCTCCGAGGCCCGGTTCAGCTGAACCGGCCGGCAGCACACGGCGGCCCACCGGGAAACCGGTGGGCCGCCGTGTCATGTCCCGCTGCGTGAGGCGGAACGCGGCCGGTCCGCACCGGGGCGGGGCGGCTCGATCCCGTACGACCGGACGAGGCGGGCCAGCTGTCGGCCCGTGGCCAACAGGGGCTCCTCGTTCCGGTTGACCTGAGCGGTGACCTCGGCTCCCTCCACGGCGTTGATCACGGTGGTCGCCACCTCCCGGGCGTCCCCGGCCGGGAACCCGCAGCCCGCCAACTTGTCGAAGACGAGCCGCTCCCAGCTGTTCAGCGCCTCGGCGCACGCCCGCTGGATGTCGGAGTCGGCGCCGAGCGTCTCCAGGGCCGCCGCCGTGACCGGACACCCGTCGACCCAGCCCGATTCCCTGAGCCCGGAGGCGAGTTGGCGCGTGCAGGAGAGCACCGCCTCGGCCGGGTCCGCCTCGCTGTCCAGGGCTTCCCGCAGGAGCGACGCGAACTCCTGGCCGCTGTAGCGGATCGCGGCGACGGCGACGGTTTCCTTGCCGCCCGGGAAGAAGTGGTAGATCGAGCCGAGCGTGGCCTGCGACTCCGCGGCGATCTGCTTGATGCCGGTGCCCACGTAGCCCTGCCGCTGGAGGAGACGCGCGGCCGCCACGACGATCCGGTCCCGGGTGCTGGTCTCGGTCTGCATGGTGTCACTGTAGCGGGCACTAAGTAGAGCGTTCGTTCTAGATCTGTGCTAGCTTCCTGGGCAGCGCGCTAAATAGAGCGTTCGTTTTAGTAACAGGAGAGCATCATGAGCAGGGGGAGTGTCATGAGCAACACGCAGCGCACGGTCACCGTCATCGGTCTCGGCCCCATGGGCCGGGCGATGGCCGCTGTCCTACTCGACCGGGGATACGCGGTCACCGTGTGGAACCGCACCGCCTCCCGCGCGGACGACCTGGTGGCCCGGGGTGCGGTCCTCGCGCCGAACCCCGCCGCCGCCGCGGCCGCGAACGAAGTGGTCATCCTCAGCCTCACGGACTACGCGGCGGTGTACGACGTACTGGAGCAGGCCGCTCCGGCCCTGGCCGGCCGGGTCCTGCTCAACCTCACCTCCGCCACCCCCGAGGAGGCCCGCACCGGCGCCCGCTGGGCGGCCGGACACGGTGCCGTACAGCTCACCGGCGGCGTCAACGTCCCACCCTCGGGCATCGGGCAGCCCGAGTCGTCCACCTTCTACAGCGGGCCGCGCGAGGTGTTCGACCGGCACAGGCCGGTGCTCGAAGCGCTGACGGGCCGGGCCGAGCACCAGGGCGAGGACCCGGGCCGCGCCGCGCTCCTCTACCAGATCGGCGTGGGCATGTTCTGGACCTCCATGCTGGGCTACTGGCAGGCCATCGCCCTCGCCCGCGCGAACGGTCTGACGGCGGCCGACATCCTGCCGCACGCCGACGACACGGCGAACTCCCTCACCCAGTTCTTCGCCTTCTACACCGACCGCATCGACGCCGGAAAGCACCTCGGCGATGTCGACCGGCTCGCCATGGGGATGGCGAGCGTGGAGCACGTCCTGCAAACGAACGCCGACGCGGGCGTCGACACAGCCCTCCCGGCCGCGGTCGTCGACCTGTTCCGCCGGGGCATGGAGGCCGGCCACGGCACGGACAGCTTCTCGGCCCTGGTGGAGGTGATGGGGAAGCCCGCGAGATAGTCCGGCAGGCTGGAGCCCTGCCTACGGTGAACGGGAGAGGAAGGCGCCGACTGGGCGGACAGGCGGCTAGAGGGCGGTGCTGCTGCTGTGCACGAAGGCGCCCCAGGCGGCGGGCTCGACGGTGAGGACGGGGCCGTCGGTCAGCTTGGAGTCCCGGATGTGGACGGCGGAGGGGTGGGCGGCGACCTCTACGCAGTCTCCGCCGTCACCGTTGCTGTAGCTGGACTTGCGCCAGTGGTAGGCGACCTCGATGCAGTTTCCGCCGTCACCGTTGCTGTAGCTGGACTTGAACCAGTGGAGGGCGGTGTGGCAGGGGGCCGGGTGTGCTGCGCGGGACATGTCTCTCCAAGCAGTGCGTCAAGCAGTGCGTCCAGTAGCCGGGCGCTCTCCTCGACGGTGAGCGCCTGGGAACGCAGCATCCCATACCTCTGCATAAGAGCGCTGACGTCGGCCGGGTCGTCGTACAGCTCTGCGCGCAGCTGGCCGTCGATGTAGGCGAGCTGATCGTGGTCGGGCGTCTCCAGCAGGACGAGCGGCCCCGCGAGTCCGGCGTGCCGAGGAGTGTTACGAGGCATGATCTGAATGGTGACGAACGGCAGATCCATGCAGCGCCGCAGATAAAGAAGCTGCTCCCGCATCACTTCGGGATCACCCAGCTGGGTGTGCAGGATGCTCTCCTCCAGGATGAAGTGGAGGATGGGCCGGGGCTTGCGCTCCAGGATCTTCTGGCGGTCGAGGCGATCCGCCACCCGCTTCTCGATCTCCTCCTCTTCGAGCGGCGGGTAGTTGCAGCCGAAGATGAAGCGTGCGTACGCCTCGGTCTGGAGCAGCCCCGGAATGAGCTGGGACTGGTACGAGAACAGGCTCACCGCGCCCTGCTCGTACTGCACGAAGTCCCTGACCAGCGCCTGGTAGCGCTCCTTCCTCGGGATCCTCTCCACCGCGACGCGCAGTGCGCCTTTGGTGTCCAGTAGTTCATCGAGCTGGACGGCCAGGTCCAACTGAAGGGCCCGTCGCCCCTGTTCGATGGAGGCGATGGTGTCCTCGCCGACCCCTACCCGCTCGGCGAGGCCGGCCTGGGTCAGGCCGGCGAGTTTGCGGAAGTGGCGCAACTGCGCCCCGACCAGCTGCCACGAAGTGACCCGCCTGATGCCGCTCTGCTTTCCCGGTTGCATGAGATGGCTCTCCCCTTTTCGCCCCGCTGTCCACCCGTCAGAGGTCGTACAGATTGTTTTGTACGGCCTTCCGCTCTGCTTCAGCGTAGTGACGGTGTGTGAGCGTGGAACCATGAACGAGACAACTCAACTCCCCTACTTCCGCACGGCCTTCTACTGCCGAGACCGCAGCTCCATCCCGGTCGTACGCAGGTTCACCCGCAAGGCGCTGATCGACTGGGAGTGCGAGGAGCGCGCGTATGACGTACTGCTCTGCGTCACCGAACTGGCGACCAACGCCCTCCGCCACGGCGTCCCGCCGGGGCGTGGCTTCAGGGTCCAGATCTTCCTGGAGCGGATGGAGAGGGCGCTCCGGATCGAGCTGCACGACAGCGGCGACGGCGAGGTCCGTGTGGCGGACGGTCTCCCCGGCGTGGAGGACGAGGGCGGCCGTGGGCTGTTGCTGGTCTCGGCGCTGGCGGACAAGTGGGGGGTGGCGGAGCGGAACCCCGGCAAGATCGTGTGGTGCGAGTTCACCCTCGGGTGATCCTTGCCGTTTCGGCAAGCACATTTGTCGTTCCGGGGTGACCTGCGCGCACTATCTCCACCAACTGGAGGTGGTCCGCATGACCGACATGCAGCAGCAGCGGTACGACGTGGTGATCGTGGGAGGCGGGGCGGCCGGCCTGAGCGGGGCGCTGACCCTGGCGCGGGCCCGGCGCTCGGTGCTGGTGATCGACGCGGGGGAGCCCCGTAACGCTCCCGCGTCCCATGTGCACAACTACCTGGGCCGCGAGTCGACCCCGCCGGGCGAGCTGCTGGCGATCGGCCGGGGCGAGGTGGCCGGGTACGGCGGGGAGATCGTGGAGGGTCGGGTGGCCTCGGCCGAGCGGCTGCCGGGGGAGGGGGACCAGGGCTTCCGGGTGGTGACGGAGGGCGGCGCCATGGTCGAGGCGCGCAGGCTCCTGGTGACGACGGGGCTCGTGGACGAGCTGCCTGCCGTACCGGGTCTGGCCGAGCGCTGGGGGCGTGAGGTGCTGCACTGCCCGTACTGCCACGGCCGTGAGGTGGCGGACCGCCCGGTCGGGGTGCTGTCCACCGGCCCCCTCGCCGTACACCAGGCGCTGATGTGGCGGCAGTGGAGCGACGACGTCACCCTTTTCCGCCACACGGGCCCCGGGCCGACGGACGAGGAGTACGAGCAGCTGGCCGCGCGCGGAGTGGCTGTGGTGGACGGCGAGGTGACGGGGCTGGAGGTCGCGGACGGCCGTTTCACCGGCGTACGCCTGGCAAGCGGCCGGGTGATCCCGCGTGAGGCCCTGGTGATCCAGGCCCGCTTCACCGCCCGCTCGGCCGTACTCGAATCGCTGGGGCTGGTCCCGGTCGCACAGGAGATGGGCGGTGAGGTGATCGGCACGTACATCCCCACCGACGCGGTCGGCGCGACGGAGGTCCCCGGTGTCTGGGCGGCGGGCAACGTCACCCGCCTCACCGAACAGGTCATCGGCGCCGTAGCTGCCGGGCTCATGGCGGCAAGCGCGATCAACGGCGACCTGATCGCCGAGGACACCCGCAACGCGGTGGAGGCACGGCGGCGCGGCTGAGCGGCGAGGAAGGGAAGTTGCCTGACGGGGCGTCGCCCCGGGTGGCGCTACACCGGGCCGTGCGGCTCGCGCCACATCCCCCACAGCGTGGGGGGAGCAGACCGGCATGACCCTGGTGTGACCTCCTGAACCACCGTCAGGACAGGCCGGGACGCTCCGCCTTCGGTGCCCTCTGCGCAACGGCGTACGCACGCAGGGCGATTGCTGCCCAGATGCCCGCCAGGACCAGCGCACCTACCGCCATGGCGGCGAGCTCCGGCGCCTCCGGGCGCCAGCCCAGGGAGAGGCGCGTGCCCACGAGAAGAAGGATGACGGTGATCGTGCCCGGGGAGGGGACCGGCACCCTGGCCGCCGCGGCCCGCAGCACGGCTGCCGTCGCCAGGCCGGTGACCGCCCAGGCGCCCAGGTAGAGCCAGGGTGACCCCGGGGCGGCGCCGAGCAGCCCGTAGTCGTCGGGGCCGAGGCGGAACAGCGAGCCGGCCCAGCCCAGGCCCAGCCCGAGGGCGGTGACGCCCACCACCCACAAGGCGTGGCGCCACAAAGGGCCGGGCCGCACGGTCACTTCTTCGTAAGCATGGCCGCCCGGATCGGACGGGTCCAGAAAATCCATCACACCAGAGAGACGCGCGGAGGGGGCCTTGCGTTGCGTCGAACGGCCGATCACCTGACCGAATCAGGCCGTCGCCGTCGCCGTCGCCGCTGTAGCTGTACCTGTCGCTGCCGCCGGCACCGGGCTCAGCTCACGAAGCGGTGGCGGGCCTGCTCGATGTGGCCGAGGTACTGGTGGGTCCAGTCGCACATGCGGTGGACCGTCCCCCGCAGGCCCTGGCCCGGCTCGGTGAGGGTGTACTCGACCTTCGGCGGCACGGTGGGGTACACCGTCCGCCCGACCAGGCCGTTGCGCTCCAGCATGCGCAGGTTCTGGGTGAGCATCTTGTGGCTGATGCCGTCGACCTCCTTGAGCACCTCGCTGAAGCGCAGGGTGCGGTCACCGAGGGCCTCGATGATCAGGAGCGCCCACTTGTTGGCGACGTCCGAGAAGATCTCCCGCGCCAGGGAGTCCGCACGCCGCAGGTCCGCCTCGTCGGGCGAGCCGCTGAACTGCTTGGTCACCATGAGGTTCCTCCGTCACGCATAAGTGCGTTCTTCCACGTCAGGGCCGACTCTCCTACGGTTCCTGAGTAACCACAAGAGACCGGAGAATCCCGGTCTCCCCGAGCATGAGGAGGCGCGGAACATGGCCATCACCCTGTTGGACCCGGAGGGACTGCCGAAGATCGGCGTGTACCGGCAGGTCGCGGTCGCCACGGGCTCGAAGCTCGTCTTCATCGCCGGACAGGTCGCTTGGGACGCCGACGGCACCACGGTCGGTGCAGACCTCGCCGCTCAGGTCGAGCGGTGCTACCTGAACATCGGGACGGCCCTGGCCGGGGCCGGCGGGTCCTTCGACGACGTGGCGAAGCTGTCGGTGTACGTCGTCGACTGGACGCCCGAGAAGATGCCGCAGTTCTTGGAGGGCGCGGCCAGGGCGGCGGTGAAGCTGGGCGTCACCCCGGTCCCGCCGGGCACGCTGGTGGGCGTCGCGGCACTCGACGTACCGGAGCACCTGGTGGAGATCGAGGCGACGGCGGTCCTGGACTGAGCTCGTTCCGGTTCCTGGCCCCGTCCTTGCCCGTCCTTGCCCGGCCCATCCAGGCCCGTTCGGCCGTCCGACGTAACGCGGGCGGACGAATAGTGGCGCCCCCGGGTGACAAGCGGGGTGTGGTGCATGTGTGAGCGTCCGCTGAGGGGATACGCGGAGGGGGCCGGGAGCCACGAGGGTGCCGGCATGTCGGCAACGTAAAGGGAGAACTTCGTGAGCATCATCGCCTGGATCCTCATCGGCCTGTTCGCGGGACTGATCGCCAAGGCGCTGACTCCGGGCAAGGACCCGGGGGGCTGTCTCCTCACGATGGTGATCGGCATCGTGGGCGGGCTGCTCGGCGGCTGGCTGGGCAAGGTGATCTTCGGTGTCGACTCGATCGACGGATTCTTCAGCTTGTCGACGTGGATCGCCGCCATCGTCGGTTCGGTGATCGTTCTGCTCGTCTACCGCCTGGTCACGGGGAAGCGATCCCGCTGACGCGTTCGGGTCGTCGGGTGGGAACGATGCCACGACGGGTCGACTCATCCGCTTCTGCCTACATTGGCAGAGGGCCATCCGCGCAACCGCAGTAGGAGACACCGCCGACACGTCTGCGGAAGACAAACAAGAGGAAACGACGACGTGACCGAGACCTCGCGCAAGCCGACCACCTCCGACTCCGGCGCCCCGGTGGAGAGCGACGAGCATTCGCTCACCGTCGGCCCGGGCGGGCCGATCCTGCTCCAGGACTCGTACCTGATCGAGCAGATGGCCCAGTTCAACCGCGAACGCATCCCCGAGCGTCAGCCGCACGCCAAGGGCAGCGGTGCCTTCGGGAAGTTCGAGGTGACCGCGGACGTCTCCGCGTACACCAAGGCCGCGCTGTTCCAGCCGGGCGTCACGACCGACCTGGTGATCAGGTTCTCCACCGTCGCCGGGGAGCGGGGCAGCCCGGACACCTGGCGTGACCCGCGCGGCTTCGCGGTGAAGTTCTACACCAGCGAAGGCAACTACGACATGGTGGGCAACAACACCCCCGTGTTCTTCGTGAAGGACCCGATGAAGTTCCAGCACTTCATCCGGTCCCAGAAACGCCGGGCGGACAACAACCTGCGCGACCACGACATGCAATGGGACTTCTGGACCCTCTCGCCGGAGTCGGCCCACCAGGTCACCTGGCTGATGGGCGACCGCGGTATCCCGCGCACCTGGCGCCACATGAACGGCTACACGTCCCACACGTACATGTGGATCAACGCGCAGGGCGAGCGGTTCTGGGTGAAGTACCACTTCAAGACCGATCAGGGCATCGAGACGTTCACGCAGGACGAGGCCGACCAGATGGCCTCCGCGGACACGGACTACCACACGCGTGATCTGTTCGAGCACATCCGCGACGGGGAGTACCCGAGCTGGACGCTGAAGGTCCAGATCATGCCGTACGAGGACGCGAAGGACTACCGGTTCAACCCGTTCGACCTGACCAAGGTGTGGCCGCACGGCGACTACCCGCTGATCGAGGTCGGGCGGATGACGCTGGACCGCAACCCCACGGACAACCACGCGGAGATCGAGCAGGCGGCCTTCCAGCCGAACAACCTGGTCCCGGGTATCGGCCCGAGCCCGGACCGCATGCTCCTGGCCCGCCTGTTCAGCTACGCGGACGCGCACCGCTACCGCATCGGCGGCAACTACCAGCAGCTCCCGGTCAACGCCCCCGTCGCCCCGGTGCACACGTACTCCAAGGACGGAGCGATGGCGTACCGGAAGACCACGGACCCGGTCTACGCCCCCAACTCCAAGGGCGGCCCGGCGGCCGACACGGAGCGCTACGGCACCCCGCCGAGCTGGTACGCCGACGGGGACATCACCCGGGCGGCCTACGTCGACCACGCCGAGGACGACGACTGGGGCCAGGCGGGCACGATGGTGCGCGAGGTCCTGGACGACGCGGCGCGGGACCGGCTGGTGGACAACGTGGTCGGCCATCTGCTCAACGGCGTGACCGAGCCGGTGCTGCAGCGGGCGTTCCAGTACTGGGTGAACATCGACAGCACGATCGGCAAGCGCATCGAGCAGGGCGTGCGCGCGAAGGCCGACGAGAAGGACCCGAAGGCGGCACAGCAGGCGAACCCCGCCCGCTCGTCGATGCAGCACAAGGCCTGAGGCCCGTCCCGCACTCCGGAAGGCGCCGATCCGGCACGCACAGCAGGCCCCCACCCCGTTGTCCACGGGGTGGGGGCCTGCGGCTGTCACATCTCGCGGTCGGCCGCCGCCCCCTCCCACGTCTCCGGCGCCCACACCCCCGACCGCCGCAGCGCGTTCGAGCAGTGACGGAAGATCTCGTCGATCTCGACGACCATGGCCAGCTTCGGGCGCTGGCCCCTCACGGTCATCGCGTCGAAGAACGGGGCGTCCGTGAGGATGCGGGCGCGGCCGTTGACGCGGAGCACGTCCATCGCGCCGGGTATCAGGTAGAGCAGGCCCACGTGCGGGTTGGACAGGATGTTGTGGAAGCTGTCCGCCCGGCGGTTGCCCGCGCGGTCGGGGAGGGCCAGGGTGCCGGGGCCCAGGACGTGGGTGAAGCCGGGGCCGTCGCCGCGCGGGGTGACGTCGCAGTTGCCGGCGGCGTCGGAGGTGGAGACCGCGCAGAACGGGGAGCGGGCCAGCAGGTCCAGGTCGTCGTCGGTGAGCCGGTCGTGGACCTTGTCGATGACGATGGGGTGCGGGGTGCCCAGGATCTCGCGCAGCTCGTCCGCCGAGCCCAGGGGCACGGCCCCGGCCGGCGGGCCGGAGAGGGGGGCGGCGGTGTCGGCGGCGTACGACAAGGAAGGGCTCCGTACTCGTGGGGTGCGACAGCGCGCGGTCGAACAGGCGCCGTTAGGTTGACCTTACTTCGGGCCCCCTGACCTGCCTTCTTCGGGGTGCGGGGTTGCGGAGGTGCGGGGGTGCCGGGGTGCCGGGGTCGGGTGCCGGGTGCCGGGTGCCGGTGCCGGTGCCAGCGTGCGAACGGTTGCGCGCCGGGGCACCCCCCCGGTCCGGACGCGCCGATGAGCGCGCCCCGCCGTCCGGACGCGCCGATGAGCGCGCCCCGCACCCGGATCTCCCGGGTGCGGGGCGCGCTGTCGTACGCGGAGCGGGTCACGCCTGCGGTGCGGCCACCTTGATCGCGGAGATGTCGAAGGTCAGCTTGACCTTGTCGCTGACCATGACCCCGCCGGTCTCCAGCGCCGCGTTCCACGTCAGCCCCCAGTCGGAGCGCAGGATGTCCGCGCCGCCCTCGAAGCCGACGCGCTCGTTGCCGTAGACGTCGGTGGCGGAGCCGTTGAACTCCAGGTCGATGGAGAGCGGGCGCGTGACGTCCTTGATGGTCAGGTCGCCGGTGATGCGGTACGCGTCGCCGCCCAGCTGCTCCGCCCGCGTCGAGCGGAACGTCATCAGGGGGAATGCCTCGGCGTCGAAGAAGTCGGCGCTGACCAGGTGGCCGTCGCGGTCGGCGATGCCGGTGTCGACGCTGGCGATCTTCACGTCGATGGCGGCGGAGGAGTTCGCCGGGTCGGTGCCGTCCAGGGTCAGGGTGCCCTCGTGCTCGCCGAAGGAGCCGCGCACGTTGGTGACCATCGCGTGCCGCACGGTGAAGCCGATGCTGCTGTGGGCGGGGTCGATGGTGTAGGCGCCGGTCAGGGCGGCCAGCGCCGGGTCCACCGCGGGAGCTTCGGTGACGGCGGTCGGGGCGGCGGTCGGCTTGCGGGTGAACAGAGCCATGGCTCCTCCTCGGGGGACGGGTGCGAGCGGTGCCGCGCGGGGGTGGCGCAGGTGCGTCGCCGGTGTTGTTTAACCTTCAACGAGATTGACTGTAACCCGGTCTTGTTCAACTTTCAACCTTCTCGTCCGCAGGGAGTGCCGCTCCCGGGGTCGCCCTCTGGCGGACGCGCGTAGAGCTCGGGCGCTATCTCCCTGCCAGGCGTGTGCGGCCCCGCACCCGTACGCGCGCTGTTTTGTCATGAGCAGGAGGAAAGTCCCCATGATGAACCGCCCACGACTCCGCTCCGCCCTCACCGCCCTGGCCCTCGTCCTCGGCGCCCTCTTCGTCCCCGGTGTCGGTGCCCTCGGCAGCGGTGCCACCGAGGCGCACGCCGTCACCAAGCTGACCCACGCGCAGGCGACCTCCCGGTTCAGCTCCTCCGGGATCACCTGGTCGTCCTCGGGTGGCTGCTCCAACCGCAACGTCCCCACCTGCACGTCCTTCGACCAGCTCAACCTGCCGACCGCCCAGGGCGCCCAGACCCTCAAGAGCGCCACCGGCTGCGCGCTGAGGATCACCGGCGGCACGGAGACCGGGCACGCCGGCGGCACGTACTCGCACTGGAACGGCTACAAGCTCGACTTCGCCAAGAGCACCTGCCTGACCAACTACGTCACCGGCGTCTTCACCTACATCGGCGTACGGGGCGACGGCGCCCGCCAGTACCGGTCCGGCTCCGGCAACATCTACGCCGACGAGGGCAACCACTGGGACGTGACCTACTACAACTGCGGCGGCTGCTGACCAGCCGGCCGAGGGGGCGGACCGCCCCGTGCCAGGGGCGGTCCGCTCGCGTGCGGGGATCAGCCGATCAGGTCGACGGGGGCCGGTCGCCCGGATCGAGCGGTGTCAGCCGGTCGGGTCGTCGGCGATCAGTCGATCGGGTCCACGGTCGGTCCCTCCCGCTCCAGCAGGTCCCGGGCGAACCGCTCCCACTGTGCGTACCGGTCGGGGTGCGCGGACCGCTGCACCGCCTGGCACGCGGCACCCGGATCCATCGACTCCCAGCCGTCGATCTGGAGCAGCCCCGGGTTCCTGGTCGGCGAGGGCAGCCCGTAGAAGGACTTCGACGCGGTCGGGACATGGGTGATCTGCTTCGCCGTACCCCAGCCCATGCTCGGGCGCTGCTGGAAGATGCCGAGCGAGTCGTGGTCCACGGCGCTCGTGTAGTTGACGAACTTCGACTCCTGCATGGCCGTCATCAGGGCGATCACCTGGGCCTGCTCCGGGAGGTCCGCCCCTTTGCCGACGCCGATGACCGTACGCGCGTGCGCGAGCTGTTCCGGACCCAGGTCGGACGGGTCGGCGAAGACCGCCCGCAGCTCGCTGTCCGGAGCCGTCCTGAGCAGGTGGGCCGTCGCGGTGTCCACGCGGCCGGTGGGGGTGAGGCCGTAACTCTGCTGGAAGGTGCGCAGGCCCTGGGAGGTGGGGGGCGGGGGAGCGGCGTGGGCGTAGGCGGGGGCGGCCAGCAGGAGCCCGGCGGCGAGGACCGCGAGCGTGCGGTGGGGGAGCCTGTTCTTTCGCATACCGAACGTTTCCGGGACGCCGAAACGAAAGTCAAGGATGCCGTGAATAGTATGAATTGAGGGTGTGTTGTCGGCCCGAGGTGCCCATGCCGGCCGGACGTGGGAGTGCCCCCGCCGGCCGGGCCCGGCAGGGGCACTCACCTCCCGGCGGCGGGGGCCGTCAGGACCCCACGCTCACCGTGAAGCGGCGCGGGTTCCCGTCGTGCGCCGCGCCCGAGACGTCCGGCTCACCGTCCGGGCGGACGACGTCGTACGGGAAGGCGTAGCCGATCGGGCTGTTGGCGTGGACCACGCGGGACCAGTGGTTGGTCACCGGCGTCCGGTAGTAGTCCGCCACCGACGTGCCGTTCGGCTGGCTCGGGTGGCTCAGCATGATCGACCGGGTACGGGCCACTTGGACTTACGGATCAGGGTTGTTGGACGGAGGCGGCCCCCGCTGCCGCCATGCGTTGACGGTGTCCCGACACGACGGCTACTCAGGGGCCATGTCGCCAAGATTCCCCTCCGCCGGCCTGGTCGCCGTCGCCGCAGCAGCCGTCCTGGCGCTCGTGGGGACCGCCCTCCCCGCCGCAGCCGCCGATCCGTCCCCCGCACCGGCGGCCGAGCCCAGCGGCTCCGCCACCATCGCCTCCCCCCACCTCACCGTCGCCGTGGCCGACGACTTCCCGCGCGTCCTGTCGTACACCGCCAAGGCCGGTGGCACGCGGCTCCTCGGCAGTACGCGGCCGGTCACCGCCGTCACCCTCAACGGCACCGCCCACCCGGTGAAGCTCAAGGGCGCGCCGAAGGTGTCCGCCTCCGCCGCCCGCTACACCCTCGCCTTCGGCGGTCTCCCGGGCGTCGAGATCGACGCCTCGCTCACCGTCTCCGGCCGGACCACCACCTTCAAGGTGACCGCCGTCAGAGACACCGCCGCGTTCCGGGTGGGCACCATCGACATCCCCGGGCACGACCTGATCTCCGTCGGGTCCACCGAGCCCGGCGCCGCCACCGCGTTCACGACGCTCGACCCGGACTCCACCCGCACCGCCGACGTCTTCGCCGAGGTCACCGGAGCCACCGAGCCGGACCCCGCACCCGTCGGCGCCACCTACGCGATCCTCAACACCGGCTCCCTGGCCGCCGCCGTCGAGTCCAACTCCTCCTACGACAAGCCCTCCGGCCCCACCGGTGGCGACGACGCCCGCTTCTGGCGCCAGGCCCGCACCGAGGCCGACGGAAGCGGCGTCCGGGTCGGCGTCAGCTCCGGCCAGTGGACCTACCGGGGCCAGGGCGCCCCCCAGCCCGAGAGCGGCGAGAACCTGCCCTGGGCCAAGGTCGTCGTCACCCCGGACGCCAACGGCGACCGGACCGTCGACTGGCAGGACGGGGCGATCGCCTTCCGCTCCATCGGCATCACCGCCCCCGGCAGCGAGGAGACCGCCGACCGGGTCGTCACCCACATCCCGTTCAACTTCGCCAGCCAGGCCACCCACCCCTTCCTGCGCACCCTCGACGACGTCAAGCGGATCTCCCAAGCCACCGACGGTCTCGGCCAGCTCGCCATCCTCAAGGGGTACGGCTCCGAGGGCCACGACTCCGCCCACCCGGACTACGGCGGCAACTACAACAAGCGGGCCGGCGGCCTCAAGGACCTCAACACCCTGCTGAAGGAGGGCAGGAAGTGGGGCGCCGGCTTCGGCGTCCACGTCAACGCCACCGAGTCCTACCCGGAGGCCCACGCCTTCAGCGAGCAGCTCGTCGACAAGACCAAGCCCGGCTGGAACTGGCTCAACCAGAGCTACTACATCGACCAGCGCCGCGACATCAACAGCGGCGACCTGGCCAGGCGCTTCCAGCAGCTGCGCGACGAGACCGACCAGAACCTCGACTTCCTCTACATCGACGTCTACTACAGCCACGGCTGGATCGCCGACAAGACCATCCGGTCCGTCCAGAAGCAGGGCTGGACCGTGGGCACCGAGTGGGCCGACAAGTTCGAGCGCGCCTCGCTCTGGTCGCACTGGGCCAACGACCTGAACTACGGCGGCGCCACCAACAAGGGCCTCAACTCGCAGATCATCCGGTTCATCCGCAACGGCGAGAAGGACATCTGGAACAAGCACCCGGTCCTCGGCCAGAGCGTCCTGGAGGAGTTCGAGGGCTGGACGGGTGAGACCGACTGGAACGCCTTCACCGCCAGTATCTGGCAGAGCAACCTCCCCGCCAAGTACCTCCAGCAGCAGAAGATCACCCGCTGGGACGGCAACGACATCACCTTCACCGGAGGTGTGCGCGGCACGGTCGAGGACGGGAAGCGGACCTTCTACGACCACGGCCGCAAGGTGCTCAGCGGCACCGGCTACCTGCTGCCGTGGGACGGCGGCAAGAAGCTCTACCACTACAGCGAGACCGGGGGCACCAGCACCTGGGAGGTGCCCGGCAAGGGCCCGTACACGGTCTACGAGCTGAGCGACAACGGGCGGAAGAAGGCCGCCACCGTCCGCCCGGTGAACGGGAAGATCACGCTCACCGCCACCGCCGGACAGCCCTACGTCCTCCACCCGGACCGTGCTCCGAAGAAGGCCTCTGTTGAATGGGGCCAGGGCACGCCCCTGGAGGACCCCGGCTTCAACGACCGTACGCTGAAGGGCTGGACGAAGACCGGCACGGTCGTACGGGACACCGACGAGCAGGGCCGCAACAGCGCCGCCCTCTCCGGCACCCCCGCCGCCGCCCTCTCCCAGCCCGTCACCGGCCTCAAGCCCGGCAGGCGCTACACCGCGTCCGCTCTCATCGAGGTGAAGCCCGGCCAATCCCGCCGTACGGTCCTGAGCGCGGGCGGGAAGTCGGTGGCCGTCGAGCGCTCCACGGCCAAGGACTTCGTCGCCGCGTCCGACTGGCACGGCACCTGCTTCCAGCGAGCCAAGGTCACCTTCACCGCCCCGGCGAGCGGCCGCACCACCCTGCGCGTCGAGGCGGCGGCGGGCTCCCCGGCGACGGTCCGCGCCGATGACGTACGGATCGTCGAGAACGCCCCCGCGACCCGCCCCGGCACCCTCGTGTACGAGGACTTCGAGGCGGTCGACCAGGGCTGGGGCCCCTTCCTCAAGGGCGACGCGGGCGGCTCCACCGACCCCCGCACCAGCATCTCCCAGCTCCACGCCCCGTACACCGGGTCCGGCTGGAACGGGAAGTTGATCGACGACGTGCTCGGCGGCAAGGAGTCCCTGAAGTCCCACGAGGAGAACACCGGGCTCGTCCACCGCACCGCCCCCTGGACCGTCCCGATGGAGGACGGCCGCCGCTACCGGGTGGAGTTCGACTACCAGTCCAGCCACGCCGGGGCCTACACCTGGGTCGACGGCTACGACCGGGTCGCGGGCGGCAGGGCCACCTCCACCGAGACCCGCGCCACCCCCGTCGGGCAGCAGCGCACCACCGGCCACTTCAGCCAGACCCTCACCGCGGGCTGCGGCGACACCTGGACCGGGCTGCGGAAGCGGGCCGGGGCACCCGAAGGCGCGGACTTCGTGCTCGACGCGTTCACCGTGACCGACCTCGGACCGGCCCCGGCCGGAAAGGAGGCCGTCTGCGGCACGCTCGGCGTGGCCGCCGACACCGAGACCCTGGAGCCGGGCGCTCCGAACACCGTCGAGGCGGTCTTCGGCAACGACGAGACGACCGCCGCCACCGGCGTGAAGCTGGCGCTGACCGTGCCCGAGGGGTGGCAGGCCGAGCCCGCGGGCCCGCTCGCCTTCGACACGGTCGCCCCGGGCGCGAAGGTCACCGGCAGCTGGCGGGTCACCCCGCCGGTCGACGCCCCGTACGAGACGTACCAGCTGGGCGCGGAAGCCACGTACGCCGTCCAGGGCTCCCCGCGCACGCTCGGCGCGCGGACCTCCGTACGGACCCTGCCGCCACCGCCCACGAAGGACAGCTGGGCCGGTGACCTCGACTGGACGGCCTCGCGGAACGGCTGGGGACCCGTCGAGCGCGACCGGTCCAACGGGGAGATGGGGACCGGCGACGGCAGCCCGCTGAAGATCGGCGGGGTCGCGTACGCCAAGGGCCTCGGCACTCACGCCCCGGCGAAGATCCGCTACTACCTGGGCGGGAAGTGCACCTCCTTCACCGCCGAGGTCGGGGTCGACGACGTCCAGGCCGGTCGCGGCAGCGTCCGGTTCTCCGTCACCGCCGACGGCACGGGGAAGGTGACCTCCCCGGTGCTGGGGGCCGCGGACCCGGCCTGGCAGCTCACCGCCGACGTCACCGGCGCGAAGTACGTCGAACTCGTCGTCGACGACGGCGGGGACGGCAACGGCAACGACCACGCCGACTGGGGCAACGCCCGCTTCCACTGCGGAGGTTGAACGCCCGTCGAACAGCGGCCCGGGCGCGGTGGACCTGAGGGGAACAGCGCTGGGCCATACTGGGGGGGCCTTCGGGCCCCCTCGGTGACGTGTGGTCCACGGCACACCGGCTCTTGTAGGGTTCCCATAGCGTCGAACGGCGTTTCGCTGGTGGATCGCCTGCACGGCGGGATGGTTCTGTTCACACCCACCACGAAACGGGGCAGGAGACTGTACGGAGTCGACGGCACGATTTCTGGGTCGGGGTTCGTAGGGTCGATGCATGACCGTTGTGGACGAAACCCAGGGTGAGCCGAGCGACACGCGTGGCCGGGTGGCCGAACTGCTGGCCCTGCGCGAGCAGGCCCGGCGTGGCCCCAGCGAGCGCGCGACCCAGGCGCAGCACGCCAAGGGCAAGCTGACCGCGCGTGAGCGCATCGAGCTGCTGCTGGATCCGGGCTCGTTCAAGGAGGTCGAGCAGCTCCGCCGGCACCGCGCCACCGGGTTCGGCCTGGAGGCCAAGAAGCCGTACACCGACGGTGTCATCACCGGCTGGGGCACGGTCGAGGGCCGCACGGTCTTCGTCTACGCGCACGACTTCCGGATCTTCGGCGGAGCGCTGGGCGAGGCTCACGCCACGAAGATCCACAAGATCATGGACATGGCCATCTCGGCCGGTGCCCCCCTCGTGTCGCTGAACGACGGCGCCGGCGCCCGTATCCAGGAGGGCGTCTCGGCGCTCGCCGGCTACGGCGGCATCTTCCAGCGCAACACGCGCGCCTCCGGCGTCATCCCGCAGATCAGCGTGATGCTCGGCCCGTGTGCGGGCGGCGCGGCCTACAGCCCGGCGCTCACCGACTTCGTCTTCATGGTCCGCGAGACCTCGCAGATGTTCATCACCGGCCCGGACGTCGTCAAGGCGGTCACCGGCGAGGAGATCACCCAGAACGGCCTCGGTGGCGCGGACGTCCACGCCGAGACCTCCGGCGTCGCGCACTTCGCGTACGACGACGAGGAGACCTGCATCGCCGAGGTCCGCTACCTCATCGGGATGCTGCCCTCCAACAACCGCGAGAACCCGCCGACCGTGGAGAGCGACGACCCGGCCGACCGGCGCGGCGACGTCCTGCTGGACCTCGTCCCGGCCGACGGCAACCGCCCGTACGACATGCACCAGGTGATCGAAGAGCTCGTCGACGACGGCGACTACCTGGAGGTCCACGAGCGCTGGGCCCGCAACATCATCTGCGCGATGGCCCGCCTGGACGGCCAGGTCGTCGGCATCGTCGCCAACCAGCCGCAGGCGCTGGCCGGGGTGCTGGACATCGAGGCGTCCGAGAAGGCCGCCCGGTTCGTCCAGATGTGCGACGCCTTCAACATCCCGATCATCACCCTTCTGGACGTCCCCGGCTTCCTCCCGGGCGTCGACCAGGAGCACGGTGGGATCATCCGGCACGGCGCCAAGCTGCTGTACGCCTACTGCAACGCCACCGTGCCCAGGATCTCGCTCATCCTGCGGAAGGCCTACGGAGGCGCGTACATCGTCATGGACAGCCAGTCCATCGGGGCCGACCTCACCTACGCCTGGCCCACCAACGAGATCGCGGTAATGGGTGCCGAGGGCGCGGCCAACGTCATCTTCCGCCGCCAGATCGCGGACGCCGAGGACCCCGAGGCCATGCGCGCCCGCATGGTCAAGGAGTACAAGGCCGAGCTGATGCACCCCTACTACGCGGCCGAGCGCGGCCTCGTCGACGACGTCATCGACCCCGCCGAGACCCGCGAGGTGCTCATCGCCTCGCTCGCCATGCTCCGCAACAAGCACGCCGACCTGCCGTCCCGCAAGCACGGCAACCCCCCGCAGTAGTCGCCGACCGCAGCGGCGCGATCCGCCGCACGGTCCACGACACCCTGCCGAGAAGACGGAGACACCCCGCCATGAGCCTGACTTCCGCCGAGTCCGTCCTGCGCGTCGAGAAGGGGCACGCCGACCCCGAGGAGCTGGCGGCCATCACCGCCGTCCTGATGGCCCGCGCCGCCGACCGGCCGTCCGCCCCCGCCCACCCGGGCCGCGACACGGCCGGCTGGCGCCGCCTGGAGCGCACGCCGGGCTTCCGCGCGCCGCACAGCTGGCAGGGCTGAGAACCCGCACGGCGTCACGCGGAAGGGCCCCGCACTCCTCAGGAGTGCGGGGCCCTTTCTCGTACGTACCGGAGGTCGGCTCAGCGCAGGCGCGCCATCAGGGCGTGCTCGACCAGCGTGATCAGCGCGCTCTTGGCGTCGGCGCGGTGCCGGGCGTCCGTCGTCAGGATCGGGGTGTCCGGCCCGATCTGGAGCGCCTCGCGTACCTCGTCGGGGGTGTAGGGCTGGTGTCCGTCGAAGCCGTTGAGGGCGATGACGAAGGGCAGGCCGCTGTTCTCGAAGTAGTCGACGGCGGGGAAGCAGTCGGCGAGGCGGCGGGTGTCGACGAGGACGACGGCGCCGATGGCGCCGCGGACCAGGTCGTCCCACATGAACCAGAAGCGGTCCTGGCCGGGGGTGCCGAACAGGTACAGGATCAGGTCCTGGTCCAGGGTGATGCGGCCGAAGTCCATGGCCACCGTCGTGGTGGTCTTGTCCCCGGTGTGGGTCAGGTCGTCGATGCCCGCGGACGCGGACGTCATCACGGCTTCGGTGCGCAGCGGGTTGATCTCCGAGACGGCACCGACAAACGTGGTCTTACCCACGCCGAAGCCCCCTGCCACCACGATCTTCGCCGAGGTAGTGGAGCGGGCCGCTCCGCCGCTAGAGCTTGCGAAGTCCACTGAGCACCCTTTCGAGCAGTGTCACATCTGGCTGGCCGCCGGCGGCCTCGTCGCCGCCGGGCTGATGGATAGCGACGAGTCCGGCCTCGGCCAGGTCGGCGACGAGGATCCGGGCAACGCCGAGGGGGATCGAGAGAAGGGCCGAGACCTCGGCGACCGACTTGATCTCGATGCAGAGCCGGCAGATCCGCTGGTGCTCGGGCAACTGCCCTTGCAGCCGCGTCGGATCGGCCGTGGTGCTGACCAGCGCCTCGATGGCGAGCTGGTAACGCGGCCGGGTCCGGCCGCCGGTCATGGCGTACGGGCGGACCAGCGGATTGTGCGCGGCCGGCTTGGCGGGCTCGGGGGCCCGCCGCTGCTGCACCGGCTGGATACGCGGCTGCTGGGGCGCGTCGTAGCGCTGCTGCTGAGGCTGCTGCTGCGGCCACGGCGAACCCGGCTGCTGCTGGGGCCACTCGGACCCCTGCGCGCCGTGGCCGCTCTGCGGCTGCTGCGGCTGCTGCGGTTGCTGATATGGCTGATATGAGTTCCCCGGGGCCTGGCCGCCGGATGCGGTGGGGTAGCCGAAACGGTTGTCACCGTGCTCACCCGGAACCCTCTGCTCACCCTCGTATGGGTGTCCGCCTGTGGGTGCTGCCACGTTTCCTCCTCCGACTGCCGGTCGCCGATCCCAGTGGGGCCGCGCCACCGCACCTTATGGCGCGGTGGCGCGAAACGCACTGTCTGTCTACTAGTTAAGAAGACTTCCCTGAAGCTCGGCGCGGAGATCCGGGGTCAGGACACTGCCCGCGCGGTCGACCAGAAGTGCCATTTCGTACCCGACCAGACCGATATCGGCATCCGGGTGGGCGAGAACGGCGAGTGACGAACCGTCCGAGATGGACATGATGAAGAGGAATCCCCGCTCCATCTCCACGACGGTCTGGTTCACCGGCCCGCCCTCGAAGATCCGGGAGGCGCCCGCGGTCAGCGACGTCAGACCGGAGGCGACGGCCGCCAGCTGGTCGGCGCGGTCGCGCGGGAATCCTTCGGACATGGCCAGCAGGAGTCCGTCGGCGGAGACCACCACCGTGTGCGACACCCCGGGGGTGTTGTCCACGAAGTTGGTGATCAACCAGTTGAGATTCTGCGCCGCCTGGCTCATCGGGCTCACACTAACGCTCCTGGTTGTAGGTGGTACTGGTGTCCGACCCGGCGGTGCGTCCTCGCTGGACCCCCCGCCGCAGGTTGCTCAACCTGCCGCGGACGTCCTCGGGGGCGCGGGAGACCTGTGGGCCGCCCTGCTGGGTCTGCTCCGCCGTGCCCTCGACCAGGTTGGCCTTGGGTACGCGCCGGGGGAGACCGGAGGGGGTGACTCCGCCCGCCTTCGGCTCACGGAGCTTCTCGGCCCGCTCCCAGCGCTCGTCGTTCGTCGAGCGCCAGTCCTCGGTGCCGTCCCCGTCGGTCTGCGGGGCCTGCCGCTCTTCCTGCTGCGGCTGCCGCCGCGGAGCCGGAGCGGCTGCGGACCGGTCGTTGCCACGGCCGCTCGGCTGCCAGTGCTGGGCACCGCCGCGGCGAGGAAGACCGGCTCCGGTCAGCTCGTGGCCGACATTCGGGGTGGACCCCGGACGGTCGAAGCCTACGTGCTCCTGCGACGGCGCGGGAACGCTCGGAACAGATTCCGCCTCAGCCTGCCGAACCGGCTCGAATGTGTTCTGGAAACCGCTCTGAACAGGCCAGTCGTCCTGGGGGGACTGGTCGGTCGGGGCAGCGTACCGGTCGGCGGCGTACGGGTCCTGCGGGTTCTCCGGAGCGGCATATGCCGCTTCCGGGTAACCCTCCCGCGGCTGCTCCTGGGACCCGTTCTGGTCCTGCCGCGGGTAGCCGCCCCCGGCGCCGTACTGCTGCTGCTCGTAGGAGTCGGCGTACGGGGCCTGGCCCTGCTGGGCCGCGTTCTGGCCGTACTGGTCCTGGCCGTAGGACTCCTGCGGGTAACCCTGCGAGCCGCCCGCGTACTGGTCCTGGCCGGCGTACTGCCCCTGCCCGTAGCCCTCCTGGCCGTACCCCTGCTGTTCCTGGGAGCCGTCCGGGAACGGGCCGCCGGTGCCGGCCTGGGCCTCCAGCGCCGCCCTGCGCTCCTCGCGCATCAGCGAACGGTTGACCGGGTCCAGCTGGCTCGGGTCCGCCGCTGCCTCGTAGCGCGAGTCGTCGAAGCCGAGCTCCGCCGCGGTGCGCATCTGGCCGTGCTGCGGCGCCGGCTCGAAGGGGTTCTGCTGCTCGGGGATGATCGAGGAGACGGTGAAGTCGTCCTGCCCGTCCAGGGAATCGCCACCGCCACCATGGGTGATCACGTCCGGGAGCATGACCAGCGACGTCGTCCCGGCCTGCTCGCCCGAGGGGCGCAGCTGGACCCGGATGCCGTGCCGGTCGGCCAGCCGGCCGACCACGAACAGGCCCATGCGCTGGGAGACCGCGGCGTCCACGGTCGGCGGGTTGGCCAGTTTGTGGTTGATGTCGGCGAAGTCCTCGGCGGTCAGGCCGATGCCCTTGTCGTGGATCTCGACCATCACCCGGCCGTCGGGCAGCCGGGTCGCGGTGACGCGGACCTTGGTCTGCGGAGAGGAGAACGTGGTGGCGTTCTCCAGCAGCTCGGCCAGCAGGTGCACGAGGTCGGTGACGGCCCGGCCGTGGATCTCGGCCTCGGGGACGCCGGACAGCTCGATGCGCTCGTAGGACTCCACCTCGGAGGAGGCGGCGCGCAACACGTCGACCAGCGGCACCGGCTGGTCCCAGCGGCGGCCGGGCTCCTCGCCCGCGAGGACCAGCAGGTTCTCGCCGTTGCGCCGCATACGGGTGGCCAGGTGGTCCAGCTTGAAGAGGCTCTCCAGCTGGTCCGGGTCGGCCTCGTTGTTCTCCAGGTCGGTGATGAGGGTCAGCTGGCCCTCGATGAGCGACTGGTTGCGGCGCGAGAGGTTGGTGAAGATCGCGTTGACGTTGCCCCGCAGCATGGCCTGCTCGGCGGCGAGCCGGACGGCCTCGCGGTGCACCTGGTCGAAGGCGCGGGCCACCTCGCCGATCTCGTCCTGCGTGGTGATCGGGATCGGCTGCACCCGGGTGTCGACCCGGCCCGGGTCGGTGCGGGAGAGCTGGTCGACGAGGGAGGGCAGCCGCTGCTCGGCGATGGTGAAGGCGGCGGTACGCAGCTGGCGCATCGACCGGCTCATCTGGCGGGCCATGAGCCCGGCCAGGATGAAGGCGGCCAGCAGGGCGATGACGACGGCCAGACCGTTGACGATGGCGTCCCGCTTGGCGTCGGAGGAGATCCCCGCGGCCTCGTCCACGGCCTTGGTGACGAGCTCGTCCTCGACGGTGGCGTACCCCTCGAACTTGGCGGTGGCGGCGGCCATCCAGGTCTCGGGCGTGATGCCCTTCTTCGCCAGGTCCTCGGGGTCCTGGCCCTGGCCGATCTGCTGGGCCATGCCGTCGAAGACCGAACCGTCGATGCTCGGCGGCGACACGAACGGCTGGCCCGCGGCGTCGGCCTGCTCGCGGGCGGCCTTGAGTTGCTTGGCCCCCTCGGCGGCCTTGCCCGCCATGACCTGCTTGAGCCGGTCCACATCGGCCTGGGTACCACCGGAGTTGAACTCGCCGAGGGCGATCTGCTCCATGTAGTTGTACGAGCCGAAGGCCTTGACCTGGTCGTTGTAGGTGCCGGGCTTCTTGCTCGGGCGCACCAGCAGGTGCATGCCGATCGAGCGCTGAAGCGATTCTGCAGCCTTGGCCAGCTCGATCGCGTAGACGGTGCGGCCGTAGCTGGTGATGTTGCCGGTGCCGAGGCCGAGCTCGTTGGAGAACTCCATCAGCGAGTGCTGGACCTGGGTGTAGCCCTCTTCGGTCTTCACCGGGTCCAGCGCCTGCGAGTAGGCGGCCTTGCGCAGCTCGGTGAGCTTGGGCTCCTCGCCCTTGAAGAGCTTGAGGCGGCGCTCCAGGCCCGGCTTGGCGGGCATCTCCTTCACCGCTTCGTCGAACGCCGCGCGCGCCTCGTCCGTGGCGGCCCGGGTCTGCTCGACCACGTCGGCGTCCCGGTCACCGGAGAGCAGCGGCTGTGCGGTGAGGTCGCGCTCGTCCAGGAGCGCCTGACCGTAGTCCGATGCCGCGCGGACGACGAGGGCGGTCTTCTCGGCCTCCTGCGCCTCGCTCCAGGTGTCGATGGACCCCTTCACCTGGAAGCCGCCCATGACCAGGCCGACTATGACGGGGATCAGGAGGATCGCGTTCAGCCGGGTGGCCACGCGCCAGTTGCGCGGGGAGAACCGGCTGGTGCTGCCACCGGCCGGCTCCGGCTCCGGCGCCTGTGCAGGGGACGCCGCAGCGTGCGACGGCGGCGTGAAGTTGCCCCGCTCGGGCTGCACCACGGAGCCCTCGTTGCTTCGCCTCACTCGACCAACAACCTCTCGGCGCCGGCACCTACGTTGTGCCGGATCATTCGTTCAGGGCCGTAACTACTCGGGAGTTCGACGAATTGCAGCACGGGGACGGGCCCCCTTCCAAACACTCGGAATCGATCATTCCGAGTGGCACACGCCTCAGATAAAACGGGCATAAAGAGCGAGCCCCGTCAAAAGGCGGGGCTCATGTGAGCGCAGTGGCACCAGGTGGATGCATCGGGTGGTGGCGCGAGTTCAATTCTCTGTCGAAACGTTATGAACACGGGGGCGGATCGTGTCAAACGACACAGGCCGCCCCCGCGTGACTACAGCAACTTCCGTATGCCGAAAACGACTTACGCCTACTTGTCAGGACTACTTCAGTCGTGCCATCAGAGCGTGCTCGACCAGCGTGATCAGGCCGCTCTTGGCGTCGGCGCGGTGCCGGGCGTCCGTCGTGATGATGGGAGCGTCCGGCCCGATCTGGAGCGCCTCGCGTACCTCGTCGGGGGTGTAGGGCTGGTGTCCGTCGAAGCCGTTGAGGGCGATGACGAAGGGCAGGCCGCTGTTCTCGAAGTAGTCGACGGCGGGGAAGCAGTCGGCGAGGCGGCGGGTGTCGACGAGGACGACGGCGCCGATGGCGCCGCGGACCAGGTCGTCCCACATGAACCAGAAGCGGTCCTGGCCGGGGGTGCCGAACAGGTACAGGATCAGGTCCTGGTCCAGGGTGATGCGGCCGAAGTCCATGGCCACCGTCGTGGTGGTCTTGTCCCCGGTGTGGGTCAGGTCGTCGATGCCCGCGGACGCGGACGTCATCACGGCTTCGGTGCGCAGCGGGTTGATCTCCGAGACGGCACCGACAAACGTGGTCTTACCCACGCCGAAACCGCCCGCCACCACGATCTTCGCCGAGGTGGTGGAGCGGGCCGTACCGCCGCTAGAGCTTGCGAAGTCCACTGAGCACCCTTTCGAGCAGTGTCACATCCGGCGCGCCGCCGGCCTCTCCGTTGCCCGGCTGGTGGATGGCCACCATGCCGGCTTCCGCCAGGTCCGCCACGAGGATGCGGGCGACGCCCAGCGGCATCGACAGCAGCGCGGAGACCTCGGCCACCGACTTGACCTCACGGCACAGGTGGCAGATCCGCTGGTGCTCGGGGAGCAGGGTTCCCAGATGCGCCGGGTCCGCGGTGGTGCTGACCAGTGCCTCTATCGCGAGCTGGTACCGCGGCCGGGTCCGGCCGCCGGTCATGGCGTAGGGACGGACCAGCGGCTGGTCGCCTTCCCCGTCGTACGACGCGTGGTGCAGTGCGCCGTACGGATCGGGTGAGGCGGGTGGCGGGGTCATGAATCCTCCGGGCGTGACAGCAGGTTCTCGGCTTGCCGTCTGCAAGGGGCCGGTGAGGGGACTAAGGCGGCCTGGCGGGTGAGGGTTGTGGGCATTACCTGAGGGGATCGTCTCGTGAGTCCGCTGGACGGCCGCCTAGTGGAGCAGACTGCCCTGGAGCTCGGCGCGGAGGTCGGGCGTGAGGACGGTGCCCGCGCGGTCGACCAGGAGGGCCATCTCGTAACCGACCAGACCGATGTCGGCGTCCGGGTGGGCGAGGACGGCGAGTGAGGAACCGTCGGAGATGGACATCAGGAAGAGGAACCCGCGCTCCATCTCCACAACGGTCTGGCTGACGGCGCCGCCCTCGAAGATCCGGGAGGCGCCCGCGGTCAGCGACGTCAGACCGGAGGCCACGGCCGCCAGCTGATCGGCGCGGTCGCGCGGGAAACCTTCGGACATCGCCAGCAGCAGGCCATCCGCGGAGACCACCACCGTGTGGGACACCCCTGGGGTGTTGTCCACGAAGTTGGTGATCAGCCAGTTCAGATTCTGCGCGGCCTGACTCATGGGGCTCAACTAACGCTCCTGCTGGTGAGTGGGACCGAGATGGATACTGCCGGTCGACGGGCCGTTGTTGGCCTGCCGTCCCTGCTGGATGCCCCGGCGGAGATTGGTCAGACGACCGCGCACGTCATCGGGCGCACGCGAAACCTGAGGTCCGGACTGGTGATTCTGCTGCTGAGCGGTCCCGGGAACCAAATTGGCGCGGGGAACACGGCGGGGCAGCCCGGAAGTGGTGACCCCGCCGGCGGCCGGCTTCTTGACCCGCTCGGCCTGTCGTACGAGTTCGTCGTTGGGCGAGGCGCGCCAGGAGCTGGTGACCGAGGTGTCGGCCGCACCACGCTGGGGCATGGGCGGAACGGGCACACCGGTGGGCTCCGGAACGGCCGGCGCCTGCGGCTCGGCGTCCTGCTGGCCGCCCTGGCCCGGGCCGTGGAACCAGTTGGTCTCCAGGGTGTCGTACAGCGGCGTACGACCGTCCCCGGGACCGGCCGGCGGCAGGGCCTCCGGCTGCTGGGGCAGCGCGGGACGGTACGGGGCCTCGCCCGCCGGGGACGCCGACGGACGCGGGGCGCCGAAGCCACCCTCGTCCCGGCCGCGCTGACGCGGCGCGGGCAGACCCTGGCCCTGGTTCTGCTGGAGCGGCACGTCGAAGTCGGGCCGCGCGAACTGCGCGGTGCTCGCCGGGTCCTGGTCCTGCCGGCCGTAGCTCTGGCCCTGGGGGGCCTGCGGCGCCGAGAAGTCCGGCCGGGCGAACTCGGCGGTCGCGCCCGGGTCCTGGCGGCCGTCCACCGGCCGCTGGTTCAGCGGGGCGTTGAACGCCTGGTCCTGGCCGGGGCCGGTGGGCCGGGCGAACTGCCCGGTCGCGTCGTGCTCCTCGTGGCCGCGCGGGGCGTCGACGCCCCAGCCCGCGGCCTGCGGACGCTGCTGCGGGCTGCCGCCGGGCAGCTCAACCCGCGGACCACCGGTCGGCGGCAGCTGGCGGCCGGGGCCGCCGGGCTGCTGGAAGCCGCCCTGGGCGCCGGGGCCGCTCTGTTCGAGCCGGGCCTGCTGGGGCTGCGGCGCGCCGGGACCCTGCTGGTGCTGGCGGGGCTGGCCCTGCTGGTTCTGCTGGCCCTGCTGGTTCTGCGGGGCGAACGCGTTCGGGCGGCCGTTCTGGCCGGGGGAGGCCGGGGCGCCGTGACCGAACAGGTTGGGCTGACCCGGCTCCGTACGGCCGGGAGCGTCGCCCTGACCGCCGCGCGCGCCGAGCCGGGCGCCGTTGCCGAAGGCGCCGGAGAGGCCGCCGCCCTGGCGCTGCGGCTCCTGACCCGGGAAGGGCTGACTCGGGTTGCCGGGGTTCTGCGGCCCGTTGTTCTGAGGCCCGCCGTTCTGGGACCCGCCGTTCTGGGGCCCGCCGTTCTGCGGACCCTGCGGCCGGCCGGCGCCGTTCTCCCGCGCGGGCAGAGCGGCGCGCGGACCGGAGCCCGCGCCGACCTGGCCGCGCTGGCCGCCGGGGCCGGAGCCGAGGCTCTTCGCACCCGGTCCACCCGGTCCGCCGCCGATGCCGGGGCGCTGGCCGTTGCCCGCGCCGTTGCCGGCCAGCAGGCCGCCGGGGGCGCCGCCGGGCTGCTGGCCGGGACCCTGCTTGGACGGGGGCTGCTTGCCGCCGTGGGCGACATCGACGGGCAGCATGACCAGCGCGGTCGTGCCGCCGGAGTCGGAGGGCCGCAGCTGGATGCGGATGCCGTGACGCAGCGACAGCCGGCCGACCACGAACAGACCCATGCGGCGGGAGACCGAGACGTCCACGGTGGGCGGCTGCGCGAGCCGCTCGTTGATCGCCGCGAGGTCCTCGGGGGAGAGGCCGATACCGGTGTCGTGGATCTCGACGAGCACCCGGCCGTCGGGGAGCGCGTGACCGGTGACCCGGACCTTCGTCTGCGGCGAGGAGAACGATGTCGCGTTCTCCAGCAGCTCGGCGAGCAGGTGCACGAGGTCGTTGACGACCCGGCCGGCGACCTCGGTCGCCGGCACGGCGGACAGCTCGATGCGCTCGTACTGCTCCACCTCGGAGGCGGCGGCACGGAGCACGTCGACCAGCGGGACGGGGCGCGTCCACCGGCGACCCGGCTCCTCACCCGCGAGGACGAGGAGGTTCTCACCGTTACGGCGCATACGGGTCGCCAGGTGGTCGAGCTTGAAGAGCGAGGACAGCTGGTCCGGGTCGGCCTCGCGCGACTCCAGCTCGGAGATGAGCGAGAGCTGACGCTGGATGAGGCCCTGCGAACGGCGCGAGAGGTTGGTGAACATCGCGTTGACGTTGCCTCGCAGCAGCGCCTGTTCGGCGGCGAGGCGGACGGCCTCGCGGTGCACGTCGTCGAAGGCCGCGGCCACCTTGCCGATCTCGTCCCGGGAGTGCACACCGACCGACTCGACGGAGGTGTCGACGTCCTGCGGGTCGGTCTCGGAGAGCTGCTTGACGAGCTCGGGCAGCCGGTCCTGGGCGACCCGAGTGGCGGTGTCCTGGAGGCGGCGCAGCGAGCGGATCATGGAGCGGGCCACCACGAAGGCGCCGACCAGCGAGACGCCGAGGACGAGGAGGACGACCGCACCGTTGATGATCGCCTCGCGCTGGGAGGCCTCGCGCAGCTCGCGCGCCTTGGCCTCCATGTCGCTGAGGAGGGTGGTCTCGATCGTCTTCATCGCGTCGATCTTGGTGGAGCTCTGGTCGTACCAGTCCATGTACGAGCGGACCTTGGCCCCGTCGATCCCGTTCGGGGTGTCGAGGATGTACTTGGCGTACATGTTCGCCGCGTTGATCTCGGGGTTGTTGCCGTTGTCCAGGGGAGCCATCAGGTCGACCGGGCTCTGCCCCGTCGACCCGTAGATCGTCTTGAACGAGCTGATCGCGCGGGTTTCCTTGTCCTGCGCGTTCTTGCCGAACTGCTTGTCGTTCTCGTTGAGGTGCGGCTTCTTGACCGAACCACCGGGCAGTGCGGCCGCGATGATCGCGCGCTGGATCGAGGCGTACTCCTTGGCGGAGGAGAACGCCGCCAGGGCCCGGGTGCGCTTGATCATCTCCGGGTTGTTGGTCGCCTGGGCCATGTCCTGGGACAGGCTGAGGAGTGCGGTGATCAGCTGGCTGTACTGGTCGACGGTGTTGAGGCTGGGGGTGCCCTTGCCGTACGCCGTCTCGCGGGTCGACCGGATGTTGCCGAGCTGGGAGGCGATCTGGCCGACGCTCGCGTGGATGCTCTCCAGCGCGGCGTCGTTCTCGAAGTCACCGATCTCGTTGGTCGCGTCGAAGAACGCTTCCCTGGCCCGGTCGGTGTCCTCCCGGGGCTGGGAGACCTTGTAGTCGGTCGCCTTGGACCCGTTGGACAGCGGACCGGCGGCCTGGTCGCGCTCCACCTGGAGCTGCTGGGCGAGCGCGGTCGCCTGCTTGGTCATCTGGGTCAGCAGCTGCATGTGCTCCAGCTGCTGCATGTCGTTCATGGACTCGTTGATCCGCAGACCACCCAGGCTGGTCGCCGCGACCACGGGGAGGGCGAGGAGCGAGATCAGTCGCGTGCTGATGCGCCAGTTACGGAGCGCTATTCGCGAGCCCGTGTCGGCCGGGCCGCGGGAGGCGGGAGGAGTGCTCGGCTCGGCTCCGCCGTTCGCCGGGGAGCCCGGGCGCTGCGCACGGTCGCTGTTGTCGCCGGCAGCGGCCGGCCCGGGGTTCTGGGCGTGCTGGGGCGAGGAACCGCGGTCGGTCCCGCCGCGCGGCTCCTGTTCCGCCGGAGCGCTGCCATCCCTCTTGAAACGTCCCTGCACTAGCGTCGCAACCTCTGGACCAGGCGTTCCGTCCGAATACGGACAGAACGGTGTCGGCGTCGTGGGGCACTGGACGCGCCCCATGGTGGTCGTTGAGTGACCGGCGTACTTCCCCCTCCCGCCGCGCCTCGGCGCTGCGTCGCGCCCCGGTGCGCCGGCCTGAAACCCGCGGCGGTGCGTGGAATTCCAGCACAGTGCAGGATCTCCAACAAGGCCCAGGTACCGGGCTGTGACCTGGGTGACACGTTGTGATGAATGAGTGACAAATAGTAGAGAGTGATCGTGGGTAAAGCGGACTTACGGGGAGGAGTCGCTTAGGGGTGGGGGGTGTCCCAGACGCGATGATCAGGAGCGGAATAATGGATTCAGAGAGGTAATGTCCGTTTCTCGGACCATGATCACTTGCCCGAAATGGGTCAATTGTCGATTACTTCGTGAGCAAACTCACAGGATGATCGTCGCCTCATCCGGGGATCGGCGGGGAATCGGATGTTTAGCCTGACGCTTTACAGGGATGGCGAATCCGACAAGCCGGCGCCACCGAGGTGGCGCCCGTACCGACAGGATCCTGACGGCAGATGAAGACGACGACGATGTTCCGCAACATTGCCAACCCCCGGCGCACCACGCTGGCGCACCTCAAGGACGCCGAAGCGCTGCGGACGCCGGTCCAGCCGGAGCACGCCGCCGAACTGCCCACCGTCACGGCCAACCCGCGCCGCACCATCCTCATGGAAGCCCCGGTCACCGCCGCCCGGTAGTACCCGCCCTGCGGGGCGGGGCTGTCCCCCTCATCGGCGCCGGGTGAGGCGCTAGCCTGGAGCGTCAGTCTTCAGCCAGCCAGCAAGTGAGGGGCGACAGCATCCCGTGCGCATCGCCAGGTTCTCCATCGACGGCAATGTCGCCTTCGGCGCCGTCGAGGGGCAGGGCACCGTGGAATCCGGTGACCTCGTCCTCGACATCATCAAGGGCATCCCGTACGCCGACTTCGAGCTCTCGGGCACCAAGGTCCCGCTGAACAAGGTCCGGCTGCTGCCCCCCGTGCTCCCCAACAAGGTCGTGGCCGTCGGCCGCAACTACGCGGAGCACGCCGCCGAGCTCGGCCACGAGGTCCCCGACGCGCCCATCACCTTCTTCAAGCCCACCACCTCGGTGATCGGCTCCGGCGACGCGATCGAGTACCCCTCCTTCTCCAACGACCTCCACCACGAGGCCGAGCTGGCCGTGGTCATCGGCCGCATGTGCCGCGAGGTCCCGCGCGAGCGCGTGCGTGACGTCATCCTCGGCTACACCTGCGCCAACGACGTCACCGCCCGCGACGTGCAGGACCGCGAGAAGCAGTGGGCCCGCGCCAAGGGCTTCGACACCTCCTGCCCGCTGGGCCCCTGGGTGGAGACCGATGTGGACCCCCACGACCTCACCATCCAGGCGACGGTCAACGGCGAGCAGCGGCAGCTCGGCCGCACGAGCGACATGGTCCGCTCCGTCGAGGACCTGATCGTCCACATCACGGAGGCAATGACCCTCCTCCCGGGCGACGTGATCCTCACCGGCACCCCCGCAGGGGTCGGCCCCCTGCACGTCGGCGACGAGGTCGCCGTCACCATCGAAGGCATCGGCACTCTCACCAACAAGGTGATCAAGCGTGGCTAACGCACCTTTCCCCAAGCTCTCGGCGCCGCTCGACCAGGGGAGGCCCCATCGCGTCCGTTTCTGTCCCTCCCCGACCGGCAACCCCCACGTGGGCCTGGTCCGCACGGCCCTGTTCAACTGGGCCTTCGCCCGGCACCACCAGGGCACCCTGGTCTTCCGGATCGAGGACACCGACGCCGCGCGCGACTCCGAGGAGTCCTACCAGCAGCTGCTCGACTCGATGCGCTGGCTGGGCCTGGACTGGGACGAGGGCCCGGAGATCGGCGGCCCGCACGCGCCGTACCGCCAGTCGCAGCGGATGGACCTGTACAAGGACGTCGCCGAGAAGCTGCTCGCCGCCGGGTACGCCTACCCCTGCTACTGCACCACCGAGGAACTGGACACCCGCCGCGACGCCGCCCGCGCCGCAGGCCGTCCGTCCGGCTACGACGGCCACTGCCGCCACCTCACGGAGGAGCAGAAGGCCGCGTACGAGGCCGAGGGCCGGAGCTCGATCGTCCGCTTCCGGATGCCCGACGAGGCCATCACCTTCACCGACCTGGTCCGCGGCGACATCACCGTCCAGCCGGAGAACGTCCCGGACTACGGCATCGTCCGCGCCAACGGGGCCCCGCTCTACACGCTGGTCAACCCGGTCGACGACGCGCTGATGGAGATCACCCACGTCCTGCGCGGCGAGGACCTGCTCTCCTCCACCCCGCGCCAGATCGCCCTGTACCGGGCGCTCATCGAGCTGGGCATCGCCAAGGAGACCCCCGCCTTCGGCCACCTGCCGTACGTCATGGGCGAGGGCAACAAGAAGCTCTCCAAGCGCGACCCGCAGGCCTCCCTCAACCTCTACCGGGAGCGCGGCTTCCTCCCCGAGGGGCTGCTGAACTACCTCTCGCTGCTCGGCTGGTCGATCGCCGAGGACCGCGACATCTTCTCGACGGACGAGCTGATCGCGGCGTTCGACATCGAGGACGTCAACGCCAATCCGGCCCGCTTCGACCTCAAGAAGGCCGAGCACATCAACGGCGAGCACATCCGCATGCTGGAGGTGAAGGCCTTCACCGAGGCCTGCGGCCCCTGGCTGAAGGCCCCCTTCGCGCCCTGGGCCCCGGAGGCCTTCGACGCGGAGAAGTGGACGCGGATCGCCCCGTACGCCCAGACCCGGGTCACGGTGCTGGCCGACATCACCGACAACGTCGACTTCCTCTTCCTCGACGAGCCGGTGGAGGACGAGGCGTCCTGGGCCAAGGCGATGAAGGGTGACCCGGCCGCGCTCCTGACCACGGCCCGCGCCAACCTGGAGGCGGCGGACTGGAGCGACCCGGAGTCCCTGAAGAACGCCGTGCTCACCGCCGGCGAGGCGCACGGCCTCAAGCTCGGCAAGGCGCAGGCCCCGGTCCGGGTCGCCGTGACCGGCCGCACGATCGGCCTGCCGCTCTTCGAGTCCCTGGAGATCCTGGGCCGCGAGAAGAGCCTGGCCCGCGTGGACGCCGCGCTGGCGAAGCTGACCGCGTAAGGCGACGAGACACCCCCGTGGAGGGCCGCAGCCGACCGGCTGCGGCCCTCCACGGCTTTTTCACCCCTCGCCGGCACCCGCGGGCCGCTACCGTGACGTACATGCCGATCCGAGCCGTGCTCTGGGACATCGACGACACGATCTTCGACTACGCGGGTGCCGACCGCACGGGTATGCGGCTCCACCTGGAGCTCATGGGACTACCCGAGGCGTACGCGTCGGTCGACGAGGCCCTCGACGCCTGGAAGGCGATCACCGTCCGGCACTGGGCGCGCGTCGCCGCCGGCGAGACGGACTTCCTCGGGCAGCGACGGGACCGGGTACGGGAGTTCCTCTCGCGGGCCATGGAGGACGCCGAGGCCGACGCATGGTTCGCCGGGCACGTCACGCACTACGAGGCCGCCTGGACCCTCTTCCCGGACGTGCTGCCGGTCCTCGACCGGCTGGTGCCCGCCTACCGGCACGCGATCCTGTCCAACTCCAGCACCGAACACCAGCACCGCAAGCTCACCACGCTCGGCATCCGGGACCGGTTCGAGGCGATGGTCTGCGCCGTGGAGCTGGGGGTCTCCAAGCCGGAGCCGGGCGCCTTCCACGCCGCCTGCGAGGCGCTCGCGCTGGAGCCGCACGAGGTGGCGTACGTCGGGGACGAGCCGGACATCGACGCGTCCGGTGCCGTCGCCGCCGGACTCACCGGGATCTGGCTCGACCGGCAGGGCAGGGCCGGGAGGACGGATCTGGTGACGATCACCGGGCTCGACCAGCTCCCCGGCCTGCTGGGGGGCCAAACCCGTTTTGGAGCGCCGGACACCTTCGGGTAATGTTCTTTCTGCGCCGCCCGAGCGGGCCGAAAGATCCGGCCGGGAAGCGCAGACAGAAGTGAAGCCCCCACCAGGGGTTGCATTTCAGTGGGCTATGGTGTAATTGGCAACACTACGGTTTCTGGTACCGTCATTCTAGGTTCGAGTCCTGGTAGCCCAGCGCAGTACACGTAAGATCAGCAGGACAAGCCCCCGTTGTGTAGCGGCCTAGCACGCTGCCCTCTCACGGCAGTAGCGCCGGTTCGAATCCGGTCGGGGGTACAGATCCTTCCCGCGAGAACACCTGGGTCGCACCCTCGTTCTCGCGGTGACAATATCCGGCTACCGCCGGGTGGAGGATCGCTAGGGCCCCCGTTGTGTAGCGGCCTAGCACGCTGCCCTCTCACGGCAGTAGCGCCGGTTCGAATCCGGTCGGGGGTACAACAGAGCGGTACGGGAAGGC
>NZ_JBIVLW010000003.1:0-461272 GCF_044752765.1 Streptomyces sp. NPDC088706
CGCGGCGTCGCACGACTCAAGTCCTGGCGCATCTTCCGCAGATCCCGATGCAGCCCCAACCGCATGACGTCAGTCGCGAAGGCCATCCTCACCCTGGAGCGCCACCGCTGAAGAAGCTCATTGGGAGATGGCTGTCTGTCGTAGAGCTCGGCGACGTACGTGTGCTGCGTGCACTGCGGGCGTCGCTAGCAGAACTGGCGGCATCCTGCGTTACGACGTTATGCCCGTTGCCACTCCATGCTCCAGGTAAGCAGTCACGCCGTTGCCGCGGGCCTCGATGCCAGCGGCGATGCGACGTGCCAGTCGGGGAATCGTGAGCTCAGGCAGTTCTCCGGCAGCATGAAACGCGTAACCGCGAAGCTCGTCGGCCTGCAGTACGACGCGCTTGGACTCATCCGCGTTAAGACGACCACCGTCGAAGAGGTAGAGGACCTTGTCTCCCTCTCCCGGATTCGGTGCCCAGTCCACGACGAGCAGGCGCCCGATGGCGGGCCTGATACCCAGCTCCTCATGGACTTCGCGCACGCACGCTTGCAGCGGAGACTCGCCGTTCTCGACGTAGCCACCAGGGATGTCGCGGTAATCCTTGTACGACGGCTCGACGAGGAGGACCCGGTCGGCGTCGTCGAAGAAGAGCGCGCCGGCGGCCATGCGCGGGTGGGCCATCTTCGCTTCGTGCTCGTTCTCGGTCACGGGACGGACTCTAACCGCCGACCACGCCGAGCCTGCGGGCCAGGTCGGCCACCGGCTGGGACGGGCGGCCTCGGGTGCCGCGGATCCAGCCGATGACCAGTTCGCGGCTCAGGTAGTGGTGACGCACCTGCTCGGGTGCGGCTCGCTCGGCGTCCAGCAGCGTGGCCAGGGCCTCGTCGGTCCGGTTCCAGGCACTGAGGGCTCGGGCGACTTCCAGGCTGTGCCTCACGCGCCGTTCTACAGGCAAGCCGCTGGTGTCGATGCGCTGCCCGAGATCGGCCGCGATCTGGATGTCGCCGAGTTCTCCGGCGGTGGCGACGCAGTGGATGGCCACGTTGGTCGGGCCGAAGGCCGTCCAGAGGTGGTTCGCGTCGGCGCCCAGTCGTTGTGCGACCTCATCCGCTTCGCGGAGGAAGGTCTGGGTGGTCGCACGGTCCTCCGCTCGGGCGGCCGCCATGGCGCCGGCGAGGAAGAGCGTGCCGTAGACCGAGAGGTACTCGTCGTTCGCGGTGCCCAGGCCGGGCTGCATGACGGCCGCCGCGTCGTTCACCAGCTGGATCGCCGCGGTGAAGCGGCCAGTGGCCATCAGGCAGTGCGTGACCGCGCGGAAGAGCGAGCCCGTCACCGTGCTCTGGCCGCTTTGTTGTGCTGCCGCCAGGCCACGGTCGGCGGCGATCCACGCCAGTTCCGACTCCCCGACCTTGCCCAGCACCATGGCCGCACCGTGATATGCCAAAGCGAGTTCGGCATGAGCCTCCTCCCCTTCACGCCCTGAATACGAGCGGGAGGCGGCGAGGGCGTCGGCTAGGACGAGGGGAAGCCGTCGGGTTGCGAAGCCGTACTGAGACACCTGGTAGGCGTCGAGGACTTCCTTCACTGCGTCCCGCAAGCCCGCCAGGGTCGGTGGTTCGTCGTCGGGTGGGTGCCCCAGCAAGGGCGTGAGCTGCTTGTAGTCCATGAGCGCGTCCCGCAGAGCGGGCACCGTACGGCGGCCGCTGTCACTCGACCACTCCAGGAGTGTCGGCTCGGCGAGGAGATCCCCGAGCGAGACGTCGAGAGCCTCGGCGAGTGAGGTGATCACCGAGAGGCGGTCGAGCTCGATCCGGTTGTTCTCCGCTTTGCTCAGCCAGTCCGTGGTGCGGCCGACGAGGCCGGCCAGGACTTCTTGGGAAAGTCCGCGTCGGCGCCGGTACCAGGCAACGCGTTCGCCGATGGTCAGGTTCTCTGTCATCCCTCGCATGTCCTGAGCATCACCTCGTGGCCGGAATCGACCCCGGAAGGTTTTTCCGGGGTGCTGCGGGGCGCCGCACCTACTGTCGCACCAGGCCGAGAAAGCCGCAGGGCGGTGGGCCTAACTCACTGCATTACAGCGGGCTTTGGTGATCAGTTCTGCTTCTCAACGGGATGGAGGTGTGGAGGATGCGCAGCACGAAGATGGCGGAGCCGTGGGTCGGACGAGGGCTGGGGCCGTTCGGCGTGGCTGTCCTCAAGCCGTACTCCAGAACGCGGTTCGCCACGGACGGCAGTGCCGTGCTGAAGGTCTACGTCGGCATCGACCCCGACGGCCGACGTCGACGGGAGGCCACCACAGTCCAGCGTGCTGCCCTGCGCGGCATCTCGGTTCCGCCCGTCCTGGCGACGGGATGCGACGAGGCCGGGTCCTGGACAGTGTTCCGGGCGGTGCGCGGGACGCCGTGCTCGGTGGCCACCCGCAAGGCGACGGAGGACTACATCGGTCACGTCGTGGCGGTGAGCGGCATGCTTCACCGGCCCACTGCTGGCGCTACTCCTGGCCCCGGCTGGGCGACACGGGCTGGCAGCTCTGTTTCCGCGAGCCAGTTCCTGCTGGATCAGTTCTCGGCCCGCTGCCGGTGGATGCCCTGGTGGGCTGCGTTGCGGGAGGCCCTCCCAATGATCGACGCCCACCCAACCGTGCACCTACATGGCGATCTCAAGCCCGAACACCTCCTCGTCGACGGAGAGCACCTGCACGTCGTCGACTGGGAGGCAAGCGCCTGTGGCCCGGCCGTTCTCGACTACACCGACGTCGTCTTCCATCTCGTACGGGACCTGCTGTACGAGGGCGTAGCGCCAGCGCGCATTCCAGTCGATCTCGCGGACCGCTTGCCATTCTGCGGGCCGGTGCTCGCCTGGCGTCTGCTCCTCTGGCTCGATCGCCGCCGGACCCAGGACATCGACCTCGTCACGACCCACGACATCGTCCGACTCACCGCTGAAGAACAAGCCGTTTCCGCATACCAGTCGCTCGCAGCGATCGTGGCGCATCTCCGCGTTGCCGGAGTCCCTCGCTAAATCTCGACCGCACCGCTCGTCCAGGCGTGCTGACGCCTGCGCTCATCCCCTTCTTCCCACCCCTGAACGGGAGTTCGTGATGCCCCGTACGAGCACGATCATTGGCAACAGCCACCTCGTCATCGACACCGCCATGGCCAGACCGGACGCGACGACCATCGTCGAGCGGAAGGGCCTCGGCCACCCGGACACCCTCGCCGATCACCTCGCCGAGCGGCTGTCCCGCGCCTACAGCCACCACACCGTCGCGCGCTTCGGCGCCGTGCTGCACCACAACTTCGACAAGCTCGCTCTCCTCGGCGGTGCCAGCGAAGTCCGTTACGGAGCAGGCGAGATGACCGCCCCGGTCCGCGTCCTGGTCAACGGACGCGCGGCACCCATGTGCGGGGGCGAGACGATCCCCGTCGAGGAGATCGTCGAGGCCGAGGTGCGGGCGTTCTTCGCCGAGCGGCTTCCCGAGGTGTCGGACCACCTCGACATCGTCTTCAACATCACCAGCAACTCCAGCCCAGGGGCGGTCCTCACCGGCGACGGGACCCCCGACCGCACGCGCTGGTTCAATCCCCGCTCCGTCGACGACCTCCGTGAGCGCCGGGTGCGGCTCTCGAACGACACGTCGCTGGGGACCGGCTGGGCCCCCGAGAACGCCTTCGAGTCGTTCGTCCGCGACCTGGTGAACCACTTCTCCGGCGAGAGCGAGTTCACCCTCTCCCACGCGTGGTGCGGCGCCGACGTCAAGCTCATGGGCTTCTGGGACGGCGACGAAGCCGACATCGTCCTGTGCGTCCCGCAGAAGTCGCGCCACGTCGCCAGCCGGGCCGAGTACATCCGCAACAAGGAGACCGTCCTAGCCGAGTGCCACCGGCTGGCCGGCCTCCGCCTGCCAGGCGCCCAGGCGCGCTTCCGGCTCAACGCCCGCGACGTCCCGGAGAAGGACGAGCTGTACCTGACCTACACCGGGAGCTCGATCGAGTCGGGGGACGAGGGCGTCGTCGGGCGCGGTAACCGGGTCAACGGGCTGATCACGCCGCTGCGGCCGATGAACCTGGAGGGCGCCAACGGCAAGAACCCCGTCTACCACGTCGGCAAGCTCTACAACATCGCCGCGCAGCGCCTGGCCCACCGCCTGCACGAGACCACCGACGGGCATGCGGAAGTGCATCTGGTCAGCACTACCGGCCAGCGTCTGGACGAACCCTGGCGCATCCTCGTCCGCCTCTCCGCCCCGGACGCCGAGGTCGACAAGGTGCAGGCCCTCGTCGCGGAGGTACTGGGCGAGTTCCCGGCCCTGACGGACGAGCTCGTCTCGGACGGGATCGAGCTGAGCTGATGACGAAGCGGACGCTCGGAGAGATCCCCGCGGGGTGCAGGCAGCGGCTGCTCGCGCACTACGGTCCTGCGGTCAAGCCGTGGCTCGACGACGTCCCGGGGCTGCTGGCACGTGCGGCAGGGAGGTGGAAGCTGACGCTCGTGGCGTACCACGACGCCGGCCACGCCTCGGTGATCGCGACCGCGGCCCGTCCCGACGGGCGTCCGCTGCTCCTCAAAGCATGGGTTGATCCATCTCGTTTTCGCCACGAGGTGGAAGCGTTACGGCTCTGGGCCCGCGGACCCACGGTCGAGGTCGTGGAGGCCGCGGACGACTTGGCCGTGGCCGCGCTCGGACTCATCGGAGGGCAACCCGGCGGCGCGGATCGGCCGCGGCGGGAACTCCAAATGGTGGCGGCGGCCGTCCACGGGCTCCACACCTTGGGGCGCCACAGACTCCGGGCGGAGCAGCTTCCACTCCTCACCGACTACCTCGCCCACGAAGTGCGTCCGCAGATCGAGCGGCGGATGCGCGAACTCGACCTTGGTGGCTGGCGTTCCCTCGTCGAAGCAGGGTGCGTTGCCGTCGCCGATCTGGAAGAGGGCTCCCGCCGAGCGACGGTGCTGCACGCCGACCTGTACCGGGAGAACGTCTTGTTCGACTGGCGGGGACACTCCCGGCTGATCGATCCGCTCCCCATGGTGGGCGATCCCGCGTTCGACTGGGCGTTCTGGACCGTCTACTACGAGCTCGGACGCGGGACGACCGCACGGCTGGCCGTCGCCTCACGTACGTCTCGGATCCCCGTCCCCGTGCTCGCACCCTGGTGCCGACTCCTGGCGGTCCACGGCCTCCTCTTTTACGTGGAGTCCGGCGACCCACGCGCCGCGTTCATGGCCACCGTGCTCAGCGATCTTCTGGCGACAGCGACAACCCCTCGGAGTGGATCGTGACGACGTACATCCTTCGCCATGGCCAGACCGACTACAGCAAGCGGTACCTCGTCAACGGCGACCCGACCAAGCAGATTCTTCTGACCGACGAGGGCCGACAGTCGCTCGGCCGTGCGTGGAACGTCCTCCCACTCCATTCCATGGCCACCTGGCTGACCAGCGAATTCCCACGGGCTCGGCAGACCGCCTCGCTACTCATGGGCGTCCCCTCGCCCGAGCTGGTTGTAGACGCCCGGCTGAACGAACTCGACTACGGGGAGTTCGAGGGCAAGCCCTTCCTCGACTACGCGGCCTGGCTCGACGAGCACGGTCCTCGTCAGCGCCCACCGGGCGCCGCGGAGTCGCAGCATGAGGGCATACGCAGGCTGCTCACCGGCGTCCTCGCCGCTCTGGAACACCCAGCGCCCCGCGTCCTGGTCGGGCACGGCCTGCTGGTTTCCGTCCTCCACTGGCATGGAGATCGCGCGGCCGGCGAGGCCATGCCGCTGTTCTTCCCCGAGGCTCTCTACATCGAGCCGCTCGCCATCGGCGACGACGATCTTTCCCTCTTGGTCACGGAGCTCTTGGATGATCTTGAATCGGCCACTCTGCGCGAGATCACCGCCGATGGTGACGCGTCGATATTGCGGATCGGTGAGGGGTCGGCGGTTGCTACCGTCGATGCGGTATCCCCGTCCCACTCGCCGGATAAGAAGGATCTTCCTCATGCATGATGCCCGCGCCCTGATCGAAATGGGTGCCGAAACGGTACGTCGGCTCGCTCGTCGCGGTTACTCCCTGGATCTGTCCCGGCTGGAAGACCTCCAGTCCCGGCGCAACCAGAGCATCCGCTCGGCCGACGAGCTGCGGGCGGAGTCCAAGCGGGTGGCGAGCGAGGTCCAGCAGACGGCCAAGCAGGGTGGGGACATCTCCAAGCTGAAGGAGCGCGCCCGCGAGCTGAAGGACCAGATCCGCGACATCGAGGCCGCGCAGGAGAAGGTCCAGGAGGAGCTCACCGAGCTCCTGCTGACCATCCCGAATCTCCCCGACGACGAGGCCCCGGACGGCGACTCCGAGGAGTTCGCGGTCGAGATCCGGCGCGTCGGCAACCCGCCGGCGTTCTCGTTCGAGCCGAAGGACCACGTCGACCTGGGCGAGGCCACCGGCATCCTCGACTTCGCCCGCGCCACGAAGCTGTCCGGCTCGCGCTTCGCGGTCTCCCGCGGCGCTGGCGCCGCCCTGGAGCGCGCGCTGGCCACGCTCTTCCTCGACATCCACACGCGCCGCCACGGCTACGTCGAGCACGGTGTCCCGTACCTGGTGACCCGCAAGACGATGACCGGCACCGGTCAGCTGCCCAAGTTCGAGGAGGACCTGTTCAAGACCGGCGCCGCCGATCGCGACCTGTTCCTCATCCCGACGGCCGAGGTCCCGCTGACCAATCTCTACTCCGACGAGATCATCCCGCCCGCCGAGCTGCCCCTGGCCCTCACGGCGCACACCCCGTGCTTCCGCTCGGAGGCGGGCTCATACGGGCGTGACACCCGCGGCCTGATCCGCCAGCACCAGTTCTCCAAGGTCGAGATGGTCAAGATCGTCGACCCGGAGACCGCGGACGCCGAGCTGGAGACGATGGTCGGCCACGCCGAGGCATGCCTGAAGGAGCTCGGCCTCGCCTACCGCGTGGTCAAGCTGGCCGCCGGCGACACCGGCTTCTCCGCCCAGCTCACGTACGACATCGAGGTCTGGATCCCGAGCCAGAACACCTACCGGGAGATCTCCTCGATCTCCAACTTCGGCACCTTCCAGGCCCGCCGCGCCAACATCCGCACCCGCGGCGAGGACGGCAAGCCCAAGCTCGTCGCCACCCTCAACGGCTCCGGCCTGCCCGTCGGCCGCACCCTGGCTGCGCTCCTCGAACAGTGCCAGCACCAGGACGGCTCGCTCGTCCTCCCCGAATCTCTCTTCCCGTACCTCGGCTTCCGCCGGATCTCGGCGGACGGAACACCGGAGGCATAAGTGCTCGTCGGCGTCTGCGACTTCCCCGGTAGCTACGCCTTTCCACCCGCCGGTTACGGCGGGATCGAACGATGGCTGTGGGCGGTCGCCGTAGGCGCCCGAACCGCAGGCGCCGACGTACACCTCCTCGGGCCGAGCTGGCTCACGGACCTAGAGCACGACTGGGTCCGTAAGCCGGTCCGCTTGGAGGGCCTCACTCCCGGATCGCTCGCCGAGCGCGAGCTCCGCAGCGCCGGATACGACCTCCTGGTCGGCGGGCACGAATACCCGTCGCTGCCGGCCTGGACGCGTACCTGGAACAAGCTGGACTGCGACATGGCCACGTTCCAGCATTCGCCCGTGTTCCAGCACGCGGACACGGCCTTCGACGGCAAGCGGTCACGGCTCTACTGCTACTCGCCCGAGATGATCGAGCGGTACGCAGCCCACCGACCGATCCCCGAACTCGCTGTCCACCTCGGCCTGGACGAGGAAGAGCCGCCCCCCGTCGCCGGTAGCGACCTTGTATGGCTCGGCCGGATTGACGAGGAAAAGGCCCCGCACATCGCCGTCCGAGCCGCCCAGATCCTCGGACGCCGGATCCAGATCGTCGGACCCGTCTTCGACGACGCGTACGTACGACGCCACCAACGCCTCTTCAGCGCGGACCACGTGAAGTGGGTCGGTGAACTCGGCGGCCCCGCTAAGACAGCTGCTATCCGCGACGCCTCCGTCTTCGTCTACACCTACGCCCGTGCATACGTGGAGGCCGGCGCCGCGGTCTTCGGCGAGTCTCTCCGCGCCGGCACCCCCATGGCCGCGCTCACCTGGCGCGAGGGCACATGCGCCCAAGCCGCTCTGTGCGATCAGACCGGCGTGGTGGCGGTGGCCGACCCTGTCGTGGACGACGAGACGACAGCGGAACTCCTCACGCGGGCGATCGAGAAGGCTGAGGATCTGAAGTACGCGGAGGTCCAGGAGATCGGGATGGACCGCTTCGATCCGGCCCGCCACTTCAGGGCGATGGCGAGTCGGCCGTGATGTCGAGTCATCCCAGGGAACGCCCGTTCGTGCCATCACCTCCTCCAGGCATCCTCATACCTGAGGTCCTTCAGCGCATCCTCGGGGCCCACTGGGAGTTCACCGTCTCCGACGGACAGGTCAAGATCGAGCACGCACACAGAGGATCCCCGTACCGTCCGCCTCGTCAGGCGCCGTCGTGGGAGGAACTACTGGCGGGGCTCACGACGGGTTTCGCGGCGCTAGGCGTCCCGCAGGACACCTGCCTGCCGCTTCAGTGGGGCCGCGAGACCGAGCTGACGATCTCGGCAGTCCAAGCCCTCGATCCCTATCTCAAGGACGGGCGTCCGGTGACCTACCGCAGCGGCTTCCTGCCTCAGCCCGTTGTCCGCTTCACCGGGCAACGCGACACATCGGGTGATCTTCGGCCAGGGTTCCTGACCGCGTTCGTCAACGTCTCCCGTGTCCAGCCGATCCAGCACGTGGACGAGTACGGAGGAATCTTGGACGGCTGGTTCAGCGTGCTGTCACGACTCGGTTTCCACGCGCGCCACATCAGCGTCCACGGCACACTGACCACTTGGAAGCGCCGCCAAGTCGAGGGCATCACACTTCGCTTCAAGCACTTGGACCTGCCTGTCGGTGACATCGTCCTCCTGTGGAACGCCGACAACCCTGCCCGTCTGGCCGTGGACCTCGGTACCGGTCTTGAGCGACTGGCCTGGGCACGGACTCGGTTGGGGTGGAGGGATCTCGTATTCGGCAGGTTCTCATCCCTGGCCCCACCACCGACCCTGGATGCCGTCCGCACCGCCACTCTCCTCCTCGGGCACGGCATCCGTCCCGCCTCGCGAGGAGCAGGCGGCATCACTCGCCGAGTGATCGCAACGGTCGATCCTGGTGTGGCGAGGTTGGGCGTCAGTTCCCTGGTTCGCGCGTCGTACCGCTACTGGCGGCTGTTCGGCGAGCTGAAGGCACCTTGGCCAGCCGTGGCCGTGGCGATGGAGGAAGAGCTGGGTGCCTGAAGGGCTGGCCGTTCGTGTCGCCGTCGGTCAGACCGACTGGGACTCATCGGCGCCGTCCGAACTGCCGTTCGGCGGGTGCCGTGGGTGCCGCTGCAGGTTGTGGATTCAGGTGAGCCGACACCGAAGACGTCATGGTCGAGCGCCGGCGAGCAGCCTCCGCCCGGCGGTTGGGCACGGGGTTCCGGCTGGTGTGCTGGATGCGAGTGATCAGGACGCGGGCGGGCTGACGGGCGGTGTGTAGTTCGCGCTGGGCGACTGCTTCTTTGAGGAGCTGGTGGGGTGTGTGGCCACCGGCTTCGGCATCGGCGAGAACGGTGGCGAGGGTCGGCCAGGCAGGGTCAGTGAGGATGCGGTCGGCGTAGTCGGGGATGGTTGCGCGGACATCGCGGACGAGGGAGCGACTGGCCTGGTCGTTCGGATGGCGAGTGGCGAGGCTGTCGATGACGGGCGTGAGGGCTCGGTCGGTGACGGTCTGGAGGTGGTGGAGAGCCTGGCGGGCGGCTTCGGCCTGGTGGGCGTGGTTCTTCGCTTCGTGCCAGCGGGCGGCGACGACGGTGGCCCAGACGAGGGCGCCGAGCAGGGCCGCCAAGGCGCTGCCGTCGGGGCCGGTGGCAGTGTGTGCGATGTCGCGGGCCGCCGTGCGCAGGGTGTGGGCGACCTGGTTCTCGGCCCGGATCTGGGAGCGCTGAGCACGGACGAACGCCCGTGAAGCGGCTCGCAGTTCGGCGTGGAAGTGGGCGGGGGCATTCTGGGCGGTGGCTTCGATGAGTTCGCCGAGCGCGGTGATGTGGGCCTGAGCGTGGGAGTCGTCGGCCATGTCGGCATGGAGGATGTCGAGGGCGTCAGCGGCCTGGTGCCAGGGGGTACTGGGGCGCTCTCGGCGGGCGGTGGAGTGTTCCTCTGGCGCGGTGGTTTCCAGGCGGGCCTTGAGCCTGGGGAGGGTGAGGTCGGGAGCGATCTTGCCGCCAGGGTGGAAGATCTATTCACCGTCTTTGTTGAGGTCGCTGGGGCGACCGACGGCGTAGCCGAGGAGGTCTCCGGACGGTCCGCGGCGCGGCTTGACCGAGATGCCGTCGGCTTCGAGGTAGGCCAGGAGCTCTTCCGTGTTGCTGGCGTGGGGGATAGCGGCGCGGATGCGGTCCTGGAGCCAGTCGCGGCTGGTCTGCTCCCAGCCGAGGCGTTCGGCCTTGTGCATCTCGGCCTGGGTGGGGCGGCGTCCGGCGGTGCGGTCGCCCTTCTTCAGTTGGCGTAGGCCGTAGTCCTTTTCGACCTGGCGGCAGGCGTCGCCTACGCGGATGCCGCTGTCGTGGAGCTTGGGACGGCGGCCATCTTCGCGGACGGTGGTGGCGAGGATGTGGATGTGGTCGTCCGCGTGACGTACTGCGATCCACCGGCAGGCCAGGTCGTCTCCGGGTGGGGCGATGCCTGCGGCTTCGACGATCCGCTGTGTGATGTCGGCCCACTCCGTGTCGGAGAGGTTCCGGTCCTCGGGGGCTGCTCGGACGGGGCAGTGCCAGACGTGGTCGGTGACCTTCTTTCCGAACTCGCTGTTGCGGAGCCGTACGGGCTCGTCAAGATGGCGGGCGAGCTGGGTGAGGGTGGCGTCGGGGTTCCGGCCGGGATCGGGCATGCCGAGCATGGCGAAGCCCGCGACGATGTGCGGATCGAGATGTTCATCGTGCCGACCGGGGCCGTAGAGATAGGCGAGCAGGCCACGGGTGTTGGCCCCGGTCGGCTTGATGGCGGCTATCACGCGGCTTGGTCCTTCCTGGGGTCGGCGGGTTCGCGCAGGGCCTCGGCGATCAACTCCAGCAGGCAGTGCAGCTCGTCGAGGCGGTGACGTACGTCGGGTGGGGTGAGGTCGCTGTTGAGGGCGCGGGCGATCTGGTTGACGTTGACGCCGATCCGGTTGAGTTCGCGCAGCACCTGGGCGCGGAACATGTGGGTGCGGCGGCGGTCCTCGGACAGCGGCAGATTCGCCGTGAACCGGCCGGAAACGAACGCGAGGACGATGTCGGCAGCGAAGCCGGATTCCCCCTTGTAGCCGTGCTCGGCGGCGGCCTCCTGGAGCGCGTTGTGCTCGTCGGCGGTGAACCGCAGTGGGCCGACACGGACGGTCCGCTTGGTGCCGGTGAAACGACGGATCGCCGGCTGGACGCTCTGCGCTTCTCGCTCGCCTGTTGGCGGCTCGATGGTGGGTGTGGGGTGGAGGATCTGCTGTTGGACGGTATGGATCTCGTTTTGGTCGGGGCCGCCCTCGGCTCCGACCTCCCGGTCCGGCGCCCCCTGGCGCTGGGCTGTCTCCGCCACCCCTGGGGCGGAGACCCCCGAAGACCGGCCTTGAGTCGGACTCGGGGTACTACTGGCTCCGCCAGGGGCCGTCCGTCCGAACGCCCGCCGCAGACGTGCCAGCAGCGTAGGAGACTGCGGCGACTCAGGTGGCTCAGAGTGGGTGTCCTCAGGCAGGCGCAGGTTGTGCGTCAAGGGAGATGCTCCATGTACGGCTGGGCGTGCGGGGTGGCGATGCTTGCCCGGCGCGGTCGTCGCGTTGTCCACAGGTGTGGAAAGCTGCGGGCCGGTTGGCCGATGCTCGGGTGGCCGGAGGGGTTCCGGTCACCCGAGCGGGCCGGGGTCAGCGCCTGGAGACCTCTATGCCAGCTGCTTCGAGTTCCGGCCGAAGTAGTTCCATCACCTCGGTCTGCCGCTCACTGCCGATCGTCAGGTCTCGATCCTTCACTGCCGCTCGAAGCAGGCCGCGCGTGAGTTTGCCGTGCTGATGACCGGTCGTCCGTCCGATGTTCGCCAGCTCCGCGATGGTCGCTTTCGGCGGACGACCACCGCTCGACTTGCTCTCCGGAACCTGGGGCGCAGGTTCCGTCCGCTCGTCACCGGAGACCGGCGAACTATCGCAAGCGGCGTCTGGCCGGTGGCTGTGGTTGATGTCGCCGACCGATCGTTCCTGCGCCTTTACGGAACCCCTGTCCGAGGAGTCGTCGGGCGGTGCGACGAGCTGGTGGATCTGTCGCATCAGGACGCCGAAGGCGACCATCGCGGCGGCCGGAGGAACGGCTGCGACCACGTAGTCGAGGAGCGGGACGCTGCGCGCGTTGTCCGTTCCGCTGACCCCGGCGACGTTCAACGCGATGGAGCCGACTGATCCGGCAACGGTCACGGCGATTGCCCAGGGGTCGGTTATGCGGCGCAGCGCTGCGCGGAGCATGAGCAGTTCGCCCGCGACGATGAACGCGTCCAGGGTGGCGGGCCAGGCCCAGCGGCGGATGGGGGTTGCTCCGAGCCCGTGTTGGCCGGCGACGTCGGCGAGGTGCGCGTAGGAGAGCCAGAACGCTCCGGCTGTCAGGGCGACGATGACGAGGCCAGCCGCGCCGAGCACGAGTTGCTCGGCGTCAACCCGCTTCGTCGGCTGCCTTTCGCTGCGGACGTCGGCTCGTGGCTGGGGTGCTTGCGTGGTGAGGTGCGGGGCGGTCAAGCGGGAAACTCCTGGGGGTGGTGGTGTGGGGCGTCTTTGCCGTCTCAGCCGTTGCAGGTGCAGGTCAGCGCGGGACGGCAGCGCTCCGGACGTGCCGTCCTGGCGGGCAGCGCCAGCGTCTTGTCCCGATTCGGGACAGGGAGGCGGCGGCTTCGGTTCGGGCTCCGCCTTGGGACGGCTTGTCCCTCACCGGGACGGTTGCGTTATGGCAGCCGTCCCGGCAAGCAGGACTGTGACCTGCTGCGATACGGCGAAGACGCCTGGGACGGGGCAAGACGGATCTGGACGCTGTCCCCCTGCTGGCTGCACGTGCTCAGGCGCGTGCGCTGCCGTCTTGCCCTCGGCTGCCGTCTTGCTGCTGTGTGCCCTGACCTGCACGATCACGGCAGGGACGGCAAGTACGGCAACCAGGGAGGTGGGGGTCAGCTTTCGCCGCGCCGAGCGTCGACCGGGTGGACGGTCGGGCAGTACCGCCGCCAGGCGTCCAGGAACTTGTTGCGCGTGTAGCCCTTGCGCTGAGTCCGGTCGGCCATGCGCACGTTGCCGGGCCGGATGTCGTAGTCGCGCAGCATCCCGCTGAGTTCCCGGGAGGTCAGGCCGTAGCGTCCACGCTCTCCCCACGGGGCTTCGGCGTCCGCGTTCAGGTGGTGCAGGAGGTCTTTGGTGGAGAGGCTGTCCGCCTCCCGCTGCGCGAAGAAGACCCGTCGGATGTCAGCGAGGATGCGCGCCCCACTCGGGTGGTCCTCCTCAGCTGCCACCTCGGCCGCGACCATCCGTGCGCACGCGATCCGCGCGAGCCGTGGCCAGCGGCCGCCGGCCAGGTCCGCGATGATCACCAGAGGCTCCCAGGTGTCGGCGGCTCGGTCCTCGACCGGCATCTCCGGCTCCAGGCTCGCAGCGTCCTCCAGTAGCGGGAGGGTCCAGGCGCGGATACGGTCGCGCAGTTCGTGCAGGGCCGGGATGTCGCGTCGCGAGCGGAAGGGTTTGACCTTCTCGCCCTCGGCCCTGCGGCGCATGCGGATGACGACGGATCGATCCATGACGGTGTCTGGCAGGTCACCGATGCCCGCGATGGCCGCCATGGCGAAGGTGGCGAACTTGTGCGGGGTGTGGTCGTTGCCAACGACCCGGGTGACGTACCGGCCGCGTTGGTCGCCGGCGTTGAGGAGGCCGCGTGTCTCCTCGTTCTTCTCCGCGACCTTGGGGCCGAAGATGGTGTCAGCCTCGTCCACCAGCAGCGTCGGTGGCTCCTCCTCGTTGATCGAGCGGAAGATGGCCGCTGGTTGGTGTTGATGGTGAGCATCGGTTCGTGGACCGTTTCGGTCAGCACGTCCAGGAGCCGGGACTTCCCGCACCGCTTCGCAGGTCCCACCACTGCCAGCCGGGGGGCGTGCTGCCAGGCGGGCTGGAGCTGCGTCGCCGCCACCCAGAGGGTGACCGCGTCCAGGGCCTCGGGAGAGGGCGGAATCACGAACTGGGCTATCTGGGAGCGCAGTTCGTCCAGCAGGTCGGAGCCTGGCGTCGGCTCCGTGTCGGGGATGGTCTCCAGGCTCCTTGCCGGGTCCGCCTCGCTGCCGTCAGCCGGACCATCGTGCATCTCCGCTATGGCATAGGCGGCCTGGGCCGGACCCAGATGAGCGCCGGGCTGGCCGGGGATGGCCGTGGCGGGCCAGGCCGCTCGGGCGGGGGCGGAATAGGGGTCGGGGTTCTCGGGTTGCACTCGGCGGCTCCTCATCTGGCGGCTGCGGGCTTGCACGCCCTTGCCGCCGGGTCGGATCTCACGGGATTGCTGGGGAGTCCTGGAGCCTCCGGCGTTGCACCGTCGGAGGCTCTCCCTCTTCTCGCGGGGGTCTCGGTACCGCGAGCGACCACGGACAGTACGTCCACGCCGTGCCACAGTCCAGCGTTTCTGTGTCAGCTCAGCGCAGAGGCGCCTACGGCGCATCCGGCGCCTCATGCGGCCAGCCCCAGCAAGGCCAGCAGGTCTGCCGTCACCACCCGGTAGGCATTCCCGAGCCTGAGCACCTTGCACGGGTACTGGCCGCGCTTGGCCAACTCGTAGCCCTTGCTCCGGCCGAGCCCCAGCGCGCGGTTACCCGTCTCCAGGTCAACGGCCGCCGGGAGCCTCAGAAGCTCCTCGCGACTCATCCCCTTCGCCCCTCCGGCGTCTTCGTTCTGGCGCATGCGCACTCCATCCATGACTGAGCCCACGGCGAACGCGACCTCCGCGTCCGTCTCCAGGTCTTGGAATCAACGCTAAGCGAGTTAATGTGTCTACATGACACAACGCAGAAGTCACCATGGATCGAGCAAGGCCGACGACGAGGACGACGTCCCGGAGTGGGTGGACCAGGTCATGGCCACCGTGGCCGCCGAGGTCCGCAGACGACGGAAGGAACTGGGTTGGAGCGCACAGGATTTGGCCGACAGATGCGCGGAAATCGGCCATCCGATCCCCCGCAACGTCATCGCCAACATGGAGTCCGGACGCCGCTCCAACCTGCCCTTGGTCGACGTCATGGTGCTGGCTGAGGCGCTGCGTACCCCGCCCATCTGCCTGCTCTATCCCGTGGGCTACGTCGATGTCGTGCAGCGGCTCCCGTTCCAGGACCCCACTTCCACCCTGGACGCCCTGCGCCGGTTCACCGGAGAGGAGACCGAACTCGGCGCGGACGACGACATGCTCCGCTACTTCCGTGTCCATCAAACTGCCCAGGAGCAGCTACGAAGCGCGCAACGCGACGAGGAGTACGCCCGCTACCACGCGCAGACCGCCCACAATGCCGACCGGAAGGCCGAAGCCCTCCGCTCCCAGGCCCGTGCCGCCGAGGCGGCCGAGGAGGCCCAAAGCCGCCTGCTCAGAGTTCGCGCCTTCATCGAGGAAGAGGGCGTTACACCCCCGTTCCTGTGGCCAGAAGTGGCCGACGTGATCGCCCCGACCGGGGCCAACCCCGAAACCACCGAGGAGAATGATCTTTGAAGGGCTCCACCTACCGCCGCTGCTCCTGCCGCGACCCGAAGACCGGCAAGGAACTCGGCACCTCCTGCCCCAAGCGCAACGGCAGGAACCACTGCACCTACTCCATGCGCCAGGAGCTCTCACCCCGCGAGGACGGCAGCCGCCGCTCCTTCGCCCGTGGCGGGTACGCGAGTCTCAAGGCAGCCCAGGCCGACCTCGACCACGTACGCGCCCTGCTCGGGCTCGCCGACTCGGACGACCCCGAGGGCACCGAACTCATCGCCGAGATGCTGGCCGAGGTCAGTCGAGAGCGGTCACCTCTGCCCGAGGTCGAGGAGACGCGGCGGCGCCTCAACTCCGGGCAGGATCTCATCGGCAGCCTGACCGTGGCCGAATGGCTCGATCGGTGGCTGGCCGGCAAGCGGATACGCAAGTCCGGCCTCAACCGCTACGAGACCGACATCCGCGTCCACCTGAAGCCGCGCATCGGCAACCGGCGTTTGGACCGGCTGCGCGTCAGCCACCTCAGCGAGATGTTCACCGACATCCGCGACGCCAACGCCCAGATCCTGGAAGACAACGCCCAGCGAAGGGCCGCACTTGACGAACTGGCAACCGTGCCGTGGAAGGGCATCGGGAACCGCGCCCGCCGCAAGGCGTTGAAGGCCGCGATCCACGAGATGCCGCCCTTCCGACGCGTCACCGGTCCAGCTACGCGGCTGCACGTCAAGGCCACGCTCCGCGCGGCCCTGAACGACGCGATCGGGCAGCAGATCATCACGTTCAACCCCGCCGCCCATGTCGAGATCGACCCCGTGCGCAAGCCAAAGGCGCTCGTGTGGACCGACGAGCGGGTCGCCAAGTGGGAGCAGACGGGCGAGAAGCCCTCGCCCGTGATGGTCTGGACGCCGGAACAGACCGGCGCCTTCCTCGACTTCGTCGCCGAGGACCGGCTGTACGCGATGTGGCACCTGATCGCGCTCCGCGGCCTGCGCCGTGGCGAGGCGTGCGGGCAGCCGTGGTCGGAGACGAACCTCGGCACCCACTTCCTCACCGTCTCCTCCCAACTCGTGCAGGATGGCTGGGAAGTGGAAGCCTCAGATCCCAAGACCGACAGCGGCTCTCGCGTGGTCGCCCTCGATGACGACACCGTCGAGGTGCTGAAGCAGCATCGCGAGCGGCAGGACAAGGCCCGCGCAGAGTGGGGCACAGCCTGGGTCGATACCGGCCACGTCTTCACCCAGGAAGACGGCTCCAGGCTCCACCCCGGCAAGGTGACCGACCTCTTCGAGCGCCTCGTCGCCGCCTCCGGCCTCCCGCCGATCCGCCTGCACGACCTCCGCCACGGCGCGGCCACCCTCATGCTCGCCGCCGGCATCGACATCAAGATCGTGTCGGACACCCTCGGGCACAGCGACACCCGCATCACGCGGGACATCTACCAGAGCGTCCTCCCCCACGTCGGCAAGAGTGCCGCCGAGGCCCACGCGAAGCTCGTCCCCCTCCAGCGCAAGGCCGAGGCCGAGAAGGCCGCGCGCAAGGCCACGAAGAAGGAGAAGGCCAGGACGGCTGCGGCCAAGGAGGCCGACGCTGGCAGGGGCGGCAAGCCGAAGAAGGACAAGGCTAAAGCTCAGGCCAAGTCAGCCAAGAAAGCCACCCGCCGCAAGCCCACGAACTAGGTCCCCGAGCGGCTCCGCACGCATCGCTCACGCAAGCAACGCCACGGCAACCCGGCCGCGCGCCCTGTCATGCCCCGAGCAACAGAAAACGCCAGGTCACGGGCTATGTGACCTAGGGTTCTTCTGAGCCGCCTTCGGTATTCGAACCCGAGACCTACGCATTACGCAGGTAGCTCACGTCCTCAGTTCTCGTTCCAATCGAGCCCGAATCGGTTGAGGTTTCCGAGGTCTCGCAATCGCTCGGTGCGCTGGGCGATGAGTTCTCGAATTCGACGCGCCAGGGCGTCGCGCATGACCGTCCACGCATCCTGCTGCTTGTCCGGAACCATCGGTATCTGACGACGCAACTCCCGTTCGGCCTCGTCACCACGAGCGTGGGCCCACTGACCGTCCCGCTGCCAGTGGATCGCCGCTGAGCGGCGGATCGCGTTCTGTAGGGAGCCGACGTTATAGCGGTAGCCGAGCTGTTTGAGGCAAAAGTCCATGGCCCCGATCGTCAAGGGCCTATCAGCCGCGACGAGGAGAAGGCGACTGGCCTCTTCGAGGCTCCGCGGGCCCGGCAGCGGGCCATGCCTGTACAGGGCGTACAACCCGCCGCCGGCCCAGCAGAATCGCCGGTCGGGGGAGAGAACGGCGTTCGCCGTCGACCTTCCCAGGTTGCGGCCGTAGTCACGCTCTGCCAGACGCACGAAGTCCTGGACATGGACAGGCGCACGGACGGAACAGGCGATCGCGTACATGATTTCCGCATTCCCCATCCTTCGCGGCCCGCCGCATCCGCAGCGCCCCTTCTCCCACGGAGCCAAGGGGGACACGCATAAGCGGCAGAAGCCCAGACTCATGCCTCGCCTCCGATCTCGGCAAAGCCGGAACTCACCCTTCGCTCCAATCCGGAGACGCCGTCACCGAACCGGCCACGACGGGACCGATGTCTTCTTCCGTGTCAGGTCCGACCGCGTCGAGATAGCGGGCAACCGCCTGCTCGTCGATAATCTCCAGGTTGTCGCCCGAAGCGGCCTCGATGAGACCATGCGCCTTGCGCAGCACATCGCGCGGCTTGCGGTTCGACCGGCTGAATAGCGCCGCCACAGCGGCCGGGGTGAAGGGGTGGATGTCGGCGGACGTCCGGTCAGTCTTCTTCCGAGCCGCGTCTAGGTATTTGGTGAGGAGTTTGACGGCCGAGGGAAGATCCCGCAGAGCCGGCAGCACCACGATCCGGTGCTTGTTGGCCTCGGAGATCTCAAAGGTCGGAAGGTCCGCGAGTTCCCACGCCGTGCCGATGGTGAGGGCAGCCCGCGGGTGCATGGTCACCACGATGCTGAGCATGTCGGCCATGGGCAGCGTCTCAAGGATGATGTCGCGAAAGCGCTCCGTTTCCAGATCACGTTTGGCCTTGGCCGTGGTGGTGCTCGCGAGGTCCTCCAGTTGGTCGCAGCAGAGCAACACGTGCTTCATGCCGGCAGCCGCCGCGAAGAGGAGGAACGTGGCGAGATACACCGATCCGTTGCGTGTGCGCGAAGCGGGCTTGACCCTGTCGAGGTAGTCCCTCGCCACGGACGGGTCGGCGTCGCACAAGGCGAGGATGAGCTTGTCGTCGGGCGGCCCGAGGGTGCGCCCACGCAGATCCCGGTGTTCATCGATGACGAATTTCGCCAACGTCTGAGGATCTTCGGCCGCAGTGCACGCGACGAGCGCTTGCCGAAGGCGCTGGGCGAGAGTGAGGTCCTTATCATGTGCTCGAAAGTCGGTCGCGTACTCGACGGCAGTGAACAGAGCCGCGCTGAGAGAGCGGATCTGGGCGGTGTCGAAGCTGGTCAGCAGCCCACAGATCGGCACCTCATCGGCGTCCTCCTCATCGAGTCCGCAACTGAGGTAGGCCGTACGGCCGAAGTCCTCGTTGAGGCTCCCGGTCAGATGCTGCATCAGCACGGACTTGCCAAAACCACGAGCGTCCGAGTCTCCCGGCCCGGTGCCGGTCGACCACAGGTAGCCGAACCGAAGGCCCGAGAACGCCGCGCCCAAGACGAACTTCTCGATGGTCTCCTGGAGTTTGTCCGCATTCACATCCGGCTCGTAGAGAAGACCGTTCTCGCGCTCGTCGCTGCCACCAAGCCGGGCGATTCCGGTGGTCGGGAAGGGATTGTTACGCAACCCCCACTGCTTCTTCAGCCAGACGGGGCCCGCGGTGCGGGGGGCGATGGTCATCGGTTTCGGATCTCCTCGGTGATGTCGGTGGTCGTGGTGGCGACGTCCGGTGCGATGCTGATGACGTTGAACACCCGGCGGAGGCCACTCGCGCTGGGGATGACCAGCGGCTTGGTCGAGGCGGGGGCGACCCGCAGCGACGCCTGATCCAGGTGAATGCTCAGGCCGAGGCCCTGGTGCTCGCCGGCCAGTGCCTCCCGAAGCGCCCGATCAAACTCGTCGTCGCTGATCCGCTGTTTCCAGCAGACCGCGGCTCGTAGCTGCCAGACGGGCAGGTACATGCCCCCAGCCCCGTCAGCTCGCTGATCGCGCCAGACCGCCCAGGTACCGTCGAGAGCGGCCCGCCGGACGTCCTTCCCGACGCGACGGCTGATCACTGCCCTGCCACCGCTGCCCGTCACCGTGGCGGTGGACCAAAGCCTCAAGGCCGGTGGGCCGGGCGCGTAGTAACTGAAGTTGGCCAGACCGAGAAACCGGGTCCATCGGCGCAGCAGTTCGTGACTGATGTAGTCCATCTTGCAGCCCGCGGCGCTGAAGGCGACACGAGTCATGGCCTCCTCGCAGGTGACGGCGAACTGCTTGCGGCTGATCACCTTCTGACGAGCCTCTGCCCTCTCCTCGAACCGCCGGACGTAACTGCGGACACTTCCACTGATGACCTCGGGCTCCGTGATCCAACCGAGAGAACCTTGCTGCACGGCGTCCACAGCGAACTGGACGAAGTCATCGAGATAGGCGCCATTGGTCCGATATTCCATGGCGTTGAACTTCAGAAGCGGGACGGTGAGATGGGCGGCAACGCTGTCCGGCCGGGCGCCGACCAGACGCAGGAATCCTTCGAACTGCGGGTGGGTTGCGACCAGCACGCCGGTGAGGGCGTTGTAGGCGGCTCGGCGGTCCACGGCAACGAGCCGCGCCCAACCCTCGCCGGCCTGAGTAAGACGGAACGTGGAATCCGCATGTGCGTAAGCGGAGTTGGGGCCGGACGGCAGGATGTGCCTCTCCACCCACCCCAGCCGCATGAGTTCCTTGAGTACATCGACGGTGTTGTGAACGTGCTTCTTGATGTCCGCCTTCGCCCGCTCCCACTTGTGCGGGGAGTAGGAGCCGTCTGTGTCACTCTCGCGCGCCACATCCGCAGCCCTTTGGACCAAGGCCCGTCGGACCTGCTCGAAGGTCGCCCCATTGGCTACCTGGCCGATGGCGACCTCTATGTACGCGAGATCCTGCAGCCGCGGGATCCCGGATCCCCCCACACTCATCCCTGCCCTCCGTGACGTTCGGCGGGCAGGATGACGCGGGTCCGAACGGCACGCATCGGAACGATGCCGCTCGCAGGGCTCCCCAGGGTGAAACGACGGGCGGGATACATCGGCGCTCCGAGACAGACGAGGGCGGTCAGATGCCAACCAATGTCGCCGCAATGCGCTCGTGTCACAAGGGAGTTACTTGTATTGGCGTTCTCATGGGGCATGAGAACGCCTACATCTTTATATAGCCCGCCGATTCGCGCGCATGTGTCGCCGGGACCACTGTCGGCTGGCCGGGCCTGCCGGCCCGCTCCACTCGCGGCACGGAAGGCACCACAGCCCGCGGCCACGCTCGCGTCGACGCCGGGTGGAACCATGCAGGGGACATGCCATCAATGCAGGAAAAGTGCGGCGCCTGCCCACCGGCCGTGCCCGGGTCCGCTTCTGATCTCCGGAGGCGCTCCGCTCACGCATCGCTCACGCACAGACACCAGGGTCCTAGTCGCCACATGCGCCGACCGACCCCGAAATAGCAGAAACCCCAGGTCACGGGCTATGTGACCTGGGGTTTTTCTGAGCCGCCTTCGGGATTCGAACCCGAGACCTACGCATTACGAGTGCGTTGCTCTGGCCAACTGAGCTAAGGCGGCGCGCCCTGCCGCACTATGGTGCGATCAGCAGCGGGGCCAAGTCTACACAGTTTCCGGGGGTGCTCCGTACACGGCACCCCCGGAGGTGTTTGCCCTGGTCAGAGGGGGTCAGGTGCACTTCTTGCCGTCGGCGGGCGGGTTGCCCTCCAGGAGGTACGTGTTGATCGCCGTGTCGATGCAGTCGCTGCCCCGGCCGTACGCGGTGTGGCCGTCGCCTTCGTAGGTGAGCAGGGTGCCGGAGGAGAGCTGGTCGGCGAGGGAGCGGGACCACTTGTACGGGGTGGCGGGGTCGCGGGTGGTGCCGACCACGACGATCGGGGCGGCGCCCCTCGCCTCCGTGCGGTGGGCGGTGCCCGTGGGCTCGGTGGGCCAGTACGCGCAGTTCAGGGAGGCCCAGGCGAAGCCGCGGCCGAAGACCGGGGATGCCTCGTCGAAGTCGGGGAGCGCCTTCTCCACCGCGTCGGGGCTGTCGAAGGCGGGGGGCAGGTCGAGGCAGTTCACGGCGGCGTTGGCGAACATCAGGTTCGGGTACTTCCCGTTCGGCTCGCGTTCGTAGTAGCTGTCGGCCAGCGAGAGGAGGCCGGAGCCGTCGCTGTGCCGGGCGCCGGCCAGCGCCTCGCGGAGCTGGGGCCACACCGCCTCGTCGTACATCGCCGCGATCACCCCGGTGGTGGCCAGGGATTCGCCGAGCGGGCGGTCGTCGCCGGTCGGGATCGGCTTGGCGTCCAGCTCCTTGAACAGCTGCTTCAGCGCGGTCGCCGCGTCGGCGGTGGACGTCGTGCCCAGCGGGCAGTCCGGCTGCTTGACGCAGTCGGCGGCGAAGGACTGGAACGCCTCCTCGAAGCCCGCCGTCTGGTCGCGGTTCATGTCGATGGCCTCTAGGGAGGGGTCCATCGCCCCGTCCAGGACCAGGCGCCCGGCCCGCTCCGGGAACAGGTCCGCGTACGTGGCGCCCAGGAAGGTCCCGTACGAGGCACCCACGTACTGCAGCTTCTCGTCGCCGAGCAACGCCCGCAGGATGTCCATGTCGCGGGCCGTCTCGACGGTGGAGACGTACGGGAGGATCTCGCCGGACCGCTTCTCGCAGCCCCGCGCGAACTTCTCGAAGGCCCCGCCGAGCTTCTTGACCTCGGCCTCGTCGTCGGGTGTCTGATCGACCTGCGTGTAGGCGTCCATCTCCTTGCCGGTCAGGCACTCGACGGGCTCGCTGCGGGCGACACCGCGCGGGTCGATGGCCACCATGTCGTAGCGGGCCCTGACCTGGGCCGGGTAGCCGAGTGCCGCGTATCCCTGGAGATAGCTGATCGCGGAGCCGCCGGGGCCGCCCGGGTTCACCAGGAGCGAGCCGATCCGCTTGCCGGGTCCGGTTGCCTTCTTGCGGGAGACCGCGAGGTCGATGTCGCCGTCATCCGGCTTGTCGTAGTCCCTCGGCGCCTTCATCGTCGCGCACTCGAACCCCTCCACCCCGCAGTCGCGCCAGTTCAGCTTCTGCGCGTAGTACGAGGTCAGTCCGGCGGGAGCGGCCGTGCCGGTCGCGGAGGCGCTCGGCGACGAGCCGCCGCCGCTGCAGCCGGAGACGAGCAGGCCGGCAGTGCCGATCCCGATGGCGAAGGTGCGGAGCAGGCGCCTGGTATCCATCCTGGGAGCGTAGCCGCCGGGTGACGAGTCGTCCGATTCCCTGCTCAATCGGGTGAACAGCCGCCACTCCGGCCCTCCCGGGTCAGCCCGCTCTCAGCGACACCGTCATCGCCTCCACTGCCAGCAGCGGCGCCACATTGCGGTCCATCGCCTGCCGGCACGCGATCACCGCCTCGATCCTGCGCAGAGTCTGCGCGGGCGTCGAGGACCCCGCGATCCGGTCCAGGGAGTCCTGCACGTCCACATTGGCGATGGCGATCCGCGAACCGAGCTGGAGCGCCAGCACATCGCGGTAGAAGCCGGTGAGCTCGGTCAGTGCCAGGTCCAGGCTGTCGCGCTGGGTCCGCGTCTTGCGGCGCTTCTGCTTGTCCTCCAGCTCCTTCATCGCCCCCGCCGTGCCCCGCGGCATCCGGCCGCCCGCGACCCCGCCGAGCGCCGCCTTGAGGTCCTCGGTCTCCTTGACGTCCACCTCCTCCGCCATCTGCTTGGCGTCGTCGGTGGCCGTGTCGATCAGCTCCTGGGCCGCCTTGAGGCAGCCGCCGACGTCGGCGACCCGCAACGGAACCTTGAGCACCGCCGCCCGCCGCGCCCGCACCCGCTCGTCCGTGGCGAGGCGGCGCGCCCGGCCGATGTGCCCCTGGGTGGCCCGCGCCGCCGCGTGGGCCCGGGCGGGATCGACGCCGTCGCGGCGGATCAGGACGTCCGCCACGGCCTCCACCGGCGGGGTGCCCAGGGTCAGGTGGCGGCACCGGGAACGGATCGTGGGCAGGACATCTTCGAGCGACGGGGCGCACAGCATCCAGACCGTGCGCGGCGCGGGCTCCTCGACCGCCTTCAGCAGCACGTTGCCCGCGCCCTCGGTGAGCCGGTCGGCGTCCTCCATGACGATGACCTGCCACCGGCCGACCGCCGGGGAGAGCTGGGCGCGGCGGACCAGGTCGCGGGTCTCCTTCACACCGATGGAGAGCAGGTCCGTACGGATGACCTGGACGTCGGCGTGCGTACCGATCAGGCTCGTGTGGCAGCCGTCGCAGAAGCCGCAGCCGGGCTCCCCGCCCAGTGCGCGGTCCGGGCTGGTGCACTGGAGCGCGGCGGCGAAGGCCCGGGCGGCGGTGGACCGCCCGGAACCCGGGGGTCCGGTGAACAGCCAGGCATGGGTCATCTTCGAGCCCTGCTCCACCGCCTCACCGTCGGAGACGGCCGTGACCAGCGCATCGGCGTCCTTGGCGGCAGCGGCGAGCTGTTCCCGCACTCGGTCCTGTCCGACCAGGTCGTCCCATACGGTCATGGGTCACCGCCCTTCCCATCGTCGGATCCCATGTCGGATTCCATTGTGGGGGACGCCACTGACAGTCCGGCCCGCCCACCCCTCAGGGGCGGACGGGCCGGACTTCGGGCAGGTTCGGGTCAGCCGCGCGGGCGGCGCCCCCGGCCCCTGGGGCCGTCGTCGTCGTGCCCGCCGAGCAGTTCGTCCGCCAGTGTCGGCAGATCGTCCAGCGGGGTCTCCTCGGCCCAGTCCGAACGGGGGCGCTTGCGGCGGCTGCGGGACTCGTCACCGGCCGGGCCCGCGGCCTGCGGATCCTCGACCTGCGGCAGTTCCCGGGTGCGCTCGTTCTCGCTCTCCACCGGCGAGGACGCCGGGCCCTCGTCCCGGAAGTAGCCCGGGGGCACCCGATCGGAAGGCTGGTCGCCGCGCACGGGCGGCAGCACGGCCGTCTCGTCGGCGTCCCGGGTATCACGTACGTCCCGGGAGTCGCGCCCCGGTCGCTCGTCCGTGATCCGCGGCAGCATCGTCGTCTCGTCCTCCTCCGAAGGAGAAGGACGGCGGTCGGACGGCGTGCGCTCCTCGGGACGTGCCGTGGGCACCGGCTGCGTGATGTCGTTCGGGTTCACGATCGGCGTCGGCACCGTCAGCTCGTTCTCCGGAACGGTGGGCCCCTCCGACCGCGAGGACGCCTCCATAGAGGACGCCTTCGTAAAGGACGCCTTCGTAGAGGACGTCTCCGTAAAGGACGCCTCCGTACGGGAATCACGCGCATCGCGGGGATCACGCGGATCACGCGGATCACGGGACTCGCGGACATCACGCGGATCACGGGACTCGTGAGATGCGCGGGAAGCCGCAACCCTCTCGGCCTCCGCCCGAGCCGCCTCCGCCCGAGCCGCCGCAGCCCTCTCCGCCGCAACCCTCTCGGCCTCCGCCCGAGCCGCCTCCGCCCGAGCCGCCTCCGTACGGGCGGCCGCCTCGGCCTCCGCCCGGCGGCGGGCCTCCTCGGCCCGGACCAGCGCCTCCTCCGCCTTGCGCTGCTTCTCCAGGCGGAGCGCCTCCGCCTCCTTGCGCAGCCGCGCCTCCTCCTCGGCCTGCTTGCGGAGGCGTTCCTGCTCTGCCTCGCGGGCCCGCTCCTCGGCCTCCAGCCGGCGGCGGTCCTCCTCGGCGCGGCGGCGGGCCTCCTCGGCGCGCTGCCGGGCCTCCTCCGCCTGGCGTTCGGCCTCGCGCCGGCGGGCCTCCTCCAGCTCGCGCTGCTTGCGCTCCTCCTCCTCGGCGCGCAGCCGGGCGAGCTGCTCCTGGCGCTCCTTCTCCAGGCGCTCCTCCTCGGCCTTGCGGGCGGCCTCTTCCTCCGCCTTGCGCCGCGCCTCCTCCTCGGCCTTGCGGCGGGCCTCCTCGATGGCCTCGATCTCGGCCTCGGAGAGCGGGAGGAGCCGGTCGAGCCGGTGACGTACGACCGTGGTGATCGCTTCGGGCTCCTGCCCGGCGTCCACCACCAGGTAGCGCGTCGGGTCGGCCGCGGCCAGGGTCAGGAACCCGGACCGTACCCGCTCATGGAACTCCGTCGGCTCCGACTCCAGCCGGTCCGGCGCCTCCGTGAACCGTTCCCGCGCGGTCTGCGGGTCGACGTCCAGCAGCACCGTCAGATGCGGTACGAGGCCGCTCGTCGCCCACCGCGAGATCCGGGCGATCTCGGTCGGGGCCAGGTCGCGTCCGGCGCCCTGGTAGGCGACGGAGGAGTCGATGTAGCGGTCGGAGATGACGATCGCGCCGCGCTCCAGCGCCGGACGGACCACGGAGTCGACGTGCTCGGCGCGGTCGGCGGCGTACAGCAGCGCCTCGGCGCGGTTGGAGAGACCGGCCGAGGAGACGTCCAGCAGGATCGACCGCAGCCGCTTGCCGACCGGGGTGGCGCCGGGCTCGCGGGTCACGACGACCTCGTGGCCCTTGGACCGGATCCAGTCGGTGAGCGCCTCCACCTGGGTGGACTTGCCCGCTCCGTCGCCGCCCTCCAGGGCGAGGAAGAAGCCCGTGGCCGCCGGGGCGACCGCCGGGTCACCGCCGCGCAGCGCCTCGCGCAGGTCGCGGCGGAGCGGTACGCCCGCCCGGTCGTCCGTCCTGGCGACGACGATCGCGGCGAGCGGCAGCAGCAGCGCGCCGATCAGCATCAGCGTGTAGGCCGCCCCGCCGTGGGCGAAGGCGAAGTCGCCGCTGCCCAGGCGGTGCTGCCCGATCGCGGCGGCGAGCAACGGGCCAGCGACCGCGCCGAGCGCGACGAGCACCCGCACGAGGGCCTGGAGGTGTTCGGTGGTCCGGGCCTGCCGGAACGCCTCGGTCTCCTGGTCGATGATCGTGTGGCCGATGTTGGCGGCGACCCCGGCCGCGTAACCGGCCAGCAGGGCGATCCCGAGCCCGGTGGCCGTGTCCGGCACCAGGCCGAGCGCGAGGAGCGCGAGGCCCGTGACGGCGGTGGCCAGCGCGAGCAGGCGGCGCCGCGACAGGGCGGGGAGCACCTTCTGCGCCGTACGGATACCGAGGGCGGTGCCGCCGGTCAGCGCGAGGATCAGCAGCGCGAACGTAACGGGTCCGCCGCCCAGGTCATAGGCATGCAGGACGGATACGGCCGCGGCCGCGGCGATGGCTCCGGCGACGGCCGCGCAGACCGCGACGGTCAGCGGGAGGGCGCCGGTGCGGCCCTTGTCGGGGACGCTGCCGGTGGTGGGGCGGCGCAGCCCTTCCAGGGGCGAGCGCGGCCGGGGGGTCTGGGTGTCGGGCAGTTCGAGGAAGTACAGGGTCGAGATGGAGGCCGAGAACAGACCGGCCGCCACATACGAACCGAGGGCCGCCTGGTGGAAGGAGAACCATTCCAGGCCCGTGCCGAGGAGGTTGCCGACCAGCGTGGCGGCCAGGAGGACCACCGCGGCGGCGGGGACGGCGAGGAAGTTCGTACGGAGCGACAGCCTGCGCAGGGCGTCGAGGTGGTCGGGGAGCGGACGTACGGCGGCGCCCTCGATCGGCGGGGCCGGCAGCAGCGCCGGGGCGGCGCTCTCCTTGGCCACCGCCCACAGGCGCTCGGCCGCACCCGTCACGAAGACGGTGATGAGGATCATCATGGGCGCCTTGTTCGGCACCCAGTCGATCCACAGCGGGGCGACGACCAGCAGGGCGAGCCGGAGCCCGTCCGTCCCGATCATCAGCCACCGCCGGTCCAGTTTCCCGCCGGGCGCGGTGAGCGTCGTCAAAGGCCCCAGGAGTACGGCTCCGAAGAGCACGGTGGAAAGGATGCGGGCACCGAACACGGCGGCGACGGCGAAGGCCGCCCCGCGGTATCCGGCCCCGAATGAGCCCTCCAGGACCGCTGCTTGCAGCGACAACAGCACCAACACGAGAAGGGCGAGTGCATCGCCGATACCGCCGACGAGCTGGGCGCTCCACAACCGCTTCAGCGGGGGAACACGCAACAGGGCTCGTACGGCGCGCTCGCGTGAGTCTGCGGCAAGTGTGTCGGAGGTGGGGCTCACGACCGTTGGCTGCTCGGCTCGCGTCATCCGCCCAGCCTATCGGCAGCGGTGCGGTGACTGTCGGCCCGTCCGAACATATGGCCGCAGACGACTTCCGGCCAGCTCTCGAACAGGCCTCCGACGCAGTGCTGCCCGGCACCTGGATCAGGTGCCGGGCAGCAAGGGGTCACAACATCAGAACCGGTCAGTCCTCGGAGGAGGGCGACGAGGAGACCGAAGCGGAAGCGGAAACCGAGGCGGTCTTCTTCGCCGTCGCCGTCTTCTTGGCCGCTGGCTTCGTAGCCGCCGTCTTCGTAGCCGCCGTCTTGGTGGCCGTCGTCTTCGTGGTGGTCGTCTTCTTCGCCGCGGTCTTCTTGGCGGCCGTGGTCTTGGCGGCCGTCGTCTTCTTCGCGGCCGTCTTCTTGGCCGTCGCCTTCTTCGCCGGGGCCTTCTTCGCCGTCTTCTTCTTGGCGGGTCCCTTGGCGCGCTTCTCGGCGAGCAGCTCGTAGCCGCGCTCCGACGTGATGTCCTCGACGCTGTCATCGGTCCGCAGCGTCGCGTTGGTCTCGCCGTCGGTGACGTACGCGCCGAAGCGGCCGTCCTTCACCACGACCGGCGCACCGCTGACCGGGTCGGTGCCCAGCTCCTTCAGCGGCGGCTTGGCCGCGGCCCGGCCGCGCTGCTTGGGCTGGGCGTAGATCGCCAACGCCTCTTCGAGGGTGATGTCGAAGAGCTGATCCTCGGAGGTCAGCGAGCGGGAGTCGGTGCCCTTCTTCAGATACGGGCCGTAGCGGCCGTTCTGCGCGGTGATCTCGACGCCCTCGGCGTCCTCACCGACGACGCGCGGCAGCGACATCAGCTTGAGGGCGTCGGCGAGGGTGACCGTGTCCAGGGACATGGACTTGAAGAGGGAGGCGGTCCGCGGCTTCACCGCGTTCTTGCCGGTCTTCGGCGTCCCCTCGGGCAGCACCTCGGTGACGTACGGGCCGTAGCGGCCGTCCTTGGCGATGATCTGGTTGCCGGACACCGGGTCGGCGCCCAGTTCGAAGTCGCCGCTGGGCTTGGCCAGCAGCTCCTCGGCGAGCTCCACGCTCAGCTCGTCGGGTGCCAGGTCCTCGGGCACGTCGGCGCGCTGGTGGCCCTCGGCGTCCTTCTCGCCCCGCTCGATGTACGGGCCGTAGCGGCCGACGCGGAGCTTGATGTCGTTGCCGACCGGGAAGGAGGAGATCTCCCGGGCGTCGATCGCGCCGAGGTCGGTGACCAGTTCCTTCAGGCCGCCGAGGTGGTCGCCGTCGCCGTTGCCCGCGTCGGAGGCCGCACCGGCTCCGGAGAGGTCGTCACCGGGCTGGGCGCCGAAGTAGAAGCGCTTGAGCCACGGCACGGACTGGGCCTCGCCCCGGGCGATGCGGTCGAGGTCGTCCTCCATGCGGGCGGTGAAGTCGTAGTCGACGAGCCGGCCGAAGTGCTTCTCCAGCAGGTTGACCACGGCGAAGGAGAGGAAGGACGGGACGAGCGCCGTGCCCTTCTTGAAGACGTAGCCGCGGTCCAGGATGGTCCCGATGATCGACGCGTACGTCGACGGGCGGCCGATCTCGCGCTCTTCGAGCTCTTTGACCAGCGAGGCCTCGGTGTAGCGGGCCGGAGGCTTGGTGGCGTGCCCGTCGACCGTGATCTCGTCGGCGGACAGCGCGTCGCCCTCGGTGACCTGCGGCAGCCGCCGCTCACGGTCGTCCAGCTCGGCGTTCGGGTCGTCGGCGCCTTCGACGTACGCCTTCATGAAGCCGTGGAAGGTGATCGTCTTGCCGGAGGCGGAGAACTCGGCGTCCCGGCCGTCGCTCGTCCGGCCGCCGATCTTGACGGTGACGGAGTTACCGGTCGCGTCCTTCATCTGGGAGGCGACGGTCCGCTTCCAGATCAGCTCGTAGAGCCGGAACTGGTCGCCGGTGAGCCCGGTCTCGGCGGGGGTGCGGAAGCGGTCGCCGGAGGGGCGGATCGCCTCGTGCGCCTCCTGCGCGTTCTTGACCTTCCCGGCGTACGTACGCGGCTTCTCGGGCAGGTAGTTCGCCCCGTACAACTGCGTGACCTGGGCCCGGGCCGCGGAGACCGCGGTGTCCGAGAGGGTCGTGGAGTCCGTACGCATATAGGTGATGAAGCCGTTCTCGTACAGCTTCTGCGCCACCTGCATGGTCGCCTTGGCCCCGAAGCCCAGCTTGCGGCTCGCCTCCTGCTGGAGGGTCGTCGTCCGGAAGGGGGCGTACGGGGAGCGGCGGTACGGCTTCGACTCGACGGACCGGACCGCGAAGGAGGAGTCGGCGAGCGCGGCGGCCAGGGCGCGGGCGTTCACCTCGTCCAGGTGCAGGGTCTGGGCCGAGCCGGCCTTGAGCTGCCCGTCGGCGCCGAAGTCGCGGCCCTGGGCGATCCGGCGGCCGTCGACCGCGCTGAGGCGGGCGGTCAGGGTCGAGGGGTCGGAGGCGTCACCGGTGCGGCCGGTGGCGAACTTTCCGGTCAGGTCCCAGTACTCGGCGGAGCGGAAGGCGATGCGCTCGCGCTCCCGCTCGACGACGAGGCGGGTGGCGACGGACTGGACGCGGCCCGCCGAGAGCTTCGGCATGACCTTCTTCCACAGGACCGGCGAGACCTCGTAGCCGTAGAGGCGGTCAAGGATGCGGCGGGTCTCCTGGGCGTCGACCATGCGCTGGTTGAGCTCGCGCGGGTTGGCGACGGCGGCCCGGATCGCGTCCTTGGTGATCTCGTGGAAGACCATCCGGTGGACCGGGACCTTGGGCTTGAGCACTTCCTGCAGGTGCCACGCGATGGCTTCGCCCTCGCGGTCCTCATCGGTGGCGAGGAAGAGTTCGTCGGACTCGGCCAGCAGCTGCTTGAGCTTCCTGACCTGGGCCTTCTTATCCGCGTTGACGACATAGATGGGCTGGAAGTCGTGTTCGACGTCCACCCCGAGGCGGCGTACCTCGCCGGTGTACTCGTCCGGGACCTCGGCCGCGCCGTTCGGGAGGTCGCGGATGTGCCCGACGCTCGCCTCGACGACGTATCCGGGGCCGAGATAGCCCTTGATCGTCTTCGCCTTGGCAGGCGACTCGACGATGACGAGTCGGCGGCCGCCCTGTGCGGTCTCGCTGGTCGGGGACAACTTCGCTCTTCTCTCCGGTCGACACTCGATGGGCATCCGGGCAGCGTCGAGACGCTTCCCGCGGTGCTGTCGCTGCGGAGTGTGACGGTACAACCCGCCCCCGTGTCAAACGGCGAAAGCCCGCAACGGCCACTCGAACGGTAACCCGACTTCCGCCATTCCTGCCGCCCGGACCGTCGGGTCCGCGCCGCGCGAAGCCCTGACCTAGGGGTTCGGGGAGGTGGTCCCGGCGACCGCCCGGCACCCCCTCGAACCGGCCCCCGCCCCGGCGCGGGCACGGGTCAGACCAGCGTGCAGCACCACACGCCGAGGACCAGGAAAACTACGCCGAAGACTGTCGTGAGTGCGGTGGAGGCGACGGGGCTCACACCGTGCAGCACCGGCGCGCGGTGCACGGCGCGCGCCCCGGTCCAGGTGAGGAGCGCGGCACCGAAGAGCACGAAGGCCGTGCCGGCGAAGACTGCTGCGACGCTGTCCATGTCGTACCCCTCGACCCTGTCGTACCGCTCGAGCACGTCGTACCGCTCGATCATGGAGGAGGCTGCCACCCCGGGGCGTCGTCGACACGAACCCCGGGTGAACAGCACCCGCCCACCGGGAGTACCCGGGTCATCACCTGCCGTCAGGAGGGTCGGCCCCGCCTCCGCGCGCGTCGAACACCCGGCGAGGGCCGCGAGGAGGCACCGCCGCCCGTCCCGTAAGAGCCCCGAGCGGAATCCGAGGACCGGGCGGGAGCAGGGCGGCGGTACGCGTGAAGGTCCTGGTCACAGGTCCATGGAGGACAGAGGGCGGTGGTCGGCCGGTCCGGAGTGGAGTCGGATGAGGATGGCCGGCGTCACGCCACCCTCACCCGGTGCTCTCCCCGGCTACGGTCCCGGGCACCGGCTCCAGGAAGCCCTCCTCGACCAGCAGCCGGATCGCCTGCGGGGTGCGGTCGCGCAGGAGCACCGGGTCCTCGGACATCAGCTGGGCGATGGCGTCCAGGATCCGCCCGGCGGGCAGCGACCCGTCGCACACGCCGGCGAACCCTGCGCCCACCGCGTCGACCTTGGTCGCCCGCATCATGCCGCGGTGCTGCCGCAGCACCACGTGCTCGGGGTCCTCCGCCCCCGGCAGGCCCACCTGCTCCTGTACGACCTCGGCGGCGAGGGTGAAGTGCCCGGCGAGCAGCGCGGCGTCGTCCTGGTCGCGCAGATAGTCCTGGCGGGCGAAGTGATCCTCGACGGCACGGCCCAGCGGCTGCTGGACGGCGTGCGGCCACTCCTCGACGATGATCGAGGGGTCCCCCGCGGCCGCGGCGGCGGACCTGCGCAGGGTGATCCAGCCGAAGCCGACGGACGTGGTCCCGCGCGCCTCGAACTCGTCGAGCCACGCCTCGTACCGCTCGGCGTACGCCTCCGGGTCGCTGCGGTGGTCGCCGCTGTCGCGCAGCCACAACTCGGCGTACTGCGTGACGTCCTGGACCTCGCGCTGCACGATCCAGGCGTCGCAGCCGGCGGGCACCCACGAGCGCAGCCGCTCCTGCCACTCCTCGCCCTCCACGTGCTGCCAGTTGGCCAGGAACTGGGCGTATCCCCCCTCGTTCAGGTGTTCTCCCGCCTGCTGGACCAGGGTGCGGCACAGGTCGTCGCCGCCCATGCCGCCGTCCCGGTAGGTGAGGCGGGCGCCGGGCGAGATGACGAAGGGCGGGTTGGAGACGATCAGGTCGAAGGTCTCGGCGGCTACCGGCTCGAAGAGAGAACCCGCGCGGAGGTCGGCGGGGGCGGCTCCGGACAGGGCGAGAGTGAGCCGGGTGAACTCCAGGGCGCGGGGGTTGAGGTCCGTCGCGGTGACACGGGTGGCGTGCTGGGCGGCGTGCAGCGCCTGGATGCCGGAGCCCGTACCCAGGTCCAGGGCCGATGCGACCGGCGTACGGACGGTGATGCCGGCCAGGGTGGTGGAGGCCCCACCGACCCCGAGGACGACGCCCTCCTCGTGGGAGCCGATCCCGCCCGCACCCCCGACCGCGCAGCCGAGGTCGGAGACGATGAACCAGTCCTCGCCGTCCGGGCCGCCGTACGGCCGTACGTCGACGGTGGCGCGGACCAGCCCCTCCTCGACGCTCACCCAACCGTCCTGGACGCATTCCTCCAGCGGCAGGGCGGCGCGGGCCTGCTCCCTGGGGACGGGGCGCTGGAGCAGGAACAGCCGCACCAGCGTGTCGAGCGGCGACACACCCCGGGTGGCGCGCAGGGCGGGGACCGTCTCGCTGCGGGCGAGCGCGGCGTAGGCGGCTGCACCGAGCCGGTCGAGGAGCCCGTCGGCGGTGAAGGCCGCGGCGAGCAGCGCCTCGCGGAGGTTGGCGGTGTGGTCGGGTGCGGGAAGGCTGGTCTCACTCACCCGGCCATTGTGTCCGGTCCCACTGACAACGGCAGCGGCCCGGACACTCACCGAGTCTCCGGGCCGCCGCGTCAAGGCCGCTCAGCCGGTCTCCGGGCCGCCGCGTCAAGGCCGCTCAACCGGTCTCCGGGCCGCCGGAGGCTGGCTCCCGACAGCCGAGGGTTACGCCTTCTTCTCCGAGGCCGACGCCGAGGGAGCCACCGCCGCACCCGCGTCCGGCGCCCCTGAGCCCGAGGGGCTGGCGGGTCCGGTCGAGGCCGCCGGCTTCTGGCAGCCCTTCTGCTTCGACATCGCGGAGCCGACCTCACCGGACTGAAGCTTCCTCAGTGCCTGGTCACCGCTGGTGCTGATCTTGTTCAGCTCGTCGGCGATGCCCTTGAGACCGTCGGCGAACTTCGCCTGGTCCTTGGTCTCGAGGGCGTCGACCTTGGTCTTCAGACCGGCGTACGCCGTGGCGGAGTCGTTGAGCTCCTTCACGGCCTCCTTCTGCGTGGTCTCGCCGCCGTCGACCGGCGGCGGGCCGGCCGAGTCCACGGCCGCGCCCAGCGACTTGTAGGCCTGGGAGATCTGCTGGAAGGCGGCCGAGTCCGTCTTCTGGACATCGGCGGGCTTGCTGTTGTCAGCGGTCTGCTGCTGGATGGAGGCGTTGGCGTTGGCGATTTTCTGCAGCTGGGGCTGGACCTGGTCGCAGACCTTCTTGGCCCAGTCGTTCACCTTGTTGTCGCTGTCGTCGCTGCAACCCGACAGCGTCAGTACGAGTACCGCACCGCCGGACAGTGCGGCTGCAAGCTTCTTGTTCACCGGATGGGTCCCTTCCAAGGCTCTCGGCCCCGGAACTTACACGCCGGGAGGGCTCCATCCGGGTGCCGGGCATCCGATGTACACCCTTTTGAAGCCATTTGCATCAAGGGAAATGAGGGAGACGCCACTCGGTCGGCGATTCCGACACCCTTGCGGTCACTCATCAGGACGAGCGGTCAGTCACCAGAACGAGGAAGAGCGACAGGGAACGCAGAGCTCCGACCGTCCGTTCCCCCACACAGGAGCACAGGAGCACAGGAGCACAGGAGCACAGGAGCACAGGAGGGCAGGAGCACGGGCGGGCAGGAGCACAGGAGGGCGGGCGGGCAGTACGCCAACGCGCGCCGCCCGCCCGCACGGTGACCACCCATCACCCCTGGCCCGTCACCGATGGCCCGTCACCGATGGCCCGTCACCTGTGCGTCGTCATTCGGAATTCGGGACCGGCAGGATCCCCTTCCGTCCGTATCCCTCATGGGGCCGCTGCGGGGTCCGGCGCCGGGACCGACGTGCCGCCGCCGCCCGGAGCACCACCGCTGTCGTCCTCCCCCACAGCGATGCCGCGCCGCTTGGACACGTAGACCGCGCCGACGATGACCACGAGGGCGAAGACGGCCACCAGCGCCCGTACCCAGGGGTTCGCGTCCGCCCCGTAGCTGAACTGCACCACCGCCGGGGCGATGAGCAGCGCGACCAGGTTCATCACCTTCAGGAGCGGGTTGATCGCCGGACCCGCCGTGTCCTTGAACGGGTCGCCGACCGTGTCACCGATCACGGTCGCGGCGTGCGCGTCGCTGCCCTTGCCGCCGTAGTGCCCGTCCTCGACGAGCTTCTTGGCGTTGTCCCAGGCACCGCCGGAGTTGGCGAGGAAGACCGCCATCAGGGTGCCGGTGGCGATGGCACCGGCGAGATACGAGCCGAGCGCGCCCACGCCGAGGCTGAACCCGACCGCGATCGGCGCCAGGACCGCGAGCAGGCCGGGTGTGGCCAGCTCACGCAGGGCGTCCTTGGTGCAGATGTCGACGACGCGGCCGTACTCCGGCTTCTCCGTGTAGTCCATGATCCCGGGGTGCTCGCGGAACTGCCGCCGCACCTCGTACACCACGGCTCCGGCGGACCGGGAGACCGCGTTGATGGCGAGTCCCGAGAAGAGGAAGACGACCGCCGCGCCGAGGATCAGGCCGACGAGGTTGTTGGGCTGCGAGATGTCCAGACTCAGCCCGAGCTCTCCCGCCCCGGCCCCCACGTCGGCGACGGCCGTGGCGATGGCGTCGCGGTAGGAGCCGAAGAGCGCGGCCGCCGCCAGGACGGCGGTGGCGATGGCGATGCCCTTGGTGATGGCCTTGGTCGTGTTGCCGACGGCGTCCAGATCGGTGAGCACCTGCGCCCCGGCGCCCGTGACGTCCCCGGACATCTCGGCGATGCCCTGGGCGTTGTCGGAGACCGGCCCGAAGGTGTCCATGGCCACGATCACCCCCACCGTGGTGAGCAGGCCGGTCCCGGCGAGCGCCACCGCGAAGAGCGCCAGCATGATCGACGTACCGCCCAGCAGGAACGCCCCGTAGACGCCCAGACCGATCAGCAGGGCGGTGTAGACGGCGGACTCCAGGCCGATGGAGACGCCGGCGAGCACCACGGTCGCCGGACCGGTCAGCGAGGACTTGCCGATGTCCTGGACGGGGCGTCGCTTCGTCTCGGTGAAGTAGCCGGTGAGCTGCTGGATCAGCCCGGCGAGGACGATGCCGATGGCCACCGCGACCAGTGCGAAGACGCGGGGGTCGCCGCCGTGCCCGGTGATCGCCTCGTCGGTGACCCCGTCCAGTCCGGCGTACGAGGACGGCAGATAGACGAAGGAGGCGACAGCCACCAGGACGAGCGAGACCACCGCGGAGATGAAGAAACCGCGGTTGATCGCGGTCATGCCGCTGCGGTCGGCTCGTCGCGGGGCCACGGCGAAGATCCCGATCATCGCGGTGACGACACCGATCGCCGGGACCATCAGAGGAAAGGCCAGGCCGGAGTCGCCGAAGGCGGCCATGCCGAGGATGAGCGCGGCGACGAGCGTCACGGCGTACGACTCGAAGAGGTCGGCGGCCATGCCCGCGCAGTCGCCGACGTTGTCGCCCACGTTGTCGGCGATGGTGGCGGCGTTGCGCGGGTCATCCTCCGGAATGCCCTGTTCCACCTTGCCGACGAGGTCGGCGCCCACATCGGCGGCCTTGGTGAAGATCCCGCCGCCGACCCTCATGAACATGGCGATCAGCGCCGCACCGAGGCCGAATCCCTCCAGCACCTTGGGCGCGTCGGCCGCGTAGACGAGAACCACGCACGAAGCGCCGAGCAGCCCGAGTCCCACCGTGATCATTCCGACCACTCCGCCGGTGCGGAAGGCGATTTTCATCGCCCGGTGCGAGACGGTGGTGAGATCCTTTTCCGGCTCACCCTCTCCCGGAGTCGCCTCACGCGCGGCGGCGGCCACGCGCACATTGCTCCGTACGGCGAGTCGCATACCGATGTATCCGGTCGCCGCCGAGAAAAGCGCCCCCACCAGGAAGAACAGTGAACGCCCGGCGCGTTGTGACCAGTTGTCGGCCGGCAACAACAGCAACAGGAAGAACACGATGACGGCGAAAACGCCGACCGTTCGCAGCTGCCGGGCCAGATAGGCGTTGGCGCCCTCCTGGACCGCCGCGGCGATCTCCTTCATGCGCTCGGTGCCCTCGCCGGCCGCCAGGACCTGGCGTACCAGCAGCCGGGCGACGATGAGCGCGGCGACGGCGACGACCGCCACGACGATGACGATCAGCCGGTTGTCGTCGGTGAGTACCGCCGCCGCGAGGGAGACGGGCCGGTCGGAAAGTGCGGATTCTTGCGTCGGTGCAGCCATGGGGGCCGGTGCAGCCATTGGGGTGGTGAAGAACTCCGCCATACGTCCTCCTTGACGCTCAGCGCTCAAGACGTGGACGGATTGTAGGGAGCGGAACCCGATCAAAACAGTGGTCGGGAAGAGAATTGATCGCACTCCCCCCAACGCCCGAAGATCGACGGAAGATTCTCCCCGAATGCAGTAATGGCGCGGACGCGTTACGCAGACGCGTCACAAGGCGCTCCGCGCAGAGAAAGGCATTCGGAGGAGGCCACCGGGCAGCACGGGAAAGGCCCTGCTCAGCAGGGCCTCGGGAAAAGCGGCACGGTGCGCCGAACAGCTCACTACCGAACGGGACGCCGCACGCTCAAGGTCGTACGGGACCCCGCGGGCTCGCGGCCGGACGGGACGGGACGCCACAGGCTCGCGGTCGTGCGGTACGCCACAGGCTGAGGCCGTGCGGTACGGCACAGGCTCACGTGCCGCAGGGCACGGCACAGGCTTACGTGCCGTAGGACAGGCTCACGGCACAGGCTAAAGCTGAACGGAGGCCGGCGCGGGCCCAGGGGCCGCCCGGGGCGGCACGCCTCAGGGGCGTACCCCGGCAAGGGCCGCCGGCCAGCTCATGCGGATGACTCCGCCGTCCGCACCGGAACGGACCTCCACGTCGTCGACGAGGCCACTGATGACCGCGAGGCCCATCTCGTCCTCGCCGCCGTCGCTGTCGGGCTCGTCCGGGCCACCGGGCGCGCTGCTGCGCGCTCCGGGCGTGGCGGGGTCGGGGACACCGTCCCCCACCTCGATGGAGAACGCCTTCTCCTCCTCGGTCAGCACCACGCTGACCGGCGCGGTGATGCCGTGGCTGCGGTGCAGTCCCACGGCACGGCTGCACGCCTCGCCGACGGCGAGCCTGACCTCGTCGAGCACCGCCTCGTCGACGCCGGCCCGACGTGCCACGGCGGCCGCCACCAGGCGGGCCGTCCTGACATGTTCAGGCTGGGCACTGAAGCGGAGTTCAACGGTGGCCATGCCATCCCCCTGGAACGTTCGGGCGTACGCCTCAGAGGCCCCGGGCTCACAGCCCGGCACCCCTGCTCTCCTCCTCCGGAAACCGACAAGGCCGACAGCCGGCCCGAAGGCCGACCGCCTGCCCGCTGCGGCCCAGCTGCTGCCGCCGTCGGCCCGATCACTGCCTGACGACCGGCCCGGGGGCCGGCCGAAGCCGACCTCAGTCGGTGGCGGCGACCGCCTCGTCAACCGTGGTGTGAATCGGGAACACCTTGGTCAGACCCGTGATCCGGAAGATCTTGAGAATGCGCTCCTGGTTGCAGACCAGGCGCAACGAGCCCTCGTGAGCCCGGACACGCTTCAAGCCGCCCACGAGCACGCCGAGGCCGGTGGAGTCGAGGAAGTCGACACCTTCCATGTCGACAACCAGGTGGTAGCTGCCGTCATTCACCAACTCGACCAACTGCTCGCGCAGCTTGGGCGCGGTATACACATCAATCTCGCCACCGACCTCGACGACCGTACGGTCGCCACCAGGCCCGGACACATTGCGAGTCGACAGGGACAGGTCCACGGATCCTCCAGCACCTTGCTATCGAGCGGTCGCCCCTCGGTCTCCCCGACGGAGGCCAGGGGACGGATCGCCAGCCGCGATGGCATTCAATCACTTACCAGCAGCCATGCACGACGCCTTGGGACCATTGTCCGTCACGCCAGTGACACACTCGGTGCCGATGGCCAAGAATCACCGTCCCGGACGACCACCCGAGAGTGGGGACATGCGCCCCTCTCCCGCCATGATCCTCGACCGGCTCGCCACAGGGGCGGGCCGGGCCGCGCGCATCACTCATACGGAGCACCTGCCCCCGAGATCGGGAACCCATGCCATCTGGCCGGATCGCATCCGGCCAGAAGTGATCTCGGCGATCGGAAGAGCCGGAATCGACCATCCGTGGGCCCACCAGGCGGCCGCGGCCGAGCACGCGCTGGACGGCGAATCGGTCGTGATCGCCACCGGTACGGCCTCCGGCAAGTCGCTCGCCTACCTCACCCCGGTCCTCAGCACCCTGCTGGACGGCTCCGAGGCCCCCAACGGCCGCGGGGCGACCGCCCTGTACCTCGCCCCCACCAAGGCCCTCGCCGCCGACCAGCGGCGCTCGGTGAAGGCCCTGGCGGCTCCGCTGGGCTCCGCCGTCCGGCCCGCGGTCTACGACGGCGACACCCCGGTCGAGGAACGCGAATGGGTGCGTCAGTACGCGAACTACGTCCTGACCAACCCCGACATGCTGCACCGCGGGATCCTGCCGTCCCACCCCCGCTGGTCCTCCTTCCTGCGCGCACTGCGCTTCGTCGTGATCGACGAATGCCACACCTATCGGGGCGTCTTCGGCTCCCACGTCGCCCAGGTCCTGCGCCGACTGCGCCGCCTCTGCGCCCGCTACGGGGCCGACCCGGTCTTCCTCCTCGCCTCCGCCACCGCGGCGGACCCCTCCGTCGCCGCCGGGCGCCTCACCGGCCTGCCGGTCAAGGAGGTGTCCGACGACGCCTCCCCGCGCGGCGAGCTGGTCTTCGCCCTCTGGGAGCCCCCGCTGACCGACCTGCACGGCGAGAAGGGTGCCCCCGTACGCCGTACCGCGACGGCCGAGACCGCCGACCTGCTGACCGACCTGACCGTCCAGGGCGTCCGCTCGGTCGCCTTCGTACGCTCCCGCCGCGGCGCCGAGCTGATCTCGGTCATCGCCAAGGAACGCCTGGCGGAAGTGGACCGCTCCCTGCCGCAGCGGGTCGCCGCCTACCGCGGCGGCTACCTCCCGGAGGAACGCCGCGCCCTTGAGCGGGCCCTGCACTCCGGCGAACTCCTCGGGCTGGCGGCCACCACCGCCCTCGAACTCGGCATCGACGTCTCCGGCCTCGACGCGGTGGTCATCTGCGGCTACCCGGGCACCCGGGCCTCCCTCTGGCAGCAAGCAGGCCGCGCCGGCCGGTCGGGGCAGGGCGCCCTGGCCGTTCTGGTAGCCCGGGACGACCCACTGGACACCTACCTGGTGCACCACCCCGAGGCGCTGTTCCGGCAGCCCGTGGAGTCGACGGTGCTGGACCCGGACAACCCCTACGTCCTGGCCCCCCACCTGTGCGCCGCGGCCGCCGAGCTGCCTCTCACCGAGTCCGACATCGCGCTCTTCGGGCCGGCCGTACCTGAGCTGCTGCCCCAGCTGGAATCCGCGAAGCTGCTGCGCAGGCGGGCCTCGGGCTGGCACTGGACACGCCGCGAGCGGGCCGCCGACCTCACCGACATCCGGGGCGAGGGCGGCCGCCCCGTCCAGATCGTCGAGGAGGGCACCGGCCGCCTGCTGGGCACGGTCGACGCGTCCGCCGCCCACACCGCCGTCCACGAGGGCGCGGTCCACCTCCACCAGGGGCGCACCCACCTGGTCCGGAAACTCGACCTGGAGGACTCCGTCGCCCTGGTCGAACAGGCCGACCCCCCGTACTCGACCGTCGCCCGCGACACCACCGCCATCACCGTCCTGGAGACCGACACCGAGATCCCCTGGGGCCAGGGGCGGCTCTGTTACGGCTCCGTCGAGGTCACCAACCAGGTCGTCTCCTTCCTCCGCCGCAAACTGATCACCGGCGAGGTCCTGGGCGAGACCAAGCTCGACCTGCCTCCCCGCACCCTGCGCACCCGGGCCGTCTGGTGGACGGTCACCGAGGACCAGCTCGACGCCGCCCGGATCAATCCGGAGATCCTCGGCGGCGCCCTCCACGCGGCCGAACACGCCTCTATCGGTCTCCTCCCCCTCTTCGCCACCTGCGACCGCTGGGACATCGGCGGTGTCTCGATACCGTTGCACCCGGACACCCTGCTGCCGACGGTCTTCGTGTACGACGGCCACCCGGGCGGCGCCGGATTCGCCGAACGGGCCTTCCACACCGCCCGTACGTGGCTGACCGCGACCCGCGAAGCCATCGCCTCCTGCGAGTGCGAGGCGGGCTGTCCCTCGTGCATCCAGTCCCCCAAGTGCGGCAACGGCAACGAGCCCCTGCACAAACGCGGCGCCGTACGCCTCCTCACCGAACTCCTCAGGGCGGCGCCCCCGGAGCGGGGGGAGGCAGGGCGGGAAGGGAGCCAGGAGGTGGACCGGGAAGCGGAGGACCGGCCCGGGACCTGACGTCGGGTTCGTAGAGCCCGAAGCGCGACCTGGCGGTCACATCGGCGATCTCCCCCTGGACCCCGCAGCTGACGATCACGGCGCCCTGTGCCACCGCCACGCGCCGCGCCACCTCGCACGCGGAATCCACCCCTTCCAAGGCGCGACCGGCTGCCGCGAGGGCCGCCAGGTCGGCGGCACCGCCCGCCCGGTGGCGGGCGGCCACGGCCTGCCCCAGCGCGAGAACGAGGGCGAACACCCCACACAGGGCGACCACCGTGACAGCCACCAACACCGTCGCCACGCCCCGATCGCGATCCCTGCCCCCACCCCCGTCCGCCGGCCGCCCGACAATTGCTCCCAGGCGCCGGCCGACAACCGGCCCCGAACGCCCGCCCCGGATTGCCACTCCCGTCACGGCCCGGCACCTCCCTCCGCGTGCCCGACCGAGTCCTCCGCCAGGGCGGCCGCTTCGGCACGCAGCGTCAGCGCCAGCGCCGCCGGGCCCGGAGTCGGCGCCTCCACCGTGACGCGCCACAACTCCCCGGCCCTCCCCACAGCTACCCGGGCCCCGCGGGGCGCGGTGTCGCGCACGGCCGCCAGCACCGCCGCCTCCGGCTCCGAACGGGCCGCGGCCCGGGCCCCCGCCCGTGCCGCGTCCACACACCGGATCTGGGCCGAGGCCGCCACCAGCGCCCAGAGGAGCGCCATGGCGAAGGCCACCAGCACCGGGATGACCACGGCTGCCTCCGCCGTCACCGCTCCCCGATCCCGACATCCCCGGCGGTTTCCGGGCCCGGTCTCAGAACTTCGCATCGAGCGCGCCCTCGATCATGGACTGCAGCGCTGACATCACCGGCCCGCTGTTGACCACCTTGTAGAGCACCGCCGCGAAGGCGCACGCGGCGATGGTGCCCACCGCGTATTCGGAGGTGGTCATTCCGCGATCGGACCCCCTGCCGATCCTTGCCGCCCACCGTCCGAACCAGGTCGCCGACCGGCCCGGCATACACGCCGCCCGCCGTGCGCGGCGGAGTACGCCAGCCGCTCTATCCGTTCGTTCCGTCAGATCCGTTCGTTCCGTCAGATCCTCGAATTGCATGGTCATCTCGTCCCCCGATGGACATCGGTCGATATGGAGCAGGCGTCCGAAGGGAACGCCCGTGAGCGAGAGCCGAAGCGGCCTAACGCGTCGTCAGCAGCCCGCCGGCCAGGCCGATGATCACCGGCGCCACCCCGACCGCCAAGAAGGCGGGCAGGAAGCACAGGCCCACCGGTGCGGTGATCAGGACCCCGGCCCGCTGGGCCCGTGCCACCGCCGCATCGGCCCGCTCGGCACGCATCCCCTCGGCCAGCCTGGAAACCGGCTCCGCCGCCGGCGCCCCGGTCGATCCGGCCCGGTGCAGGCAGCGGGCCAGCGGACCGGCGCCCGGTATCTCTCCGAAACGCCCCCACGCCTCGGCCGGCTCCCCGCCCAGGCGGATCTCGGCGGCGGCTCGGGCGAGCCGGTCGCCCACCGGGCCGCCGATGGACTCGCCCACCGCCTCCGCCGCCTCGCGCGGGCCGGCCCCGACGGCGACACATGCCGCCAGCAGGTCGGCGGCCAAGGGGAGCTGCGCGGCGACGGCGGCCCGCTCCTCACGGGTCTCGCCCGGGCCGGGCCGGGGACGGGACCGCTGCCACCGCCACGTCCCGTACGCCGCGGCCGAACCGGCGGCACACCCCAACAAGCCACCGATCAGGATCCAACCGGTCAGCCAGGCCCCCGCCGGAGCACCCCACCGCATGACACCTGCGCGGCCTCCGGCGCCGGCACCGCTGTCCGCCCGGACCTCTCCGCCCGTCCGAGCGCCGCTGCTCGCCCGGGACCGTACGGCCACGGCCCGGGGCCGCCACCCGGCCCGTACCGCCGGGGCGACCTCCAGCAGCTGTGCGCCCCGGCCGCGCGCCAGCCGCCCCCGACGGGCCCCGGCTGCGGCGAGGGCCAGTTGCACCGCGGCACCCAACAGCGCCCCCACCATCCCCAGGCTGTGGAGAACTCCTCCCGTCGCGTTCATGGCGTCTCACCCCCGCGCACGATCCGGCAGGCCCAGAAGAGCCCTGCCGCCTCCAGGAACCCTCCGCCCGCCAGGCAGAACAGGCCACCCGGCGTGTGCAGCAGAACTCGCAGAGGGTCAGCTCCCAGCGCCGCGCCCAGCCCCAGGCCCGCCACCGGCAACAGCGCCAGGACCACGACGGTCGACCAGGCCCCCGCCAACTGGGCCCGCAACTCCTCCCGTCTACGCCGGTCGGTCCGTAACGCCGTCTCCAGGCGGTCCAGACCGGCCGCGAGACCGGCTCCGCCGTCCACCGCCACCCGCCAGCACGCGGCCATCCCGGACAGCCCTTCCAGCCCCGGCCCGTCCGCCGCCTGCCGCAACGCCGCCGGCACGTCACCCCCAAAGCGGGCGGCCGCCAGCACAGCGGACTCCGCGTCCCCCAGCCACGCACCACCACCCGGGCCGCCCCCGACCCGCGGCTCCCCGTCCGCCGCGCACTCCCGCAGCCCGGCCAGCAGGGCCTGGCCCGGCTCCTGACCGGCGCGCAGCTCCCCGACCACGGCCCCGCAGAGCGCCGCCACCGTATCCCCGGCCCGTTCCCGCTGCCGGCGCCGGGTACGGTCGCGCACCCACTTCCGTACCAAGGGCACCGCCACAGCTCCGGCGATCAGCGGCAGCACCGACGCACCGAGCACGGCAAGCAACACCGCCACCGGAACGCACCACCACTCGCGCCGCTCCACGGCCAGCTGCCGGGCCTTGAGCAGACGCGGCCACGCACGCCACGTCCGCCACGGCTCGACCGGCCCGTCCACGAACAGGACCCGCGCCCGTCGAGCCCCGGGGTCCCTCGTCGCGGCCAGCCACACCGCCGAACCCGCGCAGAGGGCCACCGCATGCACCGCGTAGTCCGCGGCTCCTCCCGTCACAGCGCACCCCCGATCAGCGACTCCAGCCGCTCCCAGCCCCGCTCCGGGACGAACCCGTCGGCGCCCCAGCTCAGAGCGGGCACCGTGAACACCAGACCGGCAGCGTCCCGCTCCAGGACGTGCACATCGGCGATCCGCCGCCGCCCGGCCCGGTCCCGCACGAGATGGACGACCACCGACAGCGCGGCCGCCAACTGGCTGTGCAGAGCGGTCCGGTCCAGGCCCGCCGCGGTCCCCAAGGCCTCCAGCCGGGCGGGCACGTGCTCGGCCGCGTTCGCGTGGACGGTGCCGCATCCTCCTTCGTGTCCGGTGTTCAAAGCGGCCAGCAGTTCCGTCACTTCGACGCCCCGGACCTCACCCACCACCAGCCGGTCGGGGCGCATCCGCAGTGCCTGGCGCACCAGGTCGCGCAGAGTCACACGGCCCGCGCCCTCCTGGTTGGCGGGGCGGGACTCCAGACGCACCACATGGGGGTGGTCGGGACGCAGTTCGGCGGAGTCCTCGGCGAGCACGATCCGTTCGTCCGCACCGACGGCGCCCAGCAGGCTGGCCAGAAGGGTCGTCTTGCCCGCGCCCGTGCCGCCACTGATCAGATAGGAGAGACGGGCCTCCACCATGGCCCGCAGAATCCGGTCGCCGCCCGGTGGCACCGTCCCGGCCGCCACCAGCTCCGCCAGGGAGAAGGCCCGGGGGCGCACCACCCGCAGGGAGAGGCAGGTCGAGCCGACGGAGACCGGCGGCAGCACGGCGTGCATCCGCGTCCCGTCCGGCAACCGTGCGTCCACCCACGGCCGGGCATCGTCCAGCCGCCTGCCCGCGACCGCGGCGAGCCGCTGGGCCAACCTCCGCACCGCCACGGCGTCGGGGAAGGTGACCCCCGTCAACTGGAGACCGCCGCCCCGGTCCACCCACACCCGGTCGGGCGCGGACACCAGCACGTCGGTCACCTCGGGATCCGCGAGCAGCGGCTCCAGTGCGCCGGTCCCGACCAGCTCGCCGCGCAGCTCGGCTGCGGCCCCGAGCACCTCCGCATCGCCCAGCAAACGCCCCTGAGCCCGAAGCGCGGCGGCCACTCCAGCAGGTGTGGGCGCGTCACCGCTGCGCGCCAATCGTTGACGCACGGCGTCGAGCAGCGCATCGGTCATGGCGTGCCTCCCCCGGCCGGAGCCGGGGCGGGGCCGGGCTCCCCCGCTGCCGACGCCACCTGCTCCCAGAACTCCGCGCAGAAGCGGGCCAGCGGGCTGCGGGCGTTGCCGCCGGGCGGCGTTCCGTCGTCCTGGGCGGCCAGGAGGCCGGGCTCCACGGGCAGTTCACCGACGAGCGGCAGCCCGATGGCCCGGGCGACCCAGCGCTCGTCCAGACCTGCCGCATACGGCCCGCGGGCCACCACGCGCAGGTCGTCCAGCACCATGCGGGCCGTCGACGCGACGCGCTTGGCCGCCGCGACCGCCCGCAGCTCGCCCGGCACCACGAGCAGACCGAGGTCGAGCTGGGCAAGGGCTTCCGCGACGCCCTCGTCCACCCGGCGCGGCAGGTCCACGACCACCACGCCGCCGAGCCTGCGTGCGGCCGCCAGGACCGCCTGCACGGCCTGTGGCGCGATGGCCACCTCGTCTTCGCGGCCCCAGCTCAGCACCCGCAGTCCGTGGAGCGCGGGCAGGGAGTCCTCCAGGGCCCCGCCACCGAGACGACCCTTCGAATGGGCGAAATCCGGCCACCGCATACCCTCGGCCCGTTCCCCGCCGAGCAGGACGTCGATGCCTCCGCCCAGGGGGTCCGCGTCGATCAGTATCGTCCGCCGGCCGGACCTCGCGGCGCTGACGGCGAGGGCGCAGGCCAGCGTCGACGCGCCGGAGCCGCCCCGTCCGCCGATCACACCGACGGTGAGTGCCGGCCGTCCGACGCCTTCGGCCGCGTTGGCGATCTGATCGACGAGCCAGCCCTCCGAATCCGGCAGCCGCAGCACGTATTCCGCGCCGATCTCGACCGCACGCCGCCAGACCTCCGGGTCGTCCTGGTCCCGACCGACCAGCATCACCCCCCGCCTGCGGGCGGCACCGCGGCACCGTGCGGCCGCGTCGTCGCCCACCAGGACCATCGGAGCCTGCTCCCAGCCGCCCCGCCGCCCGGGCGGCTCATGGTGAACCTCCGGCTCCGCCCCTGCCGCGGCACAGAGCCGCAGCAGATCATCGAGCAACTCCACGTCTTCCGTCACGATCAGCGGTCCGCCGCGTCGCCCTTCGGCGACCGCCGTCCCTTCTCGTGTGAGGGATCCAGCCACGATCTCCGCCCCCTTCTCGCTGCCCCTTCAGTGCGGTTCGCGGCGGTCTCGGAGCGTTCCGAGATGCGCGATTCCGGTACCCACGGACTTCGTGGGAGGAATCACCGTGCAGCACCACGGAAAATCTTGTGGATCTTGCTCGAAAACTGTGGACAACTTCGGCAATGTGAATATCTCCGTCACCCGAACCAGCGACTTCCGGAGCGCAGCCTCGCTGCTACAGACTGTGACGAGACGAGACGCGCGTCGACGCCTCGCACGAGCGGGCCGGCGGGGCCGGGAGGGAGGGGAGCGCTGGGCCCGAGAGGCAGAAATCCATCCGGACATGCGACGACCCCCGCCGGGGGGGAGAGCGGGGGTCGTCCCCACGGCCGACTCGGGGGGGGAGGAGCCGGACCGGGGTTAGCACGGTCGCGAACGATCCGTGACTTCCATGGTGTACCCGAGGGCCTTCTCAGGCAAACCCACGCACCGGATTTTACGCCGAATGGCGGCCCCCTATGCTCAGCGTTGTGGAAAACTGCTTCTCGCCGCGCACAGCAGCCTTCTTTGACCTGGACAAGACGGTCATTGCGAAGTCTTCGACGCTGACCTTCAGCAAGTCCTTCTACCAGGGCGGACTGATCAACCGCCGCGCCGTACTGCGCACCGCGTACACACAGTTCGTGTTCCTGGCCGGGGGCGCCGATCACGAGCAGATGGAGAAGATGCGTGCATACCTCTCCGCCCTCTGCAAGGGATGGAACGTCCAGCAGGTCAAGGAGATCGTCGCCGAGACCCTGCACGACCTGATCGACCCGATCATCTACGACGAGGCGGCCACCCTCATCGAGGAACACCACACAGCGGGCCGCGACGTGGTCATCGTCTCGACATCCGGCGCGGAGGTCGTCGAACCGATCGGCGAGCTGTTGGGCGCCGACCGTGTCGTCGCCACGCGCATGGTCGTCGGCGACGACGGCTGCTTCACAGGAGAGATCGAGTACTACGCCTACGGGCCGACCAAAGCCGAGGCGGTGAGGGCGCTCGCCGCCTCCGAGGGGTACGACCTTTCGCGCTGCTACGCCTACAGCGACTCGGCCACCGACGTACCGATGCTGGAAGCGGTCGGCCACCCGCACGCGGTCAACCCCGACCGTGCGCTGCGCCGCGAAGCGACCCTTCGCGAGTGGCCGATTCTCGTCTTCAACCGCCCGGTCCGGCTGAAGCAGCGACTGCCCGCCTTCGCGATGCCGCCCCGTCCGGCGATCGTGGCCGCCGCAGCGGTCGGCGCCGCGGCCGTCACCGCGGGACTCGTCTGGTACGCCAGCCGCCGCCGTACGGCCGGCGCGGCACTGCCCGGCTGAGCGGACACCCGGCCGTCAGCCTGGAACGCTCCGCCGCTTGGAACCTTGCGCCGCTTGGAACCCTGCGCCGCCGGGAACAGACAGTCGGGCGCCGGAAAGACGCCCGATTCGCCCTTGATTGAACCTAAAAGTAAAGAAGTGGGGCCAGGGCTTTCCCTTACCCCGGTCCTGGAGTACAAAGGACTCAACGGCCCGCGAGACCAAGGACATCCGCGAGGATGACCTGTAACGCTGTGACGGCCCCACGGACCGAGCGCGAATGCCGAGCACCCACGCGACGTCGACCCGTCGATTACGGGCCAGCCGCACCAGGTGACGGGCAAAGTACCCGACCTGATGGGCAATTTACGAGGACGCTTGGTAACTGGGCGGACGTGCCAGCGGCGGTACCGCACTTCGGTACCGCCGCACCCCTTTTCCCTTGCCGGCGCCTGAAGCTCAAGGCCCCCGCCCGAACGCCGCCTACGCCGCGCCGCGCTGCAGGGCTTCGCAGACCGCCGTCGACTCGCGCACTCCCAGCTCGACCGAGCGTCCGCAGTGGGCGATCCAGGCGGCCATGCCTTCCGGAGTTCCGGTCGTATAGCCCTCGGACGCCGCGACGTACGCGGCCCGGCCCTGCTCCGCATGGCCCACCTCGGCGGGGCAGATGGACTTCGGGTCCAGTCCACTGCCGATCAGCACGATGCGCTCGGCGGTCCGCGCCACCAGGCCGTTGTGCGAGCCGAAGGGGCGCAGCGCCAGCAGTTCGCCGTGCACCGCCGCGGCTGTCACCAGGGCAGGGGCCGCGCTGCCGGCGATGATCAGCCGGGACAGCCCCTCCAGCCGTCCGGCCACCTCGTCGGCGCCGGGGAGCGGCGCTTCGATCAGTGGTTCGTCCACGGACTCACCGGCCAGTCGCGGGCGCCCGACCGCGTCGTCGGGCGCGGCCCCGCCGGCCGCCACCAGGTGCAGTCGGGCCAGCACGCGCAGCGGCGACTGCCGCCAGATGGAGAGCAGTTGGCCGGCCTCGGCGGTGAGCCGCAGCGCGGCTCCGACCGTGCGCGCTTCGTCCTCACCGCTGAAGTCGGTGCGTCGGCGCACCTCCTCCAGGTTCCAGTCGGCCCCGGCGAGCGCCGCCGATCCGCGGGAGCCCCGCAGCGCGGCTTCGGCCGTGACCTCGTTGCTGCGGCGGCGCATGACGCGGTGACCGTAGACCCGGTCGACGGCCTTGCGTACGGAGTCCACGGCTTCGGGCACTCCGGGCAGAGCGCCGAGCGCGGCGAGCGGGTCTGAGGCAGTCGTACTCATAAGTAGCGAGGCTACGCGCCCCCCATAGCGGGACTGGCCTCACGTGGCCATCTTCACGAACATCGACAGCACAGCGCCATCGACCCGCTACCCTAGGTGAACATGAAGATCGCTTTCGTCGGGAAGGGCGGCAGCGGAAAGACCACGCTGTCCTCGCTCTTCATCCGCCACCTCGCCGCCAATGAAGCCCACGTCATCGCCGTCGACGCCGACATCAACCAGCATCTGGGGGCCGCCCTCGGCCTCGACGAGACGGAGGCCGCCGCGCTGCCCGCCATGGGTGCACACCTCCCCCTCATCAAGGACTACCTGCGCGGCACCAACCCCCGTATCGCCTCCGCCGAGACGATGATCAAGACGACTCCGCCCGGCGAGGGCTCACGGCTGCTGCGGGTCCGCGAGGACAACCCGATCTTCGAGGCCTGCGCGCGTGCGGTCCGGCTCGACGACGGGGACATCCGGCTGATGGCCACCGGCCCGTTCACGGAGTCCGATCTCGGGGTGGCCTGCTACCACTCCAAGGTCGGGGCCGTCGAGCTCTGCCTCAACCACCTGGTCGACGGCCCGGACGAGTACGTCGTGGTGGACATGACGGCAGGGTCGGACTCGTTCGCCTCGGGGATGTTCACACGCTTCGACATGACCTTCCTCGTCGCGGAGCCGACCCGCAAGGGGGTGTCGGTGTACCGCCAGTACAAGGAGTACGCACGGGATTTCGGCGTCGCGCTGAAGGTCGTCGGCAACAAGGTGCAGGGCCCGGACGACCTGGCCTTCCTGCGCGCGGAGGTCGGGGACGACCTGCTGGTGGGGGTGGGTCACTCCGACTGGGTGCGGTCCATGGAGAAGGGGCGGCCATCCCGGTTCGAGCTGCTGGAGGCGGACAACCGGATGGCCCTGCAGGCCCTCCAGGACGCCGCCGAGGACTCGTACGAGCTGCGCGACTGGGAGCGCTACACCCGGCAGATGGTGCACTTCCACCTGAAGAACGCGGAGAGCTGGGGTAACGAGAAGACGGGCGCCGACCTGGCCGCCCAGGTCGACCCCGCCTTCGTGCTCGGTGAGGGGCGCGCGGCCGTCCCCGCACCCGCCTGACTCGAAGACCCATCCGCCCGGTCGCCCCGGCACCTGTGGGCCGGGGCGACCGGGCGGATGGCACAGGTGACGGGCGAGGCCCGGGTGACCGAGAGGACGGGAACGGGCCCCGGGGTACTCAGCCGGCGTTCCGGCCCGCCGGCTCTGCGGCCACCGGGCCGGCCGCCTTGCCCTTCTCCGCCTTCGGGGCTGCGGCGGCCCCGGCGCCGAGGTAGGTCTTCCAGCCCTCCTTGGGTGCCTCACCGACGCCGAGCGTGGCGAGCTTGGCCAGCGCCCGCGGGTCCTGCGCGTCCAGCCAGTCCACGAGCTGGCGGAAGGACACGCATCGCACACCCTCCTTGGTGCACACCTTCGCCATGGTCTCCTCGATGGCGCGCATGTAGGTGCCGCCGTTCCAGGACTCGAAGTGGTTGCCGATGATCAGCGGCGCCCGGTTGCCCTTGTACGAGCGGTCGAAGGCCTGAAGCAGGCCGTCGCGCATCTGGTTGCCCCAGTACTCATGCTGGGAGGGGTCGCCCTGCGTCGTCGTACCGGACTGGTTGACCATGAAGTTGTAGTCCATGGAGAGGGTCTCGAAGGCGCGGCCGGGCATCGGGACGAGTTGGAGCGGGATGTCCCAGACGCCGCCCTTCCTCTTGGGCCAGACCTGGTTGCCGACACCGCTGGAGTCGTAGCGGAAGCCCATGTTCCGGGCCGCGGCGACCATGTTCTTCTGGCCCTCGAGGCAGGGGGTGCGGGCGCCGATCAGCTCCTGGTCGTAATCGAAGGGCAGCGGGGCCTCGCCCTTCAGCTTCGGGGCGTTGGTCTTCCAGTTCTTGATGAAAGCTTTCGCCTGGTTGATCTCGCTCTTCCACTCCTCGACGGACCAGGTCCCCACACCGCCGTCCGGGCCGCAGAAGTGGCCGTTGAAGTGGGTGCCGATCTCGTTGCCGTCCTTCCAGGCGGCGCGCACTTCGGCCAGGGTGTCGCGGATGCCCTCGGTGTCGTTGAAGCCGATGTCGGAACGGCCCACCGAGTGCTGCGGCGGAGCATAGAGGGAACGTTTCTCCTCAGGCAGCAGATACACACCGCTGAGGAAGTACGTCATGGTGGCGTTGTACTTCTTGGCGACGCCACGGAAGTGCGAGAAGAGCTTCTGGCTGTCCTCTCCGGCACCGTCCCAGGAGAACACCACGAACTGCGGGGGCTTCCGGCCGGGAGCCAGGCGCTGGGCGGCCGGCATCTTGGGCTGGGGGCCGGTGAAGGCGGTGGAACCGTCCCCGATGAGCTTCACGGCGTTCTTCGGGGCGGCCTGCGGAGCGTTCTCCTTCGCGCCGTGAGCCCCCTTCTCCGCGTCCGCACCGGCCCCACCGGGCGCGGAGCCCCCGGATCCCGCACCCGAACAGCCCGCGAGTACGGCGGCCAGCGCGGTGGTCATGACGCCCAAGGCGATCCTCTTCGTGGCGGCCATCATCCGCCCACCTCTTCCTTGCAGGTTATTTGCGTTGAGTGCCGACACGGCGCGGCCAAACTCGCACGCGACCCTGAGGGGAGAAGGACGACAGGCCGAATGAAAAGCTGCTTATTCACTTGAATGGGTGATGCACTGCCCTAAATGCCGCGAATGCTAGACACCAATCTTTACTCTCCATTACCATTCATTTACCGAGAGTTTATAAATCCCGCCGCTGCACGCCGTGACTCACGGCCGCGCCCCTTGCGTCCTTGCGACCGCGCTGCCTCTGGAGGAGACGGGAACATGTCCGCCTGCACCCCCACTCGCCCTGACCGCACATCCCGCCGTTCGCCCCTGATCCGCGTCTCGGGAATGAAGAGCCCCCACAGCCCACCGCCGCCCGGCGACCGCCGTCTGCGGATCGCGGGCGCGGACGTGTCCGCCTCGATCACCGTCTTCCTCATCGCCGTCCCGATGTCGCTCGGCCTCGCCCTCGCCGTGGGTGCCCCGCTGGAGGCCGGGCTGGTGGCCGCGGCCGTCGGCGGTATCGCCGCCGGACTGTTCGGCGGCACACCGCTCCAGGTCAGTGGCCCTTCCGCCGGACTGACCGTCGTCACGGCCGAGTTGATCCAGGTCTACGGATGGCGCACCACCTGCGCCATCACCGTCGGCGCCGGGCTGCTCCAGATTCTCCTCGGCAGCCTGAGAGCCGCGCGTAACGCGCTCGCCGTCAGCCCGGCGATCGTGCGCGGGACGCTCGCCGGCATCGGTGTGGCCATCGCCCTCGCCCAGCTGCACATCATGCTGGGCGGGTCGCCCCAGAGTTCCGTGGTGGCCAACGCCCTTGCCCTGCCGGAGCAGCTGGCCGGGATCAGCACGGCGGCCCCGCTCATCGGCGCGCTGACCATCGCCGTCCTGCTGGCGTGGCCCCGGTTGCCGGGACGGGTCGGCAAGGCGGTACGGAGAATCCCGGCCGCGCTCGCCTCGGTGGTGATCTCGACCGCGGTGGCGGCGGTGGCGGTGCCCGGCCTCGCCCGGGTCGACCTGCCGTCCTGGCGGTCGCACGCCTTGCCGGAGCTGCCCCAGGGACCCGTTCTCGCCCTGGCCACCGCGGTGCTCACCGTGCTGCTGGTGGCCAGCCTGGAATCACTGCTCGCGGCGGTGGCCGTGGACAAGCTGGCCGCCGACCGCACCGGAGGGCCGGATCCGCTGCCCTCCCCCCTGAGCGGCTTCGCCGCCACGGACGAGGAGAACCTCCCGGCGAGCACCGCCCTCGCCACGGCTCCCCCGATGACCGCCGCGACCCCCGCTTCCCCCACCACCGGCCCGACTCACCGCTCCGACCTGGACCGCGAGTTGCGCGGCCAAGGGGTCGCCAACACGCTCTCCGGGCTACTGGGCGGGCTGCCGGTGGCCGGGGGCGTGGTGCGAGGCGCGGCCAATGTGCGGGCCGGGGCGACCGGTCGCGCCTCCGCCGTGCTGCACGGGGTCTGGGTGCTCCTCGCGGCGGGCCTGCTGGTCACCGTGTTCGAGTGGATTCCGGTGGCCGCACTCGCCGCCCTGGTGATGGTGGTCGGGGTCCAGATGGTGAGTTTCGCGCACATCCGTAACGTCCATCAGCACCGGGAGTTCCCCGTCTACGCGGCCACGGTCGCCGGTGTTCTCGCCTTCGGGGCGCTGGCCGGTGTCGCGCTCGGGGTGGCCGTCGCGGTGGTCGTCTCGCTGCACCGGCTGGGCCGGACGAAGGTCATCGTGGCCGAGCAGGACGGGCGTCATGTGGTGACCGTGCACGGCCAGTTGACCTTCCTGGCGGTGCCACGGCTCACCCGGGCGCTCGGGCAGCTGCCGCCGGGGGCCGACGTCACCGTCGAACTGGACGGGTTCTTCATGGACCACGCCGCCTACGAGGCGATCCGGACCTGGCGCGGCGCCCAGCTCGCCCAAGGGGGCCGGATCGCCTTCACCGGCCGATCCGGCAGCCGCATCGCCGAGCCGCCCGCCGCGGCCCACTCCTGCTGCCGACCCTGGACCCCGTGGCGCAACCACCACTGCCACGACCGTCTCACCCGCCCCACGGACAGCGCGGCCACCACCGGCCCGCACCCCGACGGCAGTGGGGGCACCTCCCCCGCATCGGAGACCGGCCGCAAGACCGGCGCCGACCGGCTGCTGAGCGGCCTGAGTTCGTTCCAGCGGTGTACGGCACCCCTGGTCCGCGACGAGCTCGCCCGGCTCGCCGCCGAGGGCCAGACCCCCTCGCAGCTCTTCATCACCTGCGCCGACTCCCGGCTGGTCACCAGCATGATCACCTCCAGCGGACCGGGCGACCTCTTCACCGTGCGCAACGTCGGCAACCTCGTGCCCCCGCCGGGCACCGCTGAGGCCGAGGGCGGCGACCACTCGGTGGCCGCGGCGATCGAGTACGCGGTGGAGGTGCTGCGGGTCGAATCCATCACCGTCTGCGGGCACTCCGGCTGCGGTGCCATGCAGGCGCTGCTCAAGGGCGAGCCGGCGTCCGGTCCGGAGAGGCCGCGGACCCCCCTGTGGCGCTGGCTGCGCCACGGCCTGCCGAGCCTGGAGCGGATGGCCTCGCGCCGCCACTCCCGGGCGCAGATCTCCGGTCGGCTGCCCGCCGACGAGGTCAAGCGGCTCTGCCTCACCAATGTGGTCCAGCAGTTGGAGCACTTGCGGGCACACGAGGCGGTGGCCCGGCGGCTCACCGACGGGACACTCCAGTTGTACGGCATGTACTTCCACGTCGGGGAGGCCCAGGCGTATCTGCTGACCGAAGGGGCGGGCTCGGCGGCGGACCGCGACGAGGTCTTCGACCGGGTCGGCACGGGAGAGCTGGAGCGCACCGGCGTCTGAACCGGTCGGCCCCCGGATCCGTGAGACCTGATGACCCGCCCGCGCCGTACGGCAGGAAACCTGACGGTGGGCAGCCTGACGGTGGGCAGCCTGACGGCTGGAAGTCCGACAGCGGGAAAAAGAGCCTTACGGGACAGCGTCGAACGGCAGGGCGACTTTGCGCCACGCGCCGTGGAGCCGTCCTGACCAGCGGAGCGGGATCATGCTTCCATATACGAAGACACAGGTCTAAACCAATTCCCGGCAGACACTTATCACCCGGCCCCGCGCCTGATGAGCTATGCCCCGGGACACAACGGACACCCTGGGACTGGGAGAAGTCGTGAGCAACGAGAGCCTGGCCAACCTGCTTCGGGAAGAGCGGAAGTTCGCTCCGCCTGCCGAGCTGGCCGCCAACGCCAACGTCACCGCAGAGGCGTACGAGCAGGCCGAGGCGGACCGGCTGGGCTTCTGGGCCGAGCAGGCCCGCCGCCTGACGTGGGCCACCGAGCCGACCGAGACCCTCGACTGGAGCAACCCGCCCTTCGCCAAATGGTTCGCGGACGGCAAGCTGAACGTCGCGTACAACTGCGTGGACCGCCATGTCGAGGCGGGCAACGGCGACCGGGTCGCCATCCACTTCGAGGGCGAGCCCGGCGACAGCCGCGCCATCACCTACGCGGAGCTGAAGGACGAGGTCTCCCGCGCCGCCAACGCGCTGACCGAACTGGGCGTCGGCAAGGGCGACCGGGTCGCCGTCTATCTGCCGATGATCCCCGAGGCCGCCGTAGCGATGCTGGCCTGCGCCCGCATCGGCGCCACGCACTCGGTGGTCTTCGGCGGCTTCTCCGCCGACGCCATCGCCACCCGTATCCAGGACGCGGACGCCAAAGTCGTCATCACGGCCGACGGCGGCTACCGCCGGGGCAAGCCCTCCGCGCTCAAGCCCGCGGTCGACGACGCCGTCTCCCGTATCCAGAGCGTCGAGCACGTCCTCGTGGTCCGCCGCACCGGTCAGGACACCGCCTGGACCGAGGGCCGCGACGTCTGGTGGCACGAGATCACCGCCCGGCAGTCCGCCGAGCACACCCCCGAGGCCTTCGAGGCCGAGCAGCCGCTCTTCATCCTCTACACCTCGGGCACCACCGGGAAGCCGAAGGGCATCCTGCACACCTCCGGCGGCTACCTCACCCAAGCGGCCTACACCCACCACGCGGTCTTCGACCTCAAGCCTGCGAGCGACGTCTACTGGTGCACGGCCGACGTCGGCTGGGTGACCGGGCACTCGTACATCGTCTACGGCCCGCTGGCCAACGGCGCGACCCAGGTCATGTACGAGGGCACTCCCGACACCCCGCACCAGGGCCGCTTCTGGGAGATCGTCCAGAAGTACGGCGTCACGATCCTCTACACCGCGCCGACCGCGATCCGTACGTTCATGAAGTGGGGCGACGACATCCCCGCCAAGTTCGATTTGAGCAGCCTCCGGGTCCTCGGTTCGGTCGGTGAGCCGATCAACCCCGAGGCGTGGATGTGGTACCGCAAGAACATCGGCGCCGACAAGTGCCCGATCGTGGACACCTGGTGGCAGACCGAGACCGGCGCGATGATGATCTCGCCGCTGCCGGGCGTGACCGAGACCAAGCCGGGAAGCGCCCAGCGCGCCTTGCCGGGCATCGCCGCCACCGTCGTGGACGACGAGGCGAACGAGGTGCCCGACGGCGGGGGCGGCTACCTCGTCCTCACCGAGCCGTGGCCCTCCATGCTCCGCACCATCTGGGGCGACGACCAGCGGTTCCTCGACACCTACTGGTCGCGTTTCGCAGGCAAGTACTTCGCGGGCGACGGTGCGAAGAAGGACCAGGACGGCGATGTCTGGCTGCTCGGCCGGGTCGACGACGTCATGCTCGTGTCGGGTCACAACATCTCCACCACCGAGGTCGAGTCGGCTCTCGTCTCCCACCCGGCGGTCGCCGAGGCGGCCGTGGTCGGGGCGAACGACGAGACGACCGGCCAGGCCATCGTCGCGTTCGTGATCCTGCGCTCCAGCGCGACCACCTCCGACGAGCTCGTCGCGGAGCTGCGCAACCACGTCGGGGCGACGCTCGGCCCGATCGCCAAACCCAAGCGGGTGCTGCCGGTGGCCGAGCTGCCCAAGACCCGGTCCGGCAAGATCATGCGACGCCTGCTGCGCGATGTCGCGGAGAACCGCGAGCTGGGCGATGTCACCACGCTCACCGACTCCTCGGTGATGGACCTGATCACCACCCAGCTGCCGTCCTCCTCCTCCGAGGACTGAGAAAAGCTTTCTGTACGGCTCCGATGGGCATCCGGCGACGCGCCGGATGCCCATCGGCGCTCCCGTACAGTGAAGGACGTGCCGCCGGTGACGCCGGAGCGGCACGACACCGCCGTAGTGGCTCGAAAAAACTTCACAGGGGCGCCGGGAAGTCTGGTCGGCACGGTCATCAGCCATGGCATCATGCCGATCCCCACCCGGAGGTTCCCCCTCGTGGCCCCACCCACCCCTGCCCCGCCCACCCCCACACCGCCCGGGCGCACCCTGCTCGGCAGGCTCTCCCTCCCCGAGCGCACCTACGTGGCGGACGCGCTCCGCACCGAAACCGTCGGCGGCGTGCTCCTGCTGGCCGCCGCCGTCACCGCCCTGATCTGGGCGAACACCTTCGGCGGCTCGTACGCGGACGTCAGCGGCTTCCACTTCGGCCCCGCCTCCCTCGGCCTGGACCTCTCCGTGGCGCACTGGGCGGCGGACGGGCTCCTGGCGGTCTTCTTCTTCGTCGTCGGCGCCGAACTCAAGCGGGAACTGGTCGCGGGCCAGCTCCGCGACCCCCGGGCCGCCGCCCTCCCGATCGTGGCGGCCCTGTGCGGCATGGCGGTGCCCGCGCTCGTCTACACGCTCACCAATGTCGTGGGCGGCGGTTCCCTGGCCGGCTGGGCCGTGCCCACGGCCACCGACATCGCCTTCGCGCTCGCCGTCCTCGCGGTGATCGGCACCTCGCTGCCTTCCGCCCTGCGGGCCTTCCTGCTCACACTCGCCGTCGTCGACGACCTCTTCGCCATCCTGATCATCGCGGTGTTCTTCACCGAGGACCTCGCCTTCCTGGCGCTCGGCGCGGCCGCCCTCGGCCTGGCGTTCTTCCATCTGCTGCTCCGCTTCGGCGTCCGGGGCTGGTACGTCTACGTACCGCTCGCCCTGGTCATCTGGGGCCTGATGTACAACAGCGGTGTCCACGCCACCATCGCCGGTGTCGCCATGGGGCTGATGCTGCGCTGCACCCGGCGCGAGGGCGAGGCGCACTCCCCTGGTGAGCACATCGAGCACCTGGTCCGGCCGCTCTCCGCCGGCGTCGCCGTTCCGCTGTTCGCCCTCTTCTCCGCCGGGGTCTCCCTCAAGGGCGGGGCGCTGGCGGGCGTCGTCACCCGGCCCGAGACCCTCGGCGTGGTCCTCGGGCTCGTCGTCGGCAAGACCGCCGGAATCTTCGCCGGTACCTACCTCGCCGCCCGCTTCACCAAGGCGGAACTGAACAAGGACCTGGCCTGGGCGGATGTCTTCGCCCTCGCCTCGCTCGCCGGCATCGGGTTCACCGTCTCGCTGCTCATCGGCGAGTTGTCCTTCGCGGGTGACGCGGACACGGTCAACGAGATCAAGGCCGCCGTACTGCTCGGGTCCCTGATCGCGGCCGTACTCTCCGGTGTACTGCTGAAACTCCGGGTACGGAGATACCGGGAGCTGTACGAGGCCGAGGAGCGGGACGAGGACGGTTCCGGGGTGCCCGACGTCTATGAAGAGGACGATCCGGGGTACCACCTGCGGATGGCCGCGATTCATGAGGCAAAGGCGGCCGAGCACCGCCGTCGCGCCGAACGGGCGGGGGCAGCGCGCAACAAGCCGGACGGTCCGGCATGATCTGACATCGGACGTGTCGAAGACGGAGAGGGAGTCAGGGATGAGCGACCCCGGCAACTATGTGGGCAGCGCGGACCGCAGCATCGGGCAGCTGGTCGCCGCGGCGACGGCCGAGATGTCCGCGCTGGTGCACGACGAGATCGCCCTGGCGAAGGCGGAGGTGCGCCAGGACGTCAAGCGCGGGGCGATCGGTAGCGCGGCCTTCGCCACCGCGGGTGTGCTGCTGCTGTTCACGATGCCGATGCTGAGCTTCGCGGCCGCGTACGGGATCCACAACCTGGGCCTGGGCCTGGCGTGGTCGTTCCTGATCGTGGCGGGCGCGTTCATCCTTCTGGCCGCCCTCATCGGGCTGATCGGCTGGCGTAAGTTCAAGAAGATCAAGCCGCCGGAGAAGTCCATCGCTTCCGCCAAGCGGACCGCCTCCGTCCTGCAGAACGCGAAGCCGCACCCCCGCCCGGCCATCGAGGCCGACGCGATCCTCAAGCGCTCCGGCTCCAGCCTCGCGGCGGGTACCGGCGTCGAGAGCCTCCCCGGTAAGGACAAGGCCGCCGCTGTGGCACGCTCGTCCACATGACGGTTCCCGATTCCAGCGCATTCGGTCCGGCGGGCTCGGCGAGCTCGGCCGGCACCGGAGGCCCCGTACGGCTCGACGGCCCCTGGACCCACCGCGACGTGGCGGCCAACGGTGCGCGGTTCCACATCGCGGAGATGGGCGAGGGGCCACTGGTCCTCCTCCTCCACGGGTTCCCGCAGTTCTGGTGGACCTGGCGCCACCAGCTGCCCGCGCTCGCCGAGGCGGGCTTCCGGGCTGTCGCGATGGACCTGCGCGGGGTGGGCGGCAGCGACCGCACCCCGCGCGGTTACGACCCCGCCAACCTGGCGCTCGACGTCACCGGGGTGATCCGTTCCCTCGGTGAGCCGGACGCGGCCCTGGTCGGCCACGATCTGGGCGGCTACCTCGCCTGGACGGCCGCCGTGATGCGCCCCAAGCTGGTGCGCCGGCTCGCCGTCTCGTCCATGCCTCACCCCCGCCGCTGGCGCTCCTCGATGCTCTCCGACGTCGCACAGTCGCGGGCCGGCTCGTACATCTGGGGTTTCCAGCGTCCCTGGCTGCCGGAGCGTCAGCTCGTCGCGGACGACGCGGCGCTGGTGGGCCGGCTGGTCACGGACTGGGCCGGGCCCCGGACCCCGGACTTCCCCGACGAGGAGACCCTGGCCGTCTACCGGCGGGCCATGGGCATCCCCTCGACGGCGCACTGCTCGATCGAGCCGTACCGCTGGATGGTCCGTTCGATGGCGCGTCCGGACGGGGTCCAGTTCAACCGGCGGATGAAGCGGCCCGTCCGGGTGCCGACACTGCACCTGCACGGATCGCTCGATCCGGCAGTCCGCACCCGGAGTTCGGCGGGGTCCGGGGAGTACGTCGAAGCGCCCTACCGGTGGCGACTTTTCGACGGTCTCGGTCACTTCCCCCACGAGGAGGACCCGATCGCCTTCTCCACCGAACTCATCAACTGGCTCAAGGATCCTGAGCCCGACCGGTAGCCACGCGCCCGTCAGGCGCACACCTGTCCGACGAACAGCCATGTGCCTGCCGCATAGACCAATTGGCTGACTCGCGCACGATTACCGACCTTGGGTGACGGGCAGACGTCGGGGTATGGGCTGGACGCACGACTTCACTGACGAAGCACGCAACCGCCGCTTCACCGCGACAGCGGGTGCGAGCACTCATGAGGGGGGCGGCCCCCTGGGCCGGGTGCACGGTGTGCAGGACCTTCATCATCACCGGCTCGGGATTCCGCGCATCCTCCGCCGCCGGGCCCGCTGGGTCTCGGCGCGGCTGCGCCACCCCCGCGGCTGACCCTTCGAGGCCGATCCTCCGCAGCGATCCCTCCACAGCTGATACCTCCGTAGCCGGTACCTCCAGAGCTGATCCTCCCTCCGCCGCTCCACCCACCAGGGCGGGGTTCAGAGGGCGCAGCCCTGGCTGTCCACCTGCTGGTTGGCCGTGCGGCCGATCTCGATGTCCTCGCTGATCTCGTCGACCGTCAGCGCGTAGCCCGTGTCCGGGTCATCGAGCGACTTGGCGAACACCACTCCGTACACCTTTCCGTCCGGAGTGAGCAGCGGGCCGCCCGAGTTGCCCTGGCGCACGGTCGCATAGAGGGAGTAGACGTCGCGCAGGACGGTGCCGCGCTGGTAGATGTCGGGGCCGTTGGCGTCGATACGGGCGCGGACCCGGGCGGAGCGCACGTCGTAGGCGCCGTTCTCCGGGAAGCCCGCGACGATCGCGCTGTCGCCGCTCTCCGCGTCGTCGTTCGCGTCGGTGAACTCCAGGGGCTTGGCCCGGAGGTCGGGGACGTCCAGGACCGCGATGTCACGCTGCCAGTCGTAGAGGACGACCTTGGCGTCGTACAGCCGGCCCTCGCCGCCGATCTGGACGGTCGGCTCCTCGACTCCGCCGACGACGTGGGCGTTGGTCATCACACGGCGGTCGGAGAAGACGAAGCCGGTGCCTTCGAGGACCTTGCCGCAGCTCGGGGCCGTACCGACGACCTTGACGATCGACTTCTTGGCGCGGGCTGCGACCGGGCTGCCCACCAGTGCCGGGTCCGGGGGCTTGACCTCGGTGATCGGCTCGTTGTCGAAGGGGCTGAAGACCTGCGGGAAGCCGTTCTGCGCGAGGACGGAGGAGAAGTCCCGGAACCAGGGCGGCGCCTGTTGGGGCATCACCCGGGAGATCCCGAGCAGGACCGAGGAGTCGCGGACCTCCTTGCCGAGGGTCGGCAGCGAGGTGCGGGCCAGCGGCAGCGCGATCAGCCAGGCGACCAGCAGCATGGCCACCACGTTGACCAGGGCGCCGCCGGTGGCGTCCAACGCGCGGGCGGGCGACCACGTGATGTACCGGCGGAGCTTGTTGCCCAGGTGGGTGGTGAACGCCTGGCCGATCGACGCGCAGATGATCACGATGACGACCGCACCGATGGCGGTCGCGGTGGATACCTCGGCCCCCTCGGTCGCCCGGTCCCAGATGATCGGCAGGAGGTAGACGGCGATGAGACCGCCGCCGAGGAAGCCGATCACCGACAGGATGCCGACGACGAAACCCTGTCGATAGCCGATGACCGCGAACCATACGGCGGCGAGCAGCAGCAGGATGTCCAGCACGTTCACCGTCTATAGCCTCGCAGTTTCGTCACCTGGCCCGTCGGGGGTGACGGGGTCCGGGCCCGCCCGGTACAGCGCAGCAGGACAGCCAGCGTGTCATGCGCGCCAGTCGAGCGGCACCTGTCTCGCCCGGTCCCACGGGCGTTCCCAGCCGGCGTAGTGCAGGATTCGGTCGATCACGCCGGCCGTGAACCCCCAGACCAGCGCCGATTCGACCAGGAACGCCGGACCGCTGTGCCCGCTCGGATGTACGGCCGTGGCCCGGTTGGCCGGGTCCGTGAGATCCGCCACGGGGACGGTGAAGACCCGTGCCGTCTCGGCCGGATCGACCACGCCGACCGGGCTGGGCGCACGCCACCAGCCGAGGACGGGTGTGACGACGAAGCTGCTGACGGGGATGTACAGCCGGGGCAGTACGCCGAAGAGCTGGACCCCCCGGGGATCGAGACCGGTCTCCTCCTCGGCCTCGCGCAGCGCGGCCCGCAGCGGCCCCGTGGTGGCCTGGTCGCCGTCCTCGGGGTCGAGGGAGCCGCCGGGGAAGGAGGGCTGCCCGGGATGTGAGCGCAGGGTGCCGGCGCGCTCCATCAGCAGCAGCTCGGGACCGCGCGGTCCCTCGCCGAAGAGGATCAGGACGGCGGACTGCCGGCCCGCCCCGCTCTCGGGGGGCAGGAAGCGGCTGAGCTGGTGCGGCCGGACGCTGCGCGCGGCCTGGACCACGGGGTCGAGCCAGGCGGGCAGGCCCGCCGTGGTCACGTCGACCGCCGCACGGCTGGTCGCCGCACGGGTGACGGCCGCTCGGGTGTCTGCGTGTGTGTGCGTATGCGTCATCGGCACCCCCCTTGTTTCACAACGCCTGTCGTCGGCCATTTCGTTCCGAGCCATTTCGCCGTTCTCGGGAGGGCTGTCGTCCTTCGGTGGGGTGCACGGCAGAGCGCACCCTCATGCGGCTCCCAGCGCGGGAGCCGGCTTGCCCGGGAAGTCGGCGGGCGGACTGAGCCGCTGGCCCGGGTACCCGCCCATCTCGTACTTCAGGAGCTTCCTGGCCTTCTCCGGGTCGGTCTCGCCCTCACCGTACGAAGGACAGAGCGGGGCGATGGGGCAGGCGCCGCAGGCGGGTTTGCGGGCGTGGCAGATCCGGCGGCCGTGGAAGATCACCCGGTGCGAGAGCATCGTCCACTCGCTCCTGGGGAAGATGTCGGCGATCACCGCCTCGACCTTGACCGGGTCCTCCTCGTCCGTCCATTTCCAGCGCCGGACCAGGCGGCCGAAGTGCGTGTCCACGGTGATGCCGGGGACACCGAAGGCGTTGCCCAGCACGACGTTGGCGGTCTTGCGGCCGACGCCGGGCAGCTTGACCAGGTCGTCCAGCCGCCCGGGGACCTCACCGCCGAATTCGTCCCTCAGGGCGGCGGAGAGGCCGAGAAGGGACTTGGTCTTGGCCCGGAAGAAGCCGGTCGGCCGGATCAGCTCCTCCATCTCCTCCGGGACGGCCGCCGCCATGTCCTCGGGCGTCGGGTAGGCGGCGAAGAGCGCGGGGGTGGTCTGGTTGACCCTCAGGTCGGTGGTCTGGGCGGAGAGGACCGTGGCGACGAGCAGCTCGAAGGGGTTGCGGAAATCCAGCTCCGGGTGGGCGTACGGATAGACCTCGGCGAGCTCCCGGTTGATCCGGCGGGCGCGGCGGACCAGCGCCAGACGCGACTCGGCCTTGGGCACCTTGGGGGCCTTCAGGCCCTTCCTGGGCGTGGACGCCTTGGGTGTCGTTCCGGACTCTGACGATGTCACTGCGGACCTCCTGGCCGACTTCCGGACCGGCTTCCCCGGCCCTCCGGAGGAGCCATTCGCGGCACTCTCCGGGCTGTTCGGGGAGTGTTCGCCCACAGCGGAATCGTGCTTCCCCGACACCCCATCAGCCCTCTCGGCCCGTGTACTCCCCGGCATTCTGGACACCCGGCCAGCCTAGAGCCAGCCACTGACAACCGCCCCGGTCACCGCGTATCCACCCCCGATCGGCCCCCTGCCATAGGGACCGGCGCGCCGGTGCGTCAAACTGGTTTGTGATTGATCGCACTGTTTTACCGTCCGGCATGATGGGGACCACGGTTCCCTGAACAGGCCGACAAGGAGAGAACTCGTGGACGACGTTCTGCGGCGCGCCCCGCTTTTCGCGGCGCTCGATGACGAGCAGGCCGCGGAGCTCCGCGCCTCGATGAGTGAGGTGACCCTCGCGCGCGGCGACGCGCTTTTCCACGAGGGCGACCAGGGTGACCGCCTGTACGTGGTCACCGAGGGCAAGGTGAAGCTTCACCGCACTTCGCCCGACGGGCGCGAGAACATGCTGGCCGTGCTCGGCCCCGGCGAGCTGATCGGCGAGCTCTCGCTCTTCGACCCCGGCCCGCGTACGGCGACCGCCTCCGCGCTGACCGAGGTGAAGCTCCTCGGCCTCGGCCACGGCGACCTGCAGCCCTGGCTCAACGCCCGCCCCGAGGTCGCCACCGCGCTGCTGCGCGCGGTCGCCCGGCGCTTGCGCAAGACCAACGACCAGATGTCCGACCTGGTCTTCTCCGATGTGCCGGGCCGCGTCGCCCGTGCCCTGCTGGACCTGTCGCGCCGCTTCGGCGTCCAGTCGGAGGAAGGCATCCACGTCGTCCACGACCTCACGCAGGAGGAGCTGGCCCAGCTGGTCGGCGCCTCCCGTGAGACGGTCAACAAGGCCCTCGCCGACTTCGCGGGCCGTGGCTGGCTGCGGCTGGAGGCCCGCGCGGTCATCCTGCTGGACGTGGAGCGGCTGGCGAAGCGCTCGCGCTGACCCGGTGATGTGAGCTGAGTGCGCGACGGGCTCCGCGGCGACCGGACGTACTCCGGTCGCCGCAGGGCCGTTACGCCGTTACGCCCTTACGGCCTTTACGTTCACGCGGCGCCTCAAGCGTTCACGCGGCGCCTCAAGGGTTCAGGCGGCTCCTCATGCGTTCCCGGGGCGCCCTCAAGCGTTCACGCGACGCCCTGGTCCGTTCACGCGGCCCTAGAGGTGGTCGGACACCTCCTGGATGAGTCCGTGCCCGGCGAGGTACTCCAGCTGGGCCCGTACCGACAGCTCGGCGGCCGGCCACAGGGAGCGGTCCACGTCGGCGTAGACCCGGGCCACCACCTCCGACGGCGTACGGTGTCCCGCCTCCACCGCCGTCTCGACCTGGGCCAGCCGGTGCGCACGGTGGGCCAGGTAGAACTCCACGACCCCCTGCGCGTCCTCCAGGACCGGCCCGTGGCCCGGCAGCACCGTGTGCACGCCGTCGTCCACCGTCAGCGAGCGCAGCCGCCGGAGCGAGTCCAGGTAGTCGCCGAGCCGCCCGTCCGGGTGCGCGACCACCGTCGTACCGCGGCCGAGGATCGTGTCGCCCGTCAGCACCGCCCGGTCGGCGGGCAGATGGAACGAGAGCGAGTCGGCGGTGTGGCCCGGCGTCGGGACCACGCGCAGTTCCAGGCCGCCGGTGGTGATCACATCACCCGCCCCGAGGCCCTCGTCCCCCAGCCGCAGCGCCGGGTCCAGGGCCCGCACCTTCGTCCGCGTCAGCTCGGCGAACCGCCCCGCGCCCTCCGCGTGGTCGGGGTGGCCGTGCGTGAGCAGGGTGAGGGCCACGCGCCGCCCGGAGCGCTCCACCGCGTCGATCACGGCCCCCAGGTGTCCGTCGTCGAGCGGGCCGGGGTCGATGACGACCGCCAGGTCGGAGCCGGGCTCGGCGACGATCCAGGTGTTCGTGCCGTCGAGCGTCATCGCGGACGGGTTCGGCGCGAGGACGTTGACCGTGCGGGCGGTCGCGGGCCCGGAGGCCACGACTCCGCGCGGCTGTCCCGGGAGGGCGGCTGCGTCGCTCATGCCGCACCGCCGCTCTCGCCCGCGGTGGGCACGTGCCGGGTGTGCTCCGTGGGTACGTGCTTGGTGAACTCGTCGTGTCCCGGCCAGCTCAGCACCAGTTCATCCCCCTCCAGACGGGCCTGCGCGAGTACGGGAGTCATGTCCTGGACGTCCGCTGCCCCGAGCGCCTCTGCGGCCGTCCTGAACGGCGTCAGGGCCCGCAGCGTCGACACGGTGGGCGGCATCATCAGCAGCTCACCCAGGTCGTAGCGGCGGGCCGCCTCGGCCGGGGCGATCCACACCGTACGGTCCGCCTCGGTGGAGACGGCACGGGTGCGCTGCCCTTCGGGGAGTGCGGCGACGAAGAACCAGGTGTCGTACCGCCTCGGTTCGAACTCCGGGGTGATCCAGCGGGCCCAGGCGCCGAGCAGGTCCGAGCGCAGCAGCAGCCCGCGCCGGTCCAGGAACTCCGCGAAGGACAGGTCGCGGGCGACCAGCGCCTCGCGGTCGGCCTCCCACCCGGCCCCGGTCGTATCGCTGACCACCGTCCCGGCGGTCGGACCGGCGAGCAGGACGCCCGCCTCCTCGAACGTCTCGCGCACCGCCGCGCAGACGATGGCCTGCGCCTCGGTGGCCGTCGTCACGCCGAGCCGGGCGGCCCAGTGCTCCAGGGAGGGCCCGGCCCACCCGATCAGCCGGTCGTCGTCGCGCGGATCGACTCCGCCACCCGGATAGGCGTACGCGCCGCCGGCGAACGCCATGGACGTCCGTCGGCGCAACATGTGCACGACAGGACCGCCGGCGCCGCCCTCCGCTCCCGGATCGCGGACCAGCATCACGGTGGCGGCCCGCCGGGGTGCCACGGCCGTCAGCTCACCGGCGGCGAGGGCCCGGATCCGGTCGGGCCATTCCGGGGGGTACCACTGACCTTGGGACATGGCCGGAGGCTATCCGGAACCGCGCCGATGTTCGAGGGACCCGGTGATCAGCACGGGACCCGACATGCCCCGTACACACACGCGTGCCCCCGTACACACGCGATCCCGCCCGGTCGCGGGACCGGACGGGATCGGAAAGGAACGTCGATAAGGGCTTCGTACGGCGCGGCGCGACCGCACTGATCAGGCGTACGGCTCAGGCGTACGGATCGGGCGCGCCGGCCGGGCACAGAGATTGGGCATACGGCTCAGGCGTACGGCTCAGGCGTCGACGAGCTCGACCTGGACCTCGACCTCGACCGGGGCGTCCAGTGGCAGCACGGCGACACCCACGGCGCTGCGTGCGTGCACACCCTTGTCGCCCAGGACCGCGCCCAGCAGCTCGCTCGCACCGTTGATCACGGCGGGCTGGCCGGTGAAGTCGGACGCGGAGGCGACGAAGCCCACGACCTTCACCACGCGCTTGATCCGGTCCAGGTCACCGGCGACCGACTTGACGGCGGCCAGGGCGTTGAGCGCGCAGGTCTTGGCGAGCTCCTTCGCCTCGTCCGGCGTCACCTCCGCGCCGACCTTGCCGGTGACGGCGAGCTTGCCGTCCACCATCGGCAGCTGGCCCGAGGTGTACACGTACACCCCGGACTGCACAGCCGGCTGGTACGAGGCCAGCGGCGGCACGACGGCGGGCAGGGTCAGGCCGAGCTCGGCGAGCTGAGCCTCGACAGCGCCCGCCACTAGCCCTTCTCCCGCTTCAGGTAGGCCACGAGCTGCTCGGGGTTGTTCGGGCCGGGAACGACCTGGACGAGCTCCCAGCCGTCCTCGCCCCAGGTGTCCAGAATCTGCTTGGTCGCGTGCACGAGAAGGGGCACGGTCGCGTATTCCCACTTGGTCATGGGCCCGACTGTAACGCCTGGCACGTACGGTCCCGTGCGTAGCCCGGGGCCGGACTGGTTAGGCTCGAATACGTGAGCAGGTTCCAGGTCGTCAGCGGCAAGGGCGGTACCGGTAAGACCACGGTCGCCGCCGCCCTCGCGCTCGCCCTCGCGGCCGAGGGCAGGCGCACCCTCCTCGTCGAGGTCGAGGGCAGACAGGGCATCGCCCAGCTCTTCGGTTCCGAGGCGCTTCCCTATGAGGAGCGCAGGATCGCCGTCGCGCCCGGCGGCGGTGAGGTGCACGCGCTGGCGATCGACGCCGAGCAGGCACTCCTCGACTACCTCCAGATGTTCTACAAGCTCGGCGGCGCGGGCCGGGCGCTCAAGAAGCTCGGCGCGATCGACTTCGCCACCACCATCGCGCCCGGGGTCCGGGACGTCCTGCTGACCGGTAAGGCGTGCGAGGCCGTCCGCCGCAAGGACAAGCGGGGCCGGTTCGTCTACGACTACGTGATCATGGACGCCCCGCCGACCGGCCGCATCACGCGCTTCCTCAACGTCAACGACGAGGTCGCGGGGCTCGCCAGGATCGGCCCGATACACAACCAGGCCCAGGCCGTGATGCGGGTTCTGAAGTCCCCGCAGACCGCGGTCCACCTGGTGACCCTCCTGGAGGAGATGCCGGTCCAGGAGACCGCAGACGGGATCGCGGAACTGCGCGCCGCCGACCTCCCCGTGGGCCACGTCATCGTGAACATGGTGCGCCCGCACCTGGTCGACGAGGAGACCCTGCGCACCGCCGCGACCGGCCGGCGCAAGGAGATCGCCAAGACGCTGACCCGCGCCGGAGTGACCGGTTCCGCCGCGCTCGTACGACCCCTGATCGAACAGGCCGCCGAACACGCCCAGCGCGTCGGCCTGGAGCGCGAGCAGCGCGCCGTACTGGCCGGACTCGGCCTGCCGACGGCCGAGCTCCCGCTGGCCGGCGACGGGGTGGACCTCGCCGCGCTGAACGACCTGGCCACGGAGCTCCGTAAGCAGGGCGTAGGGGAAGAGGCGGATTCATGACACGGACCACGGCGGGGACGGCGCGACAGGACACGCGCCGGGGGCCGGATCCGGACGCGCGGGAGCGTCCCGGGCTGGACACCGACGCGCTGCTCGACGACCCCGCCATCCGGATCATCGTCTGCTGCGGCTCCGGCGGTGTCGGCAAGACCACGACCGCCGCCGCCCTCGGCGTACGGGCGGCCGAGCGCGGCCGGAAGGTCGTCGTCCTCACCATCGACCCGGCCCGCCGGCTCGCGCAGTCCATGGGCATCGACCAGCTGGACAACGTCCCGCGCCGGGTCGACGGCATCGGCGGCGAGGGTGAACTGCACGCCATGATGCTCGACATGAAGCGGACCTTCGACGAGACCGTGGAGGCGCACGCGGACGCCGAAAGGGCCCGCGCGATCCTGGAGAACCCCTTCTACCAGTCCCTGTCGGCCGGGTTCGCCGGTACGCAGGAGTACATGGCGATGGAGAAGCTCGGGCAGCTGCGGGCGCGCGACGACTGGGACCTGATCGTCGTCGACACCCCGCCCTCGCGCTCCGCGCTGGACTTCCTGGACGCGCCGAAACGGCTCGGCTCGTTCCTGGACGGGAAGTTCATCCGGCTGCTGATGGCGCCGGCGAAGGTGGGCGGCCGGGCCGGGATGAAGTTCCTCAATGTCGGTATGTCGATGATGACCGGGACGCTGGGCAAGCTGCTCGGCGGCCAGTTCCTGCGGGACGTGCAGACGTTCGTCGCCGCGATGGACACCATGTTCGGCGGCTTCCGCAGCCGCGCGGACGCCACGTACAAGCTGCTCCAGGCCCCCGGTACGGCGTTCCTCGTGGTGGCGACCCCGGAGCGGGACGCACTGCGCGAGGCGGCCTACTTCGTGGAGCGGCTGGCGGCGGAGGACATGCCGTTGGCCGGTCTGGTTCTCAACCGGGCGCACGGCAGCGAGGCTTCCCGGCTCTCCGCCGAGGAGGCGCTTGCCGCCGCAGAAAATCTTGACGACGCCCGCATTGTGGATCAGACGGCCGGGAAGGCTGGCCTTGGTGACCGGGAGGCCCCCGAACCGGTCGTCACCGACCCCGAGGCCGCCGCGCCGTCGCTCTCCCCCGAGCACGAGGACCCGCACGAGACCCAGCACGACATCCAGTACAAGACCACGCGCAAGGACGCCAAGGACCGCGATCACGAGGACACGCACGAGCCGCACACACGGAACGCGACGGACGGCACCCCTGACACCGCCCAAGCCGCTGTCGACATCGACATCGACGGACTGACGGCAGGTCTGCTGCGTCTGCACGCCGAGCGCATGCAGGTCGTCGCCCGCGAACAGCACACCCGCGACCGCTTCACCGAGCTGCACCCCGAGGTTCCGGTGACCGCGGTGGCCGCACTGCCCGGCGATGTGCACGACCTGGACGGCCTGCGGGCCATCGGCGACCGCCTGGCGACCGGTTCCGCCCCGGCTCCGGCCGGAGCGGCGTAGGCCGCCTCCCGCAGCGCTGTTCCGCAACGCCTGTCGGAGCGCCCTAGCCCACGGCGGCGTACGTCTCGTGCAGTTCGTCGTCCTCCAGCCCGATCACCGCGGGCAGGATGCCGGTGGACCGCTCGTACTCACTGCGCGCGGTCTCCAGCAGGCGGCGCCAGGACGTGACGGTGGGCCGGCGGCGCAGCAGTGCACGGCGCTCCCGCTCCGTCATTCCGCCCCACACGCCGAACTCGACGCGATTGTCCAGCGCGTCGGCCAGGCACTCGGTCCGCACCGGGCATCCGGTGCACACCGCCTTGGCCCTGTTCTGCGCTGCCCCTTGTACGAACAGTTCATCCGGATCGGTAGTGCGGCAGGCTGCCTGCGCACTCCAGTCGGTTACCCAGCCCATGCCGGCGCCGTCCTCTCCCGAATCGAGGCTCCCCCACGGCGGTAGCGGCATATTCACCGCTGCCAGTTGAGGACGTTACGGAAGGTGGGGACAGCACAACACCCCCTTCGGGCCCAATCTTGAATGGTCCGAACGGACTATGCGTATGCGGCAGATCACCCAGGGGAGTGAGGGGAAGACATGCGGGACCAAGCCCGCGAAAACGGGACAGCACACCCGAATGGCAGCGGACGTTCCCTGACACACGGGGCGATTTCGGGAGCGCCGCGTGGGCGAATCAGCTGTGCGTCGGCCGGGAGAAGAATGACCAGAAGAGGTGCATGGGACTGCAGGGGGGTTGATACGGAACCGGACTGCTGTGACAGTTGAGAGCAGCTTAGGCCAAGGCCTGCCCGCCTGTCCGGCGAATGAGAACGTAGGCGCCTCACCGTGCTGTGCCGTTCGCCCTGCCCGTCCTTCGCACCGGGTCCGCGGACACGCCCGCACCCGGATGTCACGGTCTGGTACGCGAACGCTCCGTGGGGCCCTGTTCCTACAGAACGCTCATCACTACGGATTAGGCTGCCCCCATGCCAAAGAAGCGCTCGGGCGGGGGTCTCACCACGACCCAGCAGGCCGCCAAGTTCCTCGGTGTCGCCGCGCTCTCCGGAGCTGTCCTGGCAGGCATCGCGCTGCCCGCAGCCGGAGCGTTGGGGCTCGCCGCCAAGGGGACGGTCGAAGGGTTCGACGAGATCCCCGCCAACCTCAAGACTCCGCCGCTCAGCCAGCGGACCACGATCCTGGACCGCGACGGTGGTGCGATCGCCACGGTCTACTCGCGCGACCGCACGGTGGTGCCGCTGGAGGAGATCTCCCCGTACATGCAGGACGCGATCATCGCGATCGAGGACTCCCGCTTCTACGAGCACGGGGCGGTCGACCTCAAGGGCATCCTGCGCGCGATGAACCGCAACGTGCAGACGGGCGGGACCGCGCAGGGCGCGTCGACCCTCACCCAGCAGTACGTGAAGAACGTCTTCGTCGAGGAGGCGGGCGACGACCAGGAGAAGGTCGCGCAGGCCACCCAGCAGACGCTCGGCCGCAAGGTCCGCGAGCTGAAGTACGCGATCCAGGTCGAGGAAGAGCTCGGCAAGAAGAAGATCCTGGAGAACTACCTCAACATCACCTTCTTCGGTCAGCAGGCGTACGGCGTGGAGGCCGCGTCCCAGCGGTACTTCTCCAAGCACGCCAAGGACCTGAAGGTGGAGGAGGCCGCGCTGCTGGCCGGCATCGTCCAGTCGCCGAGCCGCTACGACCCGGTCAACGACACGGAGGAGGCCACCAAGCGCCGTAACACCGTGCTGACCCGGATGGCCGCCACCCGCGCCATCACGCAGGCCGAGGCCGACAAGGCCATGGAGACCCCGGTCAAGCTGAAGGTCCGCAAGCCGAAGAACGGCTGCATCACGGCCGTCAGCGGTTCCGGCTTCTTCTGCGACTACGTGCGCAAGACGATCCTGACCGACCCGGCGTTCGGCAAGACCGAGGAGGAGCGCTCCAAGCTCTGGAACCTCGGCGGGCTCACCGTCAAGACCACGCTCGACCCGCGCGCCCAGCAGGCCGCCAACGAGGCCGCGACCGCCAAGGTCAACAAGGACGACAAGTTCGCGGCGTCCGTGGTGCAGGTGGAGCCGGGCAGCGGCAAGATCCTCTCCATGGGCCAGTCCCGCCCCTACGGCCTGGACCAGAAGCGCAACGAGACCGTGCTCAACCTCGCCGTCAGCAACAAGATGGGCGGCAGCACGTACGGATTCCAGGTCGGCTCGACGTTCAAACCGTTCACCGCGGCGGCGGCGCTGGAGAAGGGGATCACCCCGGCGACGTCGTTCTCGACGGACTGGAAGATCACGCTCAAGGAGAACGACTTCCGCAACTGCACCGGTTCCCCCGCGGGCTACGCGGACTGGCCCCTGCAGAACGAGCTGGAGTCCGAGAAGGGCTCCTGGGACATGACGAGCGCGCTCGGCAAGTCCATCAACACCTACTTCGCGCTGCTGGAGCAGAAGGCCGGCCTCTGCGAGACCGTGGAGATGGCGAAGAAGGTCGGCTACGAGCGCGGCGACGGCAAGAAGATCGTCGAGGCCCCGTCGATCACCCTCGGCAGTGAGGTGAGCACCCCGCTCTCCATGGCCGGCGCGTACGCCGCGTTCGCCAACCGCGGCACGTACTGCACGCCGATCGCCATCGAGTCGATCACCGACCCGAACGGCAAGAAGGTCAAGGTGCCCCGGACGCAGTGCTCGCGCGCGATGAGCGAGCGGACCGCGGACACCATCAACCAGATGCTCAAGGGCGTCGTCGAGGACGGCACCGGTACGCAGGCCGGGCTGAGCGACCGGGACAACGCGGGCAAGACCGGTACGACCAACGACCGCAAGGACGCCTGGTTCGTCGGGTACACGCCGAACCTCTCCACCGCGGTGTGGGTCGGGGACGACATCGGCGACAAGAGCTCGATGTTCAATGTCACCATCGGCGGCCAGTACTACGACAAGGTCTGCGGTGGTTGCCTCCCGGGCCCGATCTGGCGGATCGCCATGACCGGCGCGCTGAACGCCTCCGAGACCCCGCAGTTCAACACCGTCCCCGTCCCCCGTTCGCAGACGAAGGAGGGCGAGGAGGAGGGCGGTGACCGCGGCGACGACGAGGACCGCGAGGACGGCAAGCCCGGTGGCATCCAGCTCCCACCCGGCGTGATCGGCGGCAGCCAGGGCCAGCAGGGCAACGGCAGGTCCGGCCCCTGACGCGCAGGCCCACGCAGGAAGGGTGGGGCGCCCCGTTCGACGGACCGGGGCGCCCCACCCTTCTGTGCTCCGCGGTACGCGTGTACGCGCTCAGCCCGCGAGGAGCTTCTTCACCGCGGCGGCGACCCGGCCGCCCTCGGCAAGGCCGGCCACCTTCGGGTTGACGATCTTCATGACGGCGCCCATCGCGCGCGGCCCCTCGGCGCCGGCGGCCTTCGCCTCCTCGACGGCGGACGTCACGACGGCGTTCAGCTCGTCGTCGGTGAGCTGCTTGGGCAGGTAGCCGTCGAGCAGCTCGCCCTCCGCCTTCTCCCGCTCCGCCTGCTCGGTCCGGCCGCCCTGGGCGAACGCCTCGGCCGCCTCGCGGCGCTTCTTCGCCTCCTTGGCGATCACCTTCTGCACCTCGTCGTCGGAGAGCTCGCGCGCCGACGTGCCGCTGACCTCCTCCTTGGTGATCGCGGTGAGGGTGAGCCGGAGCGTGGACGAGGTCAGCTCGTCACGCGCCTTCATGGCCGTGTGGAGGTCTTCCTTGAGCTTGGACTTGAGCGTGGTCATGCCGTGATTGTGACAGGTGCGGGGCGTGGGCCGCCCTCCGGTTTTCCGCACCCCGCGCCGGGTCTGCGACGATGGGCGCATGCGCGCACGTTACGGAGTACCCCTGAAAGTCACGGCAGTCGGTGCGGCGGTCGGTGCCGCCGGCCTCGCCTACGCCGCCGGATTCGAGGCCCGCTCGTTCCGTCTGCGGCGGGTCACCGTCCCCGTACTCCCGCACGGCGCACGTCCGTTGCGCGTCCTCCAGGTGTCCGACATCCACATGGTGAGCGGCCAGCGCAAGAAGCGCGCCTGGCTCCAGTCGCTGGCCGGGCTGCGCCCCGACTTCGTCGTGAACACGGGTGACAACCTCTCCGACCCGGAGGCCGTCCCCGAGGTGCTGGACGCGCTCGGCCCGCTGATGGAGTTCCCGGGGGTGTACGTCTTCGGCTCCAACGACTACTACGGGCCCAAGCTGCGCAACCCGGGCCGCTACCTCCTGGAGAAGGTCCACGGCAAGCACGGCCTCAACGGCAACGAGCCCGCGGTCGGTGTGGTGCACAACCCCTGGGAGCCGATGCGCGACGCCTTCGACGAGGTGGGCTGGCTGAACCTGACGAACACCCGCGACCGGCTGAAGCTGGACGGCATGGAGATCGCGTTCACGGGTCTGGACGACCCGCACATCAAGCGCGACCGCTACGCCGAGGTCAAGGGCGGCCCGGAGGCCGGCGCCGACCTCTCCATCGGCGTGGTCCACGCCCCGTACCTGCGCTCCCTGGACGCCTTCACGGCCGACGGCTACCCCCTCATCCTGGCAGGCCACACGCACGGCGGCCAGCTCTGCATCCCCTTCTACGGGGCTCTGGTCACCAACTGCGACCTGGACACCGACCGGGTCAAGGGCCTGTCAAGCCACACGGTGGGCGACCGGCGCGCCTACCTCCACGTCTCCGCGGGCTGCGGCACCAACCGCTACACCCCGGTCCGCTTCGCCTGCCCACCCGAGGTGACGCTGCTGACGCTGACGGGACGGGACTGAGGGGCGGGGGCCGGGACCGGGACCGGGAAAGCGGATTTCGCCTCCGGCCGCGGGTGGGCTAAAGTAATCGATGTCGCCGGGAGACCGGTGGGCATCGGGGTGTAGCGCAGCTTGGCAGCGCGCTTCGTTCGGGACGAAGAGGTCGTGGGTTCAAATCCCGCCACCCCGACAGCTGAAATACCAGGTCAGGGCTTGATCCGCTTAGTGGATCAAGCCCTGACCCTTTTCCGGGTTCATCTTGGGAGCCGTTTGGGAGCCGGTCGATCACCGGTGCGGCTGCGGTGTACCACCGGCCCGGAGCCGACGATCTGTCCCGTGCTGGGCCAGGAGAACCTCCTCGGTACCAAGGTCCTCCGGCAGGGTCCTGTGGGCGTGGCGCAGCCCACTGGCGGGGCTGCGCGGGGCGACGTTCAACCGGTCGCCGAGACGGACAGGTTCGTCTCGGTCTGGACCCGCATCTGGGCGTCAACGATTTCCTCGCACCTGGATCAGTGCGTGAGTGCCACTGGTGCGCCAGGCATCCCCGGACCGCTCGAGAGCGTCCATCGTGGCCTCCTCCAGGCCGACGACGACGTCGGACTTCAGGGTCCGGAGCGCCGCGACGGCCCCCGGGAAGTACGTGGTGAGGCCCGCGAAGGACGCGCTGGCGTCCCACGATCGGTCGCCCACCAGGCGTCGGTAGTTGAGGTCGCCCTTCAGGACGGTGAGCGCGGCGCTCCCGAACTCGCCGCGAAGGTCCTCAGGCATCTCCCCGTACGGCTGCGGAGCGCAGAAGAACGGGTGGGTGCGGACCTCCAGGCTTCCTGCCGCCATGGCCTCCCACAGCCGGCTGCCGATCCTGCCGGCTTCACCGGGCGCCTCGTTGAGGCGGCGGAGGCAGTCGACGACGTCAGCGGTCATGGCGTCGGAGACGTAGTAGGGGTAGGGCTTGACGTGAAGCACGACCCGGGCGGCATGCCGCTGTTCGAGGAAGTGGTCGATGAGGATGAGGTCGGGGATCAGCTCCCGACCCGCGTTGTCCGCCACCACGGCGACCGTAGCGCCCGCTCCGACGGGCAGAAGCTGCCACAGCAGGACACTGTCGTCGGTGACCAGTGCGGGGGTGGTGACGTCTCCGACCTCCGGCTCCCCCGCCGCGACGCGGAAGCCGAGGTCCGCGCGGTTGCCCCAGAGCGAGGCGTGCAGCAAGGCCGTGGCCCGCTCCCCGGCCGGCACATTCGCCAGGGCGTCCAGGGCGTGCAGTTCCTCTTCCACCGCGTCGCCTCCCAGCTCGGCCTGCTTGAACGGCGCGAACGGATCGACCCCCCGCCATGGGCCGGTGCCGAAGTACCCGACCGCACCGAGGAGCCTGCGGTAGAAGTAGCTCTCCGCCCACAGGAACGGAGCGTCGTACCACGAGCGGCCGAAGTACTCCTGCCCCGAGACCGCCCAGCGCTCATGGTCGCGTTCCGCTGGGGCAAGCGGTTCGACGACGCCGTTGGTGATCTCGTCCAGCAGGGCATCGAGGGCCTCGTGCTGGCGCGGGCCGTACGGGAAGGCCTCTCGCACCTGCTGGACCAGGGCAGGATGGCGCTTGGCCAGCACACCCCAGGCGAACGAACCGGGCTCGTCGCTCCGGATGACGAGAGCATCCGACGCGGCGGCCGACGTGGAGGCGCGGCCTGCCTCTGCATCCGCGGCGCCGGAGGTCTTCTCTGCCATGGTGTCCGAGCCTTCCCTTCTCGCTCATGTGTCAGTGATCCCCCGGGCGACGACGCCGGGTTCACCCTGCTCGGCTCGTGCGCCTCCATGGTCGCCTACCCGCTGCTGCTGATCCGGTCCACCGGTTCGGCGGCCGGACCGCTCCTCGTGGTCGGTGACACCGCCGCCATCAGCGACCAGCTCGCCAAGGAGAAGGTCATGAGCGACAGCGACTCCCCGGCGGGGGCCGGGTGCCGGCAGCGGACGGCGGTGTACGTGTCCGGCAGGGCGCGCGAGGCCCGCCGCCGCGCGTGCGGCGGGCCCGCCCAGGACCGGCCGACGATCACCACGTCGGCCGCCGCGATCCCCCGCCCGATAGCGGGCCCTCACTCGCGCATGCCCGCCAGTTCGACCGGCCGGACGCGCAGCGCGAACGACGCGGGCAGTACCGCCGGACAACTCGCTGGGCCGGTGCCCGGCCCGCTCGCGCAGGCCCACCTTCTCCAGCACGTCCAGGACATCGTTCCGCTTGGGGCCGCGGCCGGCGAGTCGCAGCGGCAGCGCCACGTTCTGCTCGGCGGTGAGCGAGGGCAGCAGGTTGAACGCCTGGAAGACGAAACCGATGCGGTCCCGCCGCAGCAGCGTGAGCTTCTTCTCGCTCAGCTTGCTCAGGTCGGTCTCCCCGAGAAGCACCTGGCCGCCGGTCGGTCGGTCCAGACCCGCAGTGCACTGGAGGAAGGTCGACTGGCCGGAGCCGGAGGGCCCCATGACGGCGGTGAACGTGCCGCGGGGAATGTCCAGGGAGACGTTGTCCAGGGCGGTCACGGCGCTCGCGCCTTTGCCGTAGGAGCGAGTGACCGAACGGAGTCGGACGGCTGCTTGATTCATGGTGTCCACTCAACCGGGCCCGGACCTGGCGCACATCGCAGCCGGCCGGAGTCTTCGGCGTGGAGGTAACTCCACCCTGCTGTGCACGGTGTCCCCACCGGGCGGGAAAATGGCAGGACCCGGAGGCGACAGGAACTCGCGCGGGCAGCCTCCTGCCGCGGGCCCGGTCAGGTCACCGCGGTGCCGGCCCGCACCATGGGGGGACGGACACGGCCACCGCGGGTGGCGGGAAGGCGGCTCGGAATGACGGTCATCAGCAGGGGAACGGCGGGCAAGTGGTTCCGGAGGTACCCGGCGCGGAGCGGGGCACCCCGGTTGCGCCTGGTCTGCCTGCCGCACGCCGGCGGCACCGCGACGCTGTTCCACGGCTGGGCGGGCCTGCTGCCCGACGCCGTGGAGGTCCTGGCCACCCAGTACCCCGGCCGCCAGGAACGGTTCCGCGAACCGTGCGCCTCGTCCATGACGGAGCTGGCCGACGCGATCACCGACGCGCTGGAGCCCGAACTAGATGTGCCGGTCGCCTTCTTCGGCCACAGCCTCGGCTCGGCCGTCGCCTACGAGGTGGCCCGCCGCATCGACGACCGCCACGGCGTCGTCCCCGTACGGGTCGTCGTCTCGGGCCGGGGAGCCCCGCACACCGAGCGCGCCGGCGGCACCCTGCATCTGCTCGACGACGAACGCCTCGTCGCCGCGGCCCGCCGCCTGGGTGATGTGGGCTCCGCCGTCTACGACGACCCGGACCTGCGTCCGCTGCTCCTGCCCTCGCTGCGCGCCGACTTCCGGATCATCGAGACCTACCGGCCCCTCGACGCGACCCCGCTGCGCGCTCCGGTGACAGCCGTCGGCGGCACGGCCGATCCGGGCTGCACCCTTCCGGAACTGCTGTCCTGGTCGGCGCTGACTACGGATTCGTACGAGCACCGGCTGTTTCCCGGGGACCACTTCTACCTGGTCCCACAGGAAGAGGCACTGGTGCGCTTCCTCGCCGAACGGCTCTGACCCGGACGCCGCCGGCCACGGTGGGCCCCCTCGCACAGGCACGGCGGGCCCCTCGCACAGGCACGGTGGGCTCCCTCGCACAGGCACGGTGGGCCCCCTCGCACAGGCACGGCGGGCCCCCGCGTACAGGCACGGCGGGCCCCCTCGTACAGGCACGGGTGGCTGCCCACTGCCCCCGTCCGACCTCGCGGGTTTCGCACCTGGTGGCCGTCCTCACGGGGAGCCCGCTACCGGTCCGATGGTGGAGCTGGCTGGGTGGTCCGCGCGATACGGGCCTCATATCGTGCCCCCATGCACTCACCCAGCCTCTGGCAGGCCCTGCACCAGCGCCGGTACCTCCACAGCGGCTGGCCGTGGCGCTGCGCCCTGTACTTCCTGACCAGCGTGCCGCTGGGCGCCGCTCTGCTGGTCTGTCTGCTCGTCCTCGCGCTGGCCGGCAGCCTGCTGACCGTGGTCCTCGTCGGGGTGCCTCTCCTGCTGACACTGGTCCTCGCCGGGCTGCCGGTCGCGCATGTGGAGCGGCGCCGGCTGCGCCTGATCGATCCGGCCGTGCCGCTGGCCGACGCCCACCAGGACCCGCCGCGCACCGGGCCCGCCGCCTGGCTGCGCACCCGCCTCCAGAAGCGCTCCACCTGGCGGGAGTTGGGTTACGCCCTCCTCTTCGGCTGTCTCCTGTGGCCCCTGGAGGCAGCCGTCATCGGCACGGTCCTCGGCGTAAGCGGGGGGCTGATATCCACCCCCCTGGTCATGGCCACGGCCGGCGGCGGCGAGGAGGCACGCGTCATCAAGCTATGGCTGGTCCACTCCTACCCGGCGGCGTTCGCCGTCGCCCTGGCCGGGCTGCTCCTGCTCCCCCTGCTGGCCTACCCGCTCGGCCTGCTCGCCGTGGGACGCGCACAGCTCACCCGCCTCCTGCTGGATGCGTCGCCCCATCAGGACGACGTACGGGTCGCGGAGTTGAGCCGGTCGCGGATGCGCCTGGTGACCGCCTTCGAGGCCGAGCGCCGCCGTATCGAACGCGACCTGCACGACGGCGCCCAGCAGCGCCTGGTCGCCCTGTCGATGCGACTGGGCCTGGCGCGCCTCGACGCCCGCGAGGAGCCCCTCGCCGGGCTGCTCGCCGAGGCCCATGGCGAGGCCCAGGCCGCCCTGGTCGAGCTGCGGGAGCTGATCCAGGGCATCCACCCCCGCGTCCTCACCGACCGGGGCCTGGCCGCGGCCATCGAGGACATCGCCGACCGCTCCCCGGTCCCCGTCGACCTCGATCTCGACTTGCCCCACCGTTTTCTCGAAGCGGTCGAGTCCGCCGTCTACTTCGCGGTGTTCGAGGCATTGGCGAACGTGGCCAAGCACAGCCGGGCCACCCGGGTCACCGTCGAGGCCCGCGTCGACCAGGGCCAACTCGTCGTCCACGTACGGGACAACGGCGTGGGGGGCGCGGATGAGGCCGACGGCACCGGGCTGGAGGGGGTCGCGGATCGCATCTCGGTCCTGGGCGGGCATTTGCTAGTGTCCTCACCGTCCGGCGGGCCCACGGTCTTCCGTCTCCTCGTGCCCTGCACCCCGGCTGCGGACCGCCGACTCGACGCACCGACGGCCCGACGCCCTGACAGCCCGATAGCCCGATAGAGGAACCTGATGTTGCGCATCGTGCTGGCCGAGGACAGCGTGCTGCTGCGGGAGGGTCTCGTCGGCCTCATGGAGCGCTTCGGCCACCAGGTCCTCGCCGGCGTCGGCACCGCCGACGAACTCACGGCAGCCGTCGCCGAGCACGACCCCGACATCGTCGTCACCGATGTACGGATGCCGCCCGGCTTCTCCGACGAGGGGCTGCGGGCCGCGCTGCGGCTGCGCGAGAAGAACCCCCGGCTGCCCATCCTCGTCCTCAGCCAGTACGTCCAGCGCGCCTACGCCGAAGAGCTGCTCGACTCCTCCGACGGCACCCACGTCGGCTACCTCCTCAAGGAACGCGTCGGCAACGTGGAGGAGTTCGTGGAAGCCCTCCAGCGGGTGGCCGCCGGCGCGACCGTCGTCGACCCCGAAGTGGTCCGCCAGCTCCTGCGCCACCGCCGCGACCCGCTCGCCAAACTGACCCCCCGTGAACAGGAGGTCCTCGCGCTGATGGCCGAGGGCCGGTCCAACGCGTCCGTCGCCCGCTCCCTGCACGTCAGCGAGGGCACCGTCAGCAAGCACTTCGGCTCCGTCCTCACCAAACTGGACCCGAGCCTGTCCGACGCCACCAACCGGCGGGTGCTCGCCGTCCTGGCCTACCTGCGCGGCTGACTCTCCGGGACGGCGCGGGGCGACACCTCGTCCGTCCGGGACGACTCAGCCGGCGATCCGGCCCCGCTCGGCAGATGGCGTGCCGAACGGGAAGTGCCTGCACGCCCCCGGACGGCTCCTCAGAGTCACCATCACCCGTCTGCTGGTGCGCACCGAGACCCCAGCTTGCGGGCGATCACCTCGCCGAACCGCGCCGCCCGCTACCGAACAGGGACTGTCTTCCCTGGACGGCGCCGCCGGTGCGCACGGTGGAGCTGGTGGTCGACACCGTCCTGGACGCCGTCGCCCCCTGAGCGGTGAGACCGACGGCGACCTGCCCTGGACCCGCTGCCCCGTTGACCCACCGGGCCCGCGTCACGGCGGCGCGGGCCCGCCGGTACGTCGACAGGGTTGAGCCTTTCGGTTGGAGTCGAGGCCCGCAAGCGGGCTCCCGCTCCCCTTCCCACGGGCGGTGCCGGGGCTTGCGGAGAGGTGCACGACGACACAGAATTTCCTCGATCGGGCGCGTAACGTCACGCAGTTGAGGGTTTATCAACGCGGGGACCATGACCCCCCTTCCGGTCATCCGGGCATATCAGACGACTTCTTACGTGGGCATTACCGGCGGGTACCGCGAGCTGCTAGAAACTGCATCGCTCCAACCCTCCACCCACCCCCCACACTTCGAAGGTCGGCAACCATGTCCGTACGCAGGTTCTGGGCATCCCTGTCCACGCTCGCACTCGCCGCCACGGCCGCTCTCGGTGTCGCCGGGACCGCCGTCGCGGCGGACTCGTCCGCAGCAGGCGGCTATGTCGCGCTCGGCGACTCCTACTCCTCCGGCGTCGGCGCCGGGGCCCATCTCCCCGACAGCGGCGACTGCCGACGCAGCGCCAATGCCTATCCGCAGCTGTGGGCGGCGGCGAACTCCCCCACCTCGTTCGCCTTCGCCGCCTGCTCGGGCGCCACCACCGCCTCCGTCGCAAGCGGCCAGCTCAGCGCGCTGAACGCGTCCACCGCGCTGGTCAGCGTGACGGCCGGGGGCAACGATGTCGGGTTCGCCGACGTCATGCAGGACTGCGTGCTGGGGAGCGAGGCCACCTGCATCAGCAGCGTGAACGCCGCGGTCGCCGAGATGAACGGCTCCCTGCCCAGGAGCCTCGACGCGCTGTACGGGGCCATCCGCGCGGGCGCTCCCACCGCCCAGGTCGTCGTCCTCGGATATCCGCGCTTCTACCAGCTGTCGGGCAGCTGCGTCGCCGGGCTCACCGAGACGGAGCGGGCCGCGATCAACGACGCGTCGGACGTGCTGAACGGGGTGCTCGCCAAGCGGGCCGCCGATGCCGGGTTCACCTTCTCTAGCGTCGTCGACGAGTTCACCGGGCATGAGCTGTGCTCCGGCGACGCCTGGCTCCACAGCGTGACCGTGCCCGTCCACAACTCCTACCACCCCACCGTCACCGGGCAGTCGGGCGGCTATCTGCCTGCTTTCCGGTCGGCGCTGTAGTACCAGCCCGGTAGCCGCGCGCCCCCGAAGGCCCCCGTGCGGCCTGCTCGCACGGCTCAGGGGCGCGTCGCCTTGATCGAGTACATCAGCGGGATGCGTGGACGGTCCGCCGGGAAGCGGTAGTGGCCGTCCACGTGGCGCTCCAGCGTGCCGAAGCGCGCGAAGAGCGACACGTCGTGCTCGTGGAGGAACTCGATCCGCAGGCCGGCCGCCGCGAGCGCCGTCACCACCTCGCCCACCGGGTGCTGCCACTCGACGCTGCGGTTGTGCACGGTCGGCGCGTCGAAGTCGGCGTACGTCCCGGGGGTCTCGTCCACCCAGGCCTCGCGGCTGAAGTAGTCGTGGGTGACGACCGAGCCGGTGCCGTCGTCCAGCGTGTCGGTGAGGGGGTGGAACTCCGCCAGGTAGAGGAATCCGCCGGGCGTCACCAGCGAGGCCGCGGTCTCGGCCCAGCGCTCCATGTCCGGCAGCCAGTTCAGCGCGCCCACCCCCGTGTAGACGATGTCGTACGAGGAGTCGGGGACGGCCGTCGGCGCGTCGTACACATCGGCCGCCACGAACGCCGCGCGTTCCGGACCGAGCCCCAGCGACTCCGCCAGGCCGCGGGCGGTCTCCACGGCGGGCTCGGAAAAATCCAGGCCCACCACCTGCGCGGCGCCGTGCCGCGCCCAGGACAGGGTGTCGAGGCCGATGTGGCACTGGAGGTGCAGCAGGCTCCTGCCCATCACATCGCCGACCTCCGACAGCTCGAACGGGCGCAGGGCGTCCTTGCCCGCCCGGAACGCCTCCAGGTCGTAGAAGTCGCTCGCCGCGTGTATCGGCACACGCTCGTCCCAGCGTGCGCGGTTGGCGTCCTGCCAGTCGTCCGGAGTCGGGGAGTACATATCCGAAAAGTTACCCACAGGGCGGGAACGGGGCGACCGGCTATCCCCAGGCAGGCGAGGCCGGTCCGATCATCACAGGGGGGTTGTGGACAGCGTTCCCCGCCCGGACGGGCGATCGGGTTGGATGGAGGGCATGAGCGAATCAGAGAACGCCTCGACCATGCCGGAGTGGGAGCAGCGATTCCGCGCGCCCAGGGTGTCCCTGCCCGACTGGGCCGAGGACGCGCCTGACCGCTCGCTCTTCGTCTCCAACGCCACCGGCACCTACGAGCTGTACGCGTGGGACCGTGCGAGCGGGCGGCAGCGCCAGGTGACCGACCGGCCCAACGGCACCACCGACGGCGTGCTGACGCCGGACGGTGAGGCCATCTGGTGGTTCAGCGACACCGACGGGGACGAGTTCGGCGTGTGGATGCGCCAGCCCTTCGGCGGCGGGGAGGACGAGCCCGCCGCCCCGGGCCTCGCCCCCTCGTATCCGGCGGGCCTCGCCATCGGGCGCGACGGGACCGCCGTGATCGGCCGCTCCACCGACGAGGACGGCACCACCATTCACCTGGTGCGGCAGCCGGGCGCCGGGAGTGGCGAGGGGCCCGCCGAGATCTACCGGCACCGGGAGTCCGCCGGCGTCGGGGACCTGTCGTACGACGGGACACTCATCGCCATCGAGCACACCGAGCACGGTGATGCCATGCACTCCGCGCTGCGCGTGGTGCGTCCGGACGGCACCACGGTGGCCGAGCTGGACGACACCGACGGCGGCACCAAGGAGCTCGGGCTCGCCGTGCTGGGCTTCGCGCCGGTGGCCGGTGACCCCCGGCTGCTGGTCGGGCACCAGCGCCGGGGCCGCTGGGAGCCGATGATCTGGGACCCGGTCGCGGGCACGGAGACCGCGCTCCCCGTCGACCTGCCCGGTGACGTGGGTGCCGAGTGGTATCCGGACGGCTCCGCCCTGCTCATCGAGCACGACTTCGAGGCCCGCAGCGAGCTGTGGCGGTACGAGCCGGGGACCGCGGGCCCCGTCCGTGTCGAGACGCCTGCCGGGACGGTGTCCGGTGCCACGGCCCGCCCGGACGGCACCGTGGAGTACTTCTGGTCCTCGGCCGCGCAGCCGCCCGTGGTGCGGTCGACCAGCGGCTCGGTGGTCCTGGACCCGCCGGGCGCCAAGGCCCCGGCGTCGGTGGCCGTCGAAGACGCGTGGGTGGAGGGGCCCGGCGGTCGCGTCCACGCCCTCGTGCAGAAGCCCGCCACCGGCGACGGGCCCTTCCCCACCGTCTTCGAGATCCATGGCGGCCCGACCTGGCACGACAGCGACGCCTTCGCCTCCGGCCCGGCGGCCTGGGTGGACCACGGCTTCGCCGTCGTGCGGGTCAACTACCGCGGCTCCACCGGATACGGCCGCGCCTGGACGGACGCGCTCAAGCACCGGGTCGGCCTGATCGAGCTGGAGGACATCGCCGCCGTGCGGGACTGGTCGGTGGAGTCCGGGCTCGCGGACCCGCGGCGGCTGGTCCTGGCCGGAGGGTCCTGGGGCGGCTATCTCACCCTGCTCGGCCTCGGCACCCAGCCCGACGCCTGGGCCCTGGGCCTGGCCGCCGTGCCGGTCGCGGACTACGTCACGGCGTACCACGACGAGATGGAGGCCCTGAAGGCGATGGACCGCACCCTGCTGGGCGGCACGCCGGAGGAGGTGCCCGAGCGGTTCGAGGCCTCGTCCCCGCTGAGTTACGTCGACGCGGTGCGCGCCCCCGTCTACATCTCGGCGGGCGTCAACGATCCGCGGTGCCCCATCCGTCAGGTGGAGAACTACGTGGACCGCCTCGCGGCCCGCGGCGCGGTGCACGAGGTCTACCGGTACGACGCCGGGCACGGTTCGCTCGTGGTGGAGGAGCGCATCAAGCAGGTGCGGCTGGAGCTGGAGTTCGCCTTGAAGCACCTGGGGGGCGGTGACGTCCAGGGGGCGTAAGAGGCGGATAAAGGGGCGACCCCGCTCCGGGTGGCCGGAGCGGGGAACCGTACCGTGGAGGGGTGTACCGGTTCCTGCTGACCCCGCGATGGTGGGGGATCAACCTCTTCGTCGTGCTGGCCATCCCGTTCTGCGTGTTCATGGGCACCTGGCAGCTCGGCCGCTTCGAGGACCGTGTGCAGTCGCACGAGCAGGCGGAGCAGCAGCCCGATCCGAGCACCCGGGCCGCGAAACCGCTGGACGAGCTGCTGCCCGTCGACAAGGTCACGTCCGGCCGCCCGGCCACGGCGACCGGGACGTACGCCGACCAGTTCCTGGTGCCCGGCCGTGAGCTCGACGACCGCCGGGGCTTCTACGTCCTGAACCTCCTGCGCACCGAGGGCGGCAAGGCCCTGCCGGTGGTACGCGGCTGGCTGCCCGGCACTGCGGGCAGCGTCCCCGTACCCGCCGCGCCGCAGGGCGAGGTCACGGTGACCGGGGACCTCCAGGCCTCCGAGAACATCCACAGCGACGGCGTCGACGCCAGGGGCGGACTCCCTGCGGGCCAGCTCGGCATGATCAGCGCCGCGTCCCTGGTGAATCTCGTCGACTACGACGTGTACGACGCCTGGGTGACGCTGCCCGAGACGGAGGCGGGTGGTACGGGCGGCGCGATGCGGCCGGTCCCCGCGGCCGCCCCGGCGGGCAGCGGTCTCGACCTGAAGGCGTTCCAGAACCTGGGATACACCGGCGAGTGGTTCGTCTTCGCCGCGTTCGTGCTCTTCATGTGGTTCCGGCTGGTCCGCCGCGAGGCCGAGGCCGCCCGCGACATCGCCCTCGGGCTGGTCCCGGAAGGCGGGGAGGCGGGAGAGGCCGAGGAGGCGGGAGCGGCCGGGGAGGCGGGAGCGGCCGGGGAGGCGGGAGCGGCCGGGGAGGCGGGAGCGGCCGGGGAGGCGGGAGCGGCCGGGGAGGCGGGGGAGGCCGAGGCCGGACCGGCGCCCCGGACCCCGGAGAGCGCACCCGGCTCGTAACCCCGGAGACCGCGCCCGGTTCGTAGGCGGGGCGGGGCGGGGCAGCCTGGGCCGGTCCCGGCCACAGGTCTCGGCCTCACGTCCCGGCCACAGGTCCCGGCCTCACGTCCCGGCCGGGCCGGGCTACGAGGTGGCCAGGACGCCCGTCCGGTAGATCGTGCCCGAGCAGGCGTTGCCGATCGTCGTCTCGGCCGTGGGCGCGCCCGTCTCCGGTGTGTGCGTCACGGAGATGCTGCCGTCCGCCGTACCGCCGTCCTGGTGCAGCGACTGCGGGTCGCCGCCGGACGGGCCGGAGCCCTCGCCCGTCGACCCCCCGGTGCCCTCCGACAGGGTGGGGCTGGGTGAGGGGGGCACGGTCGGACAGGTGTCGGCCGGCACCCAGGCGAACTGAACCTCGTACGCCATGGACGGTTTCAGCAGCACCGTGCCCGGCTCCTGCGAGGGGTCCGGGAGGCCGGGGGCCGCGTCGCCCGCCGTGTGCTGGATCACGTTGATCTTGAGCGGGTCGGCGGCGCCGAGGGCGGTGACGCCGACGGTGCCGTTGCTGCTGACCGTGCATTCCGTGCCGGACACGTTGGCGATCTTGAAGCTGCCGTACACCGTGCCCGCGGCGTCCGGGTCGCCCGCGCCCGCGGAGGCGACGCCGAGCTGGCCCGGGTCGCAGGCCGGCAGGGAGGCGAAGTCCACCCGTGGGGGCACGGGGACCCCGCCCGTCGTGGCACCGTCCGCCGGGTCCTGTGCGCTGTCCGAGGAGGGGCTGCCGGACGGGTCCGGGTCGCCGGTGCCGCCCCGGCTCTTGTGGTCGGTAGGCTCCACGGTCCGGTCGCCCGGGGCTTGCGGACCGGGCTCCTCCCCGTTGCCGCCCTGGGCCTGCTCGCCGTGTCCGGCGATGGCGGGGAGCGCGGTGGAGGGGCCGTCCGAGTTCGCCACGTGCACGAAGGCGGGGACCGCGGTGCCGATCAGCAGCGCCGCAGCGGCCGCGCCGACGACGGCCTGCCGCCGGCGGGCGCGCCGGGCGGGCACCGCGCGCTGCAGATGCTCCAGGGTCCGGTCGGAGGGTTCGAGGTCCCCCACCGCACCGTGCAGCATCCGGCGCAGGACGGCCTCGTCCAGTTCACCGTCGCTGCCGACGCCGATGGCACCAGGGCTGCCAGGGCCCTCGCCGGCACCGCGTCCGCCCCGACCTCGCCCGAAGAGGTCGGTGAGCGTACCGGCGAGGTCAGCACGGCCGTCGACGGCGAGGCCGTCGTCGGAGCGGCCCCCGTCGGCACGGCTTTCGCCGGAACGGCCCTCGTCAGCACGGCCCCCGTCGGCCTGGCTTTCGCCGGAACGGCCCCCGTCAGCACGTCCCCCATCGGCCTGGCTTTCGTCGGAACGGCCGTCGTCGGAACGGCTTTCGTCGGAGCGGCCCCCGTCGGCACGGCCCTCGTCAGCACCATCCGCTCGCGGCGGCGCGGGCGAGGGCTCCGGTTGCGGGCTCTCGTCCGGCTCCGGTTGCGGGCTCTCGTCCGGTTCGGACCGCGCGCTCTCGTCGTGCGGACCGTCCGGTCGGTCCGCATCGGTGTGCGGAGTCTTCTCCGGCCCGTGGTTCACCATTCCGTTTCCCGTCGGGTCGTTCTCGTGCCTGTGCTCGGGCCCGCTCATGCCTGGGCCTCCATCACGACGCGCAGCGCCGCGATTCCGCGCGAACCGTACGCCTTCACCGAGCCCAGCGAAACTCCCAGCGTCTCCGCGACCTGGGCCTCCGTCATGTCGGCGAAATAGCGCAGCACCAGCACCTCGCGCTGGCGTCGCTGGAGCCCCTTCATGGCCTTGATCAGCGCGTCCCGCTCCAGCTGGTCGTAGGCGCCCTCCTCCGCGCTCGCCATGTCCGGCATGGGCTTGGACAGCAGCTTCAGCCCGAGGATGCGGCGGCGCAGCGCGGAGCGCGAGAGGTTGACGACGGTCTGGCGGAGGTAGGCCAGGGTCTTCTCGGGCTCCCGGACGCGGTTGCGCGCGGAGTGCACGCGGATGAACGCCTCCTGCACCACGTCCTCGCAGGACGCGGTGTCGTCCAGCAGCAGGGCCGCGAGGCCGAGCAGTGAACGGTAGTGGGCGCGGTAGGTCTCGGTGAGATGGTCGACCGTGGTTCCAGCTGCCACCGTCTCCTCAGCACCCCCGCGTTGCGAGGGCAGCTGGGCGGGGCGCGCAGCGGGCATGGGCGCGATCACCGGCATGCCGCCGGGCGCGCGGGGCCGCCGGAGCGGACGCACGGTCGCGCCTCGCAACGGGCCCACCACGGTGATGTCGAGAACCTCTGCCACGCCTGTTGGACACGCTGCCCCCCGTCAGGGTTGTACGCGTACGGCGCCACGTTCGGCGCTGAGCGACATGCCCTCATACGTACCTGCTCTTCCCCAAATGCCCCGTAATTGCGTCCCGTCACGCGAGAAGTGACGGCATAGACGCGGCCCGGCCGAGGTGCGGTTGCAGAAGGCCGGGAGATCATCGTCGGATATGACAACGCCCCAGCTCAAGAGGTTCAGACCAGGTAATTGCTCATAGGGCGTTCACAGATCCTACAAAACAGGTTCGATCAATCCGCCGGGCGAGCCGGTTGATCGGGGGCGGCTCAGGCCTGGGTAATTTCGACGGCCACGGATTCGGCGATCTGGGCCACGTTCAAAGCCGCTCCTTTACGGAGATTATCCCCGCAAAGGAACATTTCCAGAGCTCGGGGATCGTCCATCGACCGCCGTACCCGGCCGGCCCAGGTGGGGTCGGTGCCCACCACATCGGACGGTGTCGGGAAATCTCCGGACGCCGGACTGTCGAACAGCACGACGCCGGGGGCGGTGGCCAGGATCTCGTGGGCCCGGTCGACGGCGACCTCGTTCTCGAAGCGCGCGTGGACGGACAGGGAGTGCGCCGCGATGACGGGGACGTACACGCAGGTCGCGGTGGTCCGCAGCTCCGGCAGGCCCAGCACCTTGCGGCACTCCGCGCGGATCGCCAGCTCCTCCGACGACCAGCCGTCCCCCGCGTCCGTGCCGGCCCACGGCACCACGTTCAGGGCGACCGGGGCGGCGAAGGGGCTGTGCGCGGTGGAGGCGCCGTCGCCCAGGACCCGGCGTACGTCACCGGGATGGGTGCCCAGCTCCGTACCGGCCACCAGCGACAGCTGTTCGCGCAGGGCCATGACGCCGTCGCGGCCCGCACCACTGACCGCCTGGTAGGAGGAGACGATCAGCTCGCGCAGTCCGAACTCGGCGTGCAGCGCGCCGACCGCGACGATCAGCGTCAGCGTGGTGCAGCTCGGGGACGCGATGATGCCGCGCGGTCTGAGCCGAGCGGCATGGGGGTTGATCTCCGGGACGACCAGCGGAACGTCGTCGTCGAGCCGGAAGGCCGCCGAGTCGTCGATCACGACGGCACCCTTGGACACGGCGATCGGGGCCCAGCGGGCGGACACCTCGTCCGGAACCAGGAAGAGGGCCACGTCGACGCCGTCGAACACGTCCTCGGCGAGCGCGAGCACCTCGGTCTCCACACCCCGCACGACCAGCTTGCGGCCGGCCGAGCGCGGTGAGGCGACGAGTCTGACCTCGCCCCAGACATCCGCGTGCTGCGAGAGGATGCGGAGCATGACGCCGCCGGTCGCACCGACGACCGCGAGCGAAGGGCGGCGTGCGGTCATCGGCCGGTGCCCCCGTAGACGACGGCCTCGTCGGAGTCGCTGTCGAGGCCGAAGGCGGTGTGCACGGCGCGCACGGCCTCGTTGACGTCGTCGGCGCGGGTGACCACCGAGATGCGGATCTCGGATGTCGAGATGAGCTCGATGTTCACGCCCGCGTCGGACAGCGCCTCGAAGAAGCCGGCGGTGACGCCCGGGTTGGTCTTCATACCGGCGCCGACCAGGGAGATCTTCGCGATCTGGTCGTCGTAGCGGAGCGACTCGAAGCCGATGGGGTCCTTCGCCCGCTCCAGGGCGTCGATGGCCTTGCGGCCCTCGGACTTCGGGAGGGTGAAGGAGATGTCGGTGAGGCCGGTCGACGCGGCGGAGACGTTCTGCACCACCATGTCGATGTTGACCTCGGCGTTCGCGATGGCGCGGAAGATCGCGGCCGCCTCGCCCGGCTTGTCCGGCACGCCTACGACGGTGACCTTGGCCTCCGAGACGTCGTGGGCGACTCCGGAGATGATCGCGTGCTCCACCTTCTGGTCCCCTTGCGGCTCGTTGCTGACCCAGGTCCCGCGCAGTCCGGAGAAGGACGAGCGGACGTGGATCGGGATGTTGTAACGGCGTGCGTACTCGACGCAGCGGTGCAGCAGCACCTTGGAGCCGGACGCGGCCAGCTCCAGCATGTCCTCGAAGGAGATCCAGTCGATCTTCTTCGCCTTCTTCACGACCCGGGGGTCCGCAGTGAAGACGCCGTCGACGTCGGTGTAGATCTCACAGACCTCGGCGTCCAGCGCGGCGGCCAGCGCGACGGCGGTCGTGTCCGACCCGCCGCGGCCGAGGGTGGTGATGTTCTTGCCCTCCTGGCTCACACCCTGGAACCCGGCGACGATGGCGATGTTGCCCTCGTCGATCGAGGTCCGGATGCGGCCGGGCGTGACGTCGATGATGCGCGCCTTGTTGTGGACCGAGTCGGTGATGACACCGGCCTGGCTGCCCGTGAACGACTGGGCCTCATGACCCAGGTTCTTGATCGCCATCGCCAGCAGGGCCATGGAGATCCGCTCACCGGCGGTCAGCAGCATGTCGAATTCACGGCCGGTAGGCATCGGAGACACCTGCTCGGCGAGGTCTATCAACTCGTCCGTCGTGTCACCCATCGCGGACACCACGACAACCACCTGGTTGCCGTTCCTCTTGGCGTCGACGACTCGCTTGGCGACCCGCTTGATGCCCTCGGCATCGGCTACGGAGGAGCCTCCGTACTTCTGCACGACAAGGCCCACGTGCGCTCCTCGCTCAGTCATTACTGCGGTCGGCTCAGTTTAACGAGCAGCCCGGAATCGACCCGTCCTTACCAGATGGTGAGATGTCCCGCCCACGACCCGGTACGGCGTGTCGTCCCGAACTGCTCGTACGAGGCTGCTGCCCATCACCGGAGGACCGCACTCCCTTTTGTGTCCCAGCCCACACCTTCCGGGCGGAACGCGCGAGCCGGGCGTGTCAGTCGGGGTACTCCTCAAGCTTCTCGGTGTCGAACGGGAAGCCGACCGGCTCGGGCGGCTCGACGACCGTGCCGAAGGGCCGCGTGGTGGAGGAGCGGCACGCCACTCCCCCGCCCCGGCGAAGTGCTCGTCGGGCCCGAAGCTCACGGCTCGGGGCTGGAGCCTCGGGCCCACCCGCGGAAAGTGCGCGGCAACCCCACGGCTACCGCGGCGGGTTGAGCTTGCGGAAGTACGTCCAGCTCGTCTCGTTCGGCTCGCTCCACTCCTCGGGGGCGTGGGCGAACTCCGGCTGGTGGTCCGCGATGTAGGCGCGGGTGCGCTCCGGGACCTCCGCGTACGAACCGAGCTTGCGGCCCCGGCAGTGGAAGGTGAGGCCGCCGGGCCGCTGCCCCTGGGCCATCCACGGCAGCCACGGCGACATCCGAGACCACGACATGGTGGCCGGGACGCCGGGCGCGAAGCCGTCCAGGTCGGCGCGGTGGGCGAAGAACTGGAACAGCTCCAGCGCCCTGTAGGTGTCGCCGGCCGAGTGGACGGGGTACTGGGCGACCGGCAGCGGCGAGGGGTAGGCGAGCGGGATCTCCAGGCTGAAGCAGACCTGTCCGCCCAGCTCGGTCGCCGGGATGGGGAAGGGGCGCCACTTCTGGTTGGCCGGGTCGTTCCAGACGTGCACCACCAGCTGGTCCTGCCAGGTCTCCGGGATCTCGCGGGTGGCGGGGTCCAGGTAGAACGCGGCTTCCCGGGTGAGCAGTCGGTACGCGTCCGGCCCGGCCTCGGCATCCGGGACCAGGCGGGCGACGTTGAGTCCCTCGAAGCCGAAGACGCGCTGGCAGGGCTCTTCGGGGGCCCAGGAGTACACGTCTCCCGACCACCAGTACGTGACCTCCTCGCCGTCCAGCGATGCGCGGGTGCGGGCGAAGTCGCGGAGCAGCTCTGCGGGTGTCGTCATGCGCACCACTCTGCGCCACCGCCGCCCCGCCCGGGTGCCCGTCAGCGGCGGTGGCGCGGCGCAGGTCCGCCTCCCGGTGATAGGGACGCGGCTACTTCACCGGCCGCAGCCCCAGCGGCCCCGCGATCTCCTGGAGCATGACGCGGCCCGCCTCCTCCGCCAAGTCGTCCTCGCCCGGGTCCTGGTCGGTGTCCAGGCCGTCCAGCTCCTCCAGGGGCTGGCCGAGGCGGATGTGGGCCACCAGGGACTGGAGGGCGCGCAGGGTGGCGGAGGCGGTGGAGCCCCAGTTGGAGAAGTACGAGAACTGCCACCACCACAGCGCCTCGGCCGTACGGTCCGCCTCGTAGTGCGCGAGGCCGTGGCCGAGGTCGGTGACCAGGTCGGCGAGGTCGTCGGAGATGCGGTGCGGGACCGGGGCCTTGCGGGGCTCGTACGGGTCGAAGACCTCGGAGTAGACGTCGATCGGCTCCAGCAGGGCCGCGAACCGCTCGCGCAGGCCGTCCGCGTCCGGCTCGGGGCCGAGGTCCGGCTCGTAGCGCTCGTCGGGCAGGACGTCCTCGTACGCACCGAGGCGGCCGCCCGCGAGCAGGAGCTGCGAGACCTGGAGGAGCAGGACCGGGACGGCTTCCTCCGGTTCGTCGACCTTGGACACCTCGGTGACCGCGACGATGAACGTCTTGATCTGGTCCGCGATCTGGACGGCGAAGTCGCCCGGGTCCTGCGTGACGGAGTTCAGCGTGGCGTCAGACATCGAGGGGACCTCCCGTGGGCGCGGTCACAGAGACGGTGGAGCGGACGGCGAAGCGGGCGGCGGGGCGAGGAGCCGGCGCCGGGGGCGTACCGCGGTGGCATCAGACATCCAGCAGCCGCCTCCCCTCGAACGCGCGGCCCAGCGTGACCTCGTCGGCGTACTCCAGGTCGCCGCCGACCGGCAGGCCGCTGGCCAGCCGGGTCACCCTGAGGCCCATCGGCTTGACCATCCGCGCCAGGTACGTCGCGGTGGCCTCGCCCTCCAGGTTGGGGTCGGTCGCCAGGATCAGCTCCGTGATGGAGCCGTCGGCGAGCCGGGCCAGCAGCTCGCGGATGCGCAGGTCGTCCGGGCCGACGCCCTCGATGGGGCTGATCGCCCCGCCCAGGACGTGGTACCGGCCGCGGAACTCGCGCGTCCGCTCGATCGCCACGACGTCCTTCGGCTCCTCGACCACACAGATGACGCTCCGGTCGCGGCGCGGATCGCGGCAGATCCCGCACTGCTCCTGCTGGGCGACGTTGCCGCACACGGCGCAGAACCGGACCTTGTCCTTGACCTCCAGGAGGGCATGGGCGAGGCGGCGTACGTCGGTGGGCTCGGTCTGCAGGATGTGGAAGGCGATCCGCTGCGCGCTCTTGGGACCGACGCCGGGCAGCCTGCCCAGTTCGTCGATGAGGTCCTGAACAACGCCTTCGTACAACGGAACGCCTTTCTTCGCTTCCTGCTCCGTACCGTAGTGGGTACGGGTCGGTACCAGTAGGCCCCTCGGCCTGATCGGAACGGCAGGATCAGAACGGCAGGCCCGGGATGGAGCCGCCGCCGCCCAGGCCCTGGGCCAGCGGGCCGAGCTTCTCCTGCTGGAGGGTCTGCGCGTTCTCGTTGGCCGCCTGGACGGCCGCCACCACGAGGTCGGCGAGCGTCTCGGTGTCCTCCGGGTCCACGGCCTTCGGGTCGATCACCAGGGCCCGCAGCTCGCCGGAGCCGTTGACGGTGGCCTTCACGAGGCCTCCGCCCGCCTGTCCGTCGACCTCGGTCCGCGCCAGCTCCTCCTGAGCCTGGGCGAGGTCCTGCTGCATCTTCTGGGCCTGCTGGAGCAACTGCTGCATATCGGGCTGGCCACCACCGGGAATCACGGTCACTCCTGGCATTTCGTCGACAAATGTTTCGGTCAAGCCGAGCCTACGTGGTCCCCGGTCACCGCGCTTCACCCGCCGGGGACCAACTCTTTCGGGTGAGATTCGGAGACCGCCGTGATGACTCCTATACCTGACCAGCGGCCCCGCACAGGCGGGAATCCCGCGATTTCGACTCCGCAGCCCACCATTCGGCGGTAGGAAGAGGATGCACATCGATACACGTGCGCACATGCGTGGTGACGCAGAGTTACCCATGGGGAAGTCCCGAGCGTTCGTCCCGTCCGTCAGAGTGCAGAGGAGTGCCCCGGTGAGCCAGCCGGAGATGCAGCCCGAGGGGCCGCCCCGCAAGGAGTCCGACGCGGGTTCCGGTGAGAGCGGAGCGGAACGTTCCGCTTCAGACTCCCGGGGCGGTGGGGCCGGCGGGTTCGGAGCCCCCGGGTTCGGGGCCGGCGGGCACGATCTGACCGGGCGGCCCTTCCCCCTCGGGGACTGGGGCGAGCCCGCCGAACGGCTCGACGAGCTCTACCGCTGGGTCGAGACGGGCGCCCTGGCCACCGCGGACTGGTATCTCGAGGACCGGGTGTGGAAGCGCCGGGGGGCCAGGGCGCTGCGGCTGGGCACCGCCGCCGGGGTCGTCGCCGGGGCCTCGCTGCCACTGCTGGACCTGACCGGCACGTTGAGCGGGTCGGCGGGGTGGGGGTATCTCTCGCTGCTGCTGGGCGCCGCGTGTATGGCCTGCGACCGGTACTTCGGCCTCACCTCCGGCTGGATAAGGAACCTCGCCACCGCGCAGGCCGTGCAGCGGCGGCTCCAGGTGCTCCAGTTCGACTGGGCGTCGGAGTGCGTACGGGAGACGCTCGGGCCCACCGAGGGGACGGCCAGCGAGGCGGCCGAGCGGTGCCTTGGGGTGCTGCGGCGGTTCTCCGAGGACATCACGGAGCTCGTGCGGTCGGAGACGGCGGACTGGATGGTGGAGTTCCGGGCGGGGCCCGCGCCCATGGGGACGCAGGCGTTGGTGTCGGGGACCGCGGGGGCGCGGGCCGAGCCGGGGGGGCTGCCGGGACGGTTCTCCGTGCCGTCCGTCGTCGCCCGGCCGAACATGCCCCGGCAGCGGCCCCCGGAGGCGCCGCGGTAGGGGGCCGGCCTCGAACGCCGGACCAGCCCGGGTGGGTGCGGGCGAGCTGGAGTTCGGGCCGGCGGGCGGGCGTCAGCTGAAGATGATCATCGAGCCCTGCGCCAGGGAGCGGGTCGCCGCCGCGTGCAGGCCCAGCCAGACGTGGCGTTCCCTGGCGAACGGGCTGTCGTCGTACGGGACCTGGGCCGCCGGTTCCTCCAGGGCCGTGGGGCCCGGGGGCGGCTGGGGGGCGGCCGGCGGGTTGGCCGGGTCGATGCCGATGGACGGGGCCACGTACTCCAGCTCCCGGAGCAGGCCGTGCGCGGAGCCCAGCGGGCCGCCGCCCTCCAGCAGCGCGTCGTTCGAGAGCGGGGCCGCGAAGTCGACCGGGACGTACGCCCCGGCGTGGTCGTAGTGCCAGACCAGGTGCGACTGCCGCGCGGTCTGCTCGAACATCTCCAGCAGCTGCTCGTAGTCACCGCCCAGCCCCTCGACCGGGGTGACGGCGAGGCCGCTCAGCTGGAGCAGGTAGGCGCGGCGCAGGAAGTGCAGGGCGTCGTAGTCGAAGCCCGCCACCGGGGCCACGTCCCCGTTGAGGCCCGGCATGTAGGCGAAGACGGGGACGGGGGGCAGGCCCGCGTCGTTCAGCGCCCTGTCGTAGACGGCGATCTCTTCGGCGAACGGATTGTCGGGGCTGTGGCACAGCACATCGACGAGGGGGACCAGCCACAGGTCACAGGCCACGAAGTCTCGCTCTCCCACGGGTTCGGCGCTCGTCGCAACAGCGTAATGCGGGGCGAACCCCGCGCACAGTGCCCCGGCACGGGGCATGCGTCCTACTCCCGCGAAGGCTCCCGGGTCTCCCCGGCCTCCGGTGCCCCCCGGGCCTCCAGGTGGTCCGCCCAGGCCAGCGCGTGGGCGTAGTACGACTGCATCGCCGCGAGCACCCGGTCACGGTCACCGGCGGCGATCGCCTCGACCAGCTCCTCGTGGCCGAACCACAGCACATGCTCGTCCGCGTGCTCGCCGCGCAGCCGGTGCACGGTGAAGACCCAGGCCTGGACGCGGAGTCTGGCGAGGAAGGCGGTGATGTACGGGTTGAGGACGAAGGCCCCGATCTCCCGCCAGAAGCGCAGGTCGTACCCGATCAGTACGTCGAGATCGCCGCCCTTCGCCGCGCGGACGGCCTCCAGGGCCCGGCGCCGGATCGGGGCGAGCGCCTCGGGCCGGACGGCGACCTGGTCGGCGGGACTGCGGAAGATGCCCTCGACGACGAGCAAGCGGGCCTCGACCATCGCCCGGTAGTCCCGGATCGTGAACTCGCGGACCTGGAAGCCGCGGTGCTGGTCCGAGGCGAGCAGACCCTGCGCGGAGAGGTCGAAGAGCGCCTCGCGGACGGGCGTCGCGGAGACCCCGTACTGTTCCGCGATCTGCTTGACGGTGAACTCCCGGCCCGGGCGGAGCCGCCCGGCCAGCACTTCGTCGCGCAGCGCGTCGGCTATCTGCTGGCGCAGCGTACTGCGGGTCACACCTCCGCTCGGACCCATGGATGACCCTTCCCGTTCGTCAGCGGTGTTCCGCCGTGTTGCGGCTCGGGTCACCTTAAGGCAGCGCGTCCGCCGTGCCCGATTTCGGGCACGGCGGACGCGCTGGATGTCCGTGAGGGTGGCCGGACGCTTACACGGTGTGCTCGTCAGCGGCCGCGAGCGCGATGTCCAGCGCCGCCAGGCCCTCCTTCGCCTCGGCCTCCGTGACGTTGCAGGCGGGGACGGCGTGGGTGCGGTTCATGTTGATGAACGGCCACAGGCCCTGCTTCTTCGCCGCCGCCCCGAAGGCGGCCATCGGGGCGTTCGCCTCGCCCGAGGCGTTGTACGGGACGAGCGGCTCGCGGGTCTCCCGGTCGCGGACCAGCTCCAGCGCCCAGAACGCGCCGAGGCCGCGGACCTCGCCGACCGAGGGGTGGCGCTCGGCCAGTTCGCGCAGGCCGGGGCCGAGGACGGTCTCCCCGATCCGGGCCGCGTTCTCGATGACCTTCTCGTCCTCCATCACGCCGATGGTGGCGACGGCGGCCGCGCAGGCCAGCGGGTGACCGGAGTAGGTGAGGCCGCCGGGGTAGGGGCGGGTCTCGAAGGTCGCGGCGATCTCCGCACCGATGGCGACTCCGCCGAGCGGTACGTAACCGGAGTTGACGCCCTTCGCGAACGTCAGCAGGTCCGGTACGACGTCGAAGTGGTCGGCGGCGAACCAGGCGCCGGTCCGGCCGAACCCGGCCATGACCTCGTCCAGCACGAAGACGATCCCGTACCGGTCGCAGATCTCGCGGACGCCCGCGAGGTAGCCCGGCGGCGGGGTCATGATGCCGGCGGTGCCCGGGATGGTCTCCAGGATGATCGCGGCGATGGTGGACGGGCCCTCGAAGGCGAGGGTGTCCTCCAGGTGCTGGAGCGCGCGGGCGCACTCCTCGGCCTCGGTCTGCGCGTAGAACGGCGAGCGGTAGAGGAACGGCGCCCAGAAGCGGACCACGCCGGCCGAGCCGTTGTCGGAGGGCCAGCGGCGGGGGTCGCCGGTGAGGTTGATCGCGGTGGAGGTGGCGCCGTGGTACGAGCGGTAGGCGGAGAGCACCTTCGTACGGCCGGTGTGCAGCCGGGCCATGCGGATGGCGTTCTCGACGGCCTCCGCCCCGCCGTTGGTGAAGAAGATCTTGTCCAGGTCGCCAGGGGTGCGCTCGGCGATGAGGCGTGCGGCCTCGGAGCGCGCCTCGACGGCGAACGCGGGGGCGAACGTGGCGAGCTTGCCCGCCTGCTCCTGGATCGCGGCGACCACGGTGGGGTGCTGGTAGCCGATGTTCGTGTAGACGAGTCCGCTGGTGAAGTCGAGGTAGCGGTTGCCGTCGTAGTCCCAGAAGTAGGCCCCCTCGGCGCCGGCGACGGCGAGCGGGTCGATGAGGCCCTGGGCGGACCAGGAGTGGAACACGTGCGCGCGGTCCGCGGCCTTCACGGCCGCACCGGCCGCGGGGTCGGCGTACGGGGCATGAGGGGCATGAGGGGTCATGCGGGGAGCGTAGGCGCTGGTGGGGGGCGCTCTCCATGGCCATGTTGTACGGCGTGGGGCGCGGGGTTCGGCAGGGTGTCGGGTCGGGTGGCCCGGGCGGCCCGGCCCGGGTTGCCCGGCCCGGGTTGCCCGGCCCGGGTTGCCCGGGTGCCTCGGGTGCCCCGGGCGTCCGGGCGGTCCGGGCGGTCCGGGCGGTTCGGGAATGCTTGACAGTGCACTGTCGTTATGACAGTCTTCTGTCATCTACTCCAGGAGGTCGTCATGACCAGCACCACGAACGGAACCGTCGTCCACCTCGCCGTGTACGACACGCTCGCCGACTGGGAGACCGGGTACACCACCGCCTTCCTCGCGCAGAACGGCTACACCGTGCGGACCGTGGGGCCGGAGCGGGAGCCGGTCACCACCATGGGCGGGATGCGCGTCCAGCCCGATCTGGCGCTGGCGGAGCTGCGCCCCGAGGACAGCGCGCTGCTCGTGCTCCCCGGGGCGGCGCTCTGGGACACGAGGGACGATCTGGCGCCGTTCGCCCGGACCGCGCGGGCCTTCCTCGACGCCCGGGTGCCGGTGGCGGCGATCTGCGGGGCGACGGCGGGGCTGGCCCGCGAGGGGCTCCTCGACGACCGGGCGCACACCAGCGCGGTCTCCTTCTACCTGGCGGCCACGGGATACGGGGGTGGCGCGCGGTACGTGGACGCGGACGCGGTGACGGACGGCGGGCTGATCACGGCCGGGCCGACGGAGCCGGTGGCGTTCGCGCGGGAGGTGTTCGGACTGCTCGGGGTGTACGGGCCCAAGAAGCTGGACGCGTGGTACCGGCTGTTCCATGGCTCCGACGCGAGCGCGTACGAGGTGCTGGAGGGTGAGGGTGAGGACGAGGGTGAGTGAGGGTGCGGGTGCGCAGGACGTGCGGGTCCGGCAGGACCTGTTGAGCCGGGCCGCGCTGACGGTGTTCCGGCTGAACGGGCAGTTCCTGTCGGTGGCCGACGAGTTGGCCAGGCCGGGTGGGCTGACGGCGGCCTGGTGGCAGGTGCTGGGGGCGGTGCTGCCGGAGCCGTTGCCGGTGGCGGGGATCGCGCGGGCGATGGGGATCACCCGGCAGAGCGTGCAGCGGATCGCCGACCTGCTGGTGGGGCGGGGGCTGGCGGAGTACGTCGAGAACCCGGCCCACCGCCGGGCGAAGCTGTTGCGGGTGACGGGGGCGGGGCGGGACGCGGTGTCCCAGATCGACCCGGCGCACGCGGAGTTCGCCGCGCGGCTGACGGAGGAGCTGGGGCCGGAGGGGTTCGCGGAGGCGGTGCGGGTGCTGGAGCGGTTGTCGGTGGCGGTGGAGAAGGTGACCGCCGGCCCTTCCACCTCAAGCCCGTCCGGCGTCTGAGGACGGAGCCGGGGAGCACGGGTCCGGTGCGCGGGCATGGGCGGCGTTCCGGCGGAACCGCGCACTCAGGCGGGCCCCCACCGGGCAAGGGTTCCGTCCCCGATCGCCGGACCGGCTGGATGTGCGCACCGCCCCCCTCCAGCCGAGGTTCCGTCCCCGAACGCCGGACGGGCTGGGGTGACCGGCCCCCGTGGCGTCGGCGCTATTGTCGTGCGGGCCGCAGGGGAGGAACCGCACATGGACAAGCTCGGGCCCGACGACCCGCACCACATCGGCGCGTACCGCCTCCTCGCCCGCCTGGGAGAAGGCGGCATGGGCCAGGTCTTCCTCGCCCGCTCCGACCGAGGCCGCACCGTCGCCCTCAAGCTCGTCCGCCGCGAACTCGCCGAACAGCCCGAGTTCCGCGCCCGCTTCCGTCAGGAAGTCCGCGCCGCGCACCAGGTCGGCGGCGCCTGGACCGCCCCCGTCCTGGACTCCGACACCGAGGCCCCCGTCCCCTGGGTCGCCACCATCTACGTCGCCGGCCATGCCCCTCCCTCCACCGCGTCGTCTCCGGCCGCCCGGGCGCCCCCCTCATCGACTCGGGGGCGTACGGCCCGCTGCCGATACGTTCCGTCCAGCTCCTCGGCTCCGGGCTCGCCCACGCCCTCCAGCACATCCACCGCGCCGGGCTCATCCACCGCGACCTGAAGCCGTCCAACGTCCTGCTCACCATCGACGGCCCCCGGGTCATCGACTTCGGCATCGCCCGCGCCCTGGAGTCCGTGGCCGACAGCGACTTGACCCGCACCGGCGCGATGATCGGCTCACCCGGGTTCATGGCCCCGGAGCAGGTGCGCGGCGAGCGCGTGACCACCGCGTGCGATGTGTTCTGCCTCGGCTCCGTCCTCGCGTACGCGGCGTCCGGCCGGCTCCCGTTCGGTACGGCCGAGAGCGGCGGGGTGCACGCCCTGATGTTCCGGATCACCCAGCAGGACCCGGATCTGACCGGCGTCCCGGCGGAGCTGGCCGGGGTCGTCCGGGACTGCCTGTCCAAGGACCCGGCCGCCCGGCCCGCCCCCGACGAGCTCCTGTCCCGGCTCGGCGAGGCGCAGGCGGACGAGCCCTGGCTCCCCGCCACCCTCATCGCCCAACTGGGCCGCCACGCGGTGGGGTTGCTGGACGCGGAAGACCCGCAGGCCCCGGTGCAGCCGGTCGCCCCGGGGGCTTCGGTGGCCCCAGCGGCACCGGTCACCCCGATCACCCCTCCGGGACCGGTCGCCCCACCAGGACCGGTGGCCCCAGCGGCACCGGCCACCCCGATCACCCCACCAGCACCGGTCGCCCCAGTGGCCCCGGTGCCGCCGGTCGCCCCAGTGGTCCCGCCGGCAAGGGGCCATCACCAGGACCCCCACCCCGGCCCCGCCTACAACACCGACAACACCCCCCTCCCACCCGCCTACTTCACCCCGGCCCCGGACCTGGACCCCGCCCCCGTACCCGCGCGCCGCTCCGCCGGTGCCACCGTCGCGCTCGTCGCCGTCGCGGTCGTCGTGGCACTGGGGGCGGGTGGGTCCGTGTACGCGTTCATGAACGGCGAAGCCGGAGGGAAGGCCGCCCCCGGCCCGTCCACCTCCACCACCCCCTCCCCCTCCCCCTCCGCCTCCGCCTCCGGAAACGGGGCAGGGCCCGACGCCGGGGACGCCCTCCCCGACGGCTACCTGGGCAACTGGACCGCCTCCATCCCCGGCGACGGTGGCGCGTCCACCCGGAAGCTGACCGTCCGCCAGGGCGGCCCCGGCGACCAGGTCCTCTCCCTCACCGCCGAGGGCCCTCTCGCCTCGGGCGCCACCTACCACTGCGAGTTCACCGCGCCCCTGGCCGCCTGCCCCGCCGCGGGCGGCCCGGTCCGCATCGGGCCCTCCACGGTCTCCTCCGGCGAACCGATCTCCTCCTGCTCCCCCGGCGAGGCCACCGAACTGGTCCTCCGCCCGGACGGGACCCTCCAGCGTTCCCGTACCGGTTCGGGCGAGAGCCTGATCTACACCAGGTCGGACTGAGCGGACGGCACCTCGGCCGACGAGCCCGTCCGTCGCAGCGCCCCCGTGATCAGCGCAGCACCCCCCAGCAGCACCAGCACCACGATCATCGCCGCCCGCAGCCCCACCTGGTCGGCCAGGAAGCCCAGCGAGGGCGGGCCGACCAGGAACGCCGCGTAGCCCGCCGTCGAGACCGCCGCGACCCGGGCCGAAGCGTCCCCCTCCCCCTCCCCCGCCGCCGAGATCGTCACCGGGAACCCCAGCGAGGCACCGAGCCCCCACAGCACGACCGCCGCCCCGGCGAGCAGCGCGCTGGACGAGAAGACCACCAGCGCCACGCCCGCCGCCGCCACGAGCGCGCTCGCCCGGACCACGGCGGCCGGACCGAACCGCACCAGCAGCGGCCCGCCCGTGAACCGGCCCGTCGTCATCGCCACCGCGAACAGCATGAACGTCAGCGATCCCGCCGTCGCACTCGTCCCGTGGCCGTCCACCATCAGCAGCGGCAGCCAGTCGTTGGCGGAGCCCTCCGCGAACGCCATGGCCAGCACGATCAGCCCGATCAGCACCAGCCGCCGGTCGCTCCAGACGGCCACCTGCCCCCGCCACCCGCCGGTCCCGGTCCCGGCCCGCTCCCCGTGAGCGTCCTCGGACTCCGCGTCCTCACGCCCCGTGCCCGCCGGGACCCCCCGTACGGTCCACACCCCGGCCGCCGCCACCGCCACGGCCACCGACGCCAGGTGCCAGCCGACCGGGAACCGTATCGCCGTCAGCCCCATCCCCAGCAGCGCGCCCACCACCGTGCCGAGGCTGAAGCAGCCGTGCAGCACCGGCAGGACCGGGCGCCCCACGGTCCGCTCCACGGCCGCGCCCTCGATGTTGAACGCCACCTCCGCGAGCCCCATCCCGGCCCCGAACAGCGCCAGACCGGCGAACACCCCGCCGGACACCTCCAGCGCCGCACCCACCGCGATGACCAGCAGCCCGGCGACGAGCAGCCCCGCACCGACCGCGATCACGCGCCGTCCGCCGTGCCTGCGCACGAGGCCGCCGGAGACCAGCACGCCCGCCATCGAGCCGATCGAGAGCCCGAACAGCACCAGGCCCATCGAGCCGGTGGACACGTCCAGCGCGTCCCGTACGGCGGGCGTCCTGGCCACCCAGGACGCCATGCTCACCCCGGTGGCGAGCATGAAGAGGAAGAGCGCGGCGCGACAGCGGCGGGTGCGGGCGTCCATGGCCGGCATGACGTTCATCAGTACGGTGCCTCGGCAGACGGGAGGTGGCGGAGGTGACGGGAGGTGACGGGAGGTGGCGGAGGTGACGGGAGGTTGAGCGTACGATCGTACGCCTGAGACGTACGTCCGTACACTCCTCATCTCCCCCAGTGCCGCCTCCCCTCGCGGGCGGAGGTGAGCCGGTCCCCGCCCCGGCAGAGGCGTGATCCCGTCCCCCGCCTCGCGCTCTATGCTGCGAGCAGGTACCAGGCCGAACGAGGAGGCGCCGGGTGGCGACAGGGCGCACCGACCCCGACCGGCGGGACCGCATCATCGACGCGGCGCTGGACGTCATCGTCGACGAGGGCGTCGCGGGGCTCTCGCACCGCAAGGTCGCCGCCCGCGCGGGCGTGCCGCTCGGCTCGATGACGTACCACTTCTCCGGCAGGGACCAGCTGCTCCACGAGGCGTTCACCCGGTTCTCCGGCACGATCGTCGCCGTCTTCGAGGAGCGCCTCGGCGCCGCCGGCTCTCCGGACGAGGCCCGCGAGGCCGTCGCCGACCTCGTCCACCACCTCTCCAGCGGCAACCAGCGCGAGCTGATCCTCACCCACGAGCTCTACACCCTCGCCGCCCGCGAACCGGCCTACCGCGAGCTCACCCGCGCGTGGATGAGCCGCAGCCGGCGCGCCCTGGAATGGCACTTCGACGCCCCGACCGCCCGTCAGCTCGACGCCCTCATCGAGGGCCTGTCCATCCACCGCGCCCTGGAGACCGAACCGCACGACCGCGCCCTGACGGTCGAGGCGATCGCCCGGATCACCGCCCCGGCATGAAACACCCGCGAATAACGGACGGTTTCGGCCAATTGTGCCAATTACCTCCGCAGAGTGTGCACAGCGCGGGACGATAAGACGTCTGTAGACGCATCTGTCCTGGAGGCCATCATGGGCACGCACGGCAAGCCGGCACCGGACCCGTCGCAGGGCAAGCCACCGCCCGGCAACTCGGACGGGCAGGTCCCGCCCTCTCCCCCGCCCACCGGCACCCGTCGGAAGTAGCCCGCGTGTTGGAGGATCGTCGCCTGCGCCTGCTGTCCGCGATGGCCGAAGCCGACCTGTGGCCTGCGGACTCGCCCTGGGTCCGCAAGGCCATGGAGTCCGTGCCCCGGGACCGCTTCGCCCCCGAGACCGTTTGGGCCTGGACAGGTGAGCGGTACGAGGCGGTGCGCCGGGCCGAGGTACCCGAGGCGTGGACGGCCGAGGTCTACCCAGGTCCCTACGGATCGACGGTCACTCAGGTCACCGACGACATGCCGACGTCCAGCATCTCGTGCTCCGCCATCGTGGCCACGATGCTGGACTCACTCGTCCTGGAGCCGGGGCACCGGGTGCTCGAACTGGGCACCGGCTCCGGCTGGAACGCCGCTCTGCTCGCCGAGCGCGCCGACGAGGTGACCAGCATCGAGGTCGACGTCGAACTCGCCGCCCGTGCCCGCCGACGCGTCGAGGCGGCCGACCGCCGGGCCCGGGTCATCACCGGTGACGGCGATGCCCAGTTGCCGGAGGGTGAGGCCTTCGACCGGGTCATCTCCACCTACGCCGTGGACCACGTGCCCTGGACGTGGGTGGAGCGCACCCGCTCGGGCGGCCGCATCGTCACCCCCTGGGGGCACACCGGGTGCGTCGCGCTCACCGTGGCGGAGGACCGGGCGTCGGCGACCGGGTGGATGCAGGCTCCGGCCCGCTTCATGCCCAGCCGTCGCAGCGGGCGCCTGCCGTCGCCATTCGACCGTGTACGAGCCGGAGGCAGGGGCCTACCGGCCGCGTTTCCCAGGCCGTTGCAGACGCTGTCCCGCCCCGATGTGCTGTTCGCGCTGCGCGTGCTGTTGCCGGACGTGCAGATCGACACCCGGACCGGGGGCGACACACAAGCGGCCTGGCTCAGTGACGGCTGCTCCTCCTGGGCCGTCCTCGAACAGACGAGTGCCGGGGTGACCGCACGCCACGGCGGGGAACGCAATCTGGTTGACGAGGCAACCCGGGCCTGGAGCGCGTGGGAAGAGCGCGGTGCACCTGGGATGTACGACTTCGGCCTGCACCTCACCGCCGACACCCACCACGTCTTCGCCGGCGACGACCCGCACGGCCCCGGGTGGACCCCACTGGCCTGAGGGCCTCTCGACCGTGGCCGCGCGTCTCAACGGAACAGATAGGCCACCGCGTTGATCAGAATCAACGTGTGGACGAAGCGCGACGGACCCGTCGGCGGGTACCGCCACGCCAGCGGCCAGGTCCGGCCGTCCAGGGCCGGGACGGGTACGTAACTCACCCGGTTCCTGGTCGCGTTCAGGATCGTCACCTCGCGCGGCCAGCAGCGGTGCGCGGTCGAGCCCGGCGGTACGAAGAAGTAGACCCCGCGTCGCCCGTTCGCCTCGGTCACCACCGGGCCGGGCTCTCCCCCGACCAACTCCTCCATCAGGTCCGCCAGCCGCCGCCCGGCCTCGCCGTCGACGCGGACGGCGTCGAATTGCACGCCCGCCTTGCGGAGTTGGAATCCGTGGTCCGGGACCCAACCGATATTGCGTTCACCATTCAGTGCATTCACAGGGCGATTGTGACCCTGATCACCTAGCGTTCTCTACGACTGGCGAGGGGCGTCGCACACCCGTTGACCTGGGCGAACTTCGCTGTTGGGCAGTTGATTTCAGCCACATCGCGTAGTGACCGGTTGAGTTCGGTTGAGTCGAAAAGAGATCACGTCATGGCCAGTGCGGAGAACAAGGAAACGGCCAGTCCGGCGGCGAAGCTGGTGGCCAAAGTGACGCGCATGCTGCGCGTCCAGCGGGACTGGTCGCAGGACCGGCTGGGGGACGAGCTCGGCTACTCGGCGGCTGCCGTCAGCGCCATGGAGACGTGCGCACAACCCGCCAGTGACGCGATGCTGGTGGCGCTGAAGCGCGTCCTGAGCGAAGGCAGCGAGGTCTTCGAGACGGCGCGGCTGTACATGCGGATGGAACGGCTGCCTGAGCAGTTCCAGGACTACGCGCTGCTGGAGCAGGCCGCGATCAGTCTCCAGCTGTTCGCCGCCAACGTCATCCACGGGCTCTTCCAGACGGAGGCGTACGCGCGAGCGCTCATCGGTGGCTCGTATCCGCCGCTCTCCGACGAGCGTGTCGAGGAGCTGGTGCAGCTGCGCATGGCGCGCGCGGCCCTCTTCGACCGGGATCCGCTTCCGATGATCGAAATCATCATCGACGAGGCCGTCCTGCGCCGCGTCATCGGCAGCGAGGAGATCATGCGGGAGCAGCTGCTCCATCTCGTGGAGTGCGCCCGGCGGCGTAATGTCACGCTGCTGGTGCTGCCTATGGATGCTGGGAAGTATGGAGAGTACGCGGGTGATCGCGGCTCGATGAGCCTGCTGGAGACTCCGGAGCATGAACATCTCGTCTATCTGGAGCCGCAGGACGAGAGCCTGCTGATCAGTGACCCGGCAAAGGTGAGCACCTACGCTCAGCGCTATGCGAAGATCCGGTCACAGGCCCTGGGTCCTCGTGAATCGCTGGACCTCATCATGCGGTTGGCAGGAGTGAAGGAATGAGCAGCACCCTCCGGTGGTTCAAGTCCAGCTACAGCAGCGGCAGCGGCGGCGAGTGCATCGAGGTCGCCTTCGACTGGCGTAAGTCCTCCTACAGCAACGCCAGCGGCGGCAAGTGCGTCGAGGTCGCCGCCTGCCCCCACTCCGTCCACGTCCGTGACTCCAAGGTCACCGACGGGCCCGCCGTCGCCGTCGCGCCCGACGCCTGGTCCGCCTTCGTCACCTGGGCGGACTGAGCGTGCCCGCTCGGCCCGTCCTCGTCTACGACGGCGACTGCGCCTTCTGCACCACCTCCGTCACCCTCGTGACCCGTTGGGTGCGGCCTCGATGCACCGTCACCCCGTGGCAGTTCGCCGACCTGGATGGCCTCGGCGTCACCCAGGAGCGGGCCGAGCACGAGGTGCTGTGGGTCTCGCCGCTCGGGACGGTGTACGGGGGCGCGCAGGCCGTCGCCAAGTTGCTGCTGAGCGCCGGTGGGGGGTGGGCCTGGCTGGGCGGGCTGCTCACCCTGCCTCCGGTGCGGTGGATCGCCCACGGCGTCTACCGGCTCGTCGCCGCCAACCGCACCCGCCTGCCCGGCGGCTCCCCGGCCTGCGCACTGCCGGCGGACCGCAGGCCGGGCGGCGTACGGTCCGCGCCCTAGGGACGCCGGCCCGGGGGAGAGCAGGGCCGGGCGGAGGGGCGCGCAAAGCGCGTTGCCCTGTCGGTGGCATGCCTTATTCTGCGATCCGGGCCGCGCCCCTTGGTTGCTCTCACCTGGGGTGACGCGCGGCCCCTTCATACCGTGGGGGTATCAGTAACTGTGCGTACGCGCAGAATTTCGACCGCGACGGCGTTCGCGGTCCTCTTCAGTTCCGTCGTGCTGGTCGGCGGGGTGGCGAGCCCGGCCGCCGCCGACAGCCGGGTCGACGTTCCGGTCACGTGGCTTTCGGACTCCGTGCTGGACGGTGTCCATCAGCGGCTGTTCCTCAGCGACCGCAGCTCGGGCAAGATCGTCGCCATCGACTTCACCGGGCGGACGCTCGCCACCATCCCGGGTCTGCCGCAGGTGACGGACCTCGCTCTCAGCCCGGACGCGGCCACCGTGTACGCGGCCGTACCGGGCGCCGACAAGATCGTGGCCGTCGACACCGCCACGCTGCGCGTGACGGCGCAGTACCCGACCGGCCAGGGCACCGAGCCGTCCACGGTCGCCTACGCCGACGGGCGGCTCTGGTTCGGGCACGGCCGGAGCTGGGACTCGGCCCTCGGCTCGGTGGACCTGACCGGTGCCGAGCCGGTGGTGGCCCTCGACCAGGGAGCGGGCTTCGACTGGTCGACGCCGCCCACGCTCCACACCGACCCGCTGGCTCCCGGGACGCTCGTCGCCGTCGACAGCGGGATCAGCTCCGGTCCGATCGTGATCTACGACATCACCACCGGCGTCCCCGCCATCCGCCTCCACGAGGGCAAGGGCGGCTTCGTCAACGACGTCGACTTCACCCCGGACGGCGCGAACATCATCGTGGCGGGCCGGCGCGGCCCGTCCGTCGCGGAGTACCGGCTCAGCGACCTCGCGGAGCTGCGGACCTTCCCCGGCCCGGGGCAGGGCGCCAGCGTCGCGGTGGCCCCCGACGGCACGGTGGCGACCGGCACGGCCGACTGGTTCGAGGACCCGGACCTGTACGTGTACACACGGGGGTCGGGCCAGCCGGGCAGCACGCGCAATCTGCACGACACCACCGGGCTCGCCGAGCGTGGTCTGCACTGGTCGCCCGACGGCAGCAAGCTGTTCGCCCTGCACGACGCGCACAGCGGCTCGACGACCCCGATGACGATGCTCACGGCGCCCCGCTCGTACGTCACCACGACCACGGCGAGCGCTCCGGCCAAGGCGACCCGGGCCAAGGCCCTCACGGGCAGCGGCCGTACCAGCGCGAGCCTGCCGCTGCCCTCGGGCACGCAGCTGGCCGTGACCCGAACGGACCTGGAGTCCCCCAAGGGCAAGGCGATCGGTTCCGCCAAGGTCGACGCCAAGGGCTTCTACACCTTCAAGGACACGCCGCCGACCGGTGGCAGGGTGACCTACAAGGTGGCGTTCGTGGGCGACGCCTCGCACACCAAGTCCTCCGCGACCGCCTCCGTCGCCGTCTCCCGCGCCGCGACCACCCTGAAGCTCAACCGGAACAAGTCGCTCCACGCGTACGACAAGAACGTCTCCTTCACCGCGACCCTCGGCAAGACGCACAAGAACCGCGTCGTCGAGCTGTGGGCCGACCCCTTCGGCGCCGACAAGCCGAAGAAGCTGATCAAGAAGGCCAAGGTCAACTCCCAGGGCAATCTGTCCGCCACGGTCACCATGAAGCGCGACACGACGGTGACCGCCGTGTTCGCCGGTGACGGCCGGTACGCGCCGAAGTCGGTCAAGTCGACCGCGTACGCCCAGGTCAAGGTCTCCACGACGCTGTCCAGGCACTACCGGACGGCGAAGATCGGCAAGACCACCTACGCGTACTACAGCAAGAAGAAGAACCCGGACTTCACCACGTCCATGACCTACTACCAGGGTCGTGCGCAGAAGTTGAGCCTTGAGGTCAATTACCAGGGCAAGTGGTACGACGTGGGCCAGCACTACTTCCCGCTCGGCTCCAACGGCAAGTCGATCGTGACGCTCGAAGGCCCCCACGAGACCGGCTACAAGATGCGCGTGCGCTCCTCGTACATCAACGGCTCCTCCGGCGACTCGGTCAACTCCACGACGCACGGGGCCTGGAAGTACTTCATCTTCACGAAGTAGCGGCCAGGAGCAACGGCCGGCGGCTCCTGCGGGCTCACGGCCTGACGTCCTGGGCCCGCAGCGCCAGCCACAGGTCGTAGCGGGCGCTCGGGGGGCGCAGCAGCGAGCGCTGGAGCACGGTCTCCAGCCGGGTGAGGCGCTTGCGGGCTCCGGGGACGGAGATGCCCAGCTCGGCCGCTGTCGGGCCGAGCCGGCCCTCGCAGCGCAGCCAGGCGCGCAGGGTCTCCTCGGCCGGACCGACCGGACCGACCGGACCGACCGGACCGGCCGGAGCGCCGCCCACCAGGGCCGCGAGCGGGGCGAGTTGGCGGGCGGCCCACTCCTGGACGGCGGGGCGGCGCAGGACCTCATCGAGGTCGTGCGCCGCCCCGTTCGCGCGTCCGGGGCCAGCCGTGCGCTCCGCCTCCGCGGTGTCCGGGGTGCAGACCGGGGCGGGGGTGGCCCGTATCCGCAGGGCCAGGTCGAGTGCCGCCTGGTCGGCCAGCCGGTGGAGGTCCAGGCCGAGCAGTTCGCCGATGAGCTTGAGGCGGGCGGCCAGGGTGTTGCGGTGGACCTTGAGGTGGCCGGTCGCGTGCGACGAGAACGCCAGCCAGGACGCGGCGGTGGCCGCGAGCTCCTGGCTCCCGGGGTCCTGGGCCCGGCGCGGCACATGGGTCAGGAGTGGGGCGAGCAGGGTCTCGGCCCACTGCCGCCCGGCGGGGCCGACGACGAGCGCTGGCTCCGGTGCGTGGCCGAACCGGACGTGTCGGCCGGGGAGTTCGCGGGCGACGGCCAGGGCGTGGAAGGCCTGTCGGTAGCCGGTGGCGGTGTCGGCCAGCGGCACCCGCTCGCTGACGCCCACCACGCAGCCGTCCACAAGGGCGGCGACGGCCTCGTCGGTGGCGGTCCCCGCCGGCGCCTCCTCCGCCGGCATCACCACGATGAGGTGGCGGGCGTAGACCGGGCACCGCACGATCCAGGACCGCCCGCCGTCCGTCTCGACGCAGACCCGGGCCACCTCGTCCCGGCTGTCCCCGGGGCACTCCACGACACAGACCCGCACGGGGTCGGGGAGCCGGGGGCGCAGCGCACCGGCCACCTGGCGGGCGGTGGAGAGCTGGCCCGTCATCAGCAGGTGCAGCACCGCCTCCCGGCCTCGCGACTCGGCGAGGTCCACCCGGCGCCGCTTGCGCTCGACCGCCTCGGCCTCCCAGCACAGCGAGAGCGGCATCAGCACATCGGCCAGCAGCGTGGCGAGCCCGCCGGCCACGGGGCGGGGGGTGACGACGGCGAGGAGAGGGGCGGCGGCGCGGTCGCCGGCGTGCAGGGCGTGCAAGGCGGCGTGCAGAGGGAAGAGCAGGGCGGTGTGCGCGCCGGTGTCGTGGGAGTACGCCAGGGCCCCGCGCTCGGCCAGCGCCCGCACCCCTTCGGCGACCAGCTCGGCCACGTCGGGGACTTCGGGGGCCTCGGGCCGGGGGACACGGGCCTCGGGCAGGGGGGCACGGGCCACGGGTCGGAGGGCACGGGCTGCGGGTCGGAGGGCACGAGCCTCGGGCCGGAGGGCAGGGACCTCGGGCCGGGGGGCACGGGCGTCGGGCCGGAGGGCACGGGCTGCGGTGCCCGGCACGGTCCCCGACGCGCTCAGCACCGTCCCGTCGGAGCCCACGATCGCGGCCCACCCGTCGGCGCGCCCCGCCAGCCAGCGCAGCAGCTCGGCCGTCCCGCCGTTCCGGGCCAGGCGCTGCATCCTGAGCAGGTCGTCGGCCCGTTGCCGTGCTCGCACATGATCCCCCGATCACCACTGTGCGGACTGTTACCCCCGCCTGCGCCACACTGGGCGCATTGAACCTCCCCGTGCCCCTACCCACCGATCTATGGTCCGAACGTGCCGTTCCGGAACCGGTGGCAGCGACTCACGGGGGTGGTCGCTGCCACCGGTACCGGGCGTCCCGCCCGGGGCGGCCGTTCGCGCTCCGGCCCCGGACAGCAGTGCGTGCTGCGGCCCGGGGCGTGCGTGTGGCGGCCGGGACGGGGGCCTCAGCCCTGCGGCCGGACCCCGCCCTCGTCCACCACGGACCGCTTGAGCACGGCCTCGGCGTCGAGCAGGGCGCCCTTCCCGCCGATCTCGGTGTCCTTGGTCAGGAAGGTGCGCGAGCCCAGGAAGGCCAGGCCCTCCGGGTCGAAGACCCACTCCGAGCGGGTGGCGTGCCGGGTGTCCTCGCGGGCGATGCCCACCCCGTGGCGGCCCAGCGCGTCCACCGCGTCGGGGGCCTCGGTCACGCCGGGGATCAGGGCCGCGGCCCGGTAGAGCGCGGCGGCCGTCTCGGGCGGCAGCACGGTCTCACCGATCAGGTGGCCGATGTTCTCGAACACCGCCTGGGCGTGCTCCTGGCCCTCGTCCTTCGGGGTCAGCGCGGTGAGGTGGTCCAGCAGCTGCCGCGGGTCGGTCGGGAGCGCGGCCAGCCAGCGGTAGGTGGGCCGGTGCAGCCCCTCGCGGGTGCCCTCCGCGTCCCCCAACTCGGCGTTGATGGGGAGGGTTTCGCCGTCCTGTCGGATGAAGCCGAGCTTCTTCTGCGGGCCGGGCTGCTGCGCGTACCAGATCTCCCGCTCCGTCGGCGGGCCCGTCACCAGCTTGCCGCTGGTGAGGTCGCCGGCCTGGACCTGGCTGCGTACGTAGACGAACTGGTCGTCGCCGACCGGCCCGGCCCCGCTCTTCGCCGCCGCGTCCGAGATCCGGCCGAGCACCAGGGCCACCGGCTGAGCGTCCCCGGCCCGCTCCGGGGCCGACGCACCGCCGCCCGCCCGTGCCGGGCCCTCGCCGCCGCCCTGCGCGGAGTAGCCGGCCACCAGCGCACCGGCCAGCGCGAGTGCGGCGACCGGGGCCAGGAAGGACGGGCGCAGCAGACGCGGACGGGCGGGGGCCTGCGGCCGGCCCGATGTGCGGCCAGGGGTGCCGCCCTGGGCGCGGGTCGACGCGCGGTCCGGGGCGCGGTCCCGGGCGGCGGCTGCGGCGGTGTCGTGGTCGATCTGGTTCATCAGGCGTTCCCTGTGGTGCTCGTGGCGGCCCGGCGGAAGGGCGAATCCGGTGGCGGGCGGCAGCAGCCGCGCCAGTTCGGCGCGGTCGTCCCGGCCGTTGTCGGTACCCGTGGTCGCGGTCATCGCGGTCCCCCCTCTCCTGGCAGGGCGACGAATGCCGCCCTGCCTCCTACCTCTCCGCGGCCCCGGCCCGGTTCCCGCCGTTCCCGGGCCGCTTCCCCGCGCTCCCGCTCCAGGTGCTCGCCCGCCAGGCCGCGCAGCCGGGTACGGGCCCGGGAGAGCCGCGACCGTACGGTGCCGACGGGGACGCCCAGCGCGGCCGCCGCCTGCGCGTAGTCCAGCCCGGCCCAGACGCAGAGCGCCAGCACCTCCCGCTCGGGCTGCCGCAGGCGGTCCAGGACCGCCCGTACGGCGGCCAGCTCCCGCTGGTGGTCCAGCCGCTCGGCGGAGGCGTCCGCGAAGTCCTCGGTCTCCGCCGGCTGCGGCTGCCGGGCCAGGAACGCCAGCCGGCGGCCGACCCCGCGCCGGTGGTTGCGCGCCTTGTTGGTGGCGATGCCGAGCAGCCAGGGCCGCAGCGGGCCGCCTTCCGGGTCGATCTGCTCGCGGGTGCGCCAGGCCGCGAGGAAGGTCTCCGACATCACGTCCTCAGCGGCGGAGAGGTCACCGGTGAGGCGGCAGGCATGGCTGTAGACGGACCTCGCGTACCGGTCGTAGAGGGCGCCGAAGGCCTCCCGGTCGCCCGCGCGGACGCGTTCGCGTACGCGGGCGTCGTCCGGGTCGTCGGGCGGGTGCGCCGGGTGCGCCGGCTGTTCGTTGTGCTCCACGCCCGGTACCTCTCCGCGGCGGCCGCCCGGTTCCCGTGGTCCGCGTCACAGCGGGGCCGGCGCTGTCCGGACGATTGTGCCCAGGGGCCCCGGAACGGCGAAACGGGGGGTGTGCCCGGCAGTGGCCGGACGCACCCCCCGTTCGGGGTGGTTCACCCGCGGTGGATCAGCAGCTCAGGTTCGAGCCGGTGGTGGTGCCGAGGATCTGGGTGAACTGCGTGAACTTGTCGATCCGGCTCTGGACCTGTGCCGGGTTGCCGCCGTTGCACTCGATCGAGCCGTTGATGGAACGGATCGTCTCGCCGAACCCGCGGTTGTCGACGATGGCGTTGTGCGGCGTCATGGTGCCGGGGCCGTTCTGGGTGTTCCAGTACCAGAGGCCGGTCCTCCAGGCGACGGAGGCGTTCTGCTCGACCAGGTAGGGGTTGTTCAGCAGGTCGATGCCGAGCGCGTCACCGGCGGCCTTGTAGTTGAAGTTCCAGCTCAGCTGGATGGGGCCGCGGCCGTAGTACGCGGCCTGGCCGGCCGGGCAGCCGTAGGGCTGGGTCCGGTCGCAGTAGTGGGGGTAGTTGGCCTCGTTGATCTCCTTGATGTACACCAGTCCGCCGGTCTCGTGGCTGACGTTGGCCAGGAAGGCGGCGGCCTCGCGCTTCTTCACCTCGGCACTGCCGGTGTTGGCGAAGGCCGGGTAGGAGCTGAGGGCGGCGGTGAGGCCGCTGTAGGTGTAGAAGGAGTTCCGGTTCGGGAACATCTGGTTGAACTGGGCCTCGCTGACGACGAAGCCGGTGCCCGGCTGCTCACCACCCCCGCCGGTGCCGCAGGCACCCTTGTCGGCCCAGACGTCGGAACTGCCCGGCCGCTCGTTCTGGGTCCACCACTTGGCGGTGTAGTTGCGGCCGTTGTAGGAGACGTTGCCGCCGTTGGTGTAGACGGCGGAGGAGCTCCAGGCCGTGGCGCAGGTGGCGGCCTGCGCGGTGGCGGCGGGGAGGACGACGAGCGCCGCGACGACCGCGCCGAGCGCGACCAGCAGGCTGAGGACACGTCGGATCACGTGATCACACTCCTTTGACGCGGCGCGACGTCCGGCCGTGCGCCGCCGTGGGGGTGCCGACACTCAAGCGATGATGGTCTGGACCTGTCAAGGTCTAGACCAGAGTTCGCGCAGATGCCCGCACCCCCGCGCACCCCGTCGACGCCCGTGACAACGATGCCAGCAGACCCCTCAACTGGCCCGATGGCAGGCGAAGTCCAGCCGGACCACCCCGCGGCCGGGGTCGGGGCCGAAGGTAAAACTTGGGGGCGTGTCCAGCATGCGGAACGCTCCCGACCGCCGGGCGGTCGCGGGTTTGGAAGGCGCTGATCACTCGTTGGTGAGTTTCCCCGGCTCCGGCAGGCACCCCCGGCAAGACTCGGAAAGGGCGGTACGAACGCGGCGCCGCCCCGGACGCACTACGGCTGGGGGACGGCGTGGAACGAACTGCGGAAACACACAGGGGCGGACTGGACGAGCGGGCGGTGCTGCTGGCGGCGGGCCTCGCGGAGCTGGCCGTGAGCACGGCGGGCGCGGCCCTCAGCTCCGTACGGCGACTGCTGCGGCGGTCGGACACGGCCGAGCTGGCGGCGGAGGCCGAACAGGACCTGATCGCGCGCGGCCGCCTCGCGCTCGACCGGTACGCGGGAGCGCCTTTGGCCCATCTGGAAGTGCTGGCACGCCAGGTGATCGCCCAGCGCTCCGGTGACGGCGGCCGGGCCGGTGACGGTGCCTGAGGGGTGGCAGCCGGGCGCGTTCAAGGCCCGGGTGGACCAGGTGCTGCACCGCTTCGCCGCCGAGGAGGCCGACCGGCTCACCGCGGTCGACGCCTCCTTGGGCCCGGTGGCCGACGCGGTGGAGGCGGCGGTGGCGGACGGCAAACGGCTGCGGGCGGCGTTCTGCTACTGGGGCTGGCGCGCGGCCGGGCAGCCCGACAGCGAGGCACTGGTGCGGGCGGCGGCCTCGATGGAGCTGGTGCACGCGGCGGCCGTCGTCCACGACGACCTGATCGACGAGAGCCGGCTGCGGCACGGCCGGCCCACCGCGCACCTGGCCCTGCGCGACGCGGTGGATCATCACCCCGAACCCGGTCTGGCCGCACGGTCGTTGGCGATGCTGGTCGGGGATCTGCTGATATCGCTGGCCGGGCAGCTCTACGTCACCAGCGGCCTGCCCGCCGCCTACCTCGGCCGGGCCCGCCCGATCTGGGCCGCGCTGGCCCGGGAGCTGGTCGCGGGCGAGTGCCTGGAGATCCTGCACACCGGGGCCGCCACCCCCGACACGGCGACCTCGCTCAAGGTCGTCCGCTACAAGACCGCCAAGTACACCGTCGAGCAGCCCCTGTTGATCGGCGCGCTCCTGGGCGGGGCCGGTGAACGGCTGCGCGCGGGCTGCTCCGCGTACGGGCTGCCGCTGGGCGAGGCGTTCCAGCTGCGGGACGACCTGCTGGGCCTGTTCGGGGACCCGGAGCTCACCGGCAAGGACGGCTCCGACGACGTACGCGGCCACCGGCCGACCGCCCTGCTCGCGGAGAGCTGGCGGCTGGCCGGGGAGGATGACCGCGCCCGCCTGCGCACCCTGCTCACGCCCGGCACCGGCCTCCCGGCCGCCGACGCCGCCGAGGCCGTACGCGAGGTGATGCACCGCCTCAAGGCCCCCGAGCGCATCGAGCACATGATCACCGGCCGGGTCGAGGAGGCGCTGCGCGCGCTCGACGAGCTGGACCTGCCCGGCCCCGCCGCCGGCGCGCTCAGCGGCCTGGCGCACTCGGCGGCCGTCCGCCGTTCCTGACCCCCCGAGGCACGGAAGCACGGAGGCACGGAAGCACGGAAGCACGGAAGCACGGAGACGAGGAGACAAGGAGCGCCACCATGACCCAGGCACCCACGCCCCAAGCACCGACCTACACCCGCGCGTCGCTGGACGCCCTGCGGCTGAGCGGTGACGAACTCGCCGACGCCACGGTCGCCACCCTCTTCGAGCGCGGGGAGGTCGGCACGTTCAACACCCTGATGCGCTATGTCTCCACCGCCGGGGCCCCGCTCCCCGACGGGCTGCCGGACGTGGCCCGGGAGTACCTGAACGCCACCGCCGCCCCGCCGTCCTGGGTGGACTGGGGTGAGATGGAGAAGGCCCGGCTGTTCTTCATCGACAACAACGTGCACATCTCCACCGCCCTCTCCTTCGCCTCCATGCCCGCCTGTTACGTCGTCCCGCACGTGGCGAAGCTGCTGTCGGCGACGCACGGGCTGAGCTATCCGTCCAAGCGGATGGCGGAGACCGGCCAGTTCACCGTGTACCTGATGCGGCCCGACGCCTTCGAGGCCGGCAGCCGCTTCATCCCGGCCGCGCAGAAGGTCCGCCTCCTGCACGCCTCCATCCGCCACCACCTGCGGCGCGAGGGCATCTGGGACGTGGAGAGCGCGGGGGTGCCGATCTGCCAGGAGGACATGATCGGCGGGCAGATGTTCTTCTCGATGCTGGTCCTGGACAGCCTGCACCGGCTCGGCATCCACATGTCCGAGGAGGGCGCGGACGCCTACTCCTACGCCTGGCGGGTGGTAGGCGCCATGCTCGGCGTCAACCAGGACGCCGTGCCGAAGACCCTGGCCGAGGCCCGCGCGTTCCTCGACCTCTACATGATCCGGCACATGGGCCCCTCCCCGGAGGGCGCGCTGCTGACCCGGCAGCTCATCGACCTCTACGAGGAGGTCGTCCCCGGCACCTTCTTCGACCCGATCGTCTCCGCCCTCATCCGCCACCTCGTCGGCGACACCTGCGCCGACTGGCTGGAGGTGCCCCGTACGCCCTGGGACACCGTCGCCAAAGCCGTCCCGCACCTGCTCGGGGTCCTGGAGACCATCGAGGACCGCTCCCCGCTGGGCGCCTGGGCCCTGGACCGGATCGGGCACCTCACCAGCGTGCTGGAGCTGTCCTCCCTGACCCGGGGCCGCGTCATGCACTACGCGATCCCCGAGCACCTCAAGAAGGAGTACGGCGTCCCGTCCGGGCCCGCCCGCTCCGGCCGCTGGAGCCCTCCGGCGGCCACCGTGCCCCAGGGGTAGGACACGGCAGGGCCCCCGGACCGGGCAGTGGTCCGGGGGCCCTGTCGTCGCTCGGGCAGGCGCCGCCTACAGGAACGAGTTGATCTGGATCGTCTCGGTCCGGCCGGGGCCGACGCCGATCGCGGAGATCGGGGCGCCCGACATCTCCTCCAGGGCCTTGACGTACGCCTTGGCGTTCTTCGGCAGGTCGTCGAAGGTCTGGGCCTTGGTGATGTCCTCGGACCAGCCCGGCAGGTTCTCGTAGATCGGCTTCGCGTGGTGGAAGTCGGTCTGGTTGTACGGGAGTTCCTCGACGCGCTTGCCGTCGATCTCGTACGCCACGCAGACCGGGATCTGCTCCCAGCCGGTGAGCACGTCCAGCTTGGTGAGGAAGAAGTCGGTCAGGCCGTTGACCCGGGTCGCGTACCGCGCGATCGGGGCGTCGAACCAGCCGCACCGGCGGTCACGGCCGGTGGTGACACCGCGCTCGCCGCCGATGCGCCGCAGCGCCTCGCCGTCCTCGTCGTGCAGCTCCGTCGGGAACGGACCGGCGCCCACACGCGTCGTATAGGCCTTGAGGATGCCGATGACGCGGCTGATCTTCGTCGGGCCGACACCGGCACCGGTGCAGGCGCCGCCCGCGGTCGGGTTCGACGAGGTGACGAAGGGATACGTGCCGTGGTCGACGTCGAGCAGCGTGCCCTGGCCGCCCTCGAAGAGGACGACCTTGCCCTCGTCGATGGCATCGTTCAGGATCAGCGTCGTGTCGGCGACGTACGGCTTGATCTGCTCCGCGTACTGGAGCATGTCCTCGACGACCTTGCCGGCCTCGATGGCCCGGCGGTTGAAGACCTTGGCCAGGAGCTGGTTCTTCTGCTCCAGGGCGGCCTCGACCTTCTGCTCCAGGATCGACTCGTCGTAGAGGTCCTGGACGCGGATGCCCACCCGGTTGATCTTGTCGGCGTAGGTCGGACCGATACCGCGGCCCGTCGTGCCGATCTTGCGCTTGCCGAGGAAGCGCTCGGTCACCTTGTCGAGCGTGACGTTGTACGGAGTGATCAAATGAGCGTTGCCGCTGATCAGAAGCTTGGACGTGTCGACGCCTCGCTCGTTCAGACCGCTCAGCTCGGAGAGCAGGACCGCTGGGTCGACCACGACACCGTTCCCGATGACCGGGGTACAGCCCGGCGACAGGATTCCGGAGGGGAGGAGATGCAGTGCGTACTTCTGGTCGCCCACGACGACCGTGTGACCGGCGTTGTTTCCGCCTTGGTAACGCACGACATAGTCCACGGATCCACCGAGGAGATCGGTGGCCTTCCCCTTGCCCTCGTCACCCCACTGAGCACCGAGCAGCACAAGTGCGGGCACAGGCGTACACCCCTTCCGGGCGGGGCATGTCCAAGGTCAGGGGGCGTACGTAAAGGTCGTACCTGCCGCACGACGATGTACGGCAAAGCCTGAGCCGTCGAACCGGGTGCCCCGGAATAGACGAAGCCCCTGGCGCAATAGCGCAAGGGGCTCTTGCACCAAGATGCTACCCGAGGAAGGACCCAGGTGTCGGCTGCAGAGCCCCCCGGCGACGGCGACGACCAGCTTCTGGTGGTCATCGACCCGGTCGCCCGCCGGACCGACGGCGAGTCCGTCCGTATCGCCAGGGACGTGCTGAGCGCCGGCTCGCACGCCAAGATCTGCCTCCCGGACACCCCGGAGGAGTTCGCCCGCGCCCTGTCCCGGCGGGGTTCGCGCCGCCCGGTGGTGGTGGGCGACGACCACGCGCTGCTGCGTGCCGTGGCCCAGCTCCACCGGGAACGGGAGCTGGCCCGGGGCGTCCTCTCCCTGATCCCCGTGGGAGCCGCCCACGCCCTGGAGGTGGCCCACGCACTCGGAGTGCCCCGGGGCGCGGTGGCGGCCGCGCGGACGGCGCTGGACGGGGCGGTGCGGCGCCTGGACCTGCTGGTGGACGACAGCGACGGCGTGGTGCTCGGCCGGCTGCGCATCCCCGCTCCCACGCTGCTCGCCGACGCCCCGCACACGGGCGTCACGGCCGTCTGGGACACCTGCCGCTCCCTGATGACGTCCCTGGTCCGCCCGGCGGCCCCGACCGCCGCCACCGCGCCCCCGGGGACGTACCGGCTGCGGGTCGAGGCGGACGGGGTGCTGCTGAGCGATCTGGACGCGCCGGTGCGGGGCGTCTCGGTGCTCTCCCAGGGCGACGGGGGCCTCGCCGATGTCGTCGTCCGCACCTCGGCGGGCGAGGACGTCACGGTGGTGGCCAAGGCCGTCACCGTCTCCGGCGCGGACTTCCGCTACCGGGCCGACATACAGACCGGCGGCCCGGTCCGGACCCGGACCTGGACCGTGCGGGCGGGTGCCTGGGGGCTGATGCTGCCCCTCCCGGCGAGCGCGGACGGGGCGGCGGGTCCACGCTGAAGGGGTAGGTAGGGAATCGGCCGCGGAGGTGAGCGTCATGACCAGGATCGCTGTCGGATGGCACATCGAGCTGGAATTCGAGGAGGACTCCCACCGCACCCGTGCGGCGGCCCTCGTCCGCCTCTCCGACGGAACCGAGATGCGCGCCCACGGCTACGCCAGCCGCCACCCGTCGGACGTGGACCAGCAGCGGGTGGGCGAGGAGATCGCGGGGGCGCGGGCGCTCAACGAGCTGGCGATGAAGCTGCTGACCAAGGCGCACGACGAGATCGACGAGGCCTCGGGCCGGACGTCGTACCCGCTGACGTAGCGGCGCCCGCCCTGCACCGCCTCGGCTGCCGCGGGGGGCCGCCTCGGCTGCCGCGGGGGGCCCGCGCGACCGCCGCAGAGGGCCGGCGCGACCGCCGCAGAGGGTCGGCGCGACTCGCCTATACCTCCACCATCAGCTCCTTCAGCCCCCGGATCACGAACCCCGGCTGCCACTCCGGCTCCGCCGTCAACCGCATCGCGGGCGCCTTCCGGAGCAACTCTCCAAAAGAAGCCGCCAGTTCGAGCCGTGCCAGCGGAGCTCCCAGGCAGTAGTGGATGCCCGCGCCGAGCGAGACGTGCTGGTTGTCCGGCCGGGTCAGGTCCAGCCGCTCCGGGTCCGTGAACCGCTCCGGGTCCCGGTTGGCCGAACCGAACAGCAGCGCCACCTCCGCCCCACGCCCGATCACCTGGCCGTCGACCTCGATGTCGTCCAGCACCCACCGCTCGAACAGCTGCAACGGGGTGTCGTAGCGCAGCAGCTCCTCCACCGCCGTCGGCAGCGTCGCCGGTGCCGCGCGCAGGGCGGCCAGCTGCTCCGGGTGGTGGAAGAGGGTGCGCCAGCCGTTGACCGTGGTGTTCACCGTCGCCTCGTGGCCCGCGTTCAGCAGCAGCACACAGGTGGAGACCATCTCCTGCTCGGTCAGCCGCTCCCCCTCGTCGTGGGCGGCGATGAGCGCCGAGATCAGGTCGTCGCCGGGGGCCTTGCGCCGCTCGGCGATGAGCCCGCGCAGATACGCGGAGAACTCCTCCGACGCCGAGACGGCGGCCGCTGCCGTCTCCTCGGAGGGATTCAGCTCGTACATCCCGCAGATCGCCGCCGACCAGGGCCGCAGCGGCGCGCGGTCCTCCTCCGGCACGCCCAGCATCTCGGCGATCACGGCGACCGGCAGCGGTTCGGCGACCTGCGCGAGGAGATCACCGCCGCCCTCGGCCACGAACGCGTCGACCAGCCCGGCCGCCAGGCGCCGTACGGTCGGGACCAGGTTCTCGACCGTGCGCGGGGTGAACGCCTTGGAGACCAGCCGCCGGATGCGGGGGTGGTCGGGGGCCTCCAGGTCGAGCAGCCCCTGCCCGTTGAGCGTGGTGAACGGCTCGTGCGCGGCGGGCGGCGGGGTGCGGCCGAACTCCTCGTGGGTGAAGCGGTGCAGATACGTACGGCCCAGGCGCCGGTCGCGCAGCAGTGCCGACACGTCGGAGTGGTGCGGGATCAGCCACTGCCCGGTCGGCTCGAACCAGTGGGCCCGGCCGGCGGCGCGCAGGGCGGCGTAGGCGGGGTAGGGATCGGCGACGAACGCGGGCGACCAGGGGTCGAAGGACACGTGCATGGCCCGACGCTACCCGCGCCCGGCGCGAGCACAAGGGGGCAGGCGAAAGCGCTCGCCCTCGCCCGCCGCCTCCCGCGAGGGACCCGGCATGGCCCCTACCCCGGGGCGCCCAGCCGTGCCCCGCCCTACCCCGGCGTGATCAGCCGTGCCTCGTACGCGAACACCGCCGCCTGCGTCCGGTCGCGCAGGCCGAGCTTCACCAGGATGCGGCTCACGTGCGTCTTGATCGTGGACTCGGCGACGATCAGGTGCGAGGCGATCTCCGCGTTGGACAGCCCCTGCGCGATCAGGACGAGCACCTCCGTCTCGCGCTCGGTGAGGTCCCCGATCCGGGCGAGGGCGGGTGTCCGGGGGGCCTCCGCGAGCTTGGAGAACTCGGTGATCAGGCGCCGGGTCACGGTCGGCGCGAGCAGCGCCTCACCCGAGGCCACCACCCGTACCCCGTCCGCGAGCTGCCGGGCCGAGGCGTCCTTGAGGAGGAACCCCGAGGCGCCGGCCCGCAGCGCCTGGTACACGTACTCGTCCAGGTCGAAGGTGGTCAGCACCAGGACCTTGGCGTCGGCGTCCTGGGCGACGATCTCGCGGGTCGCCTCGATGCCGTTCATCTCCGGCATCCGGATGTCCATCAGGACGACGTCCGGGCGCAGGGCGGCGACCTGGGCGACCGCCTGGCGGCCGTCCACCGCCTCTCCCACGACGGTGATCCCGGGCATCGCGTTGAGCAGGACGGAGAAGCCCTCGCGGACCATCATCTGGTCGTCGACGATCAGGACCCGGATGTCGGTGCCGGCGCCGGACCCCGCGGTTCCCGTGCCGGTGGCGGTGGTGCTCATGCGCCGCCGTCCCGTTCGATGACGAGCGTCTGCGCCACGGTGCCCCGGTCGCCCGGCTCGTCCGGCTCGCTCTGCGCCGGCGGTACGGGCAGGAAGACCGCGACCTCGTACCCGCCGCCCTCCGTCGCCGCGGCCGTCATCGCGCCGTTCAGCATCGCCACCCGCTCCCGCATCCCGGTGATCCCGTGCCCGGCCCCCGGCGACGGCTTGACCAGGCCGGCCGGGGGCCCGTTGACGATCCGCAGCCCGATCCCGCCGAGCACGTACGCTATCTCGACCCGGGCCCCGGCCCCCGGCGCGTGCCGCAGGGTGTTGCTGAGGGCTTCCTGGATGATCCGGTACGCCGACAACTCGACGCCCTGGGGCAGCTCGCGGACGGCCCCGGTGATCACCTTCTCCGTCTCCAGGCCCGTCTCGCGGACGTTGTCCAGCAGCCCGTCCAGCACGGCGAGGGTGGGCTGCGGGGCGTCCGGGGCCTCGTAGTCCTCCGCCCGTACGACTCCGAGGACGCGGCGCAGCTCGGTGAGGGCGGCCACCGCGTTCTCCCGGATGGTGATGAAGGCCTGCTCCAGCTCGGGCGGCGGGTTCTCCACCCGGTAGGGGGCGGCCTCCGCCTGGATGGCGACGACCGACATGTGGTGGGCCACCACGTCGTGCAGCTCCCGGGCGATGGTGGTGCGCTCCTCCAGCAGCGTGCGCCGGTCACGCTCGACGGCGGTGACGGTGCGCTGCACGGTGACCTCCAGCTCGGCGTCACGCACCTCCCGCGCGGCATCGCTGCGGACCTGGACCACGGTGACCACGAGCAGCGCGAACGCGGTCAGGACGGCCATGGGCGCGGTGATCGACGGGTCCCCGCCCTCCAGCACGATCCCGAACATCAGGGTCAGCAGCCACATCCAGGCAGCCGTGCGGGGCCGGGTCCGGGCCGCCACGACGACCAGGACCACCACCTGGGCCATGAAGGCGCTGGGCCCCCACAGCCCGTCGCTGCCCAGGAGGGCGCAGAAGAGCGTCGTCACCCAGGAGGCCCAGAACGCGGCGACCGGCCTGATCAGGGTCATGGCGACCGCGATCGCGGGCACCAGCCCCATGAAGAGGCGGAAGCGCCATTCGGCGAACCCGGCCACCAGCACGATGAAGGCCGCGAACAGCACCAGGGCGTGCGGGGTCCAGACGACGGCCCGCTTCAGCCCCTCGGGCAGCCGGCGTATGAACCGCCCCTCCGGCGAGAGGGGCGGCAACGGGCGGTAGGCGAGCACGTGGCGGAAGAGGTCTTCCCGCAGGCCGTCCATCGCGCCGGCGGCCACCCGGAACTCCGGGCTACTGGTCTTCGTCTGGGTCTCGGTCACGTTTCCACGGTAGGCGGCGGCGACATGCGGGTCGTCCCTATCGATGCTGATTCCGGGGCATCCCTCTCAAGGACTACGCGCCCCTACGCGCGCCCCGGGGCGGCGCCCCCCGGCGCCGCCCCGAGGGGTTCCCGAGGGCTTCCCAGGGGATTCCCGCAGGTCACGGACGGAAGGATTCCGCGTTCTCCTCGGCCCACTGCGCGAACGTCCGGGCCGGCCGGCCGGTGACCTCCCGGACCGTGTCGATCACCGTCCTCCCCTCGGGCGGGGTGTCCCGGTAGACCTCGATCAGGAACGCGATGACGTCCTCGGGCATCCCCTTGGCCCGCCAGCCGGCCAGCGCCTCCTCCTCGGTCAGCTCGACCAGCTCGATCTCCTGGCCCCGCGCCGCCGCGAGGGCGGCCACCTTGTCGCCGACGCTCAGCGCCTGCGGTCCGGTGATCAGGTAGACCTGGCCGCCGTGGCCGTCCTCGGTGAGCGCCGCCGCGGCGACCGCGCCGATGTCGGACTCGTGGACCACCGCGCTCAGCCGGTCGACGAAGGGCTCGCGGACGACGCCCCCGGCCTTGATGTCGGGCGCCCACTCCAGTGCGTTCGCCATGAACTCGACCGGCATGACGACGGTCCACGCCAGCCCGCTCGCGCGCACCGCGCTCTCCAGAGGGGTGTCGCCGCCACCGTTGAGCACGGTCACCCGGCGCACCCCCGCCCCGCGGGCCAGCTCCATGATCTCCTCGCCGGTCGTCAGCGGGGCGAAGAGCCCGCCGTCGAAGGTGATCAGGTGCAGCCCGGTCACGCCCTCCAGCGCGCTCTCCAGCGAGGCCGGGTCGGCGAGGTCGCCGCGGACGACCTCGACGCCCGCGGGGAACTCGGCGCGCGCCGGGTCGCGGGTCACGGCCCGGACGTGCTCGCCGCGCTCCAGCAGCTGCTCGACCACTCGACGGCCGACCGTTCCCGTGGCCCCGGTCACCAGGATCGTCATGGCGGATCTCCTTCGTTCGGTTCGACGAGAACCACGTTAGGGACCCTTGAGGTCAGCTTCCGTCCGCAAATCACCCGGCTACGGAAGCGGGTCCTCACCACGCGAGCTGGGTGATCTCCTCCGCCACGATCGCGCAGGCGCCGGCGGCCGGGTCGATCAGCGGGAAGTGCCCGACATCGCCGAGCAGGGTCAGCCCCACCATCTCGCCGGACTTCGCCGCCGCTTCGACGTACGCCTCCGAGACGGCCAGCGGGACGACGATGTCCTCCTCGCCGTGGACGATCGCGGTGGCGATCCCGGTGGGCAGCAGGGCCCCGGGGTCGGCCTGTGCCATACGGTCCGCCAACCCCTCCTCCCCGCCCAGGAGTTGGCTGACCGCACCGCCGCACACCCCCAGCTCCACCGCCGTGGTGAAGTCCGCGATCGGAGCCAGCGCGACGACCCCGCGCAGTGGCGGCGGGGCGGGCAGGCGCCACGGCGAGGACTCGGGCAGTACGTGCCGCGCCGCCGCCCAGAGCGCGAGGTGACCGCCCGCCGAGTGACCGGCGACCACGATCCGGCGCACGTCGGCCCCCGGCACCTCCCGGGCGGCCAGGGCCGGTACGGCGTCGAGCGCGGCGGCCACGTCGTCGAAGGTCTCCGGCCAGCGCCCCGCGACGGATTCCGCGCCGGGCTCCCGCACCTGGTCCGTCCCGTCGCCGCGCCGGTACTCCACGCTCGCCACGGCGAAGCCCCGCCGGGCCAGGAAGTCGGCGAGCGGCGAGAGGTGCGCCCGGTCGTAGGGGGCCCGCCAGGCGCCGCCGTGCAGCAGGACGACGAGGGGGGCGGCGGTGCGGCCGTCGCGCGGGGCGTAGAAGTCGATGATCTGGTCGGGGTGGTCGCCGTAGGCGGCGGTCCGGTCGGGGGCGACCACCGGATGCGCGAGCGCCGACTCGGTCTCGGCGACATCCCGATCACGCGCGGCAGAATCCGACATGCTGCTCAACCGTCCTATGCCTGTGTCCTGTGCCCAACTGGCTTGACCTGCGGGGACGGTACCAGTGATCGGCACCGTCCCCGCCCGGTCGCACCCGCCTTGACGGTCCGTCAGGCGGCGTGCACCTCGTCGAGCACTTCGGCCAGGACCCGCGCCGCCCGTTCCGCGTCGGCGAACCCCACGTACAGCGGGGTGAATCCGAACCGCAGCACGTCGGGCCGCCGCAGGTCGCCCACGACACCGCGCTCGATGAGCCGGCGCATCACGGGCTCGGCGGCATCGCAGCGCAGGGCGACCTGGCTGCCGCGTTCGGCGTGCGCGGCCGGGGTGACGGAGGTGACCCGGCCCGCCGGTGCGTACGCCTCGACGCACTCCAGGAAGAAGTCCGTCAAGGCCAGCGACTTGGCCCGCACGTCGTCCACGGAGACCCCGTCCCACACGTCCAGCGCCGCCTCCAGCGTGAGCATGGAGACGATGTCGGGCGTGCCGACCCGGCCCCGCAGGGAACCGTCCGCCGGGGCGTAGTCGGGGGTCATGCCGAACGGGTCGGCGTGCGAGTTCCACCCCGGCAGCGGGGAGTCGAAGGCGGCCTGGTGGCGCTCGGCGACATACAGGTACGCGGGCGAACCGGGGCCGCCGTTCAGGTACTTGTAGGTGCAGCCGACCGCCAGGTCCACCCCGTGCTCGTCCAGCCCGACCGGCAGGGCTCCCGCGCTGTGGCAGAGGTCCCAGACGGAGACCGCGCCCGCCGCGTGGACGGCGGCGGTCAGGCCGGGCAGGTCGTGCAGCCGGCCGGTGCGGAAGTCCACCTGGTTGAGCAGGGCGGCAGCCGTACGGGGTCCGAGCGCGGCCGGTACGTCGGCGGGCGCGACCGGCACGATCCGGTGGCCGGTCAGCCGGGCGGCGGAGGCGGCGATGTACCCGTCCGTGGGAAACGTCGTGGCGTCAACCAGGATCTCGTCGCGTCCCCCGCCCGCGAGGCGGGCCGCCGCGACGACCGCCTTGAAGACGTTCACGCTGGTCGAGTCGCCGACGACGATCTGCCCGGCGGCGGCGCCGACGAGCGGGGCGATCCGGTCGCCGATCCGCTCCGGCGCGGTCCACCAGCCGCTCTCCTCCCAGGACCGGATGCGCAGCTCGCCCCACTGGCGGGTGAGGACGTCCTGCACCCGGGCGGGGACGTGCGCGGGCAGCGCGCCGAGCGAGTTGCCGTCGAGGTAGACGCCGTCGTCGAGGGCGAAGAGCCTCCGCCGGCCGGCGAGCGGATCGACCGCGTCGAGCTTCAACGCCCGCTCACGGAGCGTGTCACGTGTCGTCTCAGACATGGCTGCGCGCCGTCCACAGCTCCGGGAACACGTTCTTCGTGGCGCGCTTCTCCAGCCAGGCCACCCCGGCGGAGCCGCCGGTGCCCGTCTTGGAGCCCATCGCGCGCCGGGTGGCGACGAGGTGGTCGTTGCGCCAGCGCCAGACGAGCTCGCCGACGTCGGTGAGCAGCTCGCCGAGGCGGACCAGCTCGTCGTTCTGGTCGGCGGAGTAGATCTCGGCCCATACCGCCTCGACCTCGGGCGAGGGGTCGTACCGCTTGGTCAGGTCGCGGGTGAGGACGGCCTGCGGGACGGCGTACCCGCGCCGGGCCAGCAGGGCGAGCGTCTCGTCGTACAGGCTGGGCTCCCCGAGCGCCTTCTCCAGCTCGGCGTGGACCCGGGGCGCGCCCCGGTGCGGCACCAGCATGGAGGCGGACTTGTCGCCGAGCAGGAACTCCATCCGCCGGTACATCGCGGACTGGAACCCGGACCCCTCGCCGAGGGAGCCCCGGTAGGAGTTGAACTGGGCGGGGGTGAGCCCGGCCAGCGGCCGCCAGGACTCGTTGAGCGCCTCCAGCTCGCGCAGCGAACGCTTCAGGGCGTCCCGCGCGACGGGTATGCGGTCCTCGCGCAGGGCGCGGGTGGCGGTCTCCCACTCATGGACGATGACCGTGAACCACAGCTCCATGACCTGGGTGGTGACCAGGAAGACCATCTCGCCGGGGTCGTCGGAGCGGAGGTGCTGGAGGTGGGTCAGGACATCCGCCTGGACATAGTCCTCGTACGGAGTCGTTCCCGCGAAGTCCAGGTGCGGGTTGTCCGCACCGGTGGCTTCGGGGTCGGGGTGGTTCGTCGACATCGCTGTCTCCTCGACACGAGCTTCCGGGTAGCGGTCCGCCCCTTCCGTGAGGTGATGGAGCTCCGGTCCCCTGCTCGCATACTAAGCCGGACCCGCGCTCTGTGGGCCGCGGGCCCGGCTCAGGAGTGCGCGACCGGGGTCAGCTCAGGATGTCGGCGGCGGTCGGGGAGGAGTCGCGCAGGAACGTCGAGCAGCGCTCGTGCTCCTGGGTCTCCCCGATGGACCCGGCGGCCCGCGCCAGGGCGTGCAGGGCGCGCAGGAAGCCGCGGTTCGGCTCGTGCTCGAACGGGACCGGGCCGTGGCCCTTCCAGCCGGCCCGCCGCAGGGCGTCGAGCCCGCGGTGGTAGCCGGTACGGGCGTACGCGTACGACTCGATGACCCGGCCGCCCTCGTACGCCTCGTCGGCGAGCTGCGCCCAGGCGAGCGAGGAGGTGGGGTACTTCGCGGCGACCTCGGCGGGCGGGGTGCCGGCGGCGAGCAGCTCGCGCGGCTCGGGGTCGTCGGGCAGGTGGGTCGGGGCGGGGCCCCCGAGGAGGTTCTCGTGGATGGACATGGATCAAGTGTGCCTGGAGCGGGGCGCGGGTGGGGCCGCACCGGGGGCGCCGGGGCGGGATCTGGTGGTTCGCGGCGGGGACCGTACGCCCGGGTGGGACCAGACGACGGGCGGGACCGGGCGAGAAGCGGCGCCGCGCGGACGGGACCGGGCGGCAAGCGGCGCCACACGGACGGGACCGGGCGACGAACGGCGCCACGCCGACGGGACCGGGCGACGAACGGCCCCACGCCGACGGGACCGGGCGACGAACGGCCCCACGCCGACGGGACCGGGCGACGAACGGCCCCACGCCGACGGGACCGGGCGACAAGCGGCGCCACGCCGACGGGACCGGGCGACGAACGGCGCCGCGCGGGCGGGCGGCGCCGCGCGACGGTCCCGAAGGGCCGCCTCACCGCTCGCCCTCCCGCGCCCGCTCGGGCTCCAGCGGCGGGGCCACGACCCCGCAGTGCATGGTGCAGGCGGGCCGTTCCTCCTCCCGCTCCCGGGCGGCGGGGGCCGCCGGGGCGCGGACGGTCCACCAGGCGATGACCGCGCCCAGCACCAGCAGCCCGGCGCACATCGGCATCGCCCGCCGGAAGGTCGCGGCGAACTCGCCCGCGTCCCGGTACGCCTCCGGGCCCATCCCGGCGAGCAGCGGCAGCGCGGCCACCGCGATCAGCCCGGCGGCCCGGGCGGCCGCGTTGTTGATCCCGCTGGCCAGTCCGGCCCGCCCGGTGTCCACGGCGGCCAGGACCGTCGCGGTGAGCGGGGCCACGACCACGACGAGCCCGGCGCCCAGCACCGTGACGGCGGGCAGCACCTCACTCACGTACCCGCCGAAGGACGCGCTGCCCCGCCCCACCCGCAGCATCAGGAGCATCCCGGCGGCGGCCAGCAGCGGCCCCACCGTCAGCGGGATACGCGGCCCGATCCGCCGCCCCAGCTCCCCCGACCAGGCGGAGAACAGCAGCATCAGGACGGTGGTGGGCAGCAGCGCGGTACCGGCCCCCAGCGCCGAGTACCCGGCGACCACCTGGAGCTGGATCGCGGAGAGGAAGAAGAAGCCGCCGAGGGCCGCGTAGACGCAGAACGTCACCAGGTTGACCGAGGTGAACAGCCGGGAGCGGAAGATCGACGGTGCCAGCATCGGATCCGCCCGCCGCTGCTCCACCAGCACGAACGCCACCCCCAGCAGCAGCCCGCCGAGGGCCGCCCCGATCACCAGCGGCGAGGCGCCCCGCCCCGGCGCCTCGATCAGCGCGTACGTCACCCCGGCCAGCGCGAGGGCCCCGAGCGCGGCCCCCAGCACGTCGAACCGGCCGCGCGCCGCCGGATCACGCGACTCCGGTACGTGGCGGAGGGCGACGGGTACGCAGACGGCGGCGAGCGGCAGGTTCAGCAGGAACACCCACCGCCATCCGGGCCCGTCCACGAGCCACCCGCCCACGAACGGCCCCACGGCCGCCCCGACCCCGCCGAACCCGGACCAGAGCCCTACCGCCCGGGCCCGGTCGTCCGGGTGGAAACTGGCCTGGATGAGTGCCAGGGACCCCGGGGTGAGCAGCGCGCCGCCCACCCCTTGAAGGGCCCGGGCGGCGATGAGGACCCCCGCGTTCGGCGCGATCCCGCAGAGCAGCGAGGCCAGTGCGAACCACACGATCCCCACGACGAACACCCGCCGCCGCCCGTACCGGTCCCCGAGCGCCCCGCCGAGCAGGATCAGCCCGGCGAGCGTGAGCATGTACGCGTTGACGGTCCACTGGAGCGCGGCCAGATCGGTGTCGAGGTCCGCGCCGATGCGGGGCAGGGCGACGTTGATGACGGTGGAGTCGAGCATCGCCATGCCGGACCCGAGCACGGTGGTCAGCACGACCCAGCGCCCGACGGGCGAGGCGACCCGGATCTCCCCGGGGGCGGGGGCAGCAGCCATGGGGTCAGCTTGCCCCGTGGTGCCTCTCCGCGCACTCCGCGCCCGCGTCACGGAGGCGCTGCCCCCGTAACCCCGCTCCTCAAACGCCGGAGGGGCTGGATTCGACCGCCTTCACCGCCCGGATCAACGCCTCCACCCCCGCCTCGACCTTCCCCCGAGGGCACCCCACGTTCAGCCGCACGAACCCCGGCGCCCCATAGACCGCACCCCCCATGATCGCCACCCGCTCCCGCTCCACCAGCGCCCGCTGCAACTCCGCGTCGTCCACCCCCGCCGCCCGCAGGTCGATCCACGCCAGGTACCCGGCCTGCGGCGGCTCCCACCCCAGCTCGGGCAGGTCGGCGGAGAGCCGCTCCGCGACGTACGCCAGGTTCCCCGCCACATACGCCCGCACCGCGTCCAGCCACGCGGCCCCCTCCCGGTACGCCGCGATGTGCGCGGTCAGCGACAGCACCGCCGGGGACGCCAGCCCCTCCGCCGTCTCCATCCGCCGCAGATACTCCGCCCGGTCCGCCGGATCCCCGATCAGCCCGTACGAACCGGTCAGCGCCGGGAAGTTGAAGGCCTTCGACCCGGAGGTGATCACCGCCCAGCGGCCCTCGCCGGCAACCCGGAGCCACGGCACATGGACGTACCCCTCGTGCACGAAGTCCGCATGGATCTCGTCGCTGACCACCGCCACGCCGTACCGCTCCGACAGCTCCGCCATCCGGGTCAGCTCGGCGCCCGTCCAGACCCGCCCGGTCGGGTTGTGCGGCGAGCAGAGCACCAGGACCTTCGCGTTGGCCCGGGACAGCTCCCGCTCCAGCGCCTCCTCGTCCCCCACCGGCACCCCGCGCAGCTCCCGCCCCAGCCCGGTGATCGCCTTGCGGAAACCGTCGTACGTGGGGGTGTGGACGACGACGCCGTCCCCCTCCCCGGTCCACATCTGGAGGAGCTGGGAGAGCTGGTTGAGCACGGACGGGCCGTACACGAGCTGCCCGGTGTCGATCGCGGTGCCGTACCGGGTGGCGTACCAGTGGGCGATGGCCGAGCGGAAGTCGTCCTGCTGCCAGGTGGTGTAGCCGAGGACGCCGTGCTCCAGCCGGGCCCGCAGCGCGGCGAGCACCTCGGGGGCGGTGGCGAAGTCCATGTCGGAGATGGTGAACGGGAGCAGCCCGTCGACCCCGAACCGGTCCGCGACCCCGTCCCACTGGACGCACCAGGTGCCCCGGCGGTCGACGACGGTGTCGAAGTCATAGAGCGCGGCCACGGGAGGCCCTCCTTCCCTCGGCACAGCGACGGGCCCGGCCCCCCGAAGGAGGACCGGGCCCGTCGCCGTACATCCGTACTCGTGTACTGCCTACTTCAGCTTCGTACCGGTGGAGCGCAGGTTCGCGCACGCCTCGGTGACGCGCACGGCCATGCCCGCCTCGGCGGCCTTGCCCCAGGTACGCGGGTCGTAGGTCTTCTTGTTGCCGACCTCGCCGTCGACCTTCAGGACACCGTCGTAGTTGCGGAACATGTGGTCCGCGACCGGGCGGGTGAAGGCGTACTGGGTGTCGGTGTCGAGGTTCATCTTCACGACGCCGTTCTCCAGCGCGGTGGCGATCTCCTCGGCGGTGGAGCCCGAGCCGCCGTGGAAGACGAAGTCGAACGGCTGGCTGCCGGCCGGCTTGCCGTACTTCTCGGAGACGCCGGACTGGAGGTCCTTCAGCAGCTCGGGGCGGAGCACGACGTTGCCCGGCTTGTAGACGCCGTGGACGTTGCCGAAGGAGGCGGCCAGCAGGTAGCGGCCCTTCTCGCCCAGGCCGAGCGCCTCGGCGGTGCGGAGCGCGTCGTCGACGGTCGTGTACAGCTCGTCGTTGATCTCGTGCGTGACACCGTCCTCCTCGCCGCCAGTCGGGGTGATCTCGACCTCAAGGATGATCTTGGCGGCGGCGGCCTTGGCCAGCAGCTCCTGGCCGATGGCCAGGTTGTCGGCGAGGGTCTCGGCCGAGCCGTCCCACATGTGGGACTGGAACAGCGGGTTCAGGCCCTTGGCGACGCGCTCGGCGGAGATGTCGAGCAGCGGACGTACGTAGCCGTCCAGCTTGTCCTTGGGGCAGTGGTCCGTGTGCAACGCGACGGTGACGTCGTACTTGGCGGCGACGATGTGCGCGAACTCGGCCAGGGCGACCGCGCCCGTCACCATGTCCTTGTTGTGCTGGCCGCCCAGGAACTCCGCACCGCCCGTGGAGATCTGGACGATGCCGTCGCTCTCGGCCTCCGCGAAGCCGCGCAGGGCCGCGTGCAGGGTCTGCGTCGAGGTGACGTTGATGGCCGGGTAGGCGAACTTGCCCGCCTTTGCCCGGTCGAGCATCTCGGCGTAAGCCTCGGGGGTTGCGATGGGCATCTGACCGCTCCTTGGATGTGCGGGTGTGCAGGCTTGAGTCCCTGACCTGGGGGCGACGTCATCGTCGCCCCCATCTTCCCAGACTCCTCATACGGCTCCACCCGGCGGACCCTGTTTCACGTGAAACCGTCCGCCCCGTCCGATGTCGCTCAGGCGAGGCCGAGGTCGGCCACCGAATAGACCTGGACGTACGGCAGACCGGCCTCGGCGATGGCCGGAGCGGCACCGCGCTCGACGATCACGGCGACGGCGACGACCTCGCCGCCCGCCTCCCGTACGGCCTCGACGGCGGTCAGCGGCGAGCCGCCGGTGGTCGAGGTGTCCTCGACGACCAGGCAGCGGCGGCCCTGGACGTCGGTGCCCTCGATCCGGCGCTGCATCCCGTGCGCCTTCTGCGCCTTGCGGACGACGAACGCGTCCAGACTCTGCCCGCGCGCGGCGGAGGCGTGCAGCATCGAGGTGGCGACCGGGTCGGCGCCGAGGGTCAGCCCACCGACGCAGTCGTAGTCCAGCTCGGCGGTGGCGTCGAGCATGGCCTGGCCGACCAGCGGCGCGGCCTTGCCGTCCAGCGTGATCCGGCGCAGGTCGATGTACCAGTCGGCTTCCAGCCCCGAGGAGAGGGTCACCTTGCCGTGCACCACGGCCTTGTCCTTGATCTGCTGGAGCAGGTCAGCGCGTACGTCAGTCATGGTGACGAGGGTAAGCGGTGGAGTCCGGGCGCTACCCCCGCACCCGCTCAGAGCCGCGTCCAGCTCCAGGTCGCCGTGATCTCCAGCGGGTCGATCGGGGTGACCAGCCGGGGCGCGGTGTTCAGCCCGTTCGGCGGGCCGGACTGCGGCTCCACGCAGACCGCCTCGTCCTGCTCGTCGTAGATCACCACCCACTCGCTGCGGCTCCTGACCGTCAGCTCCAGCTGCTCCGGCCAGGTGACCTTCACATCCACGCCGTCGGGCATCCCGAAGCAGTCGTCCCACGGGCCGGGTACGGGGTCGATGCGGCGGCCGGTCGGCAGGTGGTCCTCACCCCGCTCCTCCTGCCAGGCGGCGTCGAAGGAGAGCTCGACGTCCCGGCTCCCGAGGCTGCGGCGGAACCAGGGGTGCCAGCCCGCCTGGGCCGGGAAGGAGCTGCCGTACGTCTCGACGGCGAGGCCGAGGGACAGCGCGTCCTCGGTCAGCTCGAAGGTCTGGGTCACCCGGCCCGGGTAGGGCCAGGGCTCGGCGAGGTCGTAGTAGAAGGCCGCCTTGTCCTTGCCCGCGTGGGCGGTCTGCCAGACGGTGTCCCGGCCGGTGCCGTGGATCGCGTGCGGCGGCGAGTTCACGGGCAGTTGGTGGGAGGCGTCACCGTTGCGGAACTGGCCGTACCCGGTGCGCCCGCACCAGGGCACCATGGGGAAGCAGCCGTACCGCTCACCCTGGCGCAGCAGTTCGGTGGAGCCGATCCGCAGGCTGCTGATCCGGCAGCCGTGGGCGGGATCGACGGTCAACTCGGCATCGCCGACGGTCAGCCTGACGTTCTCTTCGCTACTGCTCACCCGACGACCCTACTGGCGACTCGCGGAAGTGTCCCGCCGGCCGGACCGGATCGGCCCGCTATCTCCGGCGCCGCAGCGCCCGGCCCAGCACCACGGCGGAGGCGAGCGCGAGGGCGGCGGCCGGGGCGACCCAGCGCAGGGTGCTGCTCGCACCGCCCGCGTCCGGCGAGGGCACGGGGGCGTACCGGCCCCGCGGGGGCGCGTGATCGACCTCCTCCGCGCTGCGCCCGATCATGGTGCGGCGGGCGTGCGCGGCCTCGGCCGGCGGCTCGTCCGGCACGGTGAACTCCACACCGGCGACGGGGTCGAGCGCGGGCGGGGGGACGGGCGAGTCGAAGACGGAGGCGGATTCGGCGGGCTCAGCGGACGCGGCAGGCACATCGGGCTCGGCGGGCTCAGCGGACGCGGCAGGCACATCGGACTCGGCGGACTCGGAGGCGGTGCCCGCATCGGCAGAAGCCTTTCCGCCACTCGGCTCGCCGCCCGCCAGCTCGCCGCCCGCCAGCTCGCCGCCCGCCGCGTCCTCGGCCGGCGCGTCCTCGGTCGGCGCCTCGACGTCCCCCTCCAGGCCTTCGGCGGCGACGCTCTCCGCACCGTCCTCCTCCTGCGCGGCCAGGGTCTCCGTCACCAGCTGCTGGGTGAAGCGGTCCAGGAACCGCTGGGCCGCCGCGAGCGCGGCGCCCTCCGCCAGCTCGGCCAGCCGGCCGCCGCCGCTCGCCGTACCGCTGTAGGCGAGGGTCGTCCCGCCGTCCGTCTCCGTGAGGCCGATGGTCAGGGCCAGCTGCACCGCACCGGTCCCCCGGGCCTCCACGCCCTCCCCGGTCACCGAGAACCGCTCACCGTCCCCCGCACGCTCCGGGCCGGAGAGCTTCAGCTCGCCCCGGTAGGTGATGGTGTGGCCGCCGGCCCGGAACTTCCAGCGGCCGGCCAGGGGCGAGGCCGACGCGTCGGCGTCCTGTTGGATTCCCGGAACGCAGCGGGCGACCCGGACGGGATCGCCCAGCGTGCGCCGCAGGGCCGGGACCGGGACCGGAACGAACACCTGATGCTCCATGACAACCGAGCCTAATCGGCCCCGGCCCGCACGTCAGGGCTTCCCCACGCCGAACCTCACGCCTCCCCCGCCCCACCCGCCGTCCCGCCCCCGCCCAAGCCCTGCCGCACGCCCCCTCCCCGCCCCCGCCCGAGCCCTGCCGCACGACCCCTCCCCGCGCCCCCGTCCGAGCCCTGCCGCACACTCTCCGGCGCCCCCTCCCTCACGCGTCCTCCCAGTACTTCGGATGGATCAACGTGGACGGCTCCTGGCCCGGCAGCCGCAGCCGGTCCGCCGCCCGGGCCCCCTCGCGCAGCTCCGACTCCCCCAGCGAGCGCAGCGCGGGTGCCCCGGTCCCCAGCCCCGGCTCCCCCAGCGGCTGGGCCCCCGCCAGGAGGAACCCCCAGTCCTCCGGGACCTCGCCCCCGCCGCCGAGCCGGTCGGGGCCCGCGGTGAAACCGGAGGGGCGGCCCGGGACGCGGTACGGGCGGGTCGCCAGGCCTCCGGCCCGTACCGAGGCCTCCACCGTCCAGAAGGTCCGCGGCCGGGCGGCCGGCGGGCCCGCGTGGACCACGAGCCTCCCTCGCGGCGCCAGGGCCTCGGCGATCAGCCCGTAGAACTCGGCGGAGTACAGCTTCGTACTGGCCGTGATCCCCGGGCCCGGCAGATCCGAGATCACCACGTCGTAGCGGTGGCGGTCGGCCCGCAGCCAGGTGAACGCGTCCGCGCCGACGGCGGTGAGGCGCGGATCGCGGTAGGCGTGGCCGTTGAGCCCGGAGAGAGCGGGGTCGGTGCGGGCCAGTCGGGTGAGGGCGGGGTCGATCTCGACGACGGTGACCGAGCGGACGTCGCGGTAGCGGAGGACCTCACGGGCGGCGAGCCCGTCGCCGCCGCCCAGGATGAGGACCCGGGCGCGGGGACCGTCCATCGCGGGGTGGACCAGCGCCTCGTGGTAGCGGTGCTCGTCGCGGGCGGTGACCCGCAGCCGGCCGTCCAGATAGAGGCCGAGGGAGGCGCGGTCGCTGCCGGTCAGGACGACCTCCTGCACCCCGGTCCGCACCGCGACCCGTACCTGGTCCCCGTAGACCGCGCGCCGCGCCGCCCGCTCGAAGTCGTCGACCAGGAGCGTGGCCGTGGCCAGGACGGCGATCACCGAGAGGTTGGCCAGGACGAGGAGGCAGCGGGAGCGGGGGGTCAGGTCGCGGCGGAACACCCACAGGACCAGCGCCCCGCCGACCGCCGCGTTGACCGCGCCCGTGCACAGCGCGCCGGTGAGCTGCCCCAGCATCGGCAGCAGCAGGAAGGGAAAGGCCAGCCCGCCGACGAGCGCGCCCACGTAGTCGGCGGCGAAGAGGTCGGCCACCGCCCCGCCCGCGTCCTGCCGGTCGACGCGCTGGATCAGCGTCATCAGCAGCGGGATCTCCGCACCGATCAGCACTCCGATCGCCAGCGAGAACCCGACCAGGGCGTACCGCGACTCACCGAGCCAGACGAACGACGCGTACAGCACGAGCGCCGATGAGCCGCCGATCAGCGCTAGGGCCGCCTCGATCAGTCCGAAGCCGACGGCCGCGTGGCAGCGTAAACGTTTCGCAAGGAGCGAGCCGATGCCCATGGCGAAGACCATCACGGAGAGCACGACGGAGGCCTGGGTGACCGAGTCGCCGATCAAGTAGGAGGCGAGCGCGACCAGTTCCAGCTCGTACACGAGGCCGCAGGCCGCACAGACGAAGACGGCCGCCAGCACGAGGAACCGGCCGGTCCTCGGCCGCACGGGAAGCCGCGCCGCGCCCCCTCGCAGCGACACCTGCTGGTCGATCATGCTGCGAACGCTACGTCACTGCCTGGTCGCCGCTTGTCACCCACACGGGTGCAAGTGGAGCGGCCGTGCGGGGCACCCCGGGCGGATCGGGGCGCCCCGTGCCCCCTCAGAGCGCGGGCGCGGCGACCCGCACCCCCACCCGGGTCCGGGTGACCACCAACTGCCCTTCCTGCGGGTACGCGTGCCAGGTGCGCCACCGCACCTGGCCCTCGACGCGCTGGGCGAGCATCGCGGTGAAGGCGTACGGGCTGCCGGGGAAGGTGCCCGCCAGACCGTGCGGGTGGTCGCTGACGAGCGCGAGCAGCTCCTGTGCGCGCCCCGCGAACTGACCCTGGTTCAAGGTCTCGACGCGCGCGGCGAATTCGTACTCCCAGTCCCCGATCCGCTCGGCGACGCCGAGCGGAAGGGGGGTGCTGCTGCCCGGCAGACAGGCAACGGTCTCGGAGCAGACCCCGCGGTCCTCCTGGAGGAGGACCTGATGGGAGGCGCCGAGGAGCCTCAACTGGAGTTCGGCGCCGCCGAGCTGGAGGTCGAGGACGGCGAGGGCGGGGAGCGGCTCCCGGCCCAGGGTCCAGGCCAGGTCGGCGGCGCGGGTATCGGAGTAGGCCGTCTGGAGGGTGGTGAGCATGGGTCGGCTCCGCAAACACACATGGACACATGGACAGCGGATGTCCCCGGAACATGCGCGTGGGAGGCGGGGAACGCCCGATCTGGTCCAACTGGGGTCCGAGGGCTGAATGTTCTCTTCGAAGAGGGAATCACGAAATACGCCGCACTCGCAGCGTTTTTACCCAACTTGACGTGGTTTCCATCCCCCCGGGGGCTGCCCGGTTCAACTGTTCAACCATTTCCCCCTGCGTGGCTCAACGACAGGGCGCCCGAAGGGAGTTCACCCTCCGGGCGCCCGGTGACCGAGTCACTGTCGGTGACGGTCGTGCGTCCCGGTCAGCTGCCCCCGCCGCAGCCGCCGCCCCCGCCACCACCGCACGACGATCCGCCGCCGCACGAGTGGCCGCCCGAGCCGCCGTCTCCCCCTCCGCCCACCCACCAGCCGCCGCCGGCCGCCGCACCGCTCGCGGAGGACCGGCGCCCGGCACCCGACCGGGACGAACCGTTCCCGACGCTGCTCACCCGCACCAGGAAAACCACCAGACCGACGAGGACACCCACCGCGATCAGCACCGTGATGAAGACACCCATGCCCCTCACCCACCTTCTCTTCCCCCGAAGCGCGGCTCCCCCGTCGCTTCCCGGTTTCCTTCGTGCCAGGGGGATCCCCCTGGCCCACGCGACCCAAAGCAGACTTGAGCAACTCCAGAGCTTGGGCACAGGATGGCGCCCATGACACAGGGACGACCGCTGCTCAACCGACGCCTCGCCGGGTTCGGCACGACGATCTTCGCCGAGATGTCCGCGCTGGCCGCGCGGACCGGCTCGATCAACCTCGGCCAGGGCTTCCCCGACACCGACGGCCCCGAGGAGATCCGGGAGGCAGCGGTCCGGGCGCTGCGCGCCGGGCACGGCAACCAGTACCCGCCGGGCCCCGGCGTCCCGGAGCTGCGCACCGCCGTCGCCGACCACCAGAAGCGCTTCTACGGCCTTGACTGGTCTCCCGACACCGAGGTCCTGGTCACCACCGGAGCCACCGAGGCGATCGCCGCCACCCTGCTCGCCCTGGTGGAGCCGGGCGACGAGGTCATCGCGTTCGAGCCGTACTACGACTCGTACGCCGCGTGCATCGCCATGGCGGGCGGCGTCCGCGTCCCGCTGACGCTCCGCGCCCCCGCCTTCCGCCCGGACCTGGACGAGCTGCGCGCCAGGATCACCCCGCGCACCCGCCTCCTGCTCCTCAACTCGCCGCACAACCCGACCGGCACGGTCCTCACCCCCGAGGAGCTGAGCGGTATCGCGGCCCTCGCGGTGGAGCACGACCTGCTGGTGGTCACCGACGAGGTGTACGAGCACCTCGTGTTCGAGGGCTCCCACCACCCGATCGCCGCCCTGCCGGGGATGCGCGAGCGCACGGTCTCCATCTCGTCGGCCGGCAAGACGTACTCGTACACCGGCTGGAAGATCGGCTGGGTGACGGCCGACGCGCCGCTGGTGACCGCCGTGCGCTCGGCGAAGCAGTACCTGACGTTCGTGAGCGGGGGCCCGCTCCAGTACGCGATCGCGGAGGCGCTCCAGCTGCCGGACACGTTCTTCACGGAGTTCCGCGACTCCATGCGCCGCAAGCGCGACCTGCTCGCGGAGGGCCTGCGGAGCGCGGGCTTCCGGGTCTACGAGCCGCAGGGGACCTACTTCATCACCACCGACATCTCCCCGTTCGGCGAGGAGGACGCGTACGCCTTCTGCCGGGCGCTCCCGGAGCGCTGCGGGGTGGCCGCCGTACCGGTCTCGGTCTTCTACGACGACCCTGAGGCGGGCCGCAGCCAGGTCCGCTTCACGTTCTGCAAACGGAAGGGTGTGTTGGAAGAGGCGGTTACCCGCCTCAAGCGCTTGGCGGTCTGACAGGGGGCGCGAAAAGAACGCCGCCGGTTCGCTTCGGGGTGCGGGACCTGCTCAAGCCCCGCCCCCGAAGCGATCACGGTTCACTCGGTGTCTTTGGGATGTCGCGGGGAGGCATACACGAGGATCACGGTGGAAGTCTCCGGGCTGACCAGGTAGCGCACTCGACCACCGCTGGTGACCTCGTACTCCCACTGGTCCAGGTCGGAGCCCTTCCACACTTTGGTGGCGTGCCTGCCGCGCAACTGGTGCTGGCGATTCCATGGGACCGGGCCAGGGGGTCACCCCGGAGAGCATCCAGGCAGCGATGCGCGCTCGGCAGGGCCACACGACACAGTTCCTCCCAGCCCGTCACCGCCTCTGTGGTCCCGAAGACGACGTTCCACCCGTTGAGGGGCGGAACGCTCACTCGGTCTCCTTTCTTCGGGCTCACCCACGCACCTCGACCTGACCGAGGTCATCACCGTCGAGCGGACGCAGCGATTCCCTGAGCTGCTCGGGATCGGCATTGATGCGTGCCGTGGCCCGCCAGGAGACGATCGCGCGGTGCACAGCCTCCCCCGCCCCCAGTTCGGCGGCGTCCGACAGCGCTTCAAGAAGCTCGACAGTGAAAGCCCGGACCTCTTCCGCGTCCAGGTGTCGCGCCCAGGGGAACACCTCGGGCAGCGCGAGGAGGAGTGCCCTGGCACCGTCGTCCTGCTTCATCAGTGCGAGGAAGAGCCGCGAGGCGGTGGTCAGGTTCTCCTCCGCGCCCTCCGCGCGTACAGCCGTGGTCAGCACCATGTCCGGCGCGTCCCGATGGGTGACCCGAAGCCGTCCCAGGGCAGCAGCTCTGGCGGCGACACCTTTGGGGTTGCGGGAGAGATCGGTGAAGGAGACGGATTCCGTTTCTGCTTCCAGACGCGTGGTAGACATAATCAGAGCCTACTCAGATCACGATCTGATTTCAAGGGAGACCGGCCGGCCTTCGATGCGCGCGCCTTCACCTTCTGCAAGCGCGAGGACGTGCTGGCGGAGGCGGGCGAGCGGCTGGGCCGGCTGGGGTGAACGCGGAGACGGCCCGGGAGGCGGTCGTGGTGACCGCTGCCCGGGCCGTTCCCGTGGATACATCGAGGGGCTAGGCGCCCTCGGGGTCCGTGTTCTCCTCGGCCGGCGCGAGGCCCAGGCGCTCGACGAGCCACTTGTCGAACTCGATCGAGGCGCGCACCCAGCTGACCGTCGAGGAGACGAAGTGCTCCAGGCTGACGCCGGTGCCGATGAGCATCTGCGCCTCACCGATCAGCCGGACGGAACCCGCCTCGCCCTCCTCGCCCTCGTGGGCGTGGGTGTAGACCTTGGGCCACAGGGTGCGGCGGTTCCAGTCGTCGATGGCGTCCAGGAGGACGGGACGCAGGTCGAGCGCGTGGGGGCGGTCGTAGAACGTACGGACGGAGAAGACCTGCTGCTCGTCCTCGCCCCGGAACATGAAGTACGTCCGGAACTCTTCCCACGGCGCGGCGAGGTCGCCCTCGTCGTCGACGACGTACTTCAGCTCCATCTGGTCGAGGAGCTGCTTGACGAGGTCCTGGTCAGGGACGACGGGGCCCTCCGGTCCTGCCGCCTGCGGTTCGGGCTGGCCCCCGAAATTAGGAATCGAGGACGGATCGATGCTCACCGTTATTTCCCTTCGTGCGGTTGCGGCCATCCTCTCCCATGGCGGGCGGGGCATGGCAAGCCCGCACGGCCCCTATCCGCCACAAGCTGAGAGAGGGCCGGTGGGGAGGGGGCCGGGCGGGCGAACGTACACGGCGTGTGACGAGCCGTGCCCGGGTGTTACGAGGCGGGGCCGACGATCAGTCCGTCCTCGGCCCGCTCCACCCGGACGGTGTCACCGTCCCTGACCTCGCCGGAGAGGATCTCCTTGGCGAGCCGGTCGCCGATCGCCGTCTGGATGAGCCGGCGCAGCGGGCGCGCCCCGTACGCCGGGTCGTTGCCCTCCTCGGCGAGCCAGGCCAGTGCCTCGGGGGTGACGTCGAGGGTGAGCCGCCGGTCGGCGAGCCGGGCCGCGAGACGGTCGACCTGGAGCTTCGCGATGTGCGTGAGCTCGTCGCCGGAGAGCGCCGAGAAGACCACCAGGTCGTCCAGCCGGTTGACGAACTCCGGCTTGAAGGACGCCCGCACCACCTCCAGCACCTGCTGCTTCTTCACCTCGGGCTTGACCAGCGGGTCCATCAGGAACTGGCTGCCGAGGTTGGAGGTGAGGACGAGGATGGTGTTGCGGAAGTCGACCGTGCGGCCCTGGCCGTCGGTGAGCCGGCCGTCGTCGAGGACCTGGAGCAGGATGTCGAAGACCTCGGGGTGGGCCTTCTCCACCTCGTCCAGGAGCACGACGCTGTACGGGCGGCGGCGGACGGCCTCGGTGAGCTGGCCGCCCTCCTCGTAGCCGACGTAACCGGGCGGGGCGCCGACGAGACGGGCGACGCTGTGCTTCTCGCCGTACTCGCTCATGTCGATGCGGATCATGGCCCGCTCGTCGTCGAAGAGGAAGTCCGCCAGCGCCTTGGCCAGCTCGGTCTTGCCGACGCCGGTGGGGCCGAGGAAGAGGAACGACCCGGTGGGCCGGTCGGGGTCGGCGATCCCGGCCCTGGTCCGGCGTACGGCGTCGGAGACGGCCTGCACGGCCTCGCTCTGCCCGATCAGCCGCTTGCCGAGCTCGCTCTCCATCCGCAGCAGCTTCCGGGTCTCGCCCTCCAGCAGCCGGCCGGCCGGGATGCCGGTCCAGGCGCCGACGACATCCGCGATGTCGTCCGGTCCGACCTCCTCCTTGACCATGGTGTCCTTGGATGCCTCCTGCTCCGCCTCGGCAGCCTCCTCCAACTCGCGCTCCAGGCCGGGGATCTCCCCGTACAGCAGCTTGGACGCGGCGTCGAAGTCGCCGTCGCGCTGGGCGCGTTCGGCCTGGCCGCGCAGCTCGTCCAGGCGCTCCTTGAGCTCACCGACCCGGTTGAGGCCCTGCTTCTCCTTCTCCCAGCGGGCGTTGAGGCCGCGCAGCTCCTCCTCCTTGTCGGCGAGGTCGCGGCGCAGCTTCTCCAGGCGCTGCTTGGAGGCGGCGTCCGACTCGTTCTTCAGCGCCAGCTCCTCCATCCGCAACCGGTCGACCGAGCGCTGGAGTTCGTCGATCTCCAGGGGCGAGGAGTCGATCTCCATACGGAGCCGGGAGGCCGCCTCGTCCACCAGGTCGATGGCCTTGTCGGGGAGGAAGCGGGAGGTGATGTAGCGGTCGGAGAGGGTGGCCGCGGCCACCAGCGCCGAGTCCGCGATCTGCACCTTGTGGTGGGCCTCGTAACGGCCCTTGAGGCCGCGCAGGATCGCGATGGTGTCCTCGACGGACGGCTCGGCCACCAGCACCTGCTGGAAGCGGCGCTCCAGGGCGGGGTCCTTCTCGATGCGCTCGCGGTACTCGTCGAGCGTGGTCGCGCCGACCATGCGCAGCTCGCCGCGGGCCAGCATCGGCTTGAGCATGTTGCCCGCGTCCATGGCGGAGTCGCCGCCCGCGCCGGCGCCGACGACGGTGTGCAGCTCGTCGATGAAGGTGATGATCTGGCCGTCGCTCTCCTTGATCTCGGAGAGGACGGTCTTCAGGCGCTCCTCGAACTCGCCGCGGTACTTCGCGCCCGCCACCATCGCGCCCAGGTCGAGCGAGACCAGGCGCTTGTTCTTCAGGCTCTCGGGGACGTCACCCTTGACGATGCGCTGGGCGAGCCCTTCGACGACGGCGGTCTTGCCGACGCCGGGCTCACCGATGAGCACCGGGTTGTTCTTCGTCCGGCGCGACAGGACCTGCACGACGCGGCGGATCTCCTGGTCGCGGCCGATGACCGGATCCAGCTTGCCCTCGCGCGCGGCGGCCGTGAAGTCGGTGCCGAACTTCTCCAGGGCCTTGTACTGGCCCTCCGGGTCGGGTGTGGTCACGCGACGCCCTCCCCTGCTCGTCTCGAATGCGGCCAACAGCTTCTTCGCACCGGCCCCTTGCCCGTCGAGGATCTCACCGGCACGCCCGCCCTTCGCGGCGATCCCGATGAGCAGGTGCTCGGTGGAGAGGTACTCGTCCCCCAGCTCCTTCGCCCGCCGCGCCGCGTCCTGGATGACGGCCAGCAGCTCCCGGTCGGGCTGCGGCGGGGCCACGGTGGAGCCGGTGACGCTGGGCAGGGCCCCGAGCAGCCGCTCGGTCTCGGCACGCACGGTGGCCTGGTCGGCCTCGACGGCGGCCAGCAGGTCGATGATGTTCTCGTTGTCCTCGCCCCCCAGCAGCGCGAGCAGCAGATGCGCGGGGGTGAGGTCGGGGTGCCCGTCCTTCACGGCCCTGTCGGTGGCCGCGTTGATGGCGTCCCGGCTCTTGTTGGTCAGCTCGGCGTCCACGTGTGCTTACTCCTCCTCGCGGCTGGAACTCTTCCCTTGACGGAAACAACATGCACAAAGTTGAGTCTATTCCACTCAAGGCAAGAATACGGCACCCCGGCCCTCCGCTCCGAGTGAACGGGCCACCGGGGCAACCCGCCACCGCACCGCCACCTACGCTTCACCCATGGCAGACGTACGGAACCCCACCCCCGAGTACCTCGCCTTCTGGCGCGAGCGGCATGTGTGCACGCTGACGACGCTGCGCCCGGACGGCACGCCGCACGTGGTACCGGTGGGCGTGACGTACGACCCGGAGGCGGGGGTGGCGCGCGTGATCACCGGCGGGGGCACCCGCAAGGTCGCCAACATCCTGGCCGCCGGGCCGGAGGGGGCACGGGTCGCCGTCTGCCAGATGCACCGAGCCCGCTGGGCGACCCTGGAGGGCCGCGCGACCATCCGCAGGGAGCCGGAGGCCGTCGTGGACGCGGTGAGCCGTTACGCGGAGCGCTACGAGCGCACGCCGAGGCCCAACCCGGAACGGGTCGTCATCGAGATCGCCGTCGACCGGGCGCTCGGAAAGGCCTGACCGCCCCCTGCGCCGCCGACCGGGCGCTCGGAAGGGCCGGCCCCCGGATACGCGCCGGACGGGCACAGCACAGCGGCGCCACCGTGTTCAGGTCACGGTGGCGCCGCTGTGTGGGGGAAGCGCCGGAGCGATAGGTGACGACGGGGGAATCGCTCAGGCACTGCGGGGGGTGGCGGAAAGGGGTTCTGACGTGATCAGCTCATGGTCCCGCTGATCGAGGTTCACAAAGATCATCCCGTACCTGACGGCGCAGCGGACGGGCTGCGGCGCGCCACGGGGGCGTCGGAGACAGCGATAGGCGCGGACGTCCTCGTCCTCTTCCATCACCACGACGATCGGCTCTCCGAACAGGGTGACCATCAACGAGTCGCCACGGCGGGGCAGTGCCGTGAGCAGATCGATGAAATGCCACCCTGAGCGATAGGCGGTCGCCATCTCGCGCCGGAAGGTGCGATCGTCCGGCGGCGTGGTCATGCTCGGTCCTTCGTGGTCGGGGTGAAGTCCCAGGCCAGGTCGGGGGGCGGCGCGGCTTGCGAACGCAGTTCGACGGCCTGATTGGGCGCCGTGTCCCAGACGGGGTCTCCCTGGGCGCTGAACACTCCGGACGCCAGCCCGACGGAGAAGGCCACGGCAAGCACCGAGCGAAGCGTTTTCTTACTCATAGTGGGCTTCGTCCTCACTTCCAAGGTTTCCTCTCCCCCGCATCACAAGACGATGGCCCATCAAGGCACGTCAAACCACAGAAACGATGCATCATGTTCCTGCTGATGCATGTTCCTGGGGGGTGGAGAATTGACCACAGATAGAGCGAAAGCGACACATCCCCACTCTGTCACCACTTTGTGCGACGAGGGGGCCCGGCTCTACGCGAGTGCGTTGAGCGTGGGGAAGGTGGCCCGCGCCGAAGCGGAAGACGCGCCGTGCCTGCTGGAGTTCGCCCTGCTGCACCCCGACCCGGACGACCCCACCTGGCTACGGCCGGTGCCGGCATTCGCGGCGCTCACCCAGCGGCTCCACCCCATCGAGCGGGAGATCCAGGAGCGCAGACGGCTCTCGGTCGAACTCACCGAGGCGTTCGAACCCTTCATGGCCGTCAGCGCCCAGACCCCGCCGACCACCCACGCGATCACCGTTCTGGAAGGCATCGACCGTATCAACGCCTCCATAAAACTGGCCCTTTCGGAGTGCCAGGCGGAGGTTCTCACCATCCAGCCCGGCGGCGGGCGCAGCGAGGACGCGCTGAACATCGCCGTGGAACGCGGACACATTCTCGCGGAGCGTGGCGTAGGCATGCGCACGCTGTACCAGCACACCGCCCGCCACAGCCACGGGACTCTCACCTATGCGGCCCGCATGGCGGAGAGCAAGGTGGAAATCCGGACTCTCGAAGAACTCATAGAGCGACTCATGATCTTCGACCACACCGTCGCCTTCATCCCCGCCACGGACGACCGGACCGTCGCCCTCGAACTACGGCACCCCGGCATCGTGAAGTACCTCGTCAAGGTCTTCGAACAATTCTGGCACCGTGCAGTGCCTTTGCAGGAGCAGATCCCTTACGACCCCGGGCCGGAAGGCATCTCCGGCGTCCGTCATTCGATCGCCAAGCTGCTGGTCGAGGGCCATGTCGACGAGGCCATCGCCCGCCGCCTCGGCATGAACGTCCGCACCTGCCGCTCCCACATCGCCAAGCTCAGTGTCGCGCTCGGCAGCAACAGCCGGGCACAACTCGGTTATCTGATCGCGCGCTCGGGAATCCTGGAATCGGATTCCTGACCGCGCGACCGATCCCCGGCCGGGAACCCGGGCGGTGCGTGACGGAGGGCCCGGCAGGCGGCATACGACTGCGGGGCCGGGGGAGAGCGGATGAACGCTCTCCCCCGGCCCCGCTGTTCGCAGACGCGTGGTCACTCCGTCGGCGGCCGCTTCGCCTTCGGCCGCCAGACCACCAGCGCGCTGGTCTGCTGCACGTCCTGGTACGGCACGAGGTCGCGCCGGTACGAGGCGTGCACCTGGGCCTCGCGCTGCTGCATGGCGACCGCCGCGCCGTCCACCGCCGCCGAGAGCTCGGCGACACGCTGCTGGAGCGCGGCGACCTGGTTCTCCAGCTCGATGATGCGCTTGATGCCCGCCAGGTTGATGCCCTCGTCCTGCGACAGCTGCTGCACCGTGCGCAGCAGCTCGATGTCGCGGGCCGAGTAGCGCCGGCCGCGCCCGGCGCTACGGTCCGGGGAGACCAGGCCGAGACGGTCGTACTGGCGCAGCGTCTGCGGGTGCAGGCCCGAGAGCTGGGCCGCGATCGAGATCACGTACACCGGTGATTCATCGGTCAGCTGGTACGGATTGCGTCGACGGCCGTCCATCTCAAGCTCCCTTCGCGGCCTGGAACAGTTCCGCCCGCGGGTCCTCGTCCGCGGTCGCCTTGCGGTAGGCCTCCAGCGCGTCCCTGGCCTCCTGGCCGAGGTCCGTGGGGACCGCCACCTCCACGGTGACCAGCAGGTCGCCGCGGGTGCCGTCCTTGCGGACCGCGCCCTTGCCCCGGGCGCGCATCGTACGCCCGTTGGGGGTGCCGGGAGGCAGCTTCAGGGTGACCGGCGGTCCGCCGAGCGTGGGGACCTTCACCTCGCCGCCGAGCGTCGCCTCCGGATACGTGACAGGCACGGTGACCGTGAGGTTGTCGCCCTTGCGGCCGAAGACCGGGTGGGCGCCGACGTGGACGACGACGTACAGATCGCCGGCCGGACCGCCGCGCTCGCCCGGGCCGCCCTTGCCGCGCAGCCGGATCCGCTGGCCGTCCGAGACGCCCGCCGGGATCCTGACCTGCATGGTGCGGGCCGACTTCGCCCGGCCGCTGCCGTGGCAGACCTCGCACGGGTCCTGGGCGATGAGGCCCCGGCCCTTGCAGTCCACGCAGGGGTCGGTGAGCGAGAAGCCGCCGCCCGTGCCGCGCGAGACCTGGCCGGTGCCGACGCAGGTCGGGCAGACCCTGGGGGTGCCGTTCTTGTCACCGGTGCCGGAACACGCCTTGCAGGGCGCCTGGCTGGACATCCGCAGCGGGACCGTGGCCCCGTCGACCGCCTCGGTGAAGCTGAGCGTCACCTCGGACTCGATGTCCTGGCCGCGCCGCGGCTGGACGCGGGTGCCCGCGCCACCGCGGTTGAACAGCCCGCCGAAGACGTCGCCGAGACCGCCCCCGCCGCCGCCGAAACCGCCGCCCGCGCCGCCCTGTCCGCCGCCCGGGGCGCCCCCGCCGAAGAGGTCGCCCAGGTCGAAGTTGAAGTTGCCGCCCGCACCACCGGGGCCGGCACGGAAACCACCGTTGCCGAAGAGGGCGCGCGCCTCGTCGTACTCCTTGCGCCGCTTGGTGTCGCCGAGGACGTCGTTCGCCTCGGAGATCTCCTTGAAGCGCTCCTCCGCCTTGGCGTCACCCTTGTTGGCGTCCGGGTGGAACTCTCGGGCGAGCTTGCGGTACGCCTTCTTGATCTCGGCGTCGGTGGCGTCCTTGGGGACGCCGAGGACCTTGTAGTAGTCCTTCTCGACGAAGTCCTTCGTGCTCATCGACGTCCCTCCTTCCGGACGATCGGCGCGGCGGCCGGCCCGTGGGCCGGCCGCCTGGCCGGTCGGTGTGCACCTCGCTGGTCGGACGGGTTCCCGTCAGACCTCCTCGGTGCCACCGCTCTCCTCGTCGTCTGTCTTCTCTTCCTTGGCCGCCGCCGGCGTCGCGCCCGGCTGCGGCTCGGCGACGGCCACCCGCGCGGGGCGGATGGTGCGCTCGCCGATGCGATACCCCGGCTGGAGGATCGCCACGCAGGTCGTCTCGGTGACGTCCGGCGCGTAGCTGTGCATCAGGGCCTCGTGGATCGTCGGGTCGAAGGGCTCGCCCTCCTTGCCGAACTGCTGGAGGCCCAGCTTCGCAAGGACCGTCTCGAGCGATTCGGCGACCGACTTGAAGCCGCCGAGCAGCTCGCCGTGCTCCCGCGCGCGGCCGACGTCGTCGAGCACGGGCAGCAGCTCGGACAGGAGGTTCGCCACAGCGACCTCCTTGACCGTCACCCGGTCCCGCTCCACGCGGCGGCGGTAGTTCTGGTACTCGGCCTGGAGCCGCTGGAGGTCCGCGGTGCGCTCGCTCAGCGCCGTACGGACCTGGTCCAGCTGTGCGGTCAGGCCGACGGTCGGGTCGGTGTCCCCGGCCGGGGCCGCCGCCTCCTCCTCGGAGGGGTCGGCGGCCTTCGGCTCGGCGTCATCAGGGGTGGCGCCGGAGGGGACGTCGGGCTTCTCCTCGAAGCCCGGGGTCTCCTCGGTCACGCCGCACCGCCCTTGGTGTCCTTCTCGTCGTCCACGATCTCGGCGTCGACGACATCGTCATCGGCCTTGCCCTGGGCGTCGCCCGGAGCCTCGGCGCCCGGGGTCGCACCCTCGGCCTGGGCGTTGGCGTACATCGCCTGGCCCAGCTTCTGGGAGACGGCCGCGACCTTCTCGGTGGCCGTACGGATCTCGGCGGTGTCCTCGCCCTTGAGCTTCTCCTTCAGCTCGCCGACGGCGGTCTCCACCTCCGTCTTCACGTCACCGGGGACCTTGTCCTCGTTGTCCTTGAGGAACTTCTCCGTCTGGTAGACGAGCTGCTCGCCCTGGTTGCGCGACTCGGCGGCCTCGCGGCGGGCGTGGTCCTCCTCCGCGTACTTCTCGGCCTCTTCGCGCATCCGGTTGACCTCGTCCTTCGGCAGCGAGGAGCCGCCGGTGACGGTCATCTTCTGCTCCTTGCCGGTGCCGAGGTCCTTGGCGGCGACGTGCATGATGCCGTTGGCGTCGATGTCGAAGGCGACCTCGATCTGCGGCACACCGCGCGGGGCCGGCGGCAGACCGGTCAGCTCGAACATCCCGAGCTTCTTGTTGTACGCCGCGATCTCGCGCTCGCCCTGGTAGACCTGGATCTGGACGGACGGCTGGTTGTCCTCGGCCGTCGTGAAGATCTCGGAGCGCTTGGTCGGGATCGTGGTGTTGCGCTCGATGAGCTTGGTCATGATCCCTCCCTTGGTCTCGATACCGAGGGACAGCGGGGTGACGTCGAGGAGCAGGACGTCCTTGACCTCGCCCTTGAGGACACCGGCCTGGAGCGAGGCGCCGATGGCGACGACCTCGTCCGGGTTCACACCCTTGTTGGCCTCCTGGCCACCGGTCAGCTCCTTGACGAGCTCGGCGACGGCCGGCATACGGGTGGAGCCACCGACGAGAACGACGTGGTCGATCTCGGAGAGCTGGATGCCCGCGTCCTTGATGACGTTGTGGAACGGGGTCTTGCAGCGGTCCAAGAGGTCCGCGGTCAGCTGCTGGAACTGCGAGCGCGTGAGCTTCTCGTCCAGGTGCAGCGGGCCCTCGGCGGACGCCGTGATGTAGGGCAGGTTGATCGTGGTCTCGGTCGAGGACGAGAGCTCGATCTTCGCCTTCTCCGCGGCCTCGCGGAGACGCTGGAGAGCCATCTTGTCCTTGGACAGGTCCACGCCGTGCCCGTTGGCGAACTGCTTCACCAGGTAGTCGACGACGCGCTGGTCCCAGTCGTCACCACCGAGGTGGTTGTCACCGTTGGTGGCCTTCACCTCGACGACGCCGTCACCGATCTCCAGGAGCGACACGTCGAAGGTGCCGCCACCGAGGTCGAAGACGAGGATCGTCTGGTCGTCCTTGTCCAGGCCGTACGCCAGGGCGGCGGCGGTCGGCTCGTTGACGATACGCAGGACGTTGAGGCCCGCGATCTCACCGGCCTCCTTGGTCGCCTGGCGCTCGGAGTCGTTGAAGTACGCCGGGACGGTGATGACCGCGTCGGTCACCTTCTCGCCCAGGTAGGACTCGGCGTCGCGCTTCAGCTTCTGCAGGATGAAGGCGCTCATCTGCTGCGGGTTGAAGCTCTTGCCATCCAGGTCGATCTTCCAGTCGGTGCCCATGTGGCGCTTGACGGAGCGGATGGTCCTGTCGACGTTGGTGACCGCCTGGCGCTTGGCCACCTCGCCGACCAGCACCTCGCCGTTCTTGGCGAAGGCGACGACGGACGGCGTGGTCCTGGCGCCTTCGGCGTTGGTGATGACGGTGGGCTCGCCGCCTTCGAGAACGCTGACGACGGAGTTAGTCGTGCCCAGGTCGATGCCGACCGCACGTGCCATTTCAATTCCTCCAACTGACTACTTGAGTGGATCTGACTCAAGAATGCACGACACCCCTCCCGGAGTCAACAGACCTGAGTCGGCCCGACTCAACTTACCTGCCCATGCGCGTCACCCGGGGCTTCCTCGCCCGCCCCGAAGCCGCACCAGCACACGCCACACCCCCCGCGCACCACCCGACCCACCATCCCACCGTGGGATCGTTCTGTCACAAAATGCCGCGAGACGGTCACAAACGTCATCGATCGGCACCATCGGACTCCGAACCCCGGGCGGGCGCGATGCGAGACGCGAGACAGCGGCGCGTGCGGCAGAAGAACCAGCGGAAGAGGCAGCAGCGACGGAACCAGAGCCAGCGGCAGGATCAGCGGCAGGGCCGACGGAAGCGGGCGGAGTCCGCGCCGCAGCCCCGGTCCCGGCACGAGTCCCGGGCCCGCACCGGGCCCCAGGCGCAGCCGCCACCCCCGCCGACCGGCACCACCAGGAGCCACTTCCCCACCCGCCCGGCCGCACGCCTGGCGGGCCTCACGGACCGGGTCGAGCGCCTCGCCGACCGCTTCACCCCGCGGACGTCGGCCGAACGGGTGCTGGACCTGACGCTCGGCACCGTCCTCCTGCTCGCGGCCGCCCCCGCCCTCGCCGTCGGCGCCCTCGCCCTGGCCGTCCGGCGGGGCCCCGGCAACGTATGGGAACGCAGCGACCGTACGGGTCTGGGCGGCCAGGTCTTCACGCTCCGCTCCCTGCGCACCCGCCGGCTCCGGCTCGACCTGCTCTCCCGGCTCCCCCAGGTCGTCCGGGGCGATCTCTCGCTCGTAGGGCCGGCCCCGCTGCCCCCCGGCGACCCGCGCGCCGCCCGGCCGGGAGCCCGGCAGTGGCGGCAGGAGCTGCGGCCGGGACTGACCGGGCTGGCCCAGGTGCGCAGCCGTTCCGGCATGCCGTGGGACGACCCCGCCCTGCTGGACCAGCACTACGCAGAGCACCATGGAGTGGTGCTCTATCTGACGGTCCTGACGGAAGCCGTCCGCGGCCTGCCGCGGACGGCACTGCGCAAGGCGCGTCCGACAGCGGCGCAACCAAGGCACACCTGAGCGACACAGATCACCGCCCACCCGGCTACAGCGGGGTGGAATAAGTGGATAGTGTCAGCACAGACTCATTAAGTTACTGCTTAGTAGTAGTGGGCAGTAGTCAACTGGACCCCGCTCTCGCAGGCCCGAGGAGCCCTACTCATGCAACTCGCCGCGATCATCGTGTCGCTGGTGCTGACGGTGGTCGGCGTTGCGCTCGTCGCCCGAGCCGTCGCGCAGATCTACCGCTTCGTCCGTCTCGGACAGGCGGTACCGGCAGGCAGCCGCACCGACGACCCCAAGCAGCGGACGATCACCTTGATCAAGGAGTTCGTCGGCCATACCCGCATGAACCGCTGGGGAATCGTGGGCGTCGCCCACTGGTTCGTCGCGGTCGGCTTCCTGACGCTGGGCCTGACGATCGTCACGGCGTACGGCCAGCTGTTCCAGGCCGACTGGGTGCTGCCGTACATCGGCACCTTCCTGCCGTACGAGATCTACATCGAGTTCATCGCGCTCGGTACGACCCTCGGCATCCTCGTCCTGATCGCGATCCGCCAGCTGAACCTGCCCTCGCGGGCCGGCCGCAAGTCGCGCTTCACGGGCTCGAAGATGGGTCAGGCGTACTTCGTCGAGGCGATCATCCTGATCATCGGCGCCGCGATCATGGTGCTCCGCGGCCTGGAGGGCGCGCTGCACCACGTGGACGGCTACGAGGCCGCGTACTGGGCGTCGTACCCCCTGGTGCTGGCCTTCAAGGGGCTGGACCTCGGGACGCTGCAGAACCTGGTCTACCTGGCCGCGATGATCAAGCTCGGTACGACGATGATCTGGGCGATCACGGTCGGGCTCAACACCAACATGGGCGTCGCCTGGCACCGCTTCCTCGGTTTCCCGAACATCTGGTTCAAGCGGAACGCCGACGGCGATGTCGCGCTCGGCGCGCTGCAACCGATGACGACGGGCGGCAAGGAGATCGACTGGGAGGACCCGGCCGACGACGCGGTCTTCGGTGTCTCCCAGGTCGAGCAGTTCTCCTGGAAGGGCATCCTCGACTTCTCCACCTGCACCGAGTGCGGCCGCTGCCAGTCGCAGTGCCCCGCCTGGAACACCGGCAAGCCCCTCTCCCCCAAGCTCCTGATCATGTCGCTGCGCGACCACGCGCACGCCAAGGCCCCCTACCTCCTGGCCGGCGGCGGCAAGGACATGGAGGGCAACGAGAAGGCCACCGAGGAGCAGCTCAAGGACGTCCCCGCGGCCGCCCTCGCCGAGGCCGAGCGCCCGCTGATCGGCACCGCCGAGGAGAACGGCGTCATCGACCCGGACGTGCTCTGGTCCTGCACCACCTGCGGTGCCTGCGTGGAGCAGTGCCCGGTCGACATCGAGCACATCGACCACATCGTCGACATGCGCCGCTACCAGGTGATGATCGAGTCCGCGTTCCCGTCCGAGGCGGGCACGATGCTCAAGAACCTGGAGAAGAAGGGCAACCCCTGGGGGCTGGCCAAGAAGCAGCGCGTGGAGTGGACCAAGGAGGTCGACTTCGAGGTCCCGATCGTCGGCAAGGACGTCGAAGACCTCACCGAGGTCGACTACCTGTACTGGGTCGGCTGCGCGGGCGCCCTGGAGGACCGGGCCAAGAAGACCACCAAGGCCTTCGCGGAGCTGCTGCACATCGCGGGCGTCAAGTTCGCCATCATGGGCGGCGACGAGAAGTGCACCGGTGACTCCGCCCGCCGCCTGGGCAACGAGCCGCTGTTCCAGCAGCTCGGCCAGGAGAACGTGGCCATGCTGAACATGGCGTACGGCGAGTCCTTCGACGACGAGGGCAACGTCGAGCCGGAGACGAAGAAGCCCAGGTCGGCCAAGAAGATCGTCGCCACCTGCCCGCACTGCTTCAACACGATCGCCAACGAGTACCCGCAGCTCGGCGGCGAGTACGAGGTCATCCACCACACGCAGCTGCTCCAGCACCTCATCGACGAGGGCCGGCTGATCCCGGTGACCCCGGTCGAGGGCCTGATCACGTACCACGACCCGTGCTACCTGGGCCGGCACAACAAGATCTACACCCCGCCGCGCGAGATCATCGCGAAGGTCCCGGGGCTGCGGAACGAGGAGATGCACCGTCACAAGGAGCGCGGCTTCTGCTGCGGCGCCGGCGGCGCCCGGATGTGGATGGAGGAGCGGATCGGCAAGCGCGTCAACAACGAGCGCGTCGACGAAGCCCTCGCCCTCAACCCGGACATCGTCTCCACCGCCTGCCCGTTCTGCCTCGTCATGCTGACCGACTCGGTCAACGGCAAGAAGAACGACGGCCAGGCCAAGGAGTCCATCCAGGTCGTGGACGTCTCGCAGCTCCTCCTAGAGTCGGTGAAGACCCCGGCCGACCCGGCGGGCGAGCCGGAGCAGGTGGACGCGCCGGAGCCGGAACCGGCAAACTAGCGACCGCAGCACCACGGCCACCACAGCACCATCGGAAGCGGCCGGACCTGCCTCGCGGGCAGGACCGGCCGCTTCCGCGTGCTCAGGGCCCGGCCGGGACACGGACGGCCCCGGGAGCCCCCCTGGTACGCGCAGCCGCATCTGGAGCGTCATGAGTCCGGAGTCCGCGGACCGGGTATGCCCTCGCGCCGCCGAACACCGGACGCCCCACCACGACCAGGAACAACGGCGTCGGCGCCCCGCCCGTCCCCCGGCAGATCCTCTTCGGCTCCCCGGAGGGCCAAACCGGCAGGGCGGTCACCGTACGCATCCCGGCGCAGGCCCGCTTCGGCAAGGACCGGCCCGAGCACACCCGGTCTGCGGCGACTTCGACGCGGTGTTCCCTCCCTGACTCCCCCGCATGCCCCGTCTGCGGGGCATGCGGGGCCGAAACTCCCACCGGCGCCCCAGAACTCCCTGAACTCCCTTCCGTACGCCCCCTAGGGGATGTCACAGCTCGGCCGCAATGGCGGGCGGGTTCCCCCCGCCCCCGCTCCACACCCGCGAGGACCAGGTACGTTCGATGGGTGGCTGGATTCAGGATCGGACGCGGCCGGGACAACCGCACCCCGCAACAACCGCAGCAGCAGCGGCAGCAGCCGTACGGAGGGCAGGCACCACAGCCGCCGTACGGAGCTCCGTCGTGGCCGACGCCGGGAGGCGGCGGCAACGGCGCGGCGCCACCGCCGTACGGAACCCCGCAGGGCGCCCCGTACACGGGCGGCGGCTACGCGGGCAACGGGCACGACGGCGGACGCGGCGGGCACGACAGCAGGCACGGCGGGCACCCCCAGGGCCGCCGCGGACACGGACAGGGCCCGCACGGGAACGGCGAACCGGAGTACTTCGGCGACCCCTACACCGACCCCGCGCCCCACGACCCGTACGCCAACAACCCGGGTCACACGCAGGCGTTCAGCATCAACGACGACCCCTACGGCGACGGCGAGACCTACCGCGCCGGCTCCGCCCCCGCCCAGCCCAGCGGCCCACGCCTGCCCTGGAAGGAGCTGCTGACCGGCATCGTGACGCGCCCCGGTGCCACGTTCTGGCAGATGCGGGACTACGCGGTGTGGGGTCCGGCGCTGATCGTCACGTTCCTCTACGGCCTGCTGGCGCTGTTCGGCTTCGACCAGGCGCGCGAGGAGGCGATCGGCGCCCCGGTCGCCACGGCCGTCCCGTACGTCCTCTTCACCGGCGTCGGTTTCGTCATCGGCGGCCTGGTCCTCGGCGCGGTCACCCACACCCTGGCCCGCCAGCTCGGCGGCACGGGCTCGTGGCAGCCGACGGTGGGCCTCTCGATGCTGATCATGTCGATCACCGACGCCCCGCGCCTGCTCTTCGCCGTCTTCCTCGGCGGCGAGAACTCCCTGGTCCAGATCATGGGCTGGCTGACCTGGCTGGCGGCCGGCGCGCTGTTCACGTCGATGGTGAGCAAGTCGCACGACCTGCCGTGGCCGAAGGCGCTGGGAGCGTCGGGAATCCAGCTGCTCGCGCTGCTGTCGATCATCAAGCTGGGCACGATCTGAGGACCTGCGTGAGAGGGCCCCGGGAGCGCTACTGCTTGCGCTCCCGGGGCCCTCTCACATAACTAGGTAACTTACGCAACTCTGCTGGGCTTACGCGTGGCTGGACTTACGCGTGGCGGGGCCTACGCGTCACTGGGCTCACGCGTGGCTGGGCTCACGCGTCACTGGGCCTACGCGTCACTGGGCTTACGCGTGGCTGGGCTTACGCGTGGCTGGGCTCACGCGTGGCTGGGCCTACGCGTGGCTGGGCTCACGCGTCACTGGGCCTACGCGTCCAGAACCTGGCCGTCCCGCCGGACGACGGGCTTCTCCACGCTCCAAGGGAAGTTGATCCATTGATCGGTCTTCTTCCACACGTACTCGCACTTGACGAGGGAGTGGGACTTCTCGTAGATGACGGCGCTGCGCACCTCGGCGACGTGGTCGACGCAGAAGCCGTGGACGAGCTTGAGCGTCTTGCCGGTGTCGGCGACGTCGTCGGCGATCAGCACCTTCTTCTGCGAGAAGTCGATCGCGTTGGGTACCGGCGCCAGCATGACGGGCATCTCCAGGGTCGTCCCCACCCCGGTGTAGAACTCCACGTTGACCAGATGGATGTTCTTGCAGTCCAGGGCGTACGCGAGCCCGCCGGCGACGAAGACACCGCCGCGCGCGATGCTGAGCACGACGTCGGGCTCGTACCCGTCGTCGGCGACGGCCTGCGCGAGCTCGCGCACAGCCCGCCCGAAGCCCTCGTAGGTGAGGTTTTCCCGTACGTCACTAGCCATGATCGATCACACCTGGGTCCGATGGAAGTTCTGGAACGACCGCGAGGCCGTCGGACCCCGCTGCCCCTGGTACCGCGACTCGTACCGCTCGGAGCCGTAGGGGAACTCTGAGGGCGAGGAGAGCCGGAACATGCACAGCTGCCCGATCTTCATGCCCGGCCAGAGCTTTATCGGCAGCGTGGCGAGGTTCGACAGCTCCAGGGTCACATGCCCGGAGAACCCGGGGTCGATGAACCCGGCCGTCGAGTGCGTCACCAGACCGAGCCGCCCGAGCGAACTCTTCCCCTCCAGCCGCGAGGCCAGATCGTCGGGGAGCGAGATCACCTCGTACGTGGACGCCAGCACGAACTCACCGGGGTGCAGGATGAACGCCTCGTCCCCCTCCGGCTCGACCGTGCGCGTCAGGTCGGGCTGCTCGACGGCGGGGTCGATGTGCGGGTACCGGTGGTTCTCGAACACCCGGAAGTAGCGGTCCAGCCGCACGTCGATGCTCGACGGCTGCACCATCGACGGGTCGAAGGGATCAATGCGGACTCGGCCGGCGTCGATCTCGGCCCGGATGTCCTTGTCTGAGAGAAGCACGTCCCGAGGATACGCAGAAGGCACGAGCCCGCCCCAACCGGACCACCCGGGGCCCGGAGACAGGCAGGGGCGTCGGCGGCGGGCTCCACCCACCGCACGCCCCTGTTGCCGACCCCTACCGCTTCTCGAACCCCACCGGAACGGCCTGCCGCAACCGGGCACACCGGGGGCACCGGATCAACCGCCCCGGCCCGATCCGGTCGGCCCCGAGCTGCTGCATCGGAAACGACGAGGTCGCGAACACGTGCCCTTCGGCACAGCGGACGACGGTGCGCTGCATCGACTCCATCAAGCCCCTTCCCCAACCACACATGGACGAGAACGCCACATTAGGGGATGAACAGGACGCCACCACGACCGGCACTCCGCCCCCGCACGCTACGCCCCCAACTCCCGCCCACCCCAACCACGTCCACCTCGCCCACCCCACGGACCACACACCAAACAGACCCCACGGCTCATCCCCCGGGGGCCTGACATGGGGTACAGTGTGTGACGATGCAGCGCCGATCATCGGCATGCTTCGCGGGTGTAGTTTAATGGTAGAACATGAGCTTCCCAAGCTCAGAGCGCGAGTTCGATTCTCGTCACCCGCTCCACATCAAAGCCCCAGGCCAGCGGCCCGGGGCTTCTTTGTTGTCTAGACCTCTTGCGGTGCGGCGTGCCCTCCGCGTGCCCCAAGTGGCTCTTAATCGCGCCCTGGCCGATGGGTACTCATCTACCTCGGCACCACCAGCCCGGCGGCGACTCGCTTTTCGTCGGCGAACACAAGTGATCTGCGCCACCTCCGGCGGGGACGTGCAGGCTCGCTCTCAAAGGCAAGATGCGCACCCTTAGAGTGACGCGGCCCCCGCGTCCTCAGCTAACCAATCCCAAGTTGATCAAACGAAAGCCCATCGCCGACGCACTGACCTCGAAGCGCTCGGCAAGCGCAGTCGTGCATCGGTCAGGATCCTGCCTGATCGCCACCGGCAGCAGCATGAGTTGTTCGCGCACCATATCGGCCGGCATGAGCAGGCTCGCAGCGAAGGCATTCGCCTCAATCTCTTCGCGATCCGTAGCGGTGCTGGACAGCCCATCACGCAGGTTGATTCGAACAGGGCGGTCTAGGATGACCTCGCGCCCCGGGTGCAGCAGGAGGTGTCCGAGCTCATGGGCGATAGTGAAGCGCTGACGCAAGGGGGGTTGGGAGTCGTTGACCCCGATCACCGGCGACTGCCCGTCCCGCCGAAGCAACATCCCTGACACGTCACCATCTTTGAAGGAGCTCCAGAGACCATCGCTCCCTGATGCCTGACGAGCCGCTCGACGTTGACGGGCGGTGAAAACACTCCGCAGTCAGCAAGCAATTGAGCTGCGCGAGCCTCGGCCCGTCTAGCCACGATCTTCCTCCTCAGCATTCGCGAGCACATCCTGCGCCCACGAGCGTGCATCTTCCGGCACTGCATCCAGGATGTTTGGCTGATCGCCGGGAGTCGGCAGAAGCGCTTCGAGCGCATCCCCCACCACCTCGACCAGCCGGACGCCGAAGCCGCCCAGGCCCACCTGGCCGCCTTCGGCGAAGCGCTCGACGCCGTAGCTCTCACCGCACCGCCGGACATTCGTACCGAACTCCGCTCAGCGGCCTCGGCTTTCGAGCGCGCGACCCGTTCGCGCGTCCGCGCCGAGCACCACCACGCTCGTGCCCTACGCGGCGCGGTCAAGGCGATGCTTCGCGAACCGGCACCGAAGGACGGAGCCGCCTTGGCGATGTTCCTCGACGCCGCGCTCCTCGCCGTCATCGCCGCCGCACGCTGGCACGACCGACGAGAGCACGAGCAACAGGTGGCCGCAGCACACAAGAGCCTGCTCCACCTCCAGGCCGCCTACGACCGAACCGCGCCAGGACCCCTGGCTGCCCTCAGCCAACGCCACCCGGCAGAAAACGTCGCGGACCGGTACGTTCGCTGCATCCGCCAAGCCGCTCCCGCCTACGCCGATCAAACGCTCAACGACCCGGCCGCAGGGGCGCTCCTCACTGCGCTGGCCGACGCGGAAGCAGCGGGACACGATCCCGCACGTGTGCTGCAGGTGGTGATAGACGGACGAGCCCTCGACGACGCTCGCTCCCCAGCGCGCACTCTCACCTGGCGCGTACAGCGAATCGCCCAGAGGACCGCCCCCAGCCGCCAGGCCCTCGCGGCGCGCGCTCGCAGCACCATGCCCCTCGCCGCCACACCCGCATCCGTTCCTGCCCCGGCGGCAACGCTCACCGAGCCAACCTCTAATTCGCGCCCTCGGCGCAGGTGATCACTCCGGCGCGGACAGACTGGGTGCCAGCAGCTCCAGCGCTTCCTCCCAGTGGAAACGGTCCGCACCGCCGCCGGCCTTGGGACGGTGGGGCTCGTAGGAACCGATCAGGACACCCATGCCCCGCAGGCTGCGAAGGCTTTCGGCGTACGCGGGATGGGCCGCCTGGGCGGCGTTCACGTACGGCAGGACGGCGGTGGGGACACCGAGGCCGTACGACTCGCACAGGATGCCCAGGGCCAGGGTGTCTGAGATGCCGGCCGCCCACTTGTTGATCGTGTTGAACGTCGCCGGTACGACAGCGATGGCGTCCGGGGGTGGGAGAGGGCGCGGGTCGGCGTGGGACCGCCAGGCCGAGCGGATCGGATAGCCGGTCTGCGCTTCGATGGACGGCGCGTCGATGAAGCCCAGACCTTGAGGGGTGGCAACGACACCCACCTCCCAACCGGCCTCCTGAGCTGCCGAGATCAGTCGGCCGACATCACCGGCGATGCCCGCCGCGCACACGACGACATACAGAAACGGCTTGCCGGCCTCGTGCCCGGACTGATCGCTCACGCGGGGACTCCCAGTTGGCGGCTGAAGTGATGCAGTTCAGGCAGCGTACGACGACGGTCGCGGGCAGCCATGTCCGCAACCAACTCGCGGATGGCCGGACGCCGGATGTCCTGCGCAGCGCAGCTCTCGGCGATACGCAGCGCTTGATATCCGTCTGCGAGTCGACCCTGCTGGCTGTAGGCACGCGCCGTTTCGACCCACAGCGCCGCCCGTCGTTCAGGAGCGGGGATGTGCCGACGCATGAGGGGACGCGCGGCCTCCAGAGCGAGCCCCGCGTCGCCGAAGGCCACAGTCGCGCTGACCTCGTGCAGGGAGACGTTCGTCGGGCTGAAGTTGGCCCAGGCGTCGGCGCGGTCGAGTGCGACGTACCGAGCGACTTCCTTGGCCTCGGTGAGGAAGTCGTGGGTGGCCGCGCGGTCCCCGCCACTGCTCGCGGCGGTGACCCCGCGCAGCAGGAGCAGTCCGAGGGCAGCCAGGTAACGGGGGGAACGTTGGTCGTAGGCGCCCGTGAGCTGGTCGGCGGTGTGGCGGACGAGCGTGATGGCCTGCGATGTGTGCTGCTCCCGGGCCAGCAGGTGGGTGTGGACGCGCACACTGGAGGCCAGGACGACGGGATCGCCACTGCGCTCCGCCTCCGCCATGGCACGTCCGACCGCCAGCCACGCGTTGCCGTGATCCCCCCGTTTCAGAAGCAGGCTGGCGGAGGTCTGGTAGGCAGTGGCCAGCAGCCCTGCGGCTTCGTCCGAGCGTGCTGCCGCGTTGCGGAGGTCGATGATCAGAGAAGGAAGCGTGCCCTCAAGGCGGGTGTAGTCGCACGCGTAGAACAGTCGGCGAACCTCCGAAACACGCTCACCGAGCTGAGGAAGGTCCTGGTCCTCATCCTGTGCGGGAGGGATAGGACCAGGGAGAAGCGCCTGGACAAGTGCTCCGCTGCCGGCGTGGGATGGGACGGCGGGTGCCGCCAAAGTGGCCAAGCTCGCGGCGAGGAAGTTGCGGCGATGCATGTCATCTGTCTCTGGTTCGAGGTTCCTGGCGTCGGGGACGTCGGCAAGGCCGACGGAGGCTAACGGGATGCCCAGCTCCCGAGCGACAGCGCGCAAGACCTGGGAGTCCTCGGTGCCTCTGCCCTGTTCGAGGCGGCTGACCTTCGACTGGTGGTAGCCGAGCGCGGTGGCGACGTCGGCCTGGGACCGCCTGGCCAGCACACGGGCGCGACGCAGCACTTCGCCGAGCCGTTTCGCCTCGTCGTACGCATCAGCCATCTGTGCCACGGCTCCTCTCGCCGTCGCCCGATCCTGCCTGCCCGAACGAGCGTAATTCAAAGCTCACTTGGCAGTCATGCAGCTTCTGCATAAGGCATGCCGACCACGCACCTGAGCTGGTCCATCTACCGCCCCGAGCGGTTCCTTGGTGGAGCCGAACTCGACCGGGAGGCACCCTGTGGAACCGCATTGCTTCAGTTTTCCCGTCCCCAGCACGGCATACGCCGTCAGCGACGCCAGACACCAGGTGGTCGCAGGCGTGCACGGCTGGGGGTTCCCTGCCGAAAGCGACATGGTGGAGACCCTGGCGCTGGTGGCCAGCGAGCTGCTGACCAACGCCGTGCAGCACGCAACCCAGGGCCCGATCTCCGTGACCGTGCGGTTGACCGACGACAGGGTCCGGATCGAGGTCTGCGACGCCAGCTCCGTACGCCCGAAGGCCGGCCTGCCGGGCCCGGACGACGAGCACGGCCGCGGCCTGTTCATCGTGGCCGCCCTAGCCCTGGATCACGGCGTCGAGACCAGCGCCTCCGGGAAGCGGTGCTGGGCCGAGATTCCGGCTCACACCCATCCTCCGCGTCCTGATGCTGCAGTCCATGTACTGCTTCCGAGGAGATGACCATGCCCACCACACAGTTCCCTCCCATGACGGCAGAAGTGATCGCGGTCCGCCCTGGGCCGCCACTGGCCGGGACCGTGACCGTCGACGGCTCCAAGAACGCCGCTCTACCGCTTCTCGCGGCGGCTGCGGCCCTCGGGCGCCCGGGGCAGATCAGCAATGTTCCGGCCAGCGCCGACGTGCAGGCCATGCTCACGCTGTTGCAGCAGGCCGGTCACCGGCTCGCCCGCACAGTCGGTGCCCCGGCCACGGTCCTTGTTCTGGGCGGTGACGTCGGGCCCATCGCTCCGGAACTGTTCGAGACCGCTGGCCGCATCCGCGCCTCGTACTACCTGGTGCCCGCTCTGCTTGCCGCCCACGGGCGTGCCGTCCTGCCCTGGCCGGGCGGCTGCCAGATCGGTGAGCGCGGCATGGAGCAGCACTTCAGGGTGTACGAGGCGTTCGGGGACCAGTACGCCGTAAACAATCGTGGATACACCGTCGTGGCCGGGAGCGCTCGTGCCGACTCCGTATCGGTCATGTTGCCCTTCCGGTCTCGCGGCGCGACCGTCGCCGCCATCCTCCGAGCCGTGGTCGCGGGCCGCCCGCTCCGTCTGGGGCACCCGAACCTGTCGCCCGAGGTCATCAGCGTCCTGGACGCGCTGAAGTCAGCGGGTTGGGGCACGCAAGCGACCGAGCGTCTGATCGCCCTTGCACCACCGGCCGCTGGTACCCCGGAGGGATCCGTCGCCTGGGCCGTTCCCGGAGACAAGATCGAAGCGGGAACGCTCGCCTGCGCGCTCGCGGCCACGAAAGGCAACGGCCGCATCGAGGGCGTACGTGGCAGGGATGTCGCTCCGCTCGTGGCAGCGCTGCGTTGGCTCGGGATTCCGGTGGCCGCGCAGGAGGACTCCCTCACGGTCCACTCCGGGAACACGCAGCCGACCAGCCATTCCTTGCGCGCCATTGCCTCCCTCTCCCCCGGCGGCCTCGACGCCGACTTCGAACCCGCGCTCATGGCTCTGACCTTGGGGCTGCCCGGCACGCACCTCTTCGCTGACACGATCAACCCCGGCCGCCACAGCAACCTGGTGCCTCAACTCGCCGTGCTGGGGGCGCGAATCGAGCAGATCTCGCCCACCCAGTGCCGTCTCACCGGCCCGCAGTACCTCATCGGCGCGGGCGTCGAATCCACCGACATCCGTACCGGTTCGGCCCTTCTCATCGCCGGCCTCACCGCTCGTGGCGTCACCACGCTCGGAGGACTGCAGCAACTGCGGCGAGGCCACGCGGACCTCCCCACCAAGCTCCGTGCGCTCGGCGCCGACATCTGCGAGGTCACGGCATGACGCGGACCGTACGGCGCATCCTGGCCACGACCGACGTCCACTCCGCCTTCGGTGACGCCGTGCACCTGCTGAACCACTTGCGCAGGTCTCGTACCGAGGCCCTCATCGTCGACTGCGGCGACTTCTTTGAGGGCAGTGGCTACTACCGGCTCGGTGGTGGCCAGGTCGAGCGCGAGATCCTCACCAGCCTGTACGACGTGATCGCTCCGGGGAACCACGGCTGGTCTCACTACTTCGAACCGAATCTGCACCGGCTCACCGTGTGCGCCAACGTCGTGGACAAGGTCAGTCGCGACCCCGCGTTCCGCCGTATCCACGTGGCCTCCGTGGGTAGCCGGCGCGTGGCCGTGACAGCCGTGATGGGCATCGAGGCGTTCAGCTCCATCCCGTACGCCGACCGCACCCAGCAACGCGTCACCAACCCGGTGCGGGCGCTACGGGAGCTGATGTTGGCCTACCACCACGAGGTGGACGACTGGGTGCTGCTCAGCCACTCCGGCTTCTCCGAAGACCTCAGAATCGCCGAAGCTTGTCCGTTCCTCGACGTGATCTTCGCCGGTCACTGCCACAGCAAGCAGTACGGCCCAGTTCGCGTAGGCGACACCCTGGTCCTCAAAGGGCGCGAGCTGGGCGTTGGATACGCACTGGCGAAACCTGCGGACGACCGGTGGGACGCCCAGACGAATCTCCTACCGCCGGCGCCTGACGGCCACTGCCCCGAGCTGGCTCCGCTTCTCGCGGAGATCGAAATCCTACGCCGCCGGATGAACTCGCCCCTCGGCACCATCGTTCCGGCGTACCGGCACCGACTACCCGACCGCGGTGCGTTGCTTGCCGAGGTCGCCCGGCGCTTGCACACGGGGCTGGGGGCGGAGACAGTTCTCCTCAACGAGACCGCGCTGCGGCCCGTCCCCCTGCACAGCACGCTCACCGTGGGCGACTTGCTCGCGACCGAGCCATTCGACAATCACCTCGTCAACGTGACGCTGTCGGATGATCAACAGCGCGTCTCGTTGCTGGCCTCCCTGCCGGATTCGGCCGGACCGTTCATCACTGCACCCGCTCCGTTGCCGCCCCACATCCGCACCGTGCTGACCACTGACTACCTGGCCGACGCGTACTTCGGCGGACAGCCCGCACACGCAGTCGTTGCTCTTGGCCAGGCCATCCAGCACGTACTGACCGAGGGAGAAAGGCCGTGATCCTGACCGGCCCTGAAATCAGTGCCGCTGCGGCCGACGGTCGTTTGCGTATCGCGCCCTTCGACCAGGACCAGGTCAACCCGAACAGTTACAACGTCCGACTCGGTCCGACCCTGCTGACCTACACGACGCCAGTCATCGACAGCCATCGCCCGAACCCCACGATGGATCTACGCATGGACGAGGGCGGATTCGTCTTGCAACCGGGCGAGCTCTACCTCGGCCACACCCTCGAAGAAGTCGGCTCCGATTCCTTCGTGCCCCTGCTCTTCGGCAGGTCCTCGGTGGGGCGACTGGGCCTGTTCGTCGAGATCACCGCCCCGATCGGGGACATCGGCTTCCACGGGCAGTGGACGCTGATGCTGTCAGCGATCCGTCCCTTGCGGGTATACCCCGGCATGAAGATCGGCCAGATCATGTTCTTCGTCGCCGTCGGAGCCGTCGATCTGTATACCGGTAAATACCAGGCAGCCACAGGCCCGCAGCCTTCCGCGTACTGGCGCGACAACCCCGTCTTCGGATCGGCAGTCTCATGATCCTCACCGGGTCGGCCATCGCTGCGGCACGTGCTGCCGGCGCCGTCACCATCGATCCTTACGACCCTGACCGGCTCTCGCCCAACGCATACGACTGGCGGCTCGGCGAGGCTCTCCACGTGTGCGACGGCGAACTTGACGCGGCAGCCCGCACTCAGAGCCGGACGGTCACCATCCCTCCTGAGGGATACGTCCTGCTGCCGGAACGCCTGTACCTGGGCATCACCTACGAGAGGACCGGATCGGAGACGTACGCCCAACTCCTGAACGGCAGTCGAAGCGTCGGTGCCCTCGGAATCTGGGTCCATGTCTCCGCCCCGCTCGGCCACCAGGGCCATGCCATCCAGTGGACCCTGGAGATACGGGCAGCTCGTCCCGTACGCGTCTATCCGCTCATGGTGTTCGGGAAGGTCACCTTCCACCAGACCTTCGGCGATCCGGCGAGCTACCAGCAGCACGGCCGCAAGTACCGGACCAGCAAGGGCATCGAGACTTCCCGCCTGTACGAGGAGATGCGGGGAGACCGACTGTGAACCCCATGGTTGCCACGGCTCTGGACCTTCCTGCCGACAGCCCGGGAGGAAGCGTTGAACTCTTCCTGGACCTCTACACCGGCAACCGACCCGGCATCCCGGCCCACGCGTTCATGCTCGCCACCGAGAATTCGGATGCGCGCCCCAGGGCTGGCCTCAAGCTCCTGCGGGTTCGAGGTAAGTGCCTGGTGGGCCCCGCGTTCGGCAGGTACGTAGCCGAACTGCGTGAGGCCCTACGGAGGGCCATCGACCCGTCCGAGATCGATGTTCTTCATCTCCAGCACCTTGCCTTCGGCGCGACCCCGGCCCTAATACGGGCTCTGCCGACGCCGCCTAGGATCGCCCTGGTACACGGCACCGACCTGCTCTTCGCCGAGAGGCACCGTGACCAGAACCGGATCCTGCGTGAGACAGTGCGATCGGCGGACGCCATCGTGGTGCCCACGGGCGCGATGGCCGATCGCCTCCTCAAGCTGGCCCCGAGTACGGACCGCCGGAAGATCGCCCACATTCCATGGGGCGTCCCCGACCACCTGCTGAGCAGCCCGCAGCCCCGACGCGCGAGGCCACCAGCGAGCCACCTCCGCCTGCTGTACGCCGGTCGACTCACGACTGAGAAGGGAGGCGAGGCTCTGATCAAGAGCCTCGCGCCGGCCTGCGGAATCGAGCTGAGCATCGCCGCGCCGCAAGATGAGTTCCAGGCGATGACACCGCTGCTACGGCGAGCAGGCATCCAGGCCCGCTACCTCGGCTGGCTCCACCGTCCCCAGCTGTGGAAGACCTTCGCGGACCACGACCTTCTGGTGATGCCGTCCACCACGCTGGAGGCCATGGGGCTGGTGGCTCTTGAGGCACAGGCATGTGGACTGCCCGTCCTCTACCAACCGGTGCCGGGCCTCAACGAGGTGCTCGGCGACTCCGCAGCGCCCGTCGACTTCACCCGGCCTGGTGCGGTAGCCCGAGGGTTGCGGCGGATGCGGGACTCCAGGGAGGTGCTTCCCGCACTCCGAGAAGCAGGGCTCGCCAACGCCCAGCGCTACCCGCTCTCTTCAACCCAACGGGCTCTACACGCCCTGGGACACCAGGTGCTGAGGTAAGCCGCGCCGAACCCTGAGCCGCCGCGTTCCGTCACTACGCTGAGCGGCGGAGACCCCATGAAGTAGAGGGAGACCATGATCGACCGTATTGAAGCCCTGTTGGACGAGGGCGTCCGAGACAAGATTTACCCCGGTGCGGTCTGGGCCGTGGGAGATTCCACCGGCATCAAGGCGAACGGCTACACGGGGGTGCTCGATCCGGGCGAACCAGAACACCGAATGCAGCTGGACACCGTCTTCGACGCCGCCAGCCTCACCAAGATCCTCGCCGTCTGGTCCTCGATCGGAGCGCTCTGGGAGGACGGCCACCTCGACCTGGACGACCAACTCGCCACCCACTGGCCAGAGGTCACCGACTACGAGCTGGGCCATGTCACAGCGCGACAGTTGCTGACCCACACGGCCGGCGTTCCTCTCCGGGCGCAGTTGAAGAACCAGTACGGAACGAACCATGACGACATCCGCAAAGGCGTGCTACGCGAACCACTACATCGGCCGCCGGGCGAGGCGGTCGAGTACACCGACCGCGCGGCCCTGATCCTCGGCTTCCTCGCCGAGCACCTCTCTGGAATGCCCCTGGACCAGCTCGCCACCGAGCGAACCTGGCAGCCACTCGGGATGGAAACCACCCGCTTCGGCCCGCTGCCCACCGAGCTCGCGGCTCGCTGCGCCCCCACCGAGCTGAATCAGGAGACGGACACCCATCTCAAGGGCGTCGCCCACGACTTCTCGGCCCGCCTGCTCGGTGGGGTCTGCGGCATCGCCGGCGCCTTCACGGTCCTCGACGACCTGGCGAACTTCCTGAGCCACATGTTGGCACCCTCGACGGACGGGCCCAGCGCCGGTTTCGGCCCCAACTGGATCGCGCAGTCGCTCACCACCCAGACCAACAGCCTCGAACCGGCCCGCGGCTTGTTCTGGCATCCGGCGCCCGGGACAAGGGCCGCGGATGACGTCTGGGTGCACTACGGGTTCACCGGGACCGCCATGTGGATCTCGCCGACCAACAACCGCTGGGCCGCTCTTCTCACCAACAAGCTCTTCTACACCCGCGACCGGCAACCGTTGGCCGAAGTTCGCGACGCGTTCCGCGAACTAGCATTCACGACCATCAGGGCGCTCTCACGCGACTAGCCCCTCCGTGTCCGGTGCGGAGGGGTGATCAACCACCGCAGAAGCCACAATTCTGTCGTGGCCAACCTTCCCTGCTTCAGTACGGTTCGAGCACAGAGGGCCCCCTCCGTGCTCGAACCGAGTCCCATCCTCGACCCGCCTGGCCGCGCCCAGCGACTACAAGCGTAAAGCGATCGAACACCCTCTGCCGCCGCATAGCCGATTCCACAGATTTACCGAAGCCGCTCTGCCAAATTGGACGTCAGCTGCGACCGGTCAGCAGGTCCAAGGCCTCCTTAAAGCCGGGGTGCACACGAAAAGATTCGGACGCCGCGTTGAACCGCGCGCGCGGATCTCGATAGCGCCAGACGTACTCAGAGCCACCGCCACGTCCGCCGGGTTTCAGATATCCAACCACCGAAAATTCAAATAGTTGCGCCAATCCAGAGATAGGCTCAATTTCAGACAGAGAGGATCTCCTCGACCAAGCGGAAGAAAAGTTTTCCAACGTGAACGACAGAGAACCCAACTCTTTTACAACCTCCAAATATTCCTTGTACTGCGGAACATGCTTCGCAATCTCGTCATCCAGCTCATTCAGCAGATAGTCCGAGTAGCCAAGGTCAAGCTCGTCGAAACATACATAGTATGAGCTCTCTGGATTCAAAGAACGAAAGCACATGCTCCTGAATCACCTGATTCACTTCTTGAATATGAGGAGGGAGCTCCCTGACTCGGACCCGCTCGCCCGAAATGTCAAGGAAGGGGATTTTAAGGGCCCCCTTAAAGCGTAGCTCCTTTTCCGGGCTAAATAGCTGCCGGACGTCAGGGTCACGGGACCCGTAAGAATCGACTACAGAATCCTCAAGCGCCTGCATTGATTCAGCAGATTGCTCACTCCACGGCTGACTCTGGTCTTGATTTAGGAGAATTTTTGCCAGCCCCATAAGGATTAGGTACTTCCAGCTATGAAAGAACCTCCTCTCCTCTGGTACGCCGGTCTGGGCTTGGAGGTCATGGTGCTGCCAAGGGTAATCATTGAACGAATGACCGTAGGAGAATTCGTTAGGGTTTCGCTCTGTCAGGAAGCGCTTGAAGATCGCAGTCTTGCCAGACCCTTTGCGCCCCAGGATAAGGAACTTCTCATTGTTCTTAGCTGCAATATAGGCCGGATGATCCTGAAAGCATTCCCGCAACAGCGTATCGGCGTCGGCGTCAATCGCACCGAAGTTGGTAGCTGTCGAAATTTCTAGCATTTTCCCCCCAGAGCTGTTGTGCGACCGTATGCCGCATGTTAGCGCGAGGTGCGGCCCCGGGGGAGCGGTTCCGCTGCGTACAGTCTCCACCGATCGTCTCTCCGCGCGACATGTGGCGCGTTTAGCGGCACCCAACGACGGACCGCCAAGGCTCCTCGCCTGCACAAATATTGAGGAAACGCGGCAATCGGCTCCCCTCTAGAAGCCGTCGCCGCCGTGCCCCATCTGTGCCCAGCGGAGCGGACAGCAGAGGTCATGTACGGCGTCAAGAACACTCTCCAACCTCGCACGCCTTGAGCGAATATGCAGGTCAGAGCCAATGTGACCGTTGGAGAACCGCTGATTCCCAAGCTCAGAGCGCGAGTTCGATTCTCGTTACCCGCTCCACGCAGTACCTACGAAAGCCCCAGGCCAGCGGCCCGGGGCTTTGTTGTTGTCCGGGTCGGCCGTACAGCCACTTGGGTGCCGGGCACCGGACCGGCTATGAGGCACTCAGCACTTCATAGCTGGCCAGCCGCTGATAGGACCACCAGGCAGAGGCACATCGACGTAGCGAAGGCACCTCCACCGTAGAGAACAGCCTCGGCGAACCCGGCTCCGGTACTGGTCTTCAAGATCCCAGCGACAAGCGCCACGACCAGTGAAAAGAGTGCCGCCACAAGCAGCCACAGATACCGAGTCCCGGGCCGGGGCGTGGACGGTGGAGTGTTCACAGGCGTCTTCTTCCGCGGAGAATCCAAAAGATCAACATCATGTTCATTCCGGGACCAAGACGCCTGTCATTAGGTGCGCTGCCAACGTCACGCGCTGCTCCTTCACAGCGCGGACAAGTTCGGAGTGCGCAGCGATCTGCGCGTCCATGGCTTCCAAGGCCGCACTGATACGGCGCTGGTGGGCGAGCGGGGGCAGCGGAACGGGCAGGAGTTCCAGCGCGGCCACGCTCAGGGAGGGAACAGCGGTCCCGCGGGCTTGCTCCTTCAGCCACTGCAGCGTCTCTGGCAGCGACAAGTAGGCCAGCAAGTAGCCGGGATCGACTACCGGTCCTCCGCCCGGTCTGCTGACACGAAGCCGCAGCAGGTTGGTGCTGAAGATCCATCCGTCCTGCGTCTCATCAACCATGGCTGGCGGCATCTGAGCGCCTGAGCGCACACACACGATGTCTCCAGGGCTGAGACGGAACCTTGACAGTGCTCGGCCCATGTCCTCAGTGACCTTCTCCATGTCCCGGCCCTCGATGCGTCCGGCCCTCAGGTGCCTGGGCATCACCACTGGCAGATCACCTTCCACCGACCGGGCCCCGATCGGCAGGCGCGCGTAGGACGGGCCAGCTGTGATGTCGGCGAGCGTGCGCAGGGGCACGCGACGCCAGTCTTGCGGCAACCCGTCGTACGAGAAGACCTCTGCGCGCGCCGGAGCGAACGCGATCGCGTCGGCCGCTCCATCCGCAGCGTGCGCTCGGTACCGCGACGAGGACACTGCCTGCTCTGCGGCTGCCAATTCCCTTACGGCGTCAACGGGAGTGGCGGCCGCAGACATCCATCTGTCTACGAAATCAGACGGGTTGAGGGAGTAGGCAGTTGCCTGGACTGCCTCCAAGGGAGCAGCGACCGCCAAATGGCCAGCGTCTTGGCGACCCGAGCGAAATTCGCGGCTGCGCCGCCACCTTCGGACCGTATCCGCGATGGCTCCGACGTGTTCCTCCGAAAGAACGCGCGGTCCGCGGGTCGCCTTGTCGCCCAGCCCTCGGGCGTCCACGAACAGGATCTCCTCAAGGACCGTCGCGGAGCGCCGCAAGAACCACAAGCAGACGGACACCTGCGCTCCGGAGAACAGTCGGGGAGGAAGTGCCACCACACATTCGACTGCTCCGTCTTCGACCAGCCTCCTACGGATCTCGCGCGCACGGGGGTCAGTGGAGGCACCCGCGCTGACCGGCATGACCACGGCTGCACGGCCTCCGTCCTTCAGCGACGTCAGGACATGTTGGAGCCAGCCGAAGACAGCACCAGCCGTGCCGGGGGGAGGTTGCCCGTACGGCCAGTCAAGCCCCTCGCGGGGCTTCGGCACGACCCCATGGGTATTGAAAGGAGGATTGGTCAGGACCAAGTCAGCTTGTTGGCTGGTAGGCCACGCTCGTTCGTCCCAGGGCGCCACAGATCTGGACCCCAGCTCAACCGTGGCCCCATGAAGTGCGAGATTCATGCTGGCAAGCCGCATCGTTGCACGCTGAGGGCCTTCACCACGCAAGGTCAACGGCACGGCACCCCCGAGACGTTCCGCGACCCCGTCGAGCATCTCGCCACCGCGCACATACGGGTCGTACACGTGCTGCACGGTGTCCTCTTCCCCCACGGCTGCGTCGCGCATCAACCGCACAACGGCACGTGGGGTAAAGAACTCGTTGCTGGGCAACGCGGCTTGAACACCGTATTGATCGATCAGTTGACGCAGCTCGTCGATCCCCAGCCCCTCCGTCAAGCCAATCGTCTCGACCACATCTGCGTACTCCTGGGGCTCCAGCCTCAGCAGAGCAGTACGCATTCCTGGCGTCACACCCCGCATACGCAGAGCGTCATCGGCCACCTCTCCAATCTCGCCCAGCAACGCCGCAGCGGCCTTGGTCCGCATCCGCGCCTCGTCCAAGAGGGCAGCCGTGCGAGGGCTTTCGCTCGTACGGAGAAAGATCAGCGAGATGAGCAGAGCCAGGTAGTCCGTCAATGACCCGCCGCCACGAACCGTGTCGGCCAACGGACCCAACAGTCGCTCCAGTTGCCTGGCCCGCTGTCGTTCGTCGCTCGCTGGCCGGCTTTCGTTCTTCCCTCCGACGGGTGTGCCCTCGCCCTGACGGACGTCTTCCGTCGCGAGGTTGCGCTGCACCCGGTCCGCATAGGTAAATCCGGTCGCCTCATCGGCCGTGCGTGCCCGGGACGGAATCTGGCGGGAGGCAAGCCAGCCGAGCACCGCACGCAGGCTGAAGAGTTCCGTCTCCCCTGCGCGAACCGGCTTCGGATAGTCCGCGTGCCGCCGCTGCCAGTTGGTAACTGCGGGCCGCATCACCCCCGCGAGCGACGCAACCTCGGCCCGCGACAGCAGGCGATCATCGTCGGTACCCGTATCGTCCATCAGAACCCCCGTACCTCGCCTCTTGACCAGTGGAACCGTAGGAACGTGAGAGATACGACGTCAAGCTGCGCACCGACAGTGCGCAGTCGTGAAAGAGGTCGCACCAGTCCAGAAACTGATACAGAAGTCAATCCATTAAGCGGCTTGAGCTGCACTTATAAGAGTGAAACAAGGTCTAGTGATGCTTGCCGACGGAATCATCGGAGAATTTATGTTAACGGGCTACTTGAGCACTCTTGAGCTGCGATCCGGCCCGCAATCGAGTGCCGCCACCTCACCCACGCCCTTTGGTCCCGCCCCGCCCGCCGTGGAGTGCACATGCCATCCCGTAGCACGCCATCGCCACCGGAAGGGGACGCCGAAGGGCGCATACTCGGGTATGCTTAGCCCATGTCCTCCACGACACGCATCACTGTCACCCTGCCCACCGACCAGGTTGCTGAGCTCCGCAAGCTGACCGACAACGTCTCCGGGTACGTGGCGGAAGCCGTGGCCCGCCAGATCCGGCACCAGCTGCTCGGGGATGACTTGCGGCGACATGAAGAAGAGCACGGCAGCTTCACCGAGGAAGAGCTCGCCGAGGCTCACTCGAAGATCTTTGGCGCCGTCGGCACCTCCAAGAACGCGGACGCCGCGTGAGCGAACGCATCGAAACCGTCGTCCTGGACTCGGAAGGGCTCTCCGCCTGGATCGCACAGGACCGCAAGCTCCTCGCGATGCTGCAGGTCTTCCACGACATGGGAGCCGACCTGGTCATCGGGGCCAACACCATCGTGGAAGTCAGCCACTCCCGCACCAACATGCCCCGCCTGAACTGGGCCCTGTCCCGCGTCAAGGTGGAGCCCGTCACCGAACAGGCGGCGAAAGCAGCAGCGGAACTCCTCAAAGACGCCGGACTGCACGGACACAAGCACGCCATCGACGCCACGGTCGCCGAAGTCGCCCTGCGCCAGCCGAAACCCGTCGCCCTCCTCACCTCCGACAGCGACGACATGACCAAACTCTGCGGCAACCAGATCCGCATCATCCCTCTCTGACGCGCCGCCCCACCCCAAGCACACCCCGTGGCAGGGTCCGCTGCATCGCCCTCCCATGCCCCATCCGTGCCCAGCAGAGCGGACAACAGCGGTCAGGTGCAGCCTCCAGAGACCATGGCGACCCCGGCTTCCTCGCAGGAAAGCGCAGGTCAGATCCCTTCCCGAGACTCAAACACCGCTGATTCCCAAGCTCAGAGCGCGAGTTCGATTCTCGTCACCCGCTCTTTGATGAAGGCCCTGGTCGACGACCGGGGTCTTTTGCTTGCCTTCAGCAATACCGACCCTGAGCCTCACCCCGCCGTGGACATCCGGAGAGCGACCGCTCCCTGTCTACATCCGGAGCACGCGGTCGCGGTCGTCAAGACAGGGGCCCGTGACTCAAGCCGGCCCTTGCATACTCCAGTATGATTGGACTCATGTCCTCGACGACTCGCATCACCGTCACGCTGCCTAGCGATCAGGTGGCGGAGCTTCGCAAGATCACGGACAACGTCTCCGGCTACGTGGCGGAAGCCGTAGCCCGCCAGATCCGGCACCAGCTCTTGGGCGACGACCTCCGCCGTCACGAGGAGGAGCACGGCGCCTTCAGCGACGAGGAGCTCGCCGAGGCGCGCGGGAAGATCTTCGGCTCCGCCGGCACCTCCACGGGCGCGGATGCCGCGTGAGCGAGCGCATCGAAACCGTCGTCCTGGACTCGGAAGGGCTCTCCGCCTGGATCGCGCAGGATCGCAAGCTGCTCGCGATGCTTCAGGTCTTCCACGACATGGGAGCCGACCTGGTCATCGGGGCCAACACCATCGTGGAAGTCACCCACTCCCGCACCAACATGCCTCGCCTGAACTGGGCTCTCTCCCGCGTCAAGGTGGAGCCCGTCACCGAAGCGGCGGCGAAAGCAGCAGCGGAACTCCTCAAAGGTGCCGGACTGCACGGGCACAAGTACGCCATCGACGCCACAGTCGCCGAGGTCGCCCTGCGCCATCCGAAACCCGTCGCCCTCCTGACCTCCGACAGCGACGACATGACCCGGCTCTGCGGCAACCAAGTCCGCATCATCCCTCTCTGACGCGCTGGCCCACCCCGAGCACGCACCCTGGCAGGGTCTGCTGTATCGCCCTCCCGTGCCCCATCCGTGCCCAGCAGAGCGGACAACAGCGGTCAGGCACAGCCTCCAGAGACCACGGCGACCCCAGCTTCCTCGCAGGAAAGTGCAGGTCAGGCCCCTTCCGGAGACTCAAGCACCGCTGATTCCCAAGCTCAGAGCGCGAGTTCGATTCTCGTCACCCGCTCTTTGATGAAGGCCCTGGTCGATGACCGGGGCCTTTCTTGTGTTCGGGGCCCGGCTGTGATGTGGAGGCTGTGGGGACGGCTGGAACCGTGTGGGTGCCGGCGTGCGTGGTGTCCTAGCGTGTGCGGAAGTGAAGGGTGATGACTCGCGTACGGGGGAGGGCTTCTAGTGGGTGACGGGGTGGCGCTGGCGGATCGGATAGCCGAGCGGCGGGCCGGGGTCGGGGATCCGTTGGCTTTGGTGGGTGAGCTGCGGCGGGCTTTGGTGCTGGTGCCGTTCGACCGGGGCGGGTTGTGGACCGCCGAGTTCGGTGGGGTGCGGTGGGTGTGCGGGTTCACCGATGAGGCGGCGTTGGCCCGGTTCGCTGCGGAGCGGGCTGTGGTGGAGGGGACCGGGGCGCTGGAGCGGGTGTGGGAGTACGCCGAGTTCCGGGGGGCGCGGTTGCTGGATGAGGTCATCCCTGCCATGGGGGTGCCGGCCGGGGTCGCGGTGAATGTGGCTGATCCGGACGGGTCGATGTTGTTTCCGCCGGTGGTGGGGATCGTGCCGGATGCCTTCGCCGTCGACGCGGACGTGCCTGCGGCGCGGGGCGGGGGGGCCGGGCTGTGAGCGGTGGCGGGGCCGAGGACCTGAACGTCGATCCGGTCAGTGTTCAGCTGATCACCACCGGGTTGCGGGAGGCCGTGGCGGAGTTGAGGGAGGTCGGTACCGGTACGGGGGCGGTGCTCGGCAAGGGGCTTTCGGGGCTGTCGATGACCGGGATGGAGGCCGGGCATCATGGGTTGTCGGTGGACTTCGAGGACTTCTGCGAGCGGTGGGAGTGGGGGGTGCGGGCGCTGGTCCAGGACGCCAATGCGATCGCGGCGAAGCTGGGGCTGGCGGCGGGGATCGTGTGGGAGGAGGACCAGTACGTCCAGGGCACGCTGAAGATCGCGGTGAACGCGGGTGTCGGTAATCCGCATGCGTCCGAGGACGACATCGTCAAGCAGGGGTGGGGGGAGGTGCTGACCCCGGACTATCTGAGTCCGGATTACAGCCGGGAGTCGTTCGAGCGGACGGCGCAGGAGGCCGGGCAGACCTGGAAGGACACCTGGCGGGCGTTGATGACCGAGGGCAACGGTGGCCGCCAGACAGATCGGCTGAACGAGATGTTCGGCGTGGACCAGGCGGCGTTCGACCGGTCCGTGGACGACATGTTCGGGCCCTCGCCAGAGGAGCGTGCCCGGCAGCAGGAGCAGCAGGACGGCGGGGGGAGCTAGGTCATGGGGCTCGGGGATTTCGTCAGTGACATCACGCCCGATGGTATCGAGGACGCGGTCGAGGACGGTGTCGAGTGGGTCGGTGACCGGGTCGAGGATGCCGGGAACTGGACCGGCGACCGGCTGGAGGACGCCGGGTGGGAGTCCGGGGCGGACTGGGTCCGGGAGAAGTCCCGGTCCGTGGCGACCCGGATGGGTGCCGAGGTCGACGAGATGGACCTCGGGCAGACCGAGGACAAGACGAAGCTGATCTACGGCAGCCCGTCCGAGATCCGGTCCACCGCGACCCATCTGCGTAAGCTGCAGGGCTCGTTCGACAAGGTGGGTGGGGGGCTGAAGGGGGTCGACTCGTCCGCGTTGAAGGGGCAGGCGGCGGACGCGTTCCGGGGATCGGTGTCGGTCGAGCCGCCGAAGTGGTTCAAGGCCGCCGACGCGTTCGAGAAGGCGGCCGGTGCGCTGGACTCGTTCGCCGGGACCGTGGAGTGGGCCCAGGGGCAGGCGCAGACCGCGATCGACAAGTGGAAGGCCGGGACGAAGGCGTCGGAGGAGGCCAGGGACGCGCACAACGAGAAGGCGAACACGTACAACAAGGCCGTCGACGTCTACAACGCCAAACCCGCCGACGAGCGCGACCCCTCCACCCTGCCGCCGAAGCCGGGCGCCTTCAGCGATCCGGGCACCGGGCGGATGAAGGAAGCCCAGGAGCTGCTCGCGGAGGCGCGTAAGCAGCGCAATACGGCGGCCGAGACCGCCCGCCAGGCGGTGACCGCGGCCCGCGACACCGCCCCTCAGAAGCCCCGGTACGCCGAGCAGGCCATGGACGGGCTCGCCGAGCACCGGGTGATCCAGACCCATATCGCGGGCGGCGTCGTCAAGGGCGCCGCGGGCATCGTGAACTTCGCGCGCAGCGTCAACCCCACGGACCCGTACAACATCACCCACCCCGCCGAGTACGCGCTCGCGCTCAACAACACCGCCGCCGGGCTCGTCCGGGTCGCCAACGACCCCTGGGGCACCGGCAAGCAGATGATCGACGGGTTCATGAAAGACCCCGCCGAAGGCTTCGGGCGGCTCCTGCCCGACCTGGCCCTCACCCTCGCCACCGGCGGCGCGGGGGCAGGCGTCAGGGGGGCGCGGCTGGCGAAGGAGGCCGCCGACCTCGCCTCCGACGCCCGCAAGCTGGAGAACGCCGCCCCCGAAGGCACCCACAACCGCCCCGACGGTGAACGTACGACCGGGGGCACGGACCCGGTCGACCTGGCCTCCGGTCGCATGTTCCTCCCCCAGACCGATGTGGTCCTGCCCGGGGTGCTGCCCCTGGCCTTCACCCGCCGGGTGGAGTCGGGCTACACCGCGGGCCGGTTCTTCGGCCCTTCCTGGTCCTCCACCGTCGACGAACGCCTGGAGATCGATGCCGCCGGTGTCATCCACGTCACCGACGACGGCCTGCTGATCACCTACCCCCACCCCGTGCCGGGACTGCCCACGCTCCCGGAATCAGGGACCTCACGGAGCGCCCTGAGCCGCGACGCCGCAGGCTATTACACGCTCACCGATCCCGAGACCCGCCTGACCAAGCACTTCGCTGGGCCTCCCGGGGCGGAACCCGGCGAAGACGGCACCGCCTGGCTCGTCCAGATCACCGACCGCAACAGCAACACCATCAGCCTGGACCGCGCTGACGACGGCACGCCCCTGGCGCTCGTCCACTCGGCCGGCCACCGCCTCGTCCTGACCGTGGCCGAAGCTCGAGTCACCGGACTGGGTCTGATGGACGGCACGGGAGCGGTCCATCCCCTCAGGTCCTACGGCTACGCGTCCGGCAACCTCTCCACCATCGCCCAACCGTCCGGGTCAGCCCTCACCTTCGAATACGATGACGCCCGCCGGATAACGGCCTGGACCGACTCCAACCGGAGCCGGTACGCGTATGTGTACGACGAGTACGACCGGGTGATCGCGGCAGGAGGCGAGGCCGGCCACGTCGAACTCGCACTCTCCTACGGTCACCCCGCTCCGGCCACAGGCCACCGCGTGACCACCCTGACCACCGCCGACGGCCACACCACCCGGCACCTGATCGACGCCAGGTGCCGGGTCCTTGCCACCACCGACCCGCTCGGCCACACCACTCGATCAACGTACGACAGCCACGGCAGACACCTCACCCGTACCGATCCGCTCGGCCGCGTCACCGACTTCACGTACGATGAACAAGGCCGCCTGCTCACCGTCACCCGCCCCGACGGCAGTCGGCTCACGACGAAGCGCGACCCGTCGGGAAGCCACATGGAAACGCGAGGTCCGGACGGCGCGCGCCGTCTGCAGGAGTTCGACGAGCAGGGCAACCTGACAGCGGTCACCGACGCGGCCGGGCACACCACCCGCTGGAACCTCGACGCACAGGGGCGGCCGACCTCGGTCACCGACGCGCTCGGAGCCACCACCACGATCCGTTGTGACGCAGCCGGGATGCCGACGGAGGTGACGGATCCCGCGGGTGGCACCACCCATGTGAAGCGCGACGTGCTGGGGCGCCCCGTGCGCGTCACTGATCCCGCCGGCGGCACCACCCGTCTCGAGTGGGACGTGGACGGTCGACTGGCCCGCAGGGTGGCCCCTGGCGGCACGACCGAATCGTGGACCTACGACGGCGAGGGCAACTGCCTCACCTACACCGATCCGGTCGGCGGCGTCTCATCCTTCGACTACACCCACTTCGACCTGCCGGCGGCCCGCACCCATCCGGACGGAGCCCGCTACTCATTCCGGTACGATGCCCACCTTCAGCTCACCCAGGTCATCAATCCCCAAGGGATGAACTGGAATTACATGTACGACGCGGCCGGCCGCATGATCTCGGAGACCGACTTCGACGGCCGCACCGTGTCCTACCACTACGACGCCGACGGGCAGCTCAGCTCCCGCACCGACGCCCTCGGCCAAACCATCTCGTTCAAGCGCGACCAGCTCGGTCGAGTCATCGAGAAGGACGCCGACGGGCAGGTGACCGTCTATACCTACGACCAGGCCGGACGCCTTCTGCAGGCGTCGAGCCCGGACAGCGAACTCCTCTACCGGTACGACCGCCGAGGCCAGGTCAAGACCGAGCTGGTGGACGGATACGCCATGGCCTACGCGTACGACGCCGTGGGCCGCCGCACCCGCCGCACTACACCCACCGGGCAAGTGACCGCGTACGCCTACGACAGCAGTGGACAACCCGCACACCTGACGGCAGGGGGCTGCCGGGTCGCCTTCACCCACGATGTCGCCGGTCGGGAAACGGCCCGCGTGTTCGGCGGCTTCCTCACTGTCGCCTCTGCGTGGGACGAGGCCGGACGGCTCTCTGCCGAGGAACTGACCGCCGACGGTCGCGCACTCAACGGCCGTAGTTACGCCTACCGTTCGGACGGCCACCTCACCGAACTGTCCGACCGGCTGACGGGCTCACGTACCTTCGACCTCGACGCGGTAGGCCGGGTCACCGCAGTGCACGCGCGAGGCTGGACAGAGCGTTACGCCTACGACGCCGACGGCAACCAGACCGAGGCCGTCTGGCCTGCCACACATCCGGGCAGCGATGGCGCCGGACCTCGTTCCTACACCGGCACGAAGCTCATCCGGGCTGGAGGCATTCATTTCGAGTACGACGCCCTCGGGCGCGTCACCCTCCGCCGGAGGGCCCGGCTCTCCCGCAAGCCCGACATCTGGCGTTACACATGGGACGCCGAAAGCCGTCTCACTTCGGTGATCACCCCGGACGGCACCCGCTGGCGCTACCGATACGACCCACTGGGACGTCGCACCGCCAAGCAGCGCCTGTCCACCGACGGTGGGACCGTCGTCGAAGAGGTCAGGTTCGCCTGGGACGGCCTCACCCTCTGCGAACAGACCATGCGAGAGTCCGCTCTCCCGAACACCGTTGTCCTCACATGGGATCACCGCGCCGGAGTCCCTCTCGCCCAGACCGAACGCATCCTGACCGCCGACACCCGTCAGGACGAGATCGACCGGCGGTTCTTCGCTATCGCCACCGACCTCGTCGGCGCCCCCACCGAACTCGTCGACGAGTCGGGCGACATAGCCTGGCGCACCCGCGCCACCATCTGGGGCACCACTGCCTGGGCGCGGACGAGTACCGCCTACACCCCTCTGCGTTTTCCCGGCCAGTACTACGACCCGGAGACCGGCCTCCACTACAACCTCTTCCGCCACTACGATCCGGAAGCAGGCCGCTACGTCTCTCCCGATCCCCTCGGTCTGGCGCCCGGACCGAACCCCGTCGCCTACGTCGACAACCCCTTCACCTGGTGCGACCCACTGGGACTCATGCCCAAGTGCCCCAAGGAGAGGGCCCGGAAGGTTTCCGACCAGGTGATCGAACGGGCCCAGGAAGGGAAGATGAGGAAGTCCGGCAACTACCACGCCGACACACGACACCAGTTCAGCGACGACCGGGTTCTGGAGATCCTCAAGAACCCCGATGCGGTCTACCACTCCCAGGGGCAGCGGGGAAACCTCACCTTCCGGCAAGGAGAAGACGTCGTGATCACCAAGGGGCCGGGCGCCGGTGCGGGCGATGTCATCACCGCGTACGGTCCTTCGGGGACCCGAGGGGAAAGCGGCGCCAAGGCGTTCGGCGGGTCGCCCGACGACCCCGGCCTGCCGGTGACTCATGACGATATTGTGAACGGCAACATTCCGGACAGCCGAGGCGGCACGCTGGCGCCCGCCGACCAGATCCGGTGAGGTGGGTCACCTGTGGAAATCGCCCTGAACACCCTTCGCGCCGTGGTGACGGACACTCCGCTCACGCCCACCCCGCGCCTCGCCCTCGACATCCCCCAGTTGGTCGTCGGTGAGTTCACCGACCGGGCGGAATTCGAGCGGCTACTGCCCGGCACCTTCGGAAGCCAGGAGTGGCTGGGGTCGGAGAACGACGACCTTCTGTTCGACAACGGCAGCCGCGAGCTGGTCGGCGTGGGCCTCCACCTGCCCGCCGTATCCGCCCCGGCAGAGGCCGGGATCCGCCTTTCCACCGAGCCCCGAGCCGTCCGGGGCGGGCTCCGCGCGGAGGAGACACACGACTTCGCCCTCGCGCAGACAACGGTGCTGTGCTGCGACCCCGAAGCGACGGAACTGGCCTGCCTGCGCGATCTCGCGGTCCTCGACACTCCGCTGGATGCCCGGATCGGTATCGCCCCCGACCTGGCGCTCCTGGTCCAGGCCGGGGCAGTCGTCGGCTGGAGCCTGGGCGACCCTGTCCGATACCTGACGACCGGGTACGCCGTCGCCGACCCGGCGCCGCCGGCGCCGTCCACCAGGCGGCGACTGGCCGAGTGCCTCGCACTGATCACCCGGCCGTTGGTCGACGACGTGATGGACAAGGAACCGGACGCCTGGCACCGACTCCGGACGACCGAGCGGGCCCTGCGCGAACAGCGGGAGGACCTGAACAGGGCAGCAGCGCTCCACCGGCTTGTGGCCCGCCTGATCGAGGACTACGAGGAGTGGTGAGTGGGGCAGGGCGTGGGTTTACCTCACTCGCTGTTCGCCCGGACATCTCGACATACGGACCGCCGTGAACCGCTGGAACCAGCCGAACCCAAGGAGCTCGGACGGCGCCATGCCGGTGACTCCTTCGACCTGAGCGACTTGCAGGCGCGACAGGGCGGAGCCGACTGGATCGGCGACACGAAATGCGCCGCCTACGGACTCGACGAGCAGGCAATCACCGGGCTGCGGCAATGGGCACAGGCATGGGGCGACGACATCGGCGAACGACTCCGGGAAGTGGAAGTTCCGCACGAAGACTGATGGCCGCATGGAGGCCGGACGCTCGGCAAGCTGTGCATCGGGCTGTTCAGACCTCAACGGCCGTGCCCCATCCGTGCCCAGCAGAGTGGACAACAGCGGTCAGGTACGGCTCCCAAAGACCGGGGCCACCCGCCTGCGACATGCGAAAGTGCAGGTCAGGACCGCTACGGCGCCCAAGAACCGCTGATTCCCAAGCTCAGAGCGCGTTCGATTCTCGTCACCCGCTCTTTGATGAAGGCCCTGGTCGATGACCGGGGCTTTTCGCTTGCCCTCCAGCGGCGTCGGCCCAAATCCTTGCCCCGCAGTGGACTGCCGGAGAGCGGCCACCCTGCCATCACCCGGAGCATGCGGTCGCGACCGTCAAGGCAGGGCATGTGACTCAAGCCGGCCCTTGCATACTCCAGTATGATTGGACTCATGTCCTCAACGACTCGCATCACCGTCACTCTCCCCAGCGACCAAGTGGCGGAGCTCCGCAAGCTTACGGACAACGTCTCCGGCTACGTGGCGGAGGCCGTAGCCCGCCAGATCCGGCACCAGCTCCTGGGCGACGACCTCCGCCGTCACGAGGAGGAGCACGGCTCTTTCAGCGATGAGGAGCTCGCCGAGGCCCGCGCCAAGATCTTCGGCTCCGCCGACTCCTCCAAGGGTGCGGATGCCGCGTGAGCGAGCGCATCGAGACCGTCGTCCTGGACTCGGAGGGGCTCTCCGCCTGGATTGCTCAGGACCGCAAGCTCCTCGCGATGCTTCAGGTCTTCCACGACGTGGGAGCAGACCTGGTCATCGGGGCCAACACCATCGTGGAAGTCAGCCACTCCCGTACCAACATGCCTCGCCTGAACTGGGCTCTGTCCCGCGTCAAAGTGGAGCCGGTCACCGAACAAGCGGCGAAAGCGGCAGCGGAGCTGCTCAAAGGCGCCGGGCTGCACGGGCACAAGTACGCCATCGACGCCACGGTCGCCGAGGTCGCCCTGCGTCAGCCGAAACCCGTCGCCCTCCTGACCTCCGACAGCGACGACATGACCAAACTCTGCGGAAACCAGGTCCGCATCATCCCTGTCTGACGAGCCCGCCCACCCCGACCACACCCCTGGCAAGGTTCGCCGCACCCCTAGCCTCGTACAGCCTCCGGAGACCAGGGCAATCCAAGCTTCCTCGCAGGGAAGTGCAGGTCAGAGCACTTCCAAAGGTCCAGGCACCGCTGATTCCCAAGCTCAGAGCGCGAGTTCGATTCTCGTCACCCGCTCCACGACTGAGGCCCAGGTCATCGACCCGGGCCTTGTTTGTTGTCTGGACCTGTCTAGGTGTCGCGTGCCCTCAGCGTGAACGAATCAACTGCTCATTTCTGACCTGAGCTGAGAGAGGGCATGCACGGCCGGCAGGTCGTACCGGTCCTTGTCCTGCTCCCAGAAAGCGAGCACCCGAGCCGTGGCCTCGGCCATGTCCGTGGGTAGGTCAGCCGCGCGCAGGGTGTCGGCGACCTCTTCCATCTCGGCTGCCCAGCGCCAGGCTCGGGCTGCGACACTCGGCAGATACTCCGGATCGGTGAGGATCGCGGAGATCATGATCTCGGCTTCGGCTGTGAGCTGATCACCGACTCCATGGGCGTCGGCGAGCGCGTGCGCGATGCCGGCGCGGGTGTGAGCGGCCTTCTGGTAGCTGGCAAAGGCCATCTTCAGAGCGGAAGCGGAACCGGGTGTGTCCCCGACCCGGCACACGTGCAGCGCAGAGTCTGTGAACAGCGACGCCACCAGCTCGACGGCAGAGTCGGCCCCTGCGAGATAGAGCCGTGTGGCACGCCCCTCGCCTGGCGGCTGACCGAAAACGGCACCGTCGACGACTGCGGAGCCGGGGCGGATCTCGTCATCGATGCGCCGTACGCGTCGAGGGCGTTGACGTACACCCCGCGAAACCGTGCGCGGCCACCGCCGCCGCAACGTCCTCCGCCGCCTGCGGTGGGCAGACCGAGAGAACGACCGCGCTTCGGGACAGCGCTTCCGCGAGCGAGTCGCACGCCGCGGCACCGGTCTCCCTCCCGCGGAGCCAGGTGCTGTCACTGCGGCCTTTGGTCACCGACAGCACCTCATGGCCGCCGGCGACAAGCTCGGCGGTGATCGCCGCGCCCAGGATTCCAGGGTGGAGGACGGTCACGGTGATCACTGGCTGCCTCCGGCGGTGTGCGACGTGGAATGTCCCTCATCCTCATGATCCGCTGTCGCTCGGCACCGGCGGCGTCAGGATCAATGCCTGATGGCAGTCCGGGCACTGATGGCGGACAGAAGTGCCTCCGGTCTCGGACTCGCCGTTCAGGGCGAGACCGCAGTACACGGCCCGTCGCCCCCACTGTCCTTGCAGCTCGTCTCACGCTGAAGCCTCGTCATGGGTACCGTGCAGGAGACGAACGCTGTACGGAAAGACCGGCGGTCGCGCCGGATCGTCCGGCGGCTGGGAGGTGTCCTGATGCTGGAGGAAGCCGAGGAGATCGGCAAACGCGCTCGCAGGGCGAGGCTGCGGCTGGGCATGCCGCAGGCCGATCTGGCGACGGCCCTCGGGAAGTCGCAGGGATGGGTGTCGAAGATGGAGCGTGGCCTGATCGAGCTGGACCGGGTCGGGCTGCTCAACCAGGTGGCCGCAGAGCTGCACGTCCATCCGAACGACCTGATCGGACGCCCGTACAGCAGCTCCCCCGACGACAGCCAGTGGCAGATCGCCGCCTCGTCGATCCTGCGCGAGCTGCGTCGCTACGACCTCGTCCCCGTCTTCGACGGGGTTCCGCGACCGGCGTCACAGCTATGGCGTGAGGTGACCCGGCTGCACCGCCTGCGGGACACCGCCTCCAACGTCGCGATCCTCCGAGTTCTCCCGGACCTGTTCCGGGAAGCACGCGCCTTGGCGGAGGACTCGGACGGGCACGAGCGGGAAGAGGCGTATGCCATTTACGCCGTGTGCTGCAAGTTCACGCACACCGCCGCGCACGCCCTCGGACAGTCACCTGCCCAAGCGCCTCATGGAGTACGGCTACGCGGACGGCAACCTCACCACCGTCACCAAGCCGTCAGGAGCGTCACTCACCTTCACCTACGATGACCGCCGACGGGTCACCTCCTGGACCGACTCCAACTCCTCGCGCTACGCCTACTCCTACGACGACCAGGACCGTGTGGTCGCCGAAGGCGGCGAGGCCGGGCACTTCCAGCTCACTCTCGCCCATGCCGAGCCCGATCCCGCCACCGGTCAACGGCTCACCACACTGACGACGGCCGGCGGGCGCAGCACGCGGCACCTGATCGACGGCCAGTGCCGCATCCTGGCGACCACCGATCCGCTGGGTCACACCACACGCTTCTCCTACGATGCCTCGGGCCATCAGCTGACTCGTACGGACCCCCTCGGGCGTACCACCGCCTTCACCTACGACGCGGTGGGCAGGCTCACTTCACTCATCCGTCCCGACGGCAGCGAACAGCGCACGGACCGCGACCCGCTCGGTCTGCCCAGCCGGTTCACCGGCCCCGACGGCGCTCGCTGGGAGCAGGAGTTCGACGAACGAGGCAATCGCGTCGCCGTGACCGACCCCGCCGGGCAGACCACTCGCTACGGCTACGACGCACAAGGCCATCTCGTCTCGGTCAGCGACGCGCTGGGACATGTGACCCAGGTGAGCTGCGACCCGGCCGGGCTGCCGCTGAAGGTCACCGACCCTCTCGGGGGCGTGACTCTCCACGAGCGGGACTCCCTGGGCCGCACCGTGCGCGTGACGAACCCGGCGGGAGCGGTCACCGTCTTCCTGTGGACCGCCGACGGCCGGCTCGCGCAGCGCACCGGTCCCGACGGCACGACGGAGTCCTGGACCTACGACGGTGAGGGAAACCGCCTCACCCACACCGACCCCGCCGGCGGTACCACCCGCTTCGAATACACCCACTTCGATCTGCTCGCGGCACGTACGGGACCCGACGGCGCCCGCTACGAGTTCGCCCATGACGCGGAACTGCGCCTGACGCAGGTCACCGATCCGCAGGGCCTGAACTGGTCGTACACCCATGACGCGGCCGGGCGGCTGGTATCCGAGTCGGACTTCGACGGGCGTGTCCACGCCTACCACCGGAACCCCGCGGGACAGATCAGCGCCCGCACCAATCCGCTCGGCGAGACCATCACCTACACGCACGACGCGCTCGGCCGGATAGTACGAAAAGACGCCGCCGGCCGGGTGACCACGTACGCCTACGACCGGGCCGGACGTCTGGTGGAGGCTTCCGGGCCGGACGGCAACCTGATGTACCAGTACGGGCGCGGGGGCACGTCAAGACGGAGCTGGCCGACGGCCGTGCGCTCACCTTCGCTCACGACGCGTTGGGCCGCCGTATCCGCCGGACCACTCCCACCGGGCGGCACACCACGCGCGAGTACGACCCAGCCGGACGCCTCACCGGTCTCAACAGCGGCGACCACCGGATCACGTTCGCCTACAACGCCATCGGCCGGGAGGTGCAACGCGCCTTCGGCGACACCGTCACCCTGACCTCGGCCTGGGACGAGGCGGGCCGCCTGTCCGCGCAGCACCTGGTGGCGGGGGACCGCGTGGTGAACCACCGCTCCTACAGCTACCGGGCCGACGGCCACGTCATAGCGATGGGCGACGCCTTGCGCGGCCCTCACCGCTTCGGCCTCGACGAAGTGGGGCGAGTCACCGAGGTCACCGCCGCCGACTGGACCGAGACGTACGCCTACGACGCCGCGGGCAACCAGACCTCGGCCGCCTGGCCCTCGTGCCACCCTGGCAGCGAGGCCGCCGGTTCTCGCAAGTACACGGGCACAGCCCTCGTCAAGGCCGGCAACGTGCGGTACGAACACGACGCCGCCGGCCGCATCGTCCTGCGCCAGGTGACCCGGCTCTCCCGTAAACCCGACACATGGCGTTACGAGTGGGACGCGGAGAACCGTCTGGTCTCCGCCATCACGCCGACGGCAGCCGTTGGCGCTACCGGTACGACCCGATGGGACGCCGCACGGCGAAGCAACGCCTCGACCATGACGGCGGGACGGTGTTGGAGGAAACCCGCTTCACCTGGGACGGCACCACCCTCTGCGAACAGTCCACCGACTCGGCCGATCTGCCCAACACCGTCACCCTGACCTGGGACCACCAGGGCACCCGCCCCCTGGCCCAGACGGAACGCCTCCTCGGCGCGAACGCCTCTCAGAAAGCGATCGACGAGCGCTTCTTCGCCATCGCCACCGGCCTTGTGGGCAGTCCCACCGAACTCGTCGACGAAGCCGGCGCGCTCGCCTGGCGGAGTCGGGCGGCCTTGTGGGGTACGACGGCCTGGGCGAGGGGCAGCACCACCTACACCCCGCTACGGTTCCCGGGCCAGTACTTCGATCCCGAAACCGGCCTCCACTACAACCACCACCGTCACTACGACCCCGAGACCGCCCGCTACCTCACCCCTGACCCCTTGGGCCTGACGCCCGCTCCCAATCCGTCCACCTATGTCCACAACCCTCATACCTGGGCGGACCCACTCGGTCTTGCTCCCGAGTACCGCGAGTTCTACTCCGTCCAGGATGCTGCGAACGCGACTCGTCTGCGGGGAGACGGAACGCCCTGGCCGACGGAAGACATTCGTGGACAGTACGGAGAAGGCGGCTATTCGTGGGGGTCGGCGGAGGAAGCAGCACGTTACTCGGAGCGGCTCCGCGGCCGTGGGGCCGAGGTCGAAGTCCTGAGGTTCAGGATATCCGATTCCGACTTCTCGTCCTTGCACAAAGCCGACGTCGTGGAGATGTCTCCTGCTGAGGCGGAGGCGTCATGGATCGCTACAGTCGCCTGTACGGAGATGGACAACCTCACGACTTCGACTACATCCGGGGTCACACAGGAATGGGCGACGAGCACTACTTCCACAGGCGAATTTTCGATCTCCTCAATTTCGGCGACTGAAGGAACCCGTGACTCAGGTATTCAAGTTCCGCTTTCGCGGCCCAGCAGGCGGGCTCGCGGTGAACCTGCGGGCGGAAGCCGCTCCCGCGGAAGGCGGGGTCCCACCGCACAGCATGCAGATCCACAAGAACATCTGGCTCGGCCTCCCCGCCTCCGGCCTGCACTGGAAAGACGCCGCCTGGCTGGCATTCGGAGTTTCCATCAATGCACGTGCCCTGAGTGACCTCCTGCCCGAAGGCGTTTTCATTCAAGCAGCCTCACTCGATTACCCGCTGAGCGACTATCGGTCCGAGGCGGCAGCGTTGGCCATGGACGGGTGGCTCCATGAGCGGTTCGACATGGAGAGTTCAGGTGCTGCTGTCACGTATGAGGCTTCACGGGGCCAGTTCGTATTCGCCTGGGGGGAGACAGCAACCCCCTTCTCGGACTGAGTCGTCGTCCAGACCCTGCCCTGTTCTCAGCCGGCCGGGCCGGGGGCGAGGCCGCAGGTGCCGGAGGTCGTTGCGCCGTCCTGGCCCGTCAGCTCCACTTCGACCTGGCCGTCGGCGGCCAGGCTGTAGGCGATCGTGCAGGTCAGCTGGCGTAGCGCGGTGGTGTCCAGTCCCTTCAGGGGGAGGGGGAGACGGGTGGTGACCTTGTCGCCGGGGGAGGACGCGACCTCGGCGGTCGTGCCGGGGCGGGCGGCGGGCAGGGCGGTGGTCAGGCCGGCGGCCCGGTCCTCCCGCATCGGGCCGGCGAGCAGCGCCATGACGGTCTTCTCCGTCGGTGGCGGGCCGGGGGTGGTGTCGGCGTTCGGCTCGACGTAGTCGCCGCCGAACCCGGCCGAAGGCCTGGCGCTCCTGATCACGGGGGTCACCGCTCCCTCCGGGGTGCGGAAGAAGAGCATCATGTCGTCGTTGCGGTTGTAGAAGGCCTCGACGGTCGCCGGGCCGCCCGCCTCGATGGGGTCGGTCTCCTGGATGCCGCAGCCGCCCAGCAGCGGCAGGGCGGCCGCGACGACGGCCGCCGCGCATCGGTGTGCCCGCGTATGCCTCATACGGTGGCCTCCCCGGCGTGGAGCGGGATCTCCACGGTGAAGACCGCACCGCCGCCCGGCCGGTTCCCCGCGCGGATCGTTCCGCCGTGCAGACGCACGTTCTCCTGGGTGATCGCCAGGCCCAGGCCGCTGCCCGCCGAGCGGGTTCGGGCCGCGTCGGCCTTGTAGAAGCGGTCGAAGATGTACGGGATCGACTCGGGGCGGATACCGGGGCCCCGGTCCGCCACCTCGGTGATCAGTACGGGCGTTCCCCCCGGGCGTTCCCCGGTGCGCAGGCGTACCGCCACCGGCGCGCCGCCGTGCCGCAGCGCGTTGCCGACCAGGTTGGCGATCACGACGTCGAAGCGGCGCGGGTCGAGCCGGGCCCGGATGTCGGCGGGGAGTTCGGTGTGGACCCGGTCGTCCTCGTTCCAGTGCCGGTTCTGGAGGGTCTTGCGGATGGTCTCGGCCACATCGACCTCGTCGGCGTTCAGCTCGGCCGCACGGGCGTCGAAGCGGGAGATCTCCATCAGGTCCTCGACGAGTACGGCGAGCTTCCCGGTCTCCGCGCTGACGAGTCGGACCGCCCGCGCGGTGTCGGCGTCCAGGTGGTCCGCGTCCTCGTCGAGGACCTCGGTGACGGCGAGCATTCCGGCGAGGGGGGTGCGCAGTTCGTGCGAGACGTCAGAGGCGAAGCGGCGGGCGCGCGCCTCTGCCTCGCGCAGTTCGTGGACCGAGTCCTCCAGTTGGGCCGCCGACTCGTTGAAGGTGGCGGCCAGGTCCGCCAGTTCGTCGCTGCCCCGCACCGAGATCCGGGTGTCGAGTCTGCCGCTGCCCATGCTCCGGGCCGCCCGACGCAGCTCCCGCACCGGGCGCAGCACGCTGCGTGCGGCGATCAGGCCGGGTACCAGCGCTACGGCGAGGCCGGGCAGGGCGCCGTCGCGGGCGGCCGTGAGGAGGGCGTCGACGTTGGTCTGCTCATCGGTCATCCGCATGACGGCGTACAGGACGAGCCCGGTGGGCAGCACGCTTTGCGGGCCGGTCCTGAAGACGGCGGGCATGGCGATCGTCAGGTAGGGGACGCCGTCCTTGACCACCCGCTCGAAGCTGCCGTACGGGTCGGCCCGTGCGGCGCGGCGCAGTTCGGGGGTGATGACCGTGGAGACCGGGTTCTCGCCGGAGGAGGCGCGCAGCGAACCGTACTCGGCGAAGACCACCCAGGGGCGCGGTTTGCCCTTACGGGCGAGGTCGCGGAGGACTTCCTCCAGTCCCTCCTCCTGGACGGGCAGGCCGAAGCCCGTCTGCTGGACCTGCTCGCGGAACGTCGAGACCGCCGTGTCCTGGGCGGTCTTCAGCAGCGCGCTGCGGGCCTCGCGGTAGGTCAGCGCGGACGTCGTGCCCGCACTGACGGCCGCGACCAGGAGGAAGGCGGCCAGCAGGCGCGTGCGCAGGCCGAACGCCCGGACGCGCGCACGCTCGTCGGGGCCTGGGCGGTCCGGTCGGCCCGGTGCGGACGGTCCGGCCGATGCGGACAGTTGGCCCGGTACGGACGGTCTGGCCGGTGCGGGTGGTGCGGCCGCCCCGCTCGGTCCTGTGCCTACGCCCTTGCCCGGTCCCGTGCCCTTGCCTTCGCCCGGTCCCGTGCCCTTGCCTTCGCCCGGTCCCGTGCCCTTGCCTTCGCCCGGTCCCGGTCCCTTGCCTTCGCCCGGTCCCGTGCCCCTGCCCTTGAGCCGGCGCTGCTGAGCGAGGCGGGAAGCGATGGTCACAACGGACCGAAGCGGTAGCCGAAGCCCCGCAGGGTCTGGACGTAGCGGGGGCTGCCGACCTCGTGCTCGATCTTGCCGCGCAGACGGGCGACGCAGGCGTCGACCAGCCGGGCATCGGCGTGGAACGTGTGCTCCCAGACGTTCTCCAGCAGTTGCTGCCTGCTGAACACCTGTTCAGGAGCGGCCGAGAGATGCAGCAGGAGCCGCAGCTCCGAGGGAGCCAGTGACAGCGGGCGGCCGGACCTGGTGACCGTCAGCCCGACCCGGTCGATGGTGAGTTCGCCGTACACCTCGATGGCCGGGCGTCCCGTGCCGCCGTCGTCCATGCGGCGCAGTACGGCACGGATCCGGGCCTCGATCACCTCGGGCCGGGCTGGCTTGACGATGTAGTCGTCGGCGCCGGCCTCCAGGCCGATGACCACGTCGAAGTCGTCGCCGCGCGCGGTGAGCATGATGATCGGCAGCTGGCTGTGGCCGCGGACCTGCCGGCAGACCTGGACGCCGTTCATTCCGGGCAGCATCAGGTCCAGCAGCAGCAGATCGGGGCGGAACTCCGCCAGCGCGGCGAGGCCGTCCTCGCCGGTCGCGGCCGCCCGTACGTCGTGGCCGCGGCGGCGCAGCCCGAGTTCGACCCCCTCGCGCACGGCGGGGTCGTCCTCGATGAGGAGCACGCGGGGCATCGGCAGTTCTCCCTCGGTGGTGGTCAGGTCCGGGCCCGTCTCCCGCGTACACGCAGGAGAAGCGCTTCCAGTTCGGCGAGCCGCAGCGGACGGGCGAGCAGGGCGAAGGTGAGGACGACGGCAGCCGCGCCGGCGGCCGTGGCGGCCAGGGCCCCCGCGCGTCCCGCGCCCAGGGCCGCGAGGTGAGCCAGCGCGGTGGCGGGGACGGCGGCGAGCAGCAGCCGTGCGTGGGTGGCCGCCGCGGACGACCGCAGGGGGCGTACGACGGCGAGCCGGCGGCTCAGCACCCGGCCGGTCACCGCGCAGCCCGCGCACAGCGCCAGGGAGTACGCCGCCGCCATGCCCGTGACCGCCCAGCGGGCCGGCAGCAGGTGCGCGGCGGCCAGGGACAGTCCGGCGTTGAGGGCGACGATCACGAGGTTGAGGAGGAAGGGCGTACGGGTGTCGGAGAGCGCGTAGAAGGCGCGGGACAGCACGTACTGGCCCGACAGGGCGACGAGCCCCGGCGCGAAGGCCATCAGGATCACGGCCATCGCGGCCGTGTCGGCGGCGCTGGTCCTGCCGTACCCGAAGACGAGGGCCATCACCGGCTGGGCGAGGGCGAGCAGCGCGCAGGCGGCGGGGACGACGGCGGCGGCACTCACCCGCAGGGCGTGGGAGACGTCGCGCCGCACGGCGGCGGTGTCCCCGTCGGCGGCGGCCGCACTCATCCGGGGCATCAGGGCGGTCACCACGGAGACCGTGATGATGCCGTGCGGGACGACCCAGAGGACGTAGGCGTTGTTGTAGGCGCCGAATCCGGGGCCGCCGTCGAGGCCCGCGGTCGTGGCGAGCCGGGTGGTGACCCAGTACGCGGCCTGGTTGGCGAGGACCAGCAGCACCAGCCAGCCGGCCGACCGCAGAGGGCGCGTCAGTCCGCTGCCGCGCCAGTCGAAGCGGGGCCGCCAGCGGAAGCGGGCGGCGCGCAGCGCGGGGACGAGGGCGAGTGCCTGGACGGCGATCCCGGCGGTCGTGCCCCAGCCGAGCAGGGCGGTCCCGGTCGGGGTGAGCGTGTCCCCGCCCCCCAGCGCCAGGGCGAGGTACAGACCGAAGACGGTCATGACGACGAGATTGTTCAGGACCGGCGACCACATCATCACGCCGAACCGGCCCCGGGCGTTGAGTACCTGTCCGAGCAGCGTGAACAGTCCGAGGAAGAAGATCTGGGGCAGGCAGTAGCGGGCCAGCGCGGTGGTCATGGCCGCCTGCCGGCCGCTGTAGTCGGTGTACGCGTCGACGATCGCGGGAGCCGCCCATACCGCCGTCGCGGTGATGGCCAGCAGGGCGACGACGCAGATGGTGATGAGCCGGTCGGTGTAGGCGGCTCCCCCGTCGGCGTGCTCCTTGGCCGCCCGGACCAGCTCGGGCACGAAGACGGCGTTCAGCGCGCCGCCGAGGAGCAGCATGTAGACGATGGTGGGCAGGGCGTTGCCGACCGCATAGCCGTCGGCGGTCGGCCCGATGGTGCCCAGCGCCGCCGCGACCACGGCGGACCGGGCGAATCCGGTGGCCCGGGAGACGATGGATCCGGCGGCCATCACGGCGCTGCCGCGTGGAGCGGACACCGCCATCGTCGCTTCCGTACGGTCCGTGCCGGACTGCACCACCTGTCGCGTCGGAGCTGCTTGCTGCATCGGGGCCGTCTGATTCGTCGGGGCCGTCTGCTGCGGCGGGGCGGTCTGCTTCGTCGGGGCCGTCTGATTCGTCGGGGCCGTCTGCTTCATCGAGGCCGTCTGCTTCATCGGCGCTTCAGGTACGCCTGGAAGGCGCGGTGAAGCGCATGGTTGGCGCTGCCGCCCACTGGCCTCTCCCATTCCCCCAACGTCTCGACGACCTGCCCCCCGGTGCCGAGCTTCCACCGCAGCAATCCGTACGCACGTTCCTCCGGATCGAGACAGGAGGGTACCCCGCGCATGTCGTAGACGTCGGCGCCGAGGGCGTGGGCGTCCTGCAGCATCCGCCACTGAAGGGCGTTGGAGGGCCGGACCTCGCGGCGGTGGTCGGCCGAGGCGCCGGTCTGGTACCAGGCCCGGCGGCCCACCGTGATCATCGTGTGGGCGGCCAGGATCTCGCCCTGGTGACGGGCCAGGTACAGCTTCATCCGGCCCGGCTCCTCGGCGTTGAGCGCCGCGTACTGACGCTCGTAGTACGCGAGCGAGCGGCCCAGCCGGAAACCGTCGCGCCGCTCGGTGATGCCGAGCAGCCGGCAGAACTCCGGGAGGTCCGCCGCACTGCCCACCACCACCTCCACGCCCTCCTTCTGGGCCCGGCGCACATTGCGGCGCCACTCCTGGTTGAGGCCGGACCACAGCTCCTCCGTGGTGCGTCCGGCGAGCGGCACGTGGAAGACGTACCGGGGCTGGGCGTCCCCGTCCTCGCCGGTCCCCTCGCCACCGCAGCGGCTCCAGCCCCGGGCCCGCAGCCGCTCGGCGACGGCGGTGCCGAGCGGGTCGACCTCACTGGCAAGGACGTCGCCCAGGCGGCGGCCCGGGCCGGTGAGCGGCTTGAGCCGGGTGGCGCTCCAACGCCGGTAGGCGGGGGACGGGCCGATGCGCACGGCGAAGGCTCCCGCCCGGCGCAGGTGCTCCAGCAGCGGGTCGAACCAGCCGTCGACGTCGGGGTCGTGCCAGTCGGCGACGGGCCCTTCGGGGAGGTAGGCGAAGTACTTGCGGGTGCCGGGGAACTGCCGCAGCAGCACCAGGGCCACGCCGGTCAGTTCGCCCGCCTCCGGATCCGGCCCCCAGCCGAGCAGCTGGGAGCGCCAGCCCTCCTTGACGTCGGCCCAGGACGGGCATTGCAGGAAGCCGGGGCCGAGGGCCTGGCCGTCGGGGGACGCGAGGAAGGCACGGTAGGTCTCGGCGGTGATGGTTCGCAGGACCACGTCCCGGTTCCGTGCTCGGCGCACGGGGCTGGACGACGACGGCACGAGCAGCGCTGACACGGTCTGGCCTCTCCTTCTCCCCGGACCTTTCGCGGGGACGGCTCCCCGGACCTTTCGCGGGGATGCAGAGGATGCTCACAGCGGTTCATGACCGCTCCGCGCGGCGAATGTGACCGGACGATGACCGTTCCTCACCAGTCGCCGTCACATCGCCCCGTAGCCACTGACCTCGGATTTTCCGGCTCTACAGTCACGACATCGCCGGCTCGTCCGCTCTCGTGTCCTTCACCGGAGGCCCTGTTGTCCCGCATTCGCGTCCTCGCCCATGCCCGCCTCCGGGCCACCGTCGTGGCCGCCCTGCTGGTGCCGCTCGCCGCCTGCTCGTCGAGCACCTCCGCCGGCTCGCCGGCCGCCGAGGTGACGCCGAGCCCCGACGACCGCCCCGTCACGGTCACCGTCACGCCCGCGGGGAGGAAGGCCCCGGCCGGCGAGCCCATACGGGTCACGGCCGCGGGCGGCAGCCTCACCTCGGTGACCGTCACCGACGCCGAGGGCCACCGGCTCGCCGGCCGGGTCGCCGCCGACGGCCGGTCCTGGGTCTCCGACCGCAAGGCCGTACCCGGCACGGCGTACACGGTGACGGCGGCGACCCGGTCCGCGGGCGGAACCGCCCGCAGCACCAGGGTCGGCGTCACCACGGCTGCGGCGGACAAGGTCAACAAGGTCGACTGGCGACCGGGCGCCGGCGCCACCGTGGGCATCGCCCAGCCGATCTCCCTGGTCTTCGACCACCCGGTCAGGAACCGGGCCGAGGTCGAGAAGCAGCTCCGGATCACCACCTCGAACGGCACCGAGGGTTCCTGGGGCTGGATACGCGACTGGTCGGGCCGGGACAGGGTGGACTGGCGGCCCAGGACCTACTGGAAGCCCGGGACCGAGGTCAGGCTGAACGCCGAGCTGAACGGCACCGACTCAGGGGCGGGCGGCGGCTGGTTCGTACGTGACTACGCGACCGCCTTCACCGTCGGCGGCCGGCAGGTCGTCAAGGTCGACCTCGACCGTCATCGGCTCTCCCTCGTCCGCGACGGGAGGACGGTCCGCCGCATACCCGTCTCCGGCGGCACACCCGGTGGTGACAAGCGTTCCTGGCGCGGAACCGCCGTGCTCATGGCCAAGGAGGGCACCATCAACATGAACTCCGAGACGGTGGGCCTCGGCGACGCCTACGACAAGACGGTCGACCACTCGATGCGGCTGACCTGGTCGGGCATGTACGCGCACGCCGCCCCGTGGAACGCCCGGCACCTGGGCAGGGCCAACCGGAGTTCCGGGTGCATAGGGATGAGCGACGCGGACGCGGCCTGGTTCTACGCGCGGGTGCGGCCGGGCGACCCGTTCGAGATCACCGGCCAGGACACCAAGGGCGTGGTCGAGCCCGGGAACGGCTTCGGCGCGTGGAACCTCTCGTGGACCGAGTGGCAGCAGCGCAGCGCGCTGCGCTGAGAGTGCGGTGGCCCTCGGCAGGGGTTCGTCTCCGACCTGCCGCAGGGTCCCGTTCCGACCTGCCGCAGGGTCCCCGTTCCGCGCCGAGGGCATGACCGCTCGCGTTACCTCAGTGCGTACGCCGCAGCCTGGGCGAGGGTGCTCGCCGCCTCGGAACGTTCCGCCTTCGTCGACTTCTTGTCGGCCAGGACCTTGGCGGCGGCGGTGAGTATCTTCTTGCCGGGCCTGCGCGGCGATGCGGTCGACGTCTGGGCCAAGGCGCTGGCCGCGGCCTTCTTCTCGGACTTCGTCCGCTTCTCGGACCGCACGGTCTTGCCCGCCGCGGAGGCCGGTTTCGACGTGGTCGTCTTCGCTTCGGCCCCGCCCGCCTTGCCGGAGGTCTGCGACAGTGCGCTCGCGGCGGCCGTCCTGCTGCTCTTCGACGAGCCCCCCTTGGCGGCCCGGCCCGCCGCTGAGGCGGCCTTCGGACGCGTGGTGCCGGATGCCTTCTTCTTCGCCATGGCGCTCTCCCTGTTCGTCCGTCGATTCCGTGTTCCCAGCCGGGTACCCGAACTTCCCTGCCTGGAACGGCTGGAGGCGGTCCGGGTTCGCCTCGTCCCGCTCCGGTGGCCGCCGGGCGGGCGCCCGGGGGCGGGGCACGACGACAGGGCCGGCACCGCGCCGGCGGCGGTGTGAGCGTGGCTCCGGGTGAGGCAGCCCGCCGGACCCGACGACGAGAACTCCCCTAGCGCGGGCTGACTCCGCGTCGTAGACGTTGTCCGGGGTGACGATCCGGGTCACCGCCCGGGCGACCAGCGTGGACGGTTCCTGACCGCCGCTGGGTCACGGGTGGCGGTGTCGGCGACACCGGTCGCCCGGACGTAGCTCCCCTTGCCCGGCATCCAGAGTCCGATGACGACGCCGGGGATGCCGGCCTGCTTGCGGACCTTCTCGACGGCCTTGGCGTGGCCGTGGCCCGGGCCGTGCTCGGTCCTGAGCCAGGTGACCCGCTCCAGGTGCCCGGTGAGCGGGCGGCTTCGGCCCTGTGTCATGCGTCCGGATGACGGAGGTCAGGCGGGTCGAGGTCCGGGCCGCCGAGGTCGAGGTCGAGGCCGAAGTGCAGTGCCCCGATCGTCATGCGGCGCGCGTGGTAGAAGCGGTGCGCGTGGACGTTGGCGGTGCCGCAGTCCAGTTCCAGCCGGGCGCAGCCCGCCGCCCTGGCGCGGCGTTCCAGTTCCGCCAGCAGGTGGGCACCGACCCCCTGGCCCCGTGAGGCGGGTGCCGTCACCAGGTCGTCGACGAACAGTATCCGGCCCCGGCTGGTCGCCAGCAGGCGGTGGGTGGCCGCTCCCAGGGCCCGGCCGGTGGCGTCGTACGCGACGGTGAAGCGGAGCCCCTGGCCGTACGCCTCCGCCACGAAGGCGGCGAAGGCGGCAGCGGTCAACGCGGGGCGCAGGGTGCGGATCAGGGGGGCGATGTCTGTGACCGTACGAGGGTCGTCAGGGGCGAGGTCGGTGAGTGTCAGGTTCACGGCTCTCATGCTAGGAGCGGGGCGGGGCGGCTCAGGGGGCCTTCCGCGAGCCTGCCGGTCACCGGCCCCGGGCTGCCGACCACTGACCACCGAACCGACCACTGACCACCGACCCGCCTGCCGACGCCGCCCACCGCCCGCCGACGCCGTCCGCCGACTCCGTCCACCGCCCGCCGACGCCGCCCACCGTCCGCCGACTCCGTCCACCGCCCGCCGACTCCGTCCACCGCCTGCCGACGCCGTCCACCGCCTGCCGACGCCGCCTGTTGACCGCCGACGCCGCCCGCCGACCGCCGACGCCGTCCACCGCCCGCCGACGCCCTCGCCCCGACCCGCCGACTCCAACCCCCCGGCCGCCGCCCCCCGGCCCCCCACCGCCCGCCGCCGACCTGACAGAGAAATCGTCCGGTGGCGACGCGGCCTGGGCGCCGCTGCCAGAATCCGGCACCATGCTCGCCGCCTACATCGAACAGCTCGGCACTCCCGACTCCATCCGGTACGGCGAACTCCCCCCGCCTGTGGCCCGGGCGGGTGAGGTTCTGGTCGACGTGAGCGTCGCCTCCGTCAACCACGTCGACACCTTCGTCCGGTCCGGGGCCTGGCGTACGCCCCTGACCTTCCCCTTCGTCATCGGCCGCGACCTGGCCGGGACCGTCGCCGCGTCGGCGCCCGGTACCGGCTTCGAGGCCGGCGACCGGGTGTGGTGCAACAGCATGGGGCACGCCGGCCGGCAGGGCGCCGCGGCCGAACGGGTGGCCGTCCCCGCCGACCGCCTCTACCGGCTTCCCGACGGGGTCGACCCCGAGGACGCCGTCGCACTCGCCCATCCCGCCGCCACCGCCTACCTCGCCCTGCATCCGCACGGCCGGGTGCGGGCCGGTGAGACGGTCGTCGTCCTGGGGGGCGGCGGCAACGTGGGCAGCGCCCTCATCGTGCTGGCGGTGCACGCCGGAGCGCGGGTCGTCGCCACCGCCTCGGCCCGGGACACCGAACGCTGCCGGGGCCTGGGGGCCGCCGAGGTGATCGACTACCGCGACCCGGACGTGGTGGGGCGGCTGAAGGCCGCCTGCCCCGACGGAGTTGACGTGTTCGTCGACACCTCGGCCGCCAACGACCTCGAAACGGCGGTCGACCTCCTGGCCCGGCGCGGGCGGATCGTGGTGCTCGCCGGGATGGCCACCCGGCCGGTACTGCCCGCCGGTCCGCTGTACCTGAAGGACGGCTCCGTGGTCGGCTTCGCCATCTCGCAGGCCACCGCCGCCGAACTCGCCGCCGCCGCGGACACCATCGGCACCTTGCTGGCCTCGGGAAAGCTGCGCCCTCCGGCGACGGTCCTGATGCCGCTCAGCGCCGCCGCCGACGCGCACGGCCGGCTCGAACGCGGCGAGGTCCGCGGGAAAATCCTCCTCCGGGTGGCGGAGGTGAGGTCCGCCGGAGAGGACTTGACGGACCATACCGTGGTTCGTTGACCCTGGTTCGGCGCGCTACCAGAGTTCTCCTCATGAGTAAATCAATCATCGACAACTCGCCGCTTTTCGAACTGCGCGCGGACATCGCCGTATCCGCCACCCCGAAAGAGGTCTACGCGGTCGTCAGCGATTTGCCGCGCAGCGCCGAATGGAGCCCCGAATGCCGGGGCGGTGAATGGATCGGCGGAGAGCCCGCCGCCGTGGGCACCGTCTTCCGCGGCGAGAACCTGCGCAGCGAGGACGTCGTGGCGTGGGCCCCGCTCGTGCGCGGGACCTGGTACACCGAGGCCCGCGTCACCGCGGCCGAGCCGGGCGAGACCTTCCGCTGGATGATGCTCTCGCACGCCCAGGACGACCAGGAATCGGTCTGGGGCTTCGACATCGAGCCGCTCGCCGAAGACAGCAGGCTGGTCCACCACTTCCGGATGGGCAAGGCGACCGCCGGAATTCACAAGATCGTCTCCGAGCTCGACGAGGACGCCCGCAAGCGATTCGTCGCGGACTGGACCGCAAAGCTGGAACGGGACCTCGACGACACCCTCAAGCGAATCAAGGACGTCATCGAATCCGCATGACGGGTTCCTTCCCGCGTACGTGAAACGGAGTGGGCGAGATGTTTCTGCAACGAATAGGGAACAAGGGCATCCGGCTGGGAACGCTCTTCGACCGGGCGGCCGCCCGGCACCCGGGCAACATGGTGGTCCTGGACCACGACCTGGACGTCGCGCCCGAGCTGGGCCGCCGGCTGGTGCTGCCCGAGGTGGCCGAGCTGGTCGCCGAACTGGCGTCGCGGCTGTGGGCCGCCGGGGTCCGCACCGGTGAGCGGATCGTCGTCCACAAGACCGACGGCTTCGACATTTCGCTGCTGGCCTGCGCCGCGGCCCGGATCGGTGCCGTACCGGTGCTGCTCTCCCCCAAGCTGGACGGCGCGACCGTCGTCGAGCTGGTGCGCAGGGCCCAGCAGCCCTATCTGGTCACCGACGAGGCCAAGCTCACCGACAGCCTTCCGGCGGACGTCTTCGACGCGGCGCGCAAGGTGCTCCTGACCTCCGGCACCTTCGAGGGCGCGACCCCGCTGGCGTCGTACGCCGGTACCGAGCGGGTCGCCCCGATCACCATGCCGCCGGACCACCCGACGCTGATCACCCACACCTCGGGCACCACGGGCACACCGAAGCTGGCGGTGCACACCGGCCACACCTTCCAGTCCCGCTACCGCCCCCAGGCGACGGTGGTCTCGGCGGTCCGCAGCCGCGAACCGGTCGCCATCCACGTCTCGTTCGTGCACTCGCGGATGTTCACCGCCATGCCGATCGCGATCCTCCAGGGCCACCCGCTGATCATCCTCAAGGACGACGACCCGGAGTCGGTGGGCACCCTCTTCTCCCAGGTCCCCCCGGGGCTGATCGAGGCCCACCCCAACACGTTCCTGCGGTGGGAGGTGCTGGCGGACGACCCGCGCGGCCCGCTGAGCAACGTCAAGTACTTCAGCTCCACCTTCGACGCCATCCACCCGCGCACGGTGCACAAGCTGCTGGGCGCCTCGCGCCGGCGGCTCCCGCTGTTCGCCCAGGCGTACGGCCAGAGCGAGGTCGGCCCGATCGCGGCGCGGACGTACTCCCGCAAGCGCGGGACCGAGGCGGACGGCCGCTGTGTCGGCTCACCGTTCCCCGGGATGACCGACGTGCGGGTGGTCAGCCGCGACGGCAACCCGCCGACCAAGTCCTCACCGGGCTTCATCGAGGTCCGCAGCGACGGACGGATCGTCACCTACCTGGGTGAGCACCCGCGGTGGGAGAAGCAGGTCAACGACGGCTGGTGGCGGATGGGTGACGTCGGCTACCGCACCAAGTGGGGCTGCCTGCACCTGCTGGACCGCGAAGTGGACGAGATCCCCGGGGTGGAGTCCACCCTGGAGATCGAGGACAAGCTCTTCGCCCGGGTCGAGGACCTGATCGAGGTCATCATCATCCCCGGCCCGGACGGCCGGCCCGTCCCGGTGGTGTCCACCCGCGACGACAAGCCGCTGGACGAGCGCGTGTGGCGGGACGCGGTGGTCGGTCTGCCCCCGATGGCGGACCCGGTCCGGTGGAAGCTGGAGGATCTGCCGCAGACGGCCACCACCAAGATCAAACGGCTGGAACTGGCCCGGCTGCTGGCGGCCGGCTCCACCGGGAACGGCGACCGGCCATGAGCGACGCCCCTCTCGAGATCTGTGTGGTGGGCGCCGGACCCCGCGGCCTGTCGGTGCTGGAGCGGCTCTGCGCCAACGAGCGGGCCGCCCCGCAGCACTCCGCCATCACCATCCACGTGGTGGACCCCTCGCCACCGGGGGCCGGTACGGTCTGGCGGCCCGAGCAGTCCCGGCACCTGCTGATGAACACCGTGGCCTCGCAGATCACCGTCTTCACCGACGACAGCGCGCGGCTGGCCGGCCCGATCGAATCCGGGCCCAGCCTGTACGAGTGGGCCCGCGCGCTCGACGCCCGGGCCGGGGCGGGCCACGTCGACGCCGACGACGCCGACGACGACGTACTGGCGGAGGCCCGGGCCCTGGGGCCGGACGACTACCCCACCCGGTCCTTCTACGGCCGCTACCTGCGCCACTGCTTCCAGCAGGTGGTGGACCGCGCCCCGGAGCACGTCACCGTCATGGTGCACCGCTCCCGGGCGGTGGCCATCGCCGATGTGCACGGCGTCACCGACGGGACCCAGGGCGTACGGCTGGAGGACGGCACCCGGCTCAACCAGCTCGACGTGATCGTCCTCGCCCAGGGCCACCTGCCCACCCGGCTGACCCAGCGCGAGGCGCGCACCGCCGGTCTCGCCCGCATCCACCACCTGACGTACGTGGCCCCGGCGAACCCCGCCGACCTCGACCTCAGCTCCATCGAACCCGGACAGCCGGTGCTGCTGCGCGGCCTCGGGCTGAACTTCTTCGACCACATGGCGCTGTTCAGCGCGGGCCGGGGCGGTGCCTACGAGCGCGGTGCGGACGGCAGGCTCGGCTACCGGCCCTCGGGGCGCGAGCCGCGGATGTACGCCTTCTCCCGGCGCGGGGTGCCGTACCACTCCCGCGGCGAGAACCAGAAGGGCGCCTTCGGGCGGTACTTCCCCCGGCTGCTCACCGTGGAGTACATCGCCGATCTGCGCGCCCGCTCCGCCGAGGGCGAGCGGATCAGGTTCACCGCCGACCTGTGGCCGCTGATCGCCCGCGAGGTGGAGAGCGTCTACTACCGGACCCTGCTCACCTCCCGGGACCGCGCGGGCGACGGCGAGGCGCTGGCGGAGCGGTACCTGGCACGGCCGGCCGACGACGACGGGGAGCGGCTGCTCACGGAGTTCGGCGTCCCGCCGCAGGAGCGCTGGTCCTGGGAGCGGATCTCGCGGCCGTACGAGAACCGGCAGTTCACCAGCCGGGAGGACTTCCGGGCCTGGCTGCTGGAGTACCTGGCCGCCGACGTGGTCGCGGCCCGCAGCGGCAACGTCAGCGGACCCGTCAAGGCCGCGCTGGACGTGCTGCGCGACCTGCGCAACGAGATCCGGCTCGCGGTGGACCACGGCGGGCTGGCAGGGGACTCCTACCGGGACGAGCTGGAGGGGTGGTACACCCCGCTCAACGCGTTCCTGTCCATCGGTCCGCCGGCCTCGCGCATCGAGGAGATGATCGCGCTGATCGAGTGCGGTCTGCTGGAGGTGACCGGACCGGGCACGAAGATCGCGGTGGACACCACCGTGCCGCAGTTCGTCGCGGTCTCCACCGATGTCCCGGGCCCGCCGATCCACTCCACGGTGCTGATCGAGGCCCGGCTGCCCGAGCCCGATCTGCGGCGCACCGACGATCCGCTGATGCGCCATCTGCTCGACACCGGGCAGGCCCGCCCGTACGCCATCACCGGTTCGCGCGGCACGAGTTACCAGACCGGCGGGCTGGCCGTCACCGAGCGCCCCTACCGGCTGCTGGACGGGAACGGGCAGGCGCATCCGCGGCGCTTCGCCTACGGCGTACCGACGGAGTCGGTGCACTGGGTCACGGCCGCCGGCATCCGCCCCGGGGTCGACTCGGTGACGCTCGGCGACTCCGACGCCATCGCGCGGGCCGCCCTGGCCGTGCCGCCCGTCGCCCACCGGCCGTGGTCCGCGCAGCCCCACACCGCGGCAGAGGGCTTCGTCGGGGTGATCGTGTGACGGCCGAACCGACCGGCCCCCGGGCCGCCGCCCCCGGTGCCCCCGCGCCGGGGGCGGCGGCCCGTCCGGCCGGCACCGACACGGGGCCGGCACCGGCGGGCGCGGGCATCGACTCGGGGCTGCTGTCCCCGGTCCGCGCGGGCACGCCCGGTGAGGCTGCGACGGGCGACGAGGCCTGGTTGCAGGCCATGCTGGACGCCGAGGCGGCGTTGACCCGGACCCAGGCCGGGATCGGCACCGTACCGAAGGAGGCCGCCGGGACCGTCACCCGCGTGGCGCGTGCGGACGCGCTGGACCTGCGGGCGCTGGCGCTGGCCTCCCGGGAGACGGCCAACCCGGTGGTCTCCCTGGTGGCGGCGCTGACCCGGGCCGTCGCGGCCGTGTCGCCGGAGGCCGCCGAGTACGTGCACCGGGGCTCCACCAGCCAGGACATCCTGGACACCGGGGCCATGCTGGTCGCCACCCGGACCCTGGAGCTGATCGCGGCGGACCTGGTCGCAGCCGCGGACTCGCTGGCCCGGCTGGCGCGGGAGCACCGGGACACCGTGATGCCGGGGCGCACCCTCGCCCTCCAGGCCGTACCCACCACCTTCGGGCTGAAGGCGGCGGGGTGGCGGCGGCTGCTGCTGGACGCCCACCGGCGGATCACCTCATTGCTCGACGGGGGACTGCCCGTCTCGCTGGGCGGGGCGGCCGGCACGCTCGCCGGATACCTGGAGTACGCGCTGGTCGACGGCGACGAGCGGGCCGAGGACGTGGACGGTTACCTCGGGCTGCTGCTGGACGGGTTCGCCGCCGAGACGGGGCTCGCCCGGCCCCCGCTGCCCTGGCACTCGCTGCGGACGCCCGTCGCGGACCTCGGCGCCGCCCTCGCCTTCACCGCCGGCGCGCTCGGCAAGATCGCGGTCGACGTCCAGTCGCTGGCCCGGACCGAGGTCGCCGAGGTCGCCGAACCGTCCGTGGCCGGGCGCGGCGCCTCCTCCGCCATGCCGCACAAACGCAACCCGGTGCTCGCCACGCTGATCCGCAGTGCCGCGCTCCAGGTCCCGCTGCTGGCAGCCGGACTGACCCAGTGCCTGGTCTCCGAGGACGAGCGGTCGGCCGGTGTCTGGCACGCCGAGTGGTCGCCGCTGCGGGAGTGCCTGCGGCTGACCGCCGGGGCCGCGCACACGGCGGTGGAGCTGTGCGCGGGCCTGGAGGTGCACCCGGACCGGATGCGGGACAACCTGGCGCTCACCGGCGACCAGGTGGTGACCGAACGGATCGCGGCGCATCTGGCCCCGCACCTCGGCCGTACGGCGGCCAAGCGGCTGCTCGGTCAGGTGGCCGACGAGGTACGGACGAGCGGCCGGCCGCTGGCGCAGGTGCTGGCGGCGCGTCCCGAGGCAGCGGGGCTGCCGGCCGGCGCGGAGCTGGACCGGCTGTGCGACCCGGCGTGCTACACGGGCGCCGCGGGCGCCCTGGTCGACCGGGAGGTGGGGCGGTCCGGGGAGTCCCCCCGGGGCTGATCGCACGGGTGCGCGGTGGCATCCCCGAGAGGGACGCCACCGCGCACCCGCGTGTTCAGGCCGCGTCGTGCAGCCGCCGCAGCAGCGCCTCCGCCCACCTGTCCTCGTACGCCTCGAAGAGCGGGAAGCCGCCCCGCTCCGGCGCGTCCGTCCAGCGGCACCGCACCCCCGGGTTGTGCACGGCGTACCCGCCCGGGGCGAACAGGTGCGGGCTGCCCTGCACCTGGGGCCCCCGGGCGATGTCCCACTGGCCGTACACCTCGGCCCGGCCCTCCCCCGCGCGCAGCGCCTTGGCCAGCGCGCTCGCGTCCACGTGTTCGCAGCTCTCGGCGAGCTCCAGGATCACCGCGTGCACCCCGACCGACCGGCTGTCGGTGAAGAAGGCGTGGCGCAGTGCGGTGTCCAGCTCGTCGGAGGCCCGCAGTCCGCCGACGGCCGGCGACTTCGCGGCCTGTACGGCCTCCAGGGCGGGCAGCATGCTGGAGGGGTAGGTCCACTCCGGTGCCGACCACCGCCGCCAGCCGACCTCGGGGCGGCGGGCGGCGATGGCGGCGAGCTCCACGTCCACGATGAACTTCGGGGTGGGCTCGCGGTTGAAGAGCTCCAGCGGGAAGGCCCGGTGGTCGACCAGGACCGGCAGGCCCAGCCGGGCGGAGGCGGCCCGCAGGGTGTGCAGGGCGAGCGCCGCCCAGGGGCAGCCGATGTCCGACCAGACGGTGAGGACGGGCGGGCCGCCGCCGTCCGCCGGTCCGGTGCCGACCAGTGCGGGGTCGTCGCTCGTCATCGGGCCGCTCCCTCGGTGCGCCGCAGCAGTTCGGTCAGCAGGTTACGGGAGATGTGCACCCCGTCACGGGTGAGCACCGATTCGGCGTGGAACTGGACGGAGGCGAACCAGGGGCCGCGCAGCCCGTGCACCTCACCGGTCCGGGCGGACCGGCTCACCTCGACCGGGCCGATACCCGGACAGTCGATCTTGTCCTCGTCACAGACCGCGGCGAAGGTGTTGTAGAAGCCCACCCGTTCGCGGCGGCCGAAGAGGTCGATCTCCCGCTGGACGCCCTGGTTGGGCACCTCCCGGCGGGTCAGCGGCAGCCCCAGGCGGTTGCTCAGCACCTGGTGGCTGAGGCAGACGGCGAGGAACGGGGTGCGGTCGGCCAGGAGCCGGGCCACGGCCGCGTCGAGGTGGGCCACCTTCGGGTCGGTGAGTCCCCGTGGGTCGCCGGGGCCCGGGCCCATGACGGTGAGGTCGTGGTCGGCCGGGTCGTAGGGCTCGTCGAACCGGCGCACCGTCACCGTCAGGCCCAGCGACGTGAGTTGCTGGGCGATCATCGAGGTGAAGGTGTCCTCGGCGTCCACCACCAGCACCCGCCTCCCGGCCAGGTACGGGTCCGGGGCGTGCCGGTCGCCGGTGCGGGCGAGCCAGAAGTCCGCCAGGGAGGAGTTGCGTTCGGCCAGGGCCGCCCTGACCTCCGGGTTGGCGGAGAGCCGGACCTCTCCGCCGGTCTCCAGCGCCGCGAGCAGCCCGGCGGCCTTGGCGCGGGTCTCGGCCGCCTCGGACATCGGATCGGAGTGGCGTACGAGGGTGGCACCGACGCCGATCCGCAGGCGTCCGCCTCCGTCGATGTCGGCGGTGCGGATCAGGATCGAGGAGTCCAAGGCGTGGCCGCCGTCCCGGTCGCGGCCCAGCAGCGCCACCACCCCGCTGTAGTAGCCGCGGCCCTCGGGCTCGTACTGGTGGATGACGCGGCAGGCGCTCTCCAGCGGACTGCCGGTGACGGTGGGGGCGAACATCGTCTCGCGCAGGATGTCGCGCGGGTCGCGGTCGCTGTGCCCCTCGATGAAGTACTCGGTGTGGGCGAGCCGGGCCATCTCCTTGAGGAACGGTCCGATGACCCGCCCGCCCTCCGAGCAGATCCGGGACATCATCTTCAGCTCCTCGTCGACGACCATGTACAGCTCGTCGATCTCCTTGCGGTCCGCGAGGAACTCCATCATGGCGGGCAGGCTCGGGCCGGTGGCCGCGTACCGGTAGGTGCCGCTGATGGGGTTCATCACGGCGAGCCCGCCGGCGAGGCTGACGTGGCGCTCGGGGGTGGCGCCGACGAAGGTGCGCTCGCCGGTGTGCACGACGAACGTCCAGTACGCGCCGGACTCCCGCTCCAGCAGCCGCCGGAAGAAGGTGAGCGCGGCCCCGGGGCCGTAGTCGGTGATGTCCGCCGAGTAGGTGCGCTTGATGACGAAGTTGGCGCCCTTGCCGGTGCCGATCTCCTCGGTGACGACGGTGCGCACGGTCTCCGCGTACGTCTCGTCGTCGGTGTCGAAGCCGCCGCCGGTGAGGGCGATCGGCACGTCCGGGATGCGGCGCAGCGCCTCGGCGACCGTCCGGACCTCCTGGCCGGTGACGGTCATCGCCAGGAGCGGCGAGCCGTCCTCGGCGCCGACGAAGCCGCGCTCGGCGATCTGCCGGTACGGGACGAGGACCAGCGCGTCGTGCCGGGGCTCGCCCCCGGAGCCCGAGGGGAGCGGGATGTCGGCCAGGGTGGCGTAGGCGCGGACGTCCCCGACCAGTACGTCGAGGGTGCCCTCGCCGGTGGACTCCGGGCGGTACAGCAGGGCGAAGGGCGGCGGGTGGGGAGCGAGCACCTGCCCGAGCAGATCGGTCATCAGCCCACCGCCTCCTTGGTCGTCAGCACCACGGCGCAGCGGTGCGCGGCGTACTCCACGGTCATCAGGTGCCGCTCCCGGGAGAAGTCGGCGACGGCGTCCGCGATCAGGAAGGTCTCGATGTCGTGGGTGAAGGACTCGACGGCGGTCATCAGCACGCCGACGTGCCCGTAGACACCGCAGACGACGAGCTGGTCCCGGCCCGCCTCCCGCATCCGCTCCAGAAGGTCGGTGCGGAAGAACGCGCTGTAGCGCCATTTGGTGAGCATCCAGTCACCGGGGGCGGGCGCGAGCTCGTCGACGACCTCCCGGTCGGCGGGCTCGCTGCGCATGCCCGGGCCCCAGAAGTCCCGGAGCAGACCGCGCTGTTGGGCTGTCATGCTGCCGGGCTGGGCGGTGTACGCCACCGGCATCCCGGCCGCGACGGCGAAGGCCCGCAGCCGGGACGCGTTGGCCAGCAGCGGTTCGCGCAGCTCCGGGGCCAACGGCTGGAGGAAGTACCGCTGCATGTCGTGGAGGAGCAGGACGGCCCGGTCGGGGTCGATGCTCCAGGGGGCGGTGTTGTCGGGCAGGTCGCCGCGTTCCGGGATCGGGTACGGCGGGATGGGGGCGATGCCGGCCATGGGTGGTCCTTGGTCCTTTCGGGAGTAGGTGCTGTCGGGGTCTCGGCCGGTCCCGGGGGCTTCGCGGGCGGGCCGTACGGGTCAGGCCCCCAGCGAGGCGCCGCCGTCCACGGTCAGGTCGTGCAGGGTGATCTGGGCGGCCCGGTCGGAGAGCAGGAACGCCACCGCCTCCGCGACATCCGCGGGGCGGCCGATCCGGCGCAGCGGGATGCCGACGCGGTACGCGGAGGGCGAGCCGTCGAGGGTGTGCTGTTCGGCCTCCCGGTCGTGCCACATCGAGCGGAGCATCGGGGTGTCGGTGGAGCCGGGGGCCACGGTGTTGCACCGGATGCCGTACCCGGCGACCTCCAGCCCGAGTGACTTGATGAGCAGGGTCGCGGCGGCCTTGGAGGCGGCGTAGGCGGCCATCCCCGCCCGGGGGGTGACGGCCGCGTTGGAGGTGACGGTGACGATCGCGCCCCGGTTGCGCGGGATCATCCGGTTCACGACCGCGCGGGACACGTTCAGGACGCCGGTGACGTTGACGTCGAGCATGCTCCGCCAGTCCTGGTCGGTGAGGTCGCTGACCGGCCCGAGGCGCAGCACCCCGGCGGCGTTGACCAGCTGGTCCACCGGTCCCACCCGCTCCTCGACGGCCGCCACCACGGCGTTCACCGCCGCGCTGTCGGACACGTCGACCGGGAAGGCCGTCACCGGCAGGGACTCCGCGCGGAGTTTGCCGACCTCCTCGGCCAGCCGGCCGGCGTCACGGTCGACGGCGGCCACCGTCGTGCCCTGTTCGGCGAGCAGCCGGACCACGGCCGCGCCGATACCGCCGGCCGCCCCGGTGACCAGTGCTGTCTGCTCTTCCACCTGAACTCTCCTTCGTACGAGGGGTGTACGGGTGTGTACGTACGGATGCCTGCGGACGCGTCCGCGGCTCAGTCGCGCCAGGCGGCGATGACGGAGACCGCCTGGGAGGCGGTGAGCCGGGGGTCGCAGAAGCTGGTGTACTTCTCCCCGACCTGGTGGGCCCGGGTCTCGTTGCGCACGCACTCGGTCACGTCGTCGGGGGTGGTCTCCAGATGGATGCCGCCGGGCGTGCCGTCGGCCGAGCGGACCGCGGCGAGGAAGCCCCGCACCTCACGCTCGACGTGTTCCAGGTAGCGGGTCTTGAGCCCCTCGCCGGTGGTGACGGTGTTGCCGTGCATCGGGTCGCAGAGCCAGCTCACCGGGTGCCCGGCCGCGCGGACGGCCGCGACCAGGGCGGGCAGCCGCTCGCCGACGACGTACGCGCCCATCCGGGAGATGAGGGTGAGCCGTCCGGGCTCGCGCAAGGGGTCCAGCCGCTCGCACAGGGTCAGCAGGTCCGCGACCGCCATCGACGGGCCGACCTTGCAGGCCACCGGGTTGGCGATGGCGGCGAACAGCTCCACATGGGCCCCGTCGAGCGCGCGGGTGCGCTCACCGATCCACGGCAGATGGGTGGAGGCCAGCCACAGGGCCCCCGACCCGTCCCGGCGGAGCATCGGCAGCTCGTAGTCGAGCAGCAGCGCCTCGTGGCTCGTCCACACCGGCGGGTCGATGGCCCGGGTCTCCTCGCGGGGGCCGGGGTGCCAGCCGAGGTGGCCCATCATCTCGCCCGCCGCGTCGTAGCCGGTCAGCAGCCGGGACGGGTCGGGGACGCGGCCCTTGGGGGCGGGTTCGGGGCTGTTGACCATGTGCCCCCGGTAGACCGGTAACTCGACCCCGCCGATCCGTTCCACCGGCTGCGAGCGGGGCTTGGCGAACTGGCCGGCGATCCGGCCGATCCGGACGATGGGCTTGTGCGAGGCCATCTTCATGGCCCCGGCCAGCAGGTCGAGCACCGCGGCCTTCCGGGCGACGTACCCCGCGCTGGACTCCATGGGGTCCTCGGCGCAGTCTCCCGCCTGGACCACCTGCGCCTCGCCGCGGGCGACCCGCGCGAGGATCTGCCGGAGGTCCTGGACGTCCTCGTAACGGACGAGTGCGCGGCGCCCGGACAGCGTTCTGCGCACGTCCTCCAGCCGGTCGGCATCGGGCCAGTCCGGCTGCTGGAGTGCGGGCCTGAGCCGGATCTCGGACACGACGTTGTCCACTGGTGCCTCCACGGTCGCATGGGCGAGCGGGGCCGCTCGCTGTCGGGGGTGAGTCGGTGCGGCGTCGGCATGCCCGTCGCGGGCGCCGTCGGTGACGAGGCGGCGGGCGGGGTGCGCCGCGCCGCCCGGTACCCGGACGACCCGAGCCCGCGGGTCAGGAGGGGGGGCGGCCGTCCCGCCCTGGTCCGGCTGCCGATCCTGGGCGGGATCGGGGCGGCTGCCAACCAACGGCGGAGCAGTTCGTCAGGTGACGCGGATTCCATCAGGTCTACCCGCGTCCAGCGGTACCGACCTGACGGACTAGCCGGGCGGCCCTGGGCCGGCGTACCGGGGGCGTTGCACCATGAGGCCGCTCCCGACCCCTGCTCCGCGCTGCGCTGCGCCAGGCCCCTGGAGACCTTTCGATGACATCAGGCAACAACCTCGGCCTTCCCCGGCGCGCGTTCGTCGCCACCGCCGCGGCGGCCGCCGCGGCGGCCGCGACCGCCGGTTCGGTCCGGCCGGCGGCGGCCACCTCTCCCCGGCCCTCCCGGTCCCGTGGCGGATCGGTGGTCGTCCGCACGACCGCCGGCCGCATAGCGGGGGAGCGGCTCGACGACGTCACCGTCTTCCGCGGTGTCCCCTACGCGGCCCCGCCCGTGGGACCGCTGCGCTTCGCCTCACCCCGGCCGCCCGAACCGTGGACCGGTGTACGGGACGCCACGGCCTTCGGCGCCCCGGCGCTGCAGACCGACTACCTGCCGGACAGCAGCGAGGACTGCCTGTACGCCAACATCTGGACGCCGGGCACCACCGGCCGGCGCCCGGTGGTGGTCTACATCCACGGCGGCGGCTGGTTCCTCGGGGCGGGCAGCGAGCCCGACTACGACGGCGCCCGGCCGGCCGTACGCGGCGATCTGGTCGTCATCAACTTCAACTACCGCCTGGGGCTGCTCGGCTGGGGCCTGAACGAGGAGTTCACCGACTCCCGGACGCAGTCCTTCGCCAACTGGGGCCTCCAGGACCAGGCGGCGCTGCTGCACTGGGTCCAGGCCAACGCCGCCGCCTTCGGAGGGGACCCGGGCAACATCACGCTGGCCGGCACCTCGGCCGGCGGATCGAGCACCTGGCAGCTCAGCCTGCTGCCGCAGCTGCGCGGCGTGATCAGGCGGGCGGTCCCGATCAGCGCCAAGCACGTCTGGAACCCGGCGAGTTCGACCAGCCCGCAGGAGTCGCGCGAGGTCTACGCGCTGCTCGCGTCACGGCTCGGCACGACGGTCGCCGGACTGCGTGAGGTATCGGGCCATGAGCTGAAGGCCGCCTGGGAGGCGCTGTACTCCGGCGACCCCTCCGAGCGGCCGGTGACCGGCTGGCGGGAGTACCGGGGGCCGGTGCCCGACGGGCGGTGGATGCGCGGCTACGACCACGAGCTGCCCACCCCCCGGATACCGATCATGCCGGTGTACGCCCGTACCGAGGGCTCGTTCTTCACCGGCGGACCCGGCTACCCCTACCCCGGCCCCCACCCTGGCGACGACGCCGAGCTGCGCGAGGCGGTGTTCATGGTGCTGCGCAAGGGCAGTGCCCGGGCCGGCTACCGCGATGCGGACCGGGCCATCGCCTTCTACCGCGAGGCGGCCGTGCGGGACGGGCTGCCGCAGGACCCGATGTCGCTCTGGTCGGAGATCTGGGGCGACGGCCTGTTCCGCTACCAGATCATCCGGCTCGCCGAGCGGCACGCCCGCGAGGGACGGTCGCCGCAGTACCTCATGGAGTTCGCGCACCCGGTGCGCGCGCCCTACTCCGGCACGCCGCACGAGGCCACCTCCAAGTTCCTGTTCGGTTCGCACGCCCTGCCCGCCAACGAGCCCGCCTACGGTGACGGCCCGCTGGAGCGCCAGGTCTCCGACACCCTGATCGACCTGATCGCCTCCTTCGCCCGCGACGGCAGGCCGGTGAGCCCGCACGCCCCCGCGTGGCCGGAGTTCTCCCCCCGCACCCCCAGCACGATGGTGGTCGGCGGCCCCGACGTCGCCCGCGTCTCCACGACCTTCAAGGCGGACCAGCTCCGCTACTGGGACCGGGCCGGCTGGGTGCCCCGCACCTGAGGTCCGTCGCCCCACTCCCGCACAGCGCTGTTGACACGGCTCACCACGAGGAAAGGAACCGAGACACTATGTGTGGACTCGCAGGCTGGGTCGGCTACGACCGCGATCTGTCCCCCTTGGGCGACACCGCGGCGGCCATGACCGCGACGATGGCGTGCCGGGGGCCGGACGACGCGGGAGTGTGGACGGCACCCCATGTGGCGCTCGGCCACTGCCGGCTCTCGGTCATCGACCTGGCGGGCGGCCGGCAGCCGATGCACGTCACCGGCCCCGACGACGGCCTGCCGGTCGTCGTCTACACCGGTGAGGTCTACAACTTCCTGGAGCTGAAGGAGGAGTTGAGCGGCCTCGGCCACCAGTTCCGCACCTCCAGCGACACCGAGGTCGTGCTGCACGCCTACCTCCAGTGGGGTGAGGACTTCGCGCAGCGGCTCAACGGGATGTACGCGCTGGCGATCTGGGACCCGCGCACCGAGGAACTGCTGCTGGTCCGGGACCGGATGGGCGTCAAGCCGCTGTTCTACTACCCGACCCGTGACGGGGTCCTCTTCGGCTCCGAGGCGAAGGCGATCCTGGCCCACCCGGAGGCCGAGGCGGTCGTGGACCGCGAGGGCCTGGCCGAGATCTTCGCCATCATCAACACCCCCGGGCACGCCGTGTTCCAGGGCATGCACGAGGTGGTCCCCGGCACGGTCGTCCGCTTCGGCAAGGGCGGCCACACGGCCCGCGCCTACTGGGAGCTGCGGGCGCAGCCGCACGCCGACGACCTCGACACCACCATCGCCCAGGTCCGCGAGCTGCTGGACGACATCGTCCGGCGCCAGCTCATCGCCGATGTGCCGGTGGGCACCCTGCTCTCCGGCGGACTGGACTCCAGCGCCCTCACCGCCCTCGCGGCCAAGGCCTTCCGGGACCAGGGGCGCTCCGAGCGGGTCAAGGCGTTCTCGATCGACTTCAAGGGCAACGACGAGGCCTTCGCCGGCAACGGGATCTGGCAGGACCCCGACACCCCGTACGCCGTCGAGGTCGCCGAGCACTGCGGCGCCGAGCACATCGTCGTGGAGCTGGAGAACGCCGACGTCCTGGACGAGTCCATCCGGGCCCGGGTGCTGCGCTGCCAGGACCTCCCCGTCTCCACCGGTGACATGGAGCACTCGCTGCTGCACCTGTGCACCGCGCTGAAGCGCCAGGTGACCGTCGCCCTGTCCGGGGAGACCGCCGACGAACTGTTCGGCGGGTACAACTGGTTCTTCGACCGGGAGGCCGTCGAGGGCGACACCTTCCCCTGGTACGACGCCTGGCGTCGGCTCGGCGGCCTGGACACCATGAAGGAGATCGGGCTGTGGGACCGGCTGGGGCTGGAGGAGTACGTCAAGACGCGCTACGCCGAGGCGCTGGCGGAGGTCCCCCGGCTGCCGGGCGAGTCCGCCCGTGAGGAGCGGATGCGGGAGCTCACCTACCTCAACATCTCCCGCTGGGAGAACTTCCTGCTCGACCGCAAGGACCGGATCAGCATGGCCGCCAGCCTGGAGGTCCGCGTCCCCTTCACCGACCACCGGCTCGTGGAGTACGTCTTCAACGTGCCGTGGGAGATGAAGAACTTCGACGGACGCGAGAAGAGCCTGCTGCGCGCGGCGGTCGCGGACGTGCTCCCGGAGTCGGTGCTGACCCGCAAGAAGAGCCCCTACCCCTCCACCCAGGACCTGGAGTACGTCCGGGCGCTGCGGGAGAAGGTGGCCGCCCTGCTGGACGAGGGTTCGCCGGTGCTGGCCCTGGTGCCGGCCGAGTCCATCCAGCGGCTGCTGGACAAGCCGCTGGAGTCGTACGCCGGGCTCGGCGGGCTGTGGGGGACGCGCGCGGTGATGGAGCGGCTGGTCGAGTTCAACACCTGGGTCACCGTGTACGGGGTCCGGGTCGAGGCGTGACGCGCCCCGGCACGCCCCGACCGCTGTCGACCCCCTGAAGGAGTGATGACCGGATGTACGCCACCGGGCTGCCTGTCGACGTCGACCACTCGCCCGAGTGGGGTGCGGACAGGCTCGATCTCGACGCCTACCTGTCGCGGGTCGGCTACGAGGGCGCGCGGGACGACTCGCTGAAGACCCTTCAGCAGTTGCACCGGGCGCACATGAGCACCATCTGTTTCGAGAACGTCGACATCGCGGTGGGCCGCCCGGTGTCGCTCGACATGGCGGACCTGGAGCGGAAACTGGTCCGCTCCGGACGCGGCGGCTACTGCTACGAGAACAACCTGCTGTTCGCCGCCGTCCTGGACCGCCTCGGCTTTCCCGTCGTGCGGGTGCTCTCGCGCATCCGGGAGGGCGACACCCGGCGCCGCTTCCGCTCGCACACCTCCCTGCTGGTCAGGGCGGCGGACGAGCCGGACACGGTGTGGCTGGCCGACCCCGGCTACGGCTACGCGGGGCTCATCGAGCCGATCCCGCTGCGCGAGGGCGCGCGGAGCACCGTGGCGGGCTGGAGCTGGGAGCTGGGCGTCGACGACGACCACTGGGTACTGCGGGCCCAGGGCCGTGACGGCGGCTGGACCGATCTGTACGCCTTCCGGCCGGAGCGCCAGTACGAGGTCGACTACCGGGCGGCCCACTACGTCAGCTCCACCCGGCCCGGCTCCCCGTTCGTCAACCGGCTCGTGGCGCAGCGGGGCTCGGAGACCGTACGTCACCGGCTGCGCAACGACGTCCTGGTCACCGACCACCCGGACGGGCGCACCGAACGGGCGGTGCTGAGCCCCGAGCAGGTGGTGGCCGCCCTGCGGGAGAAGTTCGGCCTCACCCTGACCGACGAGGACGTCTCGCTGCTCCTGGCCTTCCTGCACCGGGGGGAGAGCGACCTCTGAACGCCCCCCGCACCCGGCGAGGGCCCCGGCACCTGGTGCCGGGGCCCTCGCCGTCGCGCGCCGAGTCCTACAGCAGCGAGACGATCGCCGGCCCGAAGGCCGCGCCGAGCAGGTAGCAGAGGTTGAACAGCCCGATCGCCGCGGGCCGTTCCTCGTCGGGCACGGCCTTGGTGGAGTGCACCGCGAAGACGCCCTGCCCGGAGGCGGCCGCGATCGAGGCGAGGGCCTGCGCCAGCAGGAGCAGGACCGCGACGGCGCTCACCGAGGCCAGCACCACCCCCGCGACGCTCAGGGCGACCAGGGTGATGATGACCGGCTGCCGGCCCACCTTCGCCGAGAGGGCGACCACCAGCCACGACAGCGCACCGCCCAGCAGCAGCGGCCACACCATGGCCACGCCGATCGTGCCGCTCGACCACGAGGTGTGCTCCGAGAGGGCGTCCGGCACCGCGAACATCAGCCCGAAGTTGACCGCCGCGAGCAGGAAGGCCAGCACCGAGGAGATCAGGAAGACGGGGCTGCGTACCACCACGGCCGGGACGAACCCCTGCGGCTTGCGCCGCAGGTGCCACACGAGCGCGGCGATCGTCACCACCGACAGGACCCCGGCGACCGCCGGATGGTGTGGGACGAAGACCAGGGCCGTGACCACCGCGGTGAGCAGCACCGCGCCGAGCCCGTCGAAGGGGGCGGTCGAGGTCGGCCTGGTGGAGGCCCGCCCGATGACGACGAGCAGACCGATCAGGCTGATCGCGGGCAGGGCGAGGGTGGCCTGCCAGTTCAGCACGTCGTTGGCCAGCGAGCCGACCAGCGGCGCGGTGGAGCCGACCACCGCGAGCGAGGCGGTGACGAAGCCCATCGAGCGGGCGGAGTTCGTCAGGCTCATCGCGATGGAGGTCAGACCGGCGGTGCCGAGCGCCTGGAGCGCGCAGCCGATGATGACGGCCGGCAGCAGCGGCACGGTGAGCACCAGGAGCGCGCCGAGCAGGACGAGCGCTCCGCAGGCGGCGAGCGCGGCCCGTGCTCCGCGGTGCCGCAGCAGGCCGGTCATCAGGGGCGTGCCCACCGCGATGCCCCAGCCGAAGGCGGTCACGCCCCAGGTGACGGTTCCGGTGGTGGTGGACAGGTCACGGGCGATGTCGTCCAGGACCAGCGCGGGTCCGGCGATGCCGAACGAGAGCGGTCCGGCCATCAGCCCCAGCCAGTAGGTGGGGATGCGGGGGCTGTCGGGGGGCGGGGTGTCCGCGTCCGCGGGGCGCGCGGTGCCCGGACCCGCGAGGGATTCACTCATCGGTCCTCCAGGGGTGAGGGATAGGTCGGGCGGTCTCCGCGCGGGCCCGGCACCGGGCGGCCCGGTGCCGGGCCCGCGCGGGGTCAGGCGGACAGCGTGGGGTAGTCGGTGTAGCCGCGGTGGTCGCCGCCGTAGAAGGTGCTCGGCTCCGGCGGGTTGAACGGGCCGCCGACCCGGATGCGCCGGTCCAGGTCCGGGTTGGCGAGCCAGAGCGAGGCGAGGCTGACCGCGTCGGCGAGGTCGTCCTGCAGGACCTCCAACGCGGCCTCGGGGGTCACCGAGGCCTCCGTACCGGTCTTGTGCGGGTTGAGGATCAGCGTGCCCGGCCACTCGGCCCGGATCAGCTCGGTGACCTCGCGGTGGCCGAACTCCATGATGTGCACATAGGCGAGGTTGTACGGGGCCAGGGTGCGGATCAGCGTGCGGTACAGCTCGGCCGGGTCGCTCTCGCTGACGCCCTCGCTGGTGGATCCGGGGGAGATGCGGATGCCCACGCGCTCGGGGCCGATGGCGTCGCTGACGGCCCGCGCGACCTCGTCGGCGAACCGCACCCGGTTCTCCACCGAGCCGCCGTAGACGTCGGTGCGGTGGTTGGAGCCGTCGGCGAGGAACTGCTGGATCAGGTAGCCGTTGGCCCCGTGCAGCTCCACCCCGTCGAATCCGGCGTCCACCGCGTGCTGGGCGGCGGAGACGAAGTCCTCCACCGTCCGCGCGATGTCCTCCAGGGTCATCTCGCGCGGGACGGGGTGGTCGACCATGCCGTCGGGGGTGTACATCTGCCCGCCGGTGGCGATGGCCGAGGGCGCCACCGGGAGCGCCCCGTCCGGGTAGAGGCTGGGGTGGCCGACCCGGCCGGAGTGCATGAGCTGGACGAAGATCCGGCCGCCGGCGGCGTGCACCGCGTCGGTCACGCCGCGCCAGGCCTCGGCCTGCTCCGCCGAGTGCAGACCGGGGGTGTCGATGTAGCCCTGGCCGATCACGCTCGGCTGGGTGCCCTCGGTGATGATCAGCCCGGCCCCGGCCCGCTGGGCGTAGTACTCGGCGGTGAGCGCGTTCACGGAGCGGTCGGCGGAGCGGCTGCGGGTCATGGGCGCCATCACCAGACGGTTCGGCAGGGTCATCTTGCCGACTCGCAGCGGCGCGAACAGCTCGTCCATGGTCTCCTCCATCGGTGCGTGATCATCGGTCGATGTCCTGATCACAACGGTAGGAGCGGCGCTCACGCCGGGAATCCGTAGTCTCTACTGCTCCGGGTACGTATTCACGGGTACGTAACATGGGACCGTATACCGGTGGTATGCGGGCGGGGTCGTGGAGCGGGTGGAGGGGGACGTCGGTGCTGTACGGGCGAACCACCGAACAGGAGCGGCTGAAGCAGCTGGTGGCGGACGCGCGGGCCGGCCGCAGCGGCGCCCTGCTGGTACGCGGTGAGGCGGGGATCGGCAAGACGGCCCTGCTCGACTGGCTCGCCGGGACGGCCGCACAGCCCGACGGGGACGACGGCCGCGAGCTGCGCGTCTTACGGGTCACCGGTGTCGAACCGGAGGCGGATCTGGCCTTCGGCGGCCTCGTCCAGCTGCTCTGGCCGGTGCAGGCCCGGCTGGACGCCCTGCCCGAGCCGCAGGCCGCCGCGCTGCGGGCGGTCCTCGGCACCGGGCGGGAGCAGCGCGGACCGGACCGCTTCCTCACCGGACTCGCGGTCCTCACCGTCCTGGCGGATCTCGCCGAGGACGGCCCCCTGCTCTGCCTGGTCGACGACGCCCAGTGGCTGGACCAGGCGACGGCCGAGGCCCTGCTGTTCGCCGCCCGCCGGCTGGCCGCCGAGGGCGTGGCGATGGTGCTGGCCGGCCGGGACGACGGTTTCACCGCCCCGGGCATCCCCGAACTGCGGCTTTCCCGACTGGACTTCGAGGACTCCTCCAGGCTGCTCGCGGACCGGGGCAGAGCCCCCGCGCTGCACTCCCAGATCATCACCGAGTCCGCGGGGAACCCGCTCGCGCTCATCGAGTTCGACGCCGCACGGCGCGACCAGCCGCACCAGCACACCCCCCTGCCGGTCGCGGACCGCGTGTTCTCGGCCTTTCGGTCGCAGATCGGCAGGCTGCCGGAGCGCACCCGGCTGATGATGCTCATCGCGGCGGCCGAGGGGCGCGGTGATCTGCCCCTGCTGCTGCGGGCGTCGGAGCTGCTGGGTGTGGACCTCGGCGATCTGGAGGAGGCCGAGCGGACCGGCCTGATGTACGTCATGGACGGCACCGTCACCTTCCGGCATCCGCTGATCGCCTCGGCGACGTACCAGGGGTCGGTGCTGGCCCGCCGGATCGCCGTGCACCGGGCGCTGGCCGAGGCCGCGGCCGACCCCGACTGCCGCGCCCGGCATCTGCTGGCGGTGGCCACCGAGCCCGACCAGGAGGCGGCCCTGGAGCTGGCCGCGGCGGCCGGGCGTGCCCGGGTCCGTACCGCGTACGCCGCGGCCTCCGGTCTCTTCCGGCATGCGGCCCGGATCACCACCGACCACGGACAGCGCTGCTCCTGGCTGGCCGACGCGGCCGAGCTGGCGCTCGCGGCGGGCCACGGCGCGCAGGCGGACCGACTCGCCGAGGAGGCCGACGCCACCACGCAGGACCCGGCTCTCGGGGCCCGGATCGCCTCGGTGCGCGCGGCGGTCGTCTTCGAGGCGGGCGACCGGAGCGAGGCGGCCCGCGGCCTGCTGGCACGGGTCGGGGAGGCCGCCGCCCCTGGGACGGCCGGCCTGCTGCGCACCGCCGCCGCCTACGGCTGGCTGGCCGGTGACGGGGACGCGGTGCGCGCCGCCGCCGGACGGCTCGCGGCGGGCTCGTGCGCCGACGGGCTGGTCGAGGGGTTGGAGCGGCTCTGCGAGGACGACGCCGAGCACGGGCTGCCGCTGCTCGCGCGGTTCCTGGAGGGGCGGCTCGACGCACCCGACACCCGTGCCGTCGACGAGCAGGCCGTCCGGATGCTCGCGCTCACCTGCGGGACGATCCTCGGCGACGACGAGGCGACGCTCGACCTGGCGGCGGCGGAGGTGCGGTGGTGCCGCTCCCAGGCACTGATCGGCGAACTCCCCTACGCCCTGGACGTCCTGGCTCAGGCTCAGGTGCTGGCAGGACGCCACCGGGACGCCGAGGCCGCGGTGACGGAGGCGGAGGAGATCGCCCGGGACACCGGGATGCGCCAGCGCCTGGCCCGGCTGGGGGCGGTACGCGCGCGGATCGCGGCCGTCGAGGGGGACGCGGGGCGCGTGCGCGAACTCGCCGACGCCACGCCCGGGGCGCTGCGCACCGGGGTGGACTGCGCGCTCGTCCTGCTCGACCTGGGCCTGGGCGACTTCGACGCGGCCCTCACCCGGCTGGACCCGCCGCCGCCCGGCCCCGACCGGTACACCTGGCTCTCCCTGTCCACCGCGGCGGACCAGGTCGAGGCGGCGGTGCGGCTCGGGCGGCCGGAGCGGGCCGAGGAGGCGCTGCGCCACTTCGAGAACTGGGCGCGGGCCGGGGCGCGGCCCCGGACCGCCGCGACCACCGCGCCCTGGGCGCAGGCGGTGGCGCTCCGGTGCCGGGCGCTCCTCACCGACCGGCCGGAGCTGTTCACCCAGGCGCTGCACCTGCACGAGAAGGGCGGCCGGCCCTTCGAACGGGCCCGTACCGAGCTGCTGTACGGGGAGTGGCTGCGCCGGGCCCGGCGGCGCAACGAGGCGCGCGGGCAGCTGCGTTCCGCGCTGGCCACCTTCGAGCGCTTGCGGGCGGAGCCCTGGATGCGGCGGGCCGGTGCCGAACTGCAGGCCGCCGGCGAGCACACGGTGGCCGCGCGGATGCCGGCGGACAACCTGATCGACCGCCTGACACCGCAGGAGCTCCAGGTGGTGCGGCTGGCGAAGGACGGCAGCAGCAGCCGGGAGATCGCCGCCCAGCTCTTCCTCAGCCCGCGCACGGTCGAGCACCACCTCTACAAGGCGTATCCGAAGCTCGGCGTGGGCTCACGTCAGGAGCTGGTCCTGCTCGACCTGACCTGATCCGGTCGCACCCCGGGAACACTCGACCTGACCTGATCCGGTCGCGCCCCGGAAACGCTCGACCTGACCTGATCCGGTCGCACCACCGGAAACGCCATACGCCTGTGGCGTATGCGCCGGGAGTTGTTCACCGTCCGGTTCACCGCCGCCGCGGACGGCTGTCCCGCCCTCTTGATTCACCTTTCAACCGGGTGCCCGGCCACCCCCTGACCCGGTCGGCAATTAGGCGGAAAGTGCGCTGCCTACCTCTTCGCGCCGTTCTACGGTGCCCGGACCACCTCCCCCTGAAGATCAGGGCATATTACTCTTCTGACCGGTGCAGGGGCTCCAGTGGTGACGCGACCGCACGGGCCGCGCCGAGGCCGCTGACCAGAGACGCTGCCGGGCCGCACAACGGGGGATCACGTGTTAAGACACGAAGCCGAGGCGAACATCGACGCTGTCGCCATACTGGAACTATTGGCCTCCGACGCGCCGCCCGACCGATTCGAATCGCTCCTCACGATGGCCCGTTCCGCGGGAATGCCGGGACCGCAATTGGACCGATTGGAAAACGCGCGGAAACTTGGCCTGCACATCTATTCCCAGCTCGACCGGCGGCAGCAGCGCGAAGCCAGCCTGTCGGCACTCGTGGACATCGCCCGCGAGCTGTCCGCGCCCTATGACCTGAAGACGCTGCTCAAGGTGACCACCCGCCGGGCCCGGATGCTGCTCGGCGCGGACATCTCCTACATCACCCTGCTCACCTCGGAGAAGGGCACGGCCCGGGTCGAGGCCAGTGACGGGCACGTGTCGTCGTTCCACGTGGGGATGCAGATCCCGCACGGCGCCGGGAGCAGTGACGTCCTCACCACCTCGGCCCCCTTCTGGAGCGCGGACTATCTCAGCGACGCGCGCTTCCCCCACCACGAGCGGCTGGACGAGATGGTGCGGGCCGAGGAGCTGCGCGGCATCATGGCGGTCCCGCTGAGCCACGGCAGCGGTCCCTTCGGTGTGCTGCACGTCGCCGACCGCGAACCCCGCCACTTCTCCGCGGACGAGGTGTCCCTGATGAGCTCGCTGGGCGATCTCGCCGGTGCCGTCATCGAGAAGGCGTGGCTGATGGACCGGACCGCCGCGGAGATGGAGATGCTCCAGCGGCGCACCGACGAGGCGGAGGCCGGCTACCGGCAGTGGCAGGAAGTCGGGGACATCAACGAGTTCCTCATGTCCCAGGTGCTCTCCGGGTGCGATCTGCAGAGCCTGGTGGAGGAAGCGTCCGACGGCCTCGGCGGGGCCCTGACCGTCTGCTCGGGCGACGGCACGGTCCTGGCCACCACGGCCGGGGCCCAGCCCGACGACCACCTCATGATCTCCCGGGCGATGATGGACGCCCACGCCGCGGGGAAGGCGATCCGGGTCAAGAACGGTGTGTGGGCGGCCCCGGTCCTGATGGGCGACGAGAACCTGGGCGCGCTGCTGCTGCGCACCGAACGTCCGCTGTGGGAGTCCGGCATCCGGCTGCTGGGCCTGGTGGCACAGGCCACCGCCGTCCTGCTGCTCATGCGGAACAACCACGGCATCGTCATGGAGAGCCAGGCCCGCGACGGATTCCTGGACGACCTCGTCAACCGCACCCGCTCCACGAGGGAGCTGGACCGGCGGGCCCGGAAGCTGGGCGTCGCCCTGGAGGAGTCCTACGTCATCGTGGTCGCCAGTCCGGTGGGCGACGCCCGGCGCAAGGCGATGATCTGGGCCTCCTCCTACGCCCATCGCAAGGACGGGCTGAAGTCGGAGCAGTCGGGCCGGGTGGTCTTCCTGCTGCCCGGCACCGACGCGGCCGAAGTCGCCCGCGAGGTGCACAACGACCTCTCCCCGCTGCTCCGGCACCTGGTGACGGTCAGCGCCGCCGGGCCGGTCTCCGGGGCGGCCCCGATCCACCGGAGCTATCTGGAGGCGCTGCGCTGTCTGGAGGTGATGGCCGCGCTGGGCCTGTCGGGCCGGTCGGCCGCCGCGTCCGAGCTCGGGTTCCTCGGCCTGCTCGTCTCCGACGACCACGACGTGGACGGGTTCATCGATTCGGTGATCGGCCCGGTGGCGCGCTACGACCACCAGCGGCTCACCCAGCTCACCGACACACTGGAGGCCTTCTTCAGCGCCTGCGGATCCCCCACCCACGCGGCGAAGGAACTGCACGTGCACCCCAACACCGTCGCGCGCCGGCTGGAGCGGGTCAGTGAACTGCTGGGTGACGGCTGGCAGCATCCCGACCGGGCCCTGGAGGTTCAACTCGCCCTGAAGCTGCGGCGGATGAGGACGGCGCTGATGGGGCGGGAACTGCACGCGGACGGTTCCCGCCCCGGCGGGGACGTGGAGTGAACCACCCGGTGGATGCCGGCCGGGCGTCGTGACCCTCGCTACGATCCGCCGGACACGCCCTGTCCCGCCCGGCTGAGGGCGACCACGGTGTGCGCGGCGGACGCGAGGGTGACGTGGCGGTGCCAGCCGGCGAAGGAGCGGCCCGTGTAGTCGCGGATGCCCACCCGCTCGGCGGTCTCCCGGAAGTCGTGGTCCACCCGGTCGACGAGCCGGGTGAGCCGCAGGAGTTCGGCCGGCGGGGCGTCCGTCATGTTCGTCAGCCACAGTTCGGCGGGCCAGGCCCGTCCCTGCTCGCCCACACCGAGCAGCACCAGCTCACCACGGGGCCGGCGCGGCTCCCGCACCGTGCTCGGCATGCGCGCCCGGACCACGGCGACCAGACCCCGGTGGGCGGGGCGCCCCGGCCCGTGGCCGCGCCAGGCCACCGGCCGGCGCAGGTCCCGGGCGGCCGCCATGATGTGGTGCGCGGTCGACGCCCCGACCCGGCCGCGGAGCAGCGGGTCGGTGGCGTGCAGCCGGGTGCTGCCCGGCACCCGGGACAGCACCCGTACGCCGGCCGCGTGGTACGCCCGCACGGTGGCCGCCGCGTCCGCGGCGTCGGCGCCGTGGCCGTCGAGCACCACCGGGCAGTCCGGCAGACCCCAGCTCCGCATCATGCCCAGGTAGGCCTCGTGGGCGCAGTCGGCCGGCGACTCCGATGCCACGGCGTCCGGTATGGACGCCTGGGTGCGGCGGGCCCCGTCCTCCAGCCAGGCGTCGGAGAGGTGCAGTCGCCAGTTGACGGGGAAGCTGCCGGCCTCGGACGCGGCCCACACCCCCACGGCGTACTGCGCGTTGAGCACCTGACCCGTATACGGAAGGAATTGGCGCTCCACCCCGACCGAGTTCTCCCCGGCCTTCGGGATGACCATGGACCGGGCGACCCACGCCTGCGGCGGGGCGACCCGCACCACGTGTTCGGCCAGTGCGCGGCGGACCGGTTTCCAGCCCCAGGTGGAACTGGCGACGAAGTGGTGCAGGCTCTGCTCCGTCGCGCTGCCGCCCAGGACGGCGGCGATGTTCCGTATCGACTTGCGGCCCTCCGCCGCGATCAGCGCCTGCAGGTAGTGCATCCCGCGCCGGCGCTGGTCGCTGCGCGGCAGGGAGAGGAACAGGCGCGATCCGAGCTCGCCGAGCACGATGTCTTCCACTCCGGCCGCGTCGGGCGGCAGGCGGTACTGCTCGCCCGACAAACGGTTGTCTGTGTAAAGAGCAGCGGAACTCATCCCTGTACCTTCCCTCTCGGCTGCGCGTCTGGGACCTTCGTTCCCTACGGTGCGGGCCGGGCGGGTGGCATGCCTAGGTGCTCCGGACACCGGCTTGCCCGCCGATGCGGTGCCCGGTCCACCGACGCCATAAATCGGGTGGGGCGACTGCGACCTGGGTCACGTGGCCGAAGGTGGCGGGGCACCACGTAACCGCTGTGTAACCCGCGGATACCTCATGGGTACGTCGGCGGTGAGCCGCATCACCGCACCACAGGGGGCATGCCCCGCCGGGTGTGCCGGGACCCCTGGCACGGAGCGTGATCCCCCTCCCACGTCCGCTCACCTTCCGTGCATCCTCCCCGGAACGGCGTAGGGCCGTGCGGCGCCGCGAAGGACGTGCCGTTGCCGGTGTAGGGGGCGGTGTCCGAGGTGGCCCAGCCCGGCAATACGGCCGTCGCGCGCCGTGCATGAACCACATCGCCCGGCGCCCGGCGCCCGCCGAGCCGCTGTCGCTACGCTCGTCAGCTCCCGAGCATTGGAGTACCGCCATGAGCGAACGCCCCGTCCACACGGTGGAAGTGCCCCTGGGCGACGGCAGCGACGAGACCGTCCGGGTCCAGATCCGCGAGGTGGACGAGGCGCTCGTCCGCGTGGGGCGGGGCGGCCGCACGGTGGCCCGCGCCGAGCGGACGCTCGGGCAGATGCTGGACACCGTACGGCCGGTGGCGGAGAGCTTCGTGGGCCGCTTCTCCGGCATGGCCCAGGCCCCGGACGAGATCACCCTGGAGTTCGGGGTCTCCCTGTCCGCCGAGGCGGACGTCGTCATCGCCAGCACCGCGACGGCGGCCAATTTCGCCGTCACCCTGACCTGGAACAGGCGCGACGAGCCGGCCGGCGGCGCCGATACTGGTGGCGGGCAGGGCAGTTGATACGGGTGGGGGCCCAGTGACACACGGACCGCAGGACAGGGACGCGGACGAGCGTCGGGCGCCCCGTGAGCGTGCGGCAGGGCACTTCGACCCCGCGTACGGCCCCGAGGCGGCCCTCGTCCGCGCCGTCGTCCGCGTCAAGGGCCGGGACGGGGTCATCGCCGGAGCGGGCTTCCTGGTCACCGACCATCTCGTGCTCACCTGCGCCCATGTGGTCTCCGACGCCCTCGACCAGCCCCGGGACGCGACCGTGGAGCCCGGGGCCGAAGTCGTCGTCGACCTGCCGCTGGCCGGGCACGCCGCGGACACCGGCGACCGGGACGGCGGCGGCGCCCGCACGGCCGAGGTGCGGCGCTGGATACCCGTCGAGTCCGACCGGACCGGTGACATGGCTCTCCTGCGGCTGCGGGAACCGATACCCGGCGCCCGGCCGCTGCCCCTGGTCGACCCGGCGCAGGGCGTGTGGCACCACGCCGCCCGGGCGGTGGGCTTCACCGACGACCACCCCGGCGGCATCTGGCACAGCGGTACGTTCCGGGGGCCGACCCGGGAGGGATGGATCCAGCTCTCCCGAGGCGACGGCGAGGGCGTGCACGTCAGGCCGGGCTTCAGCGGCAGCCCCGTCTGGGACGACGAACTCGGGGCGGCCGTCGGGCTGATGGTGGCCGCCGGGCCCGGACGCGACGCCCAGCAGGCGTTCGCCCTGCGGACGCGGACGCTGCTGGACGCGCTGCCCGAGCTCGTGCCCCTCGTCACCCCGCCCACCCCCTTCCGCGGCCTCGCCACCTTCCAGGAGGCCGACGCCGACGTCTTCTTCGGGCGGGGCCCCGACATCGAGGAGGTGGTCGACGCCCTGCACGGCGACCGGTCGCCCGTCACCCTGTACGGACCCTCCGGCTGCGGCAAGTCCTCGCTGGCGCTGGCCGGGGCGGCACCGAGGATGCGGGAGGCGGGGTACGCGGTCCTGGTCGTCAACGCCGGGCACGTCCTCTCCCTGCGCTCCGCGCTCGCCACCGAGCTGTACCGGCCGGCGCGCGCTCCGGAGGCGGCGCGGAGCGCCGGGCTCGTGGAGGCGCAGCTGGCGGAGCACGGACTGGCCGACACCCTCCACCGCGCACTCGGACCCGCGGCAGCCCGGGTGCTCGTCGTCGTCGACCAGGCCGAGGCCCTCCTGGACCGCACCGAGGACGAGGTGGCGGAGGCCGTCCGGCTGCTCTTCCCGAAGGCGGAGCCCAGCAACGTGCGCGTCCTGCTCACCCTGCGCGCGGACTTCGTTGACGCGGCGCTCAGCCACCCCGTCATGGGGCCGGCGCTGAAGGACGGGACCACCGTCCCGCTCACCCCGATGTCCGGGGACCAGCTCGCGGACGTGATCGGCGAGCCGGTCAGGCATCTGCCGGCCGTGGCGTACGAACCCGGGCTGGAGCAGCGCATCCTGGACGACGCCGGGGGCGCGCCCGGCATCCTGCCCCTGCTCGGCTTCGTCCTCACCCAGCTGTGGGACCGGCAGTCCGGAGGCCGGTTGCGCCGGACGACGTACGACGAGATCGGCGGGGTCCACGGCGCCTTGGCGCGCCACGCGGAACAGGCGTGGCGGGAGTGCGTACGCCCGGCGGACGAGGCCGACGCGCTGCGGCTGCTCACCGGGCTCGTCCGGGTGCTGCCCGGCAGCGAGGCCCCGCTACGCCGGATGATCACCCGCGAGGAGGCGGGCGGGGCGCGGTGGCGGATCGCCCGGTCCCTGGCCGAGCGGCGGCTGCTGGTGCTGCGCGGCGAGCAGGGCGAACCGCAGACGGCCGAGCTCGCTCACGAAGCCCTCATCAGCGCCTGGCCGACGCTCGCCGAGCAGGTACGCACCGACGCCGACCTGCTGGCGGCCCGGGCGGAGCTGCGCCACGACCTCGACCGGTGGGAGAAGGCGGGGCGCTCCCCGGACCTGCTGCCCGGTCCGGTCCAGCTGGGTTCCCTGACCCGGCGGCTACGGGCCCGCGAGGCCGAACTCTCCTCGCGGGAACGTGCGTTCATCGACCTCGCCGGACGGCGCCGACGTCTGCGCCGGACCCGGACGCGGGTCGCCTGGGGCGCCGCCGCACTCGTCCTCGCGCTCGTCGTGGGGCTCGGTACCTTCCTGGTCCAGGAGTCGCGGGACAGCGCGCAACGGGAGGCGGAGGGGCGGTCGCGTTCGCTGGCGACCCTCTCGGACGACCTGGCGCGGCGGGACCCGGGGGGCGCCGCCCTGGTCGCCATGGCGGCCCACGACCTCTCCCCCACCCAGGAGGCCCGCAACGCGCTGCTGCGCCGCTACGACCACTTCATGGCGGACAGGTGGGCCCTGTCCGGGACCGAAGCCCTGATCGACCAGGTGGCGACGAGCTCGGACGGCCGCGTGGTCCTCGTGACGACCAAGGCCGGAGGGTCGACGAGCTCGAAGGGGGGCGCCGTGCTCTTCGTCCGGGGCGCCGGCGAGCGGGTCGTACGGGCCCGGCTCCCCCTCGCCGAGCAGGTCTTCTTCCCGATGGTCAGCAGGGACGGCCGCAGGATCGCCTACCTGTCCACCGAGGACGGCGGCACTCTGTTCTGGCACGACGTGGACCCGGCGGGGGCCGACGACGCAGCGGTGCTGGGCAGGGAGCAGGATATCCGCGGTGAGGAGTTCGGGGAGCCGGGGACGTCCTTCGACCAACGCCTCGGTCTGGCGGACTTCTCCCCGGACGCCCGCGAGGTGGTCACCGCGACCGACGGGAAGGTACGGATCCGGGAACTGACGACCCGGCGGACGCGGGAGCCGCCCGGGCGGCTGCCCGCGATCGACCGCGTGTGGTTCGGGCCGGACAGCGACACGCTCGTGGCTCACGTGCGCCCCGACGCCGCGCAGGAGAAGGCCGGGACCGCCTCACTGGTGGCGGTGGACACCGGCACGGGAGAGACGCGGGAGCTGGCGGCGGGCGTCCGTGCGTCGACGGTCCCCGCTTTCGCCCTGTCGGGCAACGGCGCGGTGCTGACCGTCTGCCGGGAGGGGCGTTCGGGGGCCGGCGTCGGGTACGAGGCCGTCCGCGTGGCGGACGGGCGGGTGCTCACCCGGCACCCGACCGGAGAGCTCTCCAGCTCGTGCAAGAGCATCGCGGCCGACGGTACGGGGGACCACTTCGCGGTCCGCACGGTGGGGGCCACCTGGCATGTCGTCAGGACGCGGCCGGGGAGCAAGGTCCGGGAGGCCCTGGGGCCCACGAACCTGCCCGAACGCCAGGACGAGGACCTGTCCCTCGTGGGCGATCCGGAGGAGCCCGTGCTGATCGTCCGGGACGAGACCTCGGTGACCGGTCGCCCCCTGGGCTGGAGGACCGTCGAGGCCGACAGCCCGCCGGCGCTGATCAGCGGTGCGGCCTGGGGCCAGGGGGGTGAGACGGTGGTCCGGCTCGGGGAGGACGGCGACAGCCTGGGCATCGTGCGCATGGACGCGGAGGGGCCGACCGTCGTCAAGGAGGTGAAACGGCCATCGAGGAAGGCATGGTCGGAGTTCGGACAGGGTCCGCCGGCGGTGAGGACCGGCCGGAACGCGACGCTGACCGCCGACCTCGTCGGAACGGACAAGGTCCGGGTCTGGGAGCTTCCCTCCCTGCGGACGGCCACCGACATCGTGACCGAGCCGCCTCCCAAGGACACGATGGTGCGGGTCTTCTTCGGCCCGGGCGAGGAGCTGCTGACCGTCTCCGGCAGCGTCATCGAGCACTGGAACGCCCGGGACGGCCGACGACTGTCGAAGCCGCTCGACGTCCGCGACCTGGGGTTCGCCGGGAAGGGCCGCGGTCCGTTCACCGCCTCCTTCCACCCCGAGCCGGGACACGTACAGCTCCTGATCGCCGGTGATCCGGTCGTCCGTGCCGTCTCGCTGCGCACGGGCAGGGAGAACAGGACGCTCCAGGTCAGGCTGGGACCCGGCGTCAGCACCGCCGTGCTCGACCGGAGCGGTGATTTCGCCGTCGTGCAGACCAAGGGGTTCATGCTGGAGGTGTGGTCGGTGCGGCGGGAGGGGCAGTCCCCGCGCAGGGTGCTCGGTCCGGTCGGGCCGCTGGACCGGTTCGGCGGCTTCCAGCACGGCTTCCGGGCGGACAGCTCGGAGTACTTCCTGGCCAACGGGAACTCCATCCGGTTCCAGGACGTGGCGAACCCCGAGGACCGCGGCGACTCCTACGTGTTCGCGGAGGAACAGGAGTTCCTGGGGGCGTCCCACGACGGCAGGACGCTGCTCCGGCGCATCGAGGGAGACGTGCTGAACATCCTCCAACTCGACCCGAAGCTCTGGAAGAGGGAACTGTGCGACACCCTCGGCCGCGACCTGTCCGAGGACGAACGCCGGGGCTTCCCCGTCTGGCTGCCGGACCGGATCTGCCCGCCCGACGGTCGCTAGGGCCTGTCAGCGCTCCGGGAAGCATGCGGTACGAGCCAGGTCGGCCGCCTCCTCCGGGGCCAGTCGGGCCCCCCTCTCGTACGCCTCCGAGAACGCCTCCGCCCCCAGCGCGCCCCGCGCCGCCGCGGTGACCCGGTCGACGTCGGCGCGTTCGGCGGGCGGCAGCGGGGCCCCGGCCCGGCGGCGGGCGGCCGCCGCCGCGCCCAGCAGGGCGGCCGCACGGGTGGTGGCGGGCCCCGGGCCGAGGAGGGCGGCAGCACCGGCGAGACCCTCCAGGGAGAGGGCCAGGGCGCGGGGCTCGGCGAGGGCGCGGGCGATCTCCAGGCCCTGAAGGTGGTGGGCCGCCGCCCCGTGCGCGTCGCCCCGCAGCTCGGCGACGAAGCCCAGCTCGGCCAGGAGCAGGTGGTCGCCCGCCTGCGAGGAGACGTCGGCGTAGCCGTCGCGGATGTGGTGCAGATGCGCCTCGGCCGCGTCGAGGTCGCCCGAGCGGCGGGCGCCGAGGGCGATCCCCATCTCGGAGTGGATCTCGCCGTACTTGTAGCCCTGTTCGGCGGCGATCCGGCGCGCCTGTTCGTGCAGGTCGCGGGCGCGGCCGAAGTCGCGGGCGAGCAGCGCGAGCCGGCCGAGCCCGGAGAGCCGCGCGGACACCTCGGCCTTGAGCCCCAACTCGCGGGCCATCTTCAGCCCTTCGTGCTGACGGTACTCCGCGTCCTCGTACGCGCCCTTGATCTCGGCGAGCGCGGCCAGCGCGGAGACCGTCTGCAACTCGCCCCACCGGTCTCCCAGTTCGCGGAAGGTCAGGGCGCTGCGCGTTCCGTCGCGGCCGAGCCCGCTGAGGTCGCCGCGGACCAGTGCGAGCGTCGCGCGCAGGCCGAGTGCGGCGGCGATGCCCCACCGGTCCGCCGCGGTGGTGAACAGGGCGAGGGCGCGCGCGTTCAGCTCGCCGCTCCCGGCCGTGTCGCCCGCGCTGAACAGGCCGTACGCGCAGAGCCAGAGCGCACGGGCCCGGCGTACGGGGTCGGGGACGGCGTCGGCGGTGGAGGCGGGCCCACGGCCGTCCGCCGGGTCGGCCGCTGCTCCGGCATCTCCGGTGAGGCGCGCGAACGCGGCGTGCAGCAGCACGAGTTCAGGCGGGCCGTCCGTCACGTCCAGTACCGCGCCCAGGCTGCGACGGGCCTCGGTGAGACGGCCGCGCAGCAGCCACCACCAGGCCAGCGCGGTGGCCAGCCGGACCGCTTCCTCCGGCTCCGTCGCCCCCGCCCGGCGCACCGCCTCGTCGAGCGCCGCGCGCAGGTTGCCGGCCTCCGCGTCCAGCCGGGCCAGCCAGGGCCGCTGCCCGGCGCCGCGCAGCTGGGGCTCGGCGTGTTCGGCCAGGGCCCGGTAGTGGCGCAGATGGCGGTCCCGTACGGCGGTGAGGTCCTCCATCTCGTGGAGCCGCTCGGTCGCGTACGCGGCGACGGACTCCAGCAGCCGGTAGCGGGGGCCGGTCGGCCCGGCCATCACGACCACCAGGGACCGGTCGACCAGCCGGGTGACCAGGTCGAGCACCTCGTCCCCGGTGACGCCGTCCCCCGCGCAGACCGCCTCGGCGGCGGCCAGGTCGCAGCCGTCGCTGTGGGCGGCGAGGCGGCGCAGGACGATGCGTTCGGGTGCGCTGAGCAGTTCCCAGCTCCAGTCGATCACCGCCCGCAGCGTCTGCTGGCGGGCCGGGGCGCCGCGCTGCCCGAAGGTCAGCACCCGGAAGCGGTCGTTGAGCCGCGCCGCCAACTCCCTAACGCCCAGGGCCCGTACGCGAGTGGCGGCGAGCTCCAAGGCGAGCGGGATGCCGTCGAGGCGGCGGCAGATCTCGGCGACGGCCCGGCGTTCGGGCTCCTCCGGCGCTTCCGGGTCGCGCGGGAAGCCGGGGGTCGCGGCGGCGGCGCGCTCCATGAACATCCGGACCGCGTCGGCGGGCTCCAGCGGCTCGACCAGGAACATCGCCTCGCCCGCCAGGCCGAGCGGCTCCTGCCCGGTGGCGAGGACCCGCAGGCCGGGGGCGGTGCGCAGGAGGAGGCCGGTGAGTTCGGCGGCGGCGTCGACGACGTGCTCGCAGTTGTCCAGCACGAGCAGGGTGCGGCGGTCACGCAGGGCGGCGGCGAGACGGTGCGGCAGGGAGGGCGTTCCGGTGCCGGTGCCCGGCAGTGAGCGGGGGGCGTCGTCCCGGATGCCGAGGGTGGCGGCGACGACCTGGGCCAGGTCGGCGGGGGTACCGGCCCGGATGCCGGAGAACTCCACGAGCCATATGCCGTCGGCCAGTTCACCGGCCCGAGCGCCGTCCCGCTCGGCGGTGGCCGCCGCCACGGCCAGCCGGGTCTTGCCGACGCCGCCGGGACCGGTCAGGGTCACCAGCCGTGTCTCCGCGAGGAGCTGGGAGAGGTCCGCGAGGGCCTGCCGGCGGCCGACGAGGGGGGTGAGGGGGGCGGGCAGGTTGGAGTGGACGGCGGGAGGGGCGGGGGAGGCGGCGGTGGCGGTGGCGGCGGTCGGAACGCCTGCCGCGTGCGCGTCGGCCGCAGCCGCGGCGGGTGCCGTGGCCGGTACGGGTGCGGCGGGTGCCGTGGCCGGTACGGATGCGGCGGGTGCCGTGGCCGGTACGGATGCGGCGGGTGCCGTGGCCGGTACGGATGCGGCGGGTGCCGTGGCCCGTACGGGTGCGAGGTCCGGCGGCACGGGTGCGGGGTTTCGCGGCACGGGGGCGGGGGCCGGCGGCACGGCCCGCGCGGGCGCGGGGGCCGCTGACCCCGCCGGGTCGTGTTCCGCAGCCCCGTACGCGTACGCTCCCGCACTCAGCCCCGGCTCCTGCCGCAGCACCGCCCCGTGCAGCGCCGCGAGTTCGGGGCCCGGGTCGACCCCCAGCTCCCCCGCCAGCCGGGCGCGCAGGTCCTCGTACGACATGAGCGCCTCGCTCTGGAGCCCCGCCGCGTACAGGGCCCTCATCTGGACGGCGCGCAGGCGCTCCCGCAGCGGGTGGAGCGCCACGAGGTCGGCGAGCTCCCCCGTGAGGAGCGCGTGGTCACCCGCCTCCAGGCGCGCCTCCGCCTGCTCCTCCAGCACGGAGAGCCGCTGCTCCGCGAGGCGCTGGGCCGCCCCCCGTACGAAGAGGGCGTCCGCGAAGTCCGCGTACGCCGGTCCGCGCCACAGCCCCAGGGCCTCGGTGAGCAGCGCGGCCCGGGCGCGCGGGTCCCGCACGGGGCGGGCTCCGGTCACCAGGGCGCGGAACCGTACGGCGTCCACCTCGTCGTCGGCGGGGTCGAGCCGCAGCAGGTAACCGGGGGGCCGGCGCACCACGCGGTCGCGGCCGATGGCCCGGCGCAGCTGGGAGACCTTGGCCTGGAGGGCGCCCGCAGGCCTGCCCGGCGGCGCGTCGCCCCACAGGTCGTCGATGAGGCGGTCGGCGGAGACCGGCCCCCCGTCGTTCGCCAGCAGGTCCGCCAGCAGTGCCCGGACCTTGGCCTCGGGGACCCTGACTTCCCGCCCCTCGCCGTCCCACACCGCCAGTGGCCCGAGCACCCCAAACCGCATAGGCGCCACCGTACAGGCCCGGGGCACCGGCCCCCGGGGCTCCGGACACCACCGGTCCGGCCGTCAGCCGCCCCGAAGGTTTTCCGAAGGTTCCCCGAAGTGCCCGGCCGCAGAGTCGACCCGCGGGTGGCACCGCGGCACCGCGGCACCGGCGAGACAAGCATCCCTGGAGGGAGCGGCAACCATGACCAAGTACGCGCGCAGGAAGGCCGTGGTCGTCGGTGAGGCCACCGGTATCGGCCTGGCCATCGCCAAGCGTCTGGTGGAGGGCGGGGCGTCGGTCGTGCTGACCGCCCGCACCGACGACGAGCGCGCGCACGCGGTCGCCGAACTCGGCTCCGCCGCCCGCGTCGTCACGCCGTCCGCCGTGGAGGCCGCCCTCGCCGGAGACGACGCGGAGGCCGCCCTCCCCGGAGACGACGCGGAGGCCGCCCTCCCCGGAGACGACGTGAAGGCCGCCCTCACCGGAGACGGTCCCCCCGTCTTCGGGGGCGTCGATCTCCTCTTCGCCGACGCCATCCCCACCGCTCGCCCCCTGCTGCCGCACCTCACGGACGGCGGCGCGGTCGTGCTGACCGCCCCCACCCCGTGCCCCGACGCCGTGCGGGCCCTCGCCGCCGAACTCGCCTCCCGGGGCATCCGCGTCAACGCGGTGGCGCCGGGCTGTATCGAGGCGCCGGACTCCGGCGCCGTACCCCTGCCCCCACTGGGGCGCCTCGGCGCCGCCGAGGAGGTGGCCCGCGCCGCGCTCTTCCTGGCCACGGAGGCGACGTTCACCACGGGGGCCCGGCTCCCCGTCGACGGCGGCCTCGGCCGCCCGTGAACCGGCCGCCCGTGAACCGGCCGCACCGGCCCACCGCCGCCCGCGCCACCGCCGCCCGCCCACCGCCGTCCCCTCTCCGTCCCCGCACCCCGAACCTCCCTTCCGGAAACCTGGAGCACACCCCATGAGCACCACACCCGACACGGCGCCCGCCGCCGCGGCGCCGAATTCGAAGGGCGGGGGCGAGGATCAGCGGAAGCTTCCGCTCTTCGCGCTGCTGGCCCTCGCCACCGCCGTCTTCATCACCAGCCTCACCGAGACCCTGCCCGCCGGCCTGCTGCCCGCGATGAGCCAGGACCTGCGGGTGAGCGAGTCCGCGACCGGCCAGACGGTGACGGTCTACGCGATCGGCACCGCCCTGACCGCGATCCCGCTCACCGCGGCCACCGCCGGGTGGCGCCGCAGGAAGCTGCTGCTCACGGCCATGGGCGGGTTCGCCCTCGCCAACACCGTGACAGCCGTGTCATCCGTCTACGAGCTGACGATGGTGGCCCGGTTCGTCGCCGGTGTCGCGGCCGGTGTCGCCTGGGCGCTGCTCGCCGGGTACGCCCGCCGCCTGGCCCCCGTACACCTCCAGGGCAAGGCGATGGCCGTCGCCATGGCCGGTATCCCCGTCGCGCTCTCCCTCGGCGTGCCCGCCGGCACCTTCCTCGGCGACTGGCTCGGCTGGCGCGTGGCATTCCTGTCGATGACCGTGCTCACGGTGGTGCTCCTGGTGTGGATCGCCGTGGGCGTGCCGGACTTCCCCGGCCAGCAGCGGGGCGAGCGGCCGAAGCTGCTGCGGACGCTGACCATCCCGGGGGTCTCCCCGGTGCTGTTCGTGACGCTGGTCTTCGTGCTGGCGCACACCATCCTGTACGCGTACATCGCCACGTACCTCGAAGACCTGGGCCTCGGCGGCTCCACCGGTCTGATCCTGCTGGTCTTCGGCGCCGCCTCGCTGGCGAGCATCTGGATCGTCGGGGCGCAGATCAACCGCCGGCTGCGCGGCCTCACCGTGGGCGGTGCCCTGCTGGTCGCCGTCGCCGCCCTGATCCTGGCGGTCCTGTCCGACTCCACCGCCCTCGTCCATGCCGCCGCGGTGCTGTGGGGGCTGGGCTGGGGCGGTGTGCCGACCCTGCTGCAGACCGCGGTGGGTGACGCGGGCGGCGAGTCGGCCGACGCGGCGCAGGCGATGCTCGTCACGCTCTGGAACGTCGCCATGGCGGGCGGCGGCATCGTCGGCGGCATCCTGCTCGACACGCTCGGCAGCGAGTCCTTCCCCTGGACGGTGCTGCTGCTCCTGCTGCCGGTGATCGCGGTCGTGCTCTACGCCCGCCGGGCCGGCTTCCCTGCCTACCGGCCGGTGGCCGAGGCCGGGGAGGCCCCGGTCGCGGCGGCCTGACAGCACCGCTCCCGGGTCATGTTCATGATTTGTTGACACTTCACCGAGCGGCTCCGGGACCCGGCTCCACCACTGGTGGAGCCGGGTCCTCCCGGCCCGCACGCCCCCCGCACGCCCTTCGCCGAGAGGCGTTTGCGCAGGTCAGGCCGCGAACTTGCAAAATAGGCGGCCGACCCGGGCAAACTCCGCCCCGGACGGTACTTTCACCTCGTACTGATGTGCCATGTTTCCACTCGGGTGCGAGCGATGGCGGGTATCGAGGGGGCGTAGCGTTACATGTCGTCAAGTGAGGTACGGGCGGCGGTGCCGGGCGACGGCACGGGCATGCAGACGTTCATGGACGAGGTCTTCCGGGCGTTCCAGCGGCCGGAGCAGCGTCGTTGGGCGCAGGCGTATCTGTGGGCCCTGATCCATGTGTCCGGCAAGAAGACACCCCGCCGCATGGCGCTGGCGAAGCCCTTACCTCCGGCCGCGGCACACGGTCTCCACCAGTTCATCAACGCCAGCCCGTGGGACTGGACCCCGGTACGCCACCGGCTCGCCCGGCGGGTCGCCGCGCGGACGACACCGCACGCCTGGACCGTCGCCGAACTCATCATCCCCAAGCGCGGCGAGCACTCGGTGGGCGTGCACCGGCGCGTCGACACCGCCACCGGACGCGCCGTCAACTGCCAGCGCGCGCTGGTCCTCTTCCTCGCCTCGGGCACCCAGTGCTTCCCCGTGGACTGGAGCCTCGTGCTCGGCGGGACGTGGGACTCCGACCGGGAGCGCAGGCGCCGTGCGCGCATCCCCGGGTACGAGGCCGGGCGCACCCCCGCCGACCATGTCATCGGGTACGCCGCCGAGGCCGCCGCGCAGCCCCACCTCCCCCGGCTGCCCTGGGTGCTGGACCTGACCCGGTGCGACGCCGCCGCGGGGGTCCTCGCGGGGCTCGCCCGGCTGCGGGCCGACGTGGTGTGCGAGGTTCCGCCGGACCACCCGGTGCTCCTCACCGGGCAGCACACGCCCGTCGTGGCCACGGTGAGCGCGCTCATGGAGGTGCGGCACGCCCGCCAGACCCACGTCCTGCTCCGGCAGACCCCCGACGGCCGGGTCCGGGCCGTACCGGTCCATACCTACGCGGGCACGGTGACGTCCCCGCGCCCCGGCCCCGGCGACGACGCGGGCGCACGCCCGTACCGCATCCTGGAGCGGCCCGACCCGGACGGCCGGCAGCCGCCCCGGTACTGGCTCACCACGCTCACCGACCTGCGGGTGGACGAGGTCCTCCGGCTGGCGCGCAGCCACACCGCCGGCCTCTCGGCGGTGACCACGCTCGGCCGGCGGTACGGGGTCCTCGACTTCGAGGGCCGCTCCTTCCCCGGCTGGCACCACCACATGACCATGGCCTCGGCCGCCTACGTCTACCAGCGCCTGTCCGGCACGTCCGGCGGGACCACCGCCGCTCCGCCGGGCGCGCCGCCCCGCGCCCCGGCCGTCGCGCTGGCCGCCACCCCCGACTGACGTGAGGCCGAGGAGAAGGGCGGGCACGTGAGACAGGTACTCGTAGTGGAGCAGGACACCTCCGCCGCGGCGGCCATGGTGGGCGATCTGAAGCGCCAGGGGTTCACCGCCCGCAGCGTCTCCACCGGGGAGCGGGCCCTGCGGGTGTACGGCGACGCGGATCTGGTGCTGTTCTCCCTGGAACTGCCCGATATCGACGGACTGGAATTGTGCCGGTCCCTGCGGACCGGTGGAGACACAGCGCTCATCGCGGTCACCGACGCCGACGCCGAACTGGAACGGGTCCTCGCTCTGCATGCGGGCGCGGACGACTGTGTGGTGAAAACCTGGGGATTTCGGGAAGTCGGGGCCAGAATCGAGGCGGTACTGCGCCGGGCCCAGCCCCGTCAGATCCTTCCGTCCGCCATTTCCCTGCGCGATCTCCACATCGATCCGCGCCTGCGGGAAGTGCGGCTGCGGGGCCGGCTCGTCGGGGTCACCTCGAAGGAATTCGAGCTGCTCTACACGCTGGCCGCCACCCCGGAGACGGTGGTGACGCGGAAAGAGCTGATGGCCCGGGTCTGGGGCAGCAACTGGGGGCACACCAGCCGCACGATCGACACGCATGTGAGCAGCCTCCGGGCGAAACTCGGCTCCAGCGGCTGGATCATCACCGTCCGGGGCGTGGGCTACCGCATGGGGCACGCCTGGCGGATGCCGGAGACGTCCGCCGGCTGAGCGCACCCACCGATGGCACGGGCCCCGGGCCACGCACGCCCCTCGCCGGGGCCCCGCCGTCGGACCGCCGGGCCCTCGCCGTCAGACCGCCGGGCCCTCGCCGTCAGACCGCCGGGCCCTCGCCGCAAGCCCTCGCCGTCATGCCGCCGCGCCCTCCAGCCGCCGCAGCAGCGGGTGGTGTGCCTCGCCCTTCTCCTCCACCGTCCGCCGCGCCCACCAGGCCGACGCCAGGTTCGAGGTCAGCAGCGTGCGGTGCGGCTCGCGCCGGGCCAGCTCGTCGAGGGCGGCGAGCGTGCCCATACCCGTCCCCGTGCACAGCAGGGCCGTGTCGGCGGGCAGCTCCCGCTCCCGTATCCGGCGCAGGACCGCCTCCGTCGTCACCGCGTACGGGTCGAAGTGCGCGTTCCCGCCCGGGCTCGTGGCCTCCTCCGCCGGGACCCGCACCACCCCCTCGACCGTGAGGCCGGCCCGCTCCCAGAAGGCGCGGGAGGTGTCGGTGAGCCACGGCTCGTACGGGGAGACGAGCGTCAGACGGCTCACCCCCAGCGCCTCGCAGGCCGCGAGGATCGCCTGTGTGGAGGACTGCACGGGATAGCCGGCCCGCTCGGACAGCTCGTCGCAGAAGGCCCGGTCGCCCGCCGGCTCCAGCAGGTAGTGCGAGGCGCTGCACGCCACCACGGTGGCGTCCAGGCGCAGCGCGCCGAAGCTGCCGAGCAGCTCGGGCAGCACCTCGTTGTACGTCTCCAGCATCGCCCGCAGCCCGGCCCCGGGCGTCACCGGGAAACGGGAGGTGTACACATTCATTCCGGCACCGAGCAGATGGTTGAACTCGGGTTCCGCCGTGGGGTTCTCCGGCGGCACGACGACCCCTAGCCGGGGCAGCGAGAAGAGATCCATGGACGCACCGTAGGGCGCGTTTCACCACAACGGGTCCCCTTCCTCCGTCATTTGGCACGTCCACACACCACCCTTTCACTCCCTTTCGTTCCTGACATTCCTTGACACTCCGCAACACAGCCCTGACACGCCAGACATTGCCCTTTCCAGCCACGCGCCGAAGGATATGGATCAGCGAATGCAGGACCGAAATACACAGCCCCTTGTTCGAGACCCTTTCCGGGAAAGAGGAGCAGAGGAAATGGCAGCAGAAGGGCCCGAGAAACTGGAGAGGCCGCCTCGCATATCCGATGCGACACTGCGGGACTCCGCGCACATGGCGGGTGTCGAGTTCGGACCCCAGGACGCCGCCGCCATCGCGGACCTGCTGGTACGCACGGGCGTCGAGCTCGTCGAGGTGGGCATGGTCTCCGGCCCCGACTCCAAGGACGCCGGCCTCGTCCTCGCCACCCACGAGGCGATCACCCCCGAGCGCAGCATGACGCTCCTGGTCGTACGGGACCGGCGTCAGGTCGCCCGTGCGCTGGACGAGGCCGAGCGCCTGGGCGTGCGCCACATCATGTACTCCATCCCCACCTCCGAGCAGCACGCACAGCTGAAGCTCGACTCGGCGAGCCCGAAGTTCCTCCAGGCGCTGGCCCGTTCGGCGATCACCCAGGCCAAGGAGCGCGGTTTCCACGTCACGTTCAGCGGCGAGGACGGCGCCCGTACGCCCCGGGAGCGGCTCGTCCCCTATGTGGAGGCGGGGTTCGCGGCGGGGGCCGACCGGTTCCGGCTCGCGGAGACCGTCGCGTACCTCTCGCCCTGGCAGATGGAGGAGGTCATCGCGGACATCACCGCGATCGACGGCTCCGAGATCGAGATCCACTCGCACAACATGCTGGGCATGGCCGTCGCCAACTCGCTGGCCGCCGTCCGGGCGGGCGCCCGGTGGATCTCCGCGACCGTCGGCGGGATCGGGGAGCGCGGCGGCAACGCCCCGCTGGCCGAGCTGCTCACCTCGCTGCGGGTCATCCACGGCGACACCCGGTTCGACCTGACCCATCTCACCGAGCTGTCCCGGATCGCCCTGCGGGGCGCCGGCCTGGGGGAAGCCTTCCAGTCCGGGCCGACCACCCCGCACGCCTTCGCGTACGAGCTGCCGGGCCAGCTCAGCCACCCGCACGCGTACGAGACGCTGCCCGCAGAACTCGTCGGCAACAGACGTGAGTTGCGCGTCCGCAGCAGGCTCACCACCGCCCTGGTCCGCTGGGCCCTGGCCGACTCGGGTCTGGAGGTGGACGTCGACGCCTTCACCCCGTGGCTGGCCGAGCGGCAGGAGCGCGACGGCCGCCCGCTGCTGGACCGGGACACGATCCGCAAGGCCGCCATCGACTTCCGCCCCGCCGCATAGGCGGACACCCCCTCATCCACCCCGCACCCCTCTCTACGGATCAACGGAGTTCACGATGTCCACCGCCACCCTGACCGGCGTATGCCCCGAGTGCGAGACCGACCTGACCGTCCCCCCGGTCACCCGGGGCGAGACGCTCTCCTGCCCCGAGTGCGTCCTGACCCTCCGCGTCGAGGCCGTCGAGGACGGCCGGCTGACGCTGGAGATGGTCGAGGTGCAGCTGCGCGACTGGGGCCAGTGAGATGGGCGCTCCCCGTCCCGTCGCCCTCGTCGCGGACCGCATCGCCTGGGAGGAACGCCTGCTCATCGCGGCGGCCCCGGGGTTCGGCCTCCGTATCGACTGGGTCAACGACGAGTCCCTCTCCCTCGGCCACCCGGACGCCCCGGCGATCAGGGGGTACGACACCCTCCTCGTCCGCAGCCGCAGCTACACCCGCGGCGGGCTGATCGCCACCCTGGCCGAGGCGGCCGGCGTCCCCACGCTGAACACCGCCCGGGCCATCCACGCCTGCGAGAACAAGGCCGCACTGCGCGCCCTCCTGCGGACCGCGGGCGTGCCCGTCCCCGACCACCGGCTCGTGCTCTCCCGCAAGGACTTCGACAAGGCGCTGGCCGACCTCCCCCTGCCCCTCGTCCTCAAGCCCGTCTTCGGCGGGATGGGCAAGCGGGTCACCCTGATCCGGCACGCCGACACGGCCCACTCCGTGTACGACTACATCGAGGACCTGGCCCACGCCTTCGAGCAGGCAGGCGTGGTCGAGCCGTACCTCGGCGGCAGCTCGGTGCGGTGCCTGGTCGTCGGGCGGGAGCTGATCGGGGCCGCGGAGTTCGAGAGCGGCGGCAGCGACTGGCGCAACAACGCGGCCCTCGGCAACAAGAACCGCGCGGTCGCCCACGACCCCGACGTCGTCAAGATCGTCGACGGTGTGGTCGATGTGCTCGGGCCCGGCGTCTACGGGGTCGACCTCTTCGCCACCCCCGACGGCTACGTCGTCAACGAGGTCAACCACGCCCCCGGCTTCCGGGCCGTGGCCGCCGCCACCGGAGCGGACATCCCCTCGGCCATCGGCCGTCATGTGCAGGAGCTACTCGCATGATCCGTGCAGGAGTCGTCGGCGCCTCCGGGCTCGCCGGCGGCGAACTCATCCGCCTCATCACCCAGCACCCCGACCTGGAACTCACCTTCCTGGGCGGCTCCTCCAACATCGGCCGCCGCCCCTCCGAGCTCCACCCGGGCCTCCGCCTCGACCACGGGCTGACCATCCAACCCGTCACCGAGGACGTCGTGGACCTGGTCGACGTCCTGTTCCTGGCCACCCCGGCGCCGGTCTCGGCCGAGCTGTCCGCGCTGCTCGCCGACCGCATCCCGGCGATCGTCGACCTCAGCGGCGCCTTCCGCATCCGCACGCCGGAGCTCCACGACCGCTGGTACCCGAAGGTCAAGCGGCGCACCGACCTGGCGGACCGCTTCGTCTACGGCGTACCGGAGCTGATCGGCGACCAGCTCAAGGACGCGGCGCTGATCTCGCTGCCCGGCTGCTACGCCACCGCGATCACCCTGGGCCTGGCCCCGCTCACCCTCGGCCTAGGGCTCGACCTCAAGACGGTGGTGGTGGACGGCAAGAGCGGGTCCAGCGGCGGCGGCGTCCAACTGCGCACCTCCGACCTGCACCCGTTCCGGGCCGGAGCCATCGCCCCGTACTCCCCGACCGGGCACCGGCACGCCGCCGAGGTCGGGGACTTCCTGGAGCGGAGCAAGCCCGGCACCATCGGGAACCTGTCCATGTCGGCGTACGGCGTCCCCAACGTACGGGGACTGCTGACCAGTTCGTATGTGTTCACCGACGAGAAGGTGGACCGGCGCGAGCTGAACCGGGCCTTCCTGCGCTTCTACAAGGGGCGCCCGTTCGTCCGGGTGCGGCGGCACGACGAGACGCTGATCCCGGTGCCGGACCCGCAGGTCGTGCTCGGCTCCAACTACGCCGACGTGACGGTCCTGCTGGACGAGGAGGGCGGCCGGATCGTGGTGCTCGCCGCGCTCGACAACCTGGTCAAGGGAGCGGCGGGTCAGGCGGTGCAGGTGACGAACCTGCGGTTCGGCCTGCCGGAGGAGACGGGGTTGACGCAGCAGCCGGTGATGCCGGCGTGAGCGCATCCCCCGCCACCCCTACGGTGGTCAAGCTCGGCGGCAGCTGCCTGGACGACCTCGACGGCGTCTGGTGGGACGACCTGGCCCGGCACGGCCGGGGCCGCCCGCTGGTCCTCGTCCACGGCTGGTCCAAGCCGCTGAAGAGACTCGACGCCCGCTACAGCGAGCCGTCGGCGATCCTGCGCGACCGGTACGGCAACCAGAGCCGGTGGACCACCCCCGAGGTCATCGACGACATCAAGACCGTCAGCGCCGTACTGGCCGAGGACGTCCTTACCCGGCTGGAGCGCCGGGGCATCACCGCCGAGCGGCTGCTCGGCAGCGAGGGGCTGGTCAGCGCGGGCGAGGGCGAGCGCTGGTGGTGGCGGGAGAAGCAGCTCGTCGAACTGGAGAACCTGGTAGGTCCGATCACCGGCGTCGACCCGGCCCCGCTGAAGAACCTCCAGCCGGGCCACGCCTACCTGGTCACCCCGCTCGCCCGGAACGCGGCGGGCCAGGAGGTCAACACCGACGCCGACCGGGCCGCCGCCGCGCTCGCCGGGGCCACCGGCGCCCGGGACCTGGTCCTGGTCACCGACGTCGGCCATCTGCTCATCGACGGCGAGCCGGTACGCCGGATCAGCACCGAGGACGCGGCCGCCTTCCGCGACAAGGGCGCCAAGGGCGGCATGCGCAAGAAGCTGCGGGCCGCGGGCGAGGCCCTGGAACACGGCGTCGAGCGCGTCGTCATCGGCAGCGCCGCCGTCACCGAGCTGCTGGACGGCTCCACCGGCACGCTCATCACCGATGCCCGCACCGCGACAGGAGGAGCGAGCGCATGAGCAGGTCCCGAGTGCTGGTCGTCAACAACGGCACGCTCTCCCTCAAGCAACTCCGCGCCCGCTTCGAGGAGCTGGGCTCGGACACCGAGGCGGTCGACGCCACGTCCGTACCCGCCCGGGTGGACGGCCGCTACCAGGCGATCGTGCTCAGCGGCACCAAGGTGCGCGCGTACGACAGCGCGTTCTACCAGCCCCTGATCGACCTGGTCACGACCGCGGACGTGCCGGTCTTCGGCATCTGCGGCGGGATGCAGATCCTCGCCGTCGCGGCCGGCGGACGCCTCGCGGAGGGGCCGCAGCGGGTCGGCGGTTACCAGGTGCGGGTGGACACGGAGGAGCCGCTCTTCGGCTACGTGAAGCCCACGGTCACCGTCTTCCACCGGCACACCCTCTACCTCCAGGAGGCCCCGGCGGGCTACCGCTCCATCGGCCGCTCCGAGCACGCGCCCGTGGAGTTCCTGCGCTCCGACGACGGCCGCATCCACGGCGCCCAGGCCCACCTGGAGTTCCGCAAGGACGGCCTGGAGATCCTGCGGGGCTTCGCGCGGCTCTACCAGTGACCCGGCCCCCAAACCCTCACACCCTCGGACAGAACAAGGACTTCGCCATGAGCGCAGCAGCATCGGAAGAACCGCAGGACCCCGCCCTCACCGTCCACCTCAACGGCAGCGGCGGCGCCATCAGGGGATGGGTGGTCATCGACACGCTCGTCGACGGCCTGGCGATGGGCGGCACCCGGATGACCCCCGGGGTCACCGAGGAGGAAGTCGCGGGCCTGGCCCGGGACATGACCGAGAAGTTCACCCTGGCCGGGCTGCGCATCGGCGGGGCCAAGGCCGGGATCGTCGCCGACGCCACGAACTCCCACGGCGCGAACCGTGCGGAGACCTTCCGCACCTTCGGCCGCACGGTGAAGCCGCTGCTGCACGGCGGCATCCACCTCGGCATCGACATGGGCGTCACCCCCGCCGACCGGGCGGTCTTCTTCGAGGAGGCGACGTACGACCCCCGCTACCGGCTCGGCGCCCCGGACATGCCGATCGACTGGCGTACGTACTACGAGCCCCTGATCGACGCCACCGGCCACGGGGTCGGCGTCGCCGCGATCACCGCCCTGGAGGCGAGCGGCCGCACCGGGCCCGCCCGGGTCGTGGTGCAGGGGTTCGGTGCGGTGGGCCGGGCGGTGGCCCGGTTCCTGGAGGACCGCGGGCACATCGTCGTGGGCATCGCGGACATCCAGGGCACGATCAGCGCGGACCGGCTGCCGGTCGCCGAACTGGTCGCCATCACCGACCAGTTCGGAGCCATCGACCGCACCCGGCTGCCGCAGGGCGTGACGCTCTCCGGCGAGCCGGACGCCTGGCTGGAGGTGGACGCGGACATCCTGATCCTGGCCGCGCAGAAGTACGCGATCAACGCCGAGAACGCCCACCGCCTGCGGGCCGGCCTGGTGGTGGAGGGCGCCAACCTCGCTTCCAGCGCGGCGGCCAAGGAGAAGGTGGCCGCCTCGGGGGCCGGGCTGGTCCCGGGCGTGATCGCCAACATCGGCGGCGCGGCCTCGGCCGCCCTGGCCGTCACCCGGGTCGTCCCCTTCGACCTGGCTGCCGACGCGCGCAAGGCGTGGGTCTTCGACTGGGTCGGCGACCGGGTCCGACGGAACACCCGGGACCTGCTGGAGATCGCGGCCTCCCGGGCGGGCGACCCGCTGCCCGAGCTGCTCGCCGCCCGCCGGAAGGAGCGCTGATGAGTACGGCGGCGAAGGAACGGCCGGCCGCCGCTGCGGGGACCACCTCCGAGGAGCGCGCAGCCGAGTACCGCCGCCGCGGCTGGTGGCGGAGGGAGACCTTCCTCGACGACCTGCACCGCCAGGCCCGGAAGCACCCGCGCCGACCGGCCGTCGCGGGCCGGCGCGTCGCGGAGTCCCGTACCGACACGCTCGACTACGCCGAACTGAACCGGCTGACGGACCGGTTCGCGCTCGCCCTGCTCGAACTGGGCGTTCAGCGAGGCGACTTCGTCGCCGTACAGATGCCCAACCGGTGGGAGATGGTGCCGCTGATCTTCGCCTCCATCCGGGTCGGCGCGGTCATCGTCCCGATCTCCCCCATCTGCACCGAGGAGGAGCTGCGCCACCGCCTCGGCCTCACCGAGGCACGGGTGTGCATCACCCTGCCCGAGTGGTCGGGCACCCCGCTGGCGGAGATCGCCACCCGCCTGCGGAGGGAACTCCCCTCCCTGGAACACGTGTTGGTGGTCGACGGACCGCTGCCCGAAGGTGCGCTCGCCTTCCATGAGCACTTCGTGGCGCGGGAGCGGGAGGAGCGGGAAGGCGCCACCGCCCGGCTGGAGGGTCTGGCGCTCGGTGCGGACGACCCGTTCGTGGTGCTGTTCACCTCCGGCACCACCGGCCTGTCCAAGGGGGTGCTGCACAGCCAGAACACGGTCCACTCGGCCGTACGCGGGTACGTCGACGCGTTCGGGGCGGGCGAGGGCGAGGGCGGCTGGGTGGCGGCGGTCTCCACGCCGCTGGTCCACTACTCGGGGTTCGCGCAGGGCGTCCTGGCGGGCGTCATGCTGGGCGGGACCGTGGCCTTCCAGGACGTCCGCCGCAACGAGGCGCTGCTCGACCTGGTGGAGCGGTACGGCGCGACCCTCCTGTACGGGCCGCCCGCCACCCTCGCCGATGTGGCCGCCTCCCAGCGCGCCGAGCGGCGGGACACCAGCACGCTGCGGCATGTGGTGATCGGCTCGGCGCCGGTCCTGCGGGAGCTGGCCGACGAGGTCCACGCGACGCTGGGGGCCCGCGTCCACTCGCTGTGGGGCATGTCGGAGAACGGCCCCGTGACCACCACCCGGCCCGAGGACCCCGAGGGCTGGGCGGCGCGGAGCAACGGCAGCCCGATCGACGCCATGGAGACCCGGATCGAGACGTCCGAGGCGTACGGGGCTCCGGGGGCCGGGGGAGCCGTGGGCCGGCTGAAGGTGCGCGGCGCCTCGCTGGCGCTCGGTTACCACCGGCGGCCGGAAGCGTTCGCGGCCGAGCTGGACGAGGACGGCTGGTTCGACACCGGCGACCTCGCCCGGGACGACGGGCGGGGCGGCATCCGCATCATCGGCCGGGCCGGGGACGCGGTCCTGCGGGACGGGCGGGTGGCGCCGATGACGGAACTGGAGGCGGTGATCGGCAGCCACCCGAAGGCGGTCGAGGCCGCACTGGTGGGGCTGAAGCCGTCCGGCGGGAGCAGATCCGACGGGAGCAGATCCGACGGGAGCGGGTCCGACGGGAGCGGGTCCGGCGACGTGATCGTCGCCGTCGTCGTGCCGCGCGGCGGGCGGGGTCCGACGCTGGAGGAGGTCCGGGCCCGGGTCACGGAGGCGGGCCTCGACGCCCGCTTCCTGCCGGACCGGGTGGAGATCGTGCCCGCCCTCCCCAAGACCCTGACGGGCAAGATCCGCAAGGCGCAGCTGCGCGAGCGGTACGCGCCGGGGACCCCCGCCTGACCTGGGCCCCCGCCTGACCCCCGTACCCCCATCGAGCACTGGAGTTGTCATGCCCGAACCGACGCCGGTCACCATGTCGGCGACCCTCGCCGCCGACGAGGCGCTGGCCCGCCGGCGGCGGGCCGGGGAGCGGGTCCTGTCGATGGCGAGCGGGGAGATCGGCCTGCCCGTCCTGCCCGCGCTCCGGGACCGGCTCGCGGCGGCGGCCGACGAGAACGCGTACGGCTCCGTCGCCGGGAGCCCCGCCCTGCGCACCGCCGTCGCCGGGTACTGGGAGCGGCGCGGCCTGGCGACCGACCCGGGGCTCGTGGTGGCGGGTCCCGGCAGCAAGTCGCTGCTGTTCGCGTTGGTCCTGGCCATCGGCGGGGACGTGATCGTGCCGGTGCCGAGCTGGGTGAGTTACGCGGCCCAGGCCCGGCTGGCCGGGGCGCGGCCCATCCCCGTACCGATCCTGCCGGGCCAGGGCGGGGTGCCCGACCCGGACCGGCTGCGCGAGGCGGTCGCCGACGCGCGGGCCGCCGGGCAGCACCCCCGGGCCGTGGTCGTGACCGTGCCGGACAACCCGACCGGGACGGTCGCCTCGGCCGCCACCGTAGGGCGGCTGGCGCAGGCGGCCCGCGAACTGGACCTGGTCATCGTCTCCGACGAGATCTACCGCGACCTGGTCTACGACAGCTCGGAGCCGGCCGTCTCCCCGGCCCTGCACGCCCCCGAGCGGACCGTCGTCACCACCGGGCTGACCAAGAACCTGGCACTCGGCGGCTGGCGCACCGGTGTGGCCCGGCTGCCCGACAGCGAGCGGGGGCGCGCCCTGCACACCCGGCTCACGGCGGTGGCCAGCCAGATCTGGTCCAGCCCGCCCGCGCCGGTGCAGACGGCGGCCGCGTACGCCTTCGAGGAGCCGCCGGAAGTCATCGAGCGGATCGCGGCGAGCCGTCGGCTGCACGAGCGGGTGGTGCGCGCGGTCGCCGCCCGCTTCACAGCCGTGGGCGCGGAGCTGGCCCCCACCGCCGCGACCTGCTACCTCTACCCGGACTTCGAGCCCCTGCGGGAGCAGCTGGCCGCCGCGCACGGCGTGCACGACGGCGACGGGCTGGCCGCGCTGCTCTCCGAGCGGTACGGGGTCGGCGTCCTGCCCGCGAGCGCGTTCGGGGAGCCCGGCCGCCCCCTGCGCATCCGCGCGGCGACCAGCCACTTCTACGGCGAGGGCGACGAGCGGCGCACGGCGTCGCTCCAGGCGGCGGACCCGCTCGCCCTGCCGTGGATACGGGAATCGGTCGACCGGGTCGGCGAGGTCCTGGCCGACCTCGCGGGGGCCCCGGTTCCCGCGCTCGCCCCGCACCCCTGATGTCACCCCACCTCACCCACGTACCGAAGGAGCCACCGATGCCCCACTCCCACCTCCCCGTCCTCTTCGAGGCCCTGTACGACGGCGCACGCCACGTCGGCTTCGGCCGCCTCCAGGACGGCGTGCGGCAGACCCTGTACCGGGTGGAGGACGGCCAGGCCGCCGCCGCCTTCATCGCCACCGACGGCTCGGAGGAGGCCCTGCGGGCCGCCCTCACCGAGGGTGCGGCGAGCGTCGTCGTCACCGCCGGGGACCCGGGGCTGCGGCTGCTGCCACCCCTGCTTCCGCAGGCCACCGGCAACGCCCTGCTGAGCGGTTTCATGGGCACGCACAAGAAGAAGTGGGGTGGCGAAACAGCACCGGAGGACGGCGAGTCCACCCCGCCCAAGTGGTTCTTCAAAGGGTTCGGCGACTGGGTGAGGCTGCCGGGTGAGGACCTCGACGTGCCCGCGCGGCCGGTCGCCCTCATCGAGGAGCCGGAGGTCGCCCTGGTCTACGTCAACGACACCGACGGCACCCCCCACTACGCCGGCTACACCTTCGGCAACGACCTGTGCGACATCGGCCTGCACCGCCAGGACCCGGGCTACAACCCGTACTGCAAGCTCTGCGACACCGCCCTCACCCCTTGGCTCTTCCTCGGCCCGCCGCCGCGCACGGTGACCGGGCGCGTCACCATCGTGCGGGACGGCGCGACGGCCTGGGAGGGCCCGTTCGACTGCGGCGACGACGCCCTCTACTACCGGGTGGGGGACATGGCGGACCACCTGTTCACCTTCCCGGCGGTACGACGCCCCGGGCTGGTCAACTACGTCCTGCTGGGCGCCGACGAGGCGAGCTTCCACGACGGGTTCCGGATCGCCGACGGCGACCGGATCGCCATCGACGTGAAGAGCCACGGGGTCACCTTCGAGAACCGGGTGCGGTACGTCTCCCCCACCCCGTCCACCACCCCGGCGCCCGGCGCCACCGAGGCTCCGGAGCCTGTCGCCACGGCATGAACACCTCGTGAAGCAGGACTGGTTGACCTGTGCAGATGCCATCCGGCACAGGCACGCTCTGAGGGTCACCACCCACCATCCACCCCCCATCTCCCTTTTCCACCCACCGTCCCGTCGCCGGACTTCGCAGGAGGAGACCGCACCGTGCCCGCCACCGCCAGGAAACAGGTGCATCTCGCAGCGCAGCTGCCCGGCATCCACAACGTGACCGTCTGGTCGGACCCGCGCTCCGAGAGCCAGATATCCATCGACTCCTTCATCCGGCTCGCGCAGACCGTCGAACGCGGCAAGTTCGACTTCTTCTTCCTCGCCGAAGGGCTGCGGCTGCGCGAGCACAAGGGGCAGGTCTACGACCTGGACATCGCGGGACGTCCGGAGAACCTGACCGTGCTGAGCGCCCTGGCCGCCGCCACCACGCACCTGGGCCTCGCCGCCACGGTCAACGCCACCTTCAACGAGCCGTACGAGGTGGCGCGCCGGTTCGCCACCCTGGACCGGCTCAGCGGCGGGCGGGCCGCCTGGAACGTGGTGACCAGTTACGACGCGTTCACCGGCGAGAACTTCCGGCGGGGCGGCTTCCTCCCCGAGGCGGACCGCTACACCCGGGCCGCCGAATTCCTGACCACCGCCCGGGAGTTGTGGGACAGCTGGGGGCGGGGCGACCTGAAGGCCGACGCGGCGACGGGCGAGTTCGTCGCCGCCGGAGCCGGCCGCTTCGCCCACCGGGGGCAGCACTTCGACATCTCCGGCCGGTTCACCACCCCGCCCGGCCCGCAGGGCCATCCGGTGATCATCCAGTCCGGCGAGTCCGACGCGGGCCGGGAGTTCGCCGCCTCCGACGCCGAGGTCATCTTCAGCAAGCACAACCGGATCGACGTGGCCCGGGACTTCTACCGGGACGTGAAGCGGCGCCTGGCCGGCTACGGCCGGAGCCCCGAGGACCTGCTGATCCTCCCCACCGCCAACGCGGTCGTCGCCGACACCGACGAGGAGGCCGCCGCGTACGCGGAGGAGATCAGCCGGGAGCTGGTCAGCCCGCAGACCGCGATCGCCCACCTGGAGGCGGTCTGGGGCCGCGACCTGTCCGCGTACGACCCGGACGGGCCGTTGCCCGACATCGAGCCCGAGGACGACGCCCACTTCCTGAAGGGGCACTCCGTCTTCCGCACGGGCCGGGCGGAGACGGCACGGCGGTGGCGCGAGCTCGCGGCGGAGCGGAACCTCTCCATCCGGGAGCTGGTCATCGAGGTCGGCGGGCGCCAGACGTTCGTCGGCAACCCTCGGACGGTCGCCGACGCCATCGACGACTACGTGCAGACCGAGGGCGCCGACGGCTTCGTCCTCGTCCCCCACCTCACCCCGGGCGGTCTGGACGACTTCGTGGACCGGGTGGTGCCGATCCTCCAGGAGAAGGGCGTGCACCGCGACGACTACACCGGCACCACGCTCCGGGACCACCTGGGCCTGTCCGCCGCACCCCGCCCGGCGGGGTGGGGCGGCCCGACCGTGCGCGACCAGAAGGAGACCTCCGCATGACCGCCACGACCGGCGCCCCCGACCCGACCGGCACGCCCGACCCGATGGGCGCCACCGATGCGCCGGGCGGTCCCGGCGCGACAGGCGGCCCCGGCGGCCCCGGTGACCCCGGCGGCTCCGGCGGCCCCGGTGACCCCGGCGGCCCCGGTGACCCCGGCGGCCCCGGTGACCCCGGCGGCCCCGGTGACCCCGGTGACCCCGGCGGCCCCGGTGACCCCGGTGACCCCGGTGACCCCGGTGACCCCGGTGACGCCGGTGACGCCGGTGACGCCGGTGACCCCGGCGCGACGGACGCCAACGCCGCGACAGGCGGTCCCGGTGGCCCCGGCGCGACGGACGGCCTCAGCGGTCCCAGTGGCGCCGGTGCCCCCAGCGGCTCCGGCGCCCCCAGCGGCTCCGGCGCCCCCCTGCACCTGGCCGTCGCGCTCGACGGCGCGGGCTGGCACCCGGCCGCCTGGCGCGAGGAGGGCGCCCGTCCCGGCGAACTGCTCGACGCCGCCTACTGGGCGGACCTGGTCGCCGAGGCCGAGCGGGGCCTGCTCGACTTCGTCACCTTCGAGGACGCGCTCGGCCTCCAGTCCGCCGCCTTCCACCTGCCCGACGACCGCACCGACCAAGTCAGGGGCAGCATCGACGCGGTGCTGCTCGCGGCCCACCTCGCCCCGCTCACCACGCGCATCGGCCTGGTCCCGACCACCAACGTCACCCACACCGAACCGTTCCACCTCGCCATCGGCATCGCCACGCTCGACCACGCGAGCCGGGGCCGGGCCGGCTGGCGCCCGCAGATATCGTCCCGCGCGGCCGACGCGGCCCACTTCGGCCGCCGCACCACGCCCCAGCTCACCGAGGACGACGTGACCGACTCGGAGTCGGTCTCCCAGCCGCTGCGCGAACTGTTCGCGGAGGGCGCCGAGGTGGTCGAGGTGGCACGGCGGCTCTGGGACAGCTGGGAGGACGACGCGGAGATACGGGACGCGGCGACGGGCCGCTTCCTGGACCGCGACAAGGTCCACCCCATCGACTTCCAGGGCACGAACTTCAGCGTCAAGGGCCCGTCGATCACCCCGCGTACCCCCCAGGGCCAACCGCTGGTGGTGAGCCTCGCGCACGCCACCACGCCGTACGAGTTCGCCGCCCTCAGCTCCGACGTCGTCGCCATCACCCCGCACGACCGGCCGGGTACGGCGGCCATCCTCGCCCAGGTCGCCGAGGCGGTGGAGCGCACCGGCCGGGACGTGCGGGAACGCCCGTTGCGGACCTTCGCGGACCTCATCGTCTTCCTGGACGACGAACCGGGCGCCGCAGCCCGGCGGAAGGCCCGCCTGGACGAGGCGGCCGGAGCCGAACTCGCCTCGGACGCCGAGATCTTCACCGGCACATCCGCCGAACTGGCCGACCTCCTCCTCGACCGGCGCTCCACCGGCCTGGACGGCTTCCGCCTCCGCCCGGGCACTCTGCCGCACGACCTCGCGGCGATCACCCGGGGCTTGGTCCCGGAGCTGCAACGGCGCGGGGTGTTCCGTACGGCCTACGCATCCACCACCCTGCGCGGCCACTTGGGCCTGTCCCGGCCCACCAGCCGCTACGCGAAGGCGGGTTGACGCGCGGCGGGAGCGATCGGGGGCCCGGCCCTGGACCGGCACCGTCAGGTCCCCGGTCAGGCCCCCGTCGTCGATCCAGGCCGGACGATCATCAGCACCACGACCGTCGCCCAGAGCAGGTTGTGGCGCATGACCGGCAGCCCTCCGCGCGGTGCCGACGACCTCGTCGCGGAGTACGTCACCGAGCTGGACGCCCTCCTGCGCGGCCCAGCCCGGGCCACGTCCCGCCTGATCGAGGAGGCGCGCGACAGGTTCACCGAGACCGTGGCCGCCCACACCCGCGAGGGCCGTCCGTACGAGCGGGCGGTCCGCCGCGCGGTGGCGGAGTTCGGTTCGGCACGGGAGCTGGCCGAGAGCTTCCAGCGCGAACCGACCATCGCTCAGGCCCGGCACACCGCCCGTGCCATCGCCCTCAGCGCCCCCTTCCTGCTGGCGTGCTGGTACCTGGTGCGGAGCACGGGCGGCCCGCAGGACGCGGCGGTGCCCCGCGCCGCGCATCTGCTGGCGACCCACCTGGCCACGGTCGCGGGCGCGACGGTCCTCCTCGCCGCCGCGACCCTGGCCGCCACGGGCGCCCTGGGCCGCCGGCTCCCCGTCCCCCACCGGCTGCCGCGCACGGTCGCCTGGACGGGCACCACCGCGAGCGTGTCCATGGCCGTGGCCACCCTGGCCCTCGCCACCGCGTCGGTGCTCGCCGAGAACTGGCCGCTGACGGCGGCGGCCCGCGCACTGGCCGCCGTCTCCCACGCCGTCGTCGCCGGGCCGGCCCGGGCCTGCCGCCGGTGCGCACGGCTGCCGTCGGGGGAGCCCGTCGCCCTGTGACCCGTAACCTCCCCGCCCGCGTGACGAGGGGCCGGCCGGCCACGGCGCTCCGGTGCAGGCCCTCCCACAGCTCCAGCTCGCCCTCGGACCGCCGCAGGGCCCCCGCTCAGTCCGTCACGGTGAGCGGACCGTACGCGTCCGGGCGGCGGGTGGTCAGGAACGGGAACAGCTCCAGCCAGTCGCGGCGGGCGTCGAGGTCGAGGTCCGCGACCAGGACGGCGGGCTCGTCGCGCGGGGCCTGGGCCAGAACGCGGCCGTAGGGGTCGACGATGAAGGAGCTGCCGTAGAAGGTGAGCCCGTTCTCGGCACCGATGCGGTTGGGCACGATCATGAAGGTGGCGTTGGCGACGGCGTTGCCGGTGATCACCTTCTGCCACAGGGGCTGGGAGTCGAAGCCGGGGAAGCCGGGCTCGGACCCGATGGCGGTCGGGTAGACGAGGACGTCGGCACCGGCGAGCGAGTAGGCGCGCGCCAGCTCCGGGAACCACTGGTCCCAGCAGGTCGGCAGACCGAAGCGGGCCTCGTCGACCGTGACCAGCGGGAAGGCGTCGTCGCCCGCCGGGCCCGGGCGGAACCAGTCGTCCTCGTGATACCCCTCGGTGACCGGGATGTGGGTCTTGCGGGTGCGCTGGGCGAGGGTGCCGTCCGGGGCGACGAGGATCGCGGTGTTGTAGCCGAGGCCGTCGTCACCGGAGGGGCCCGGGGCCTTCTCGTACAGGGAGGCGTGCACGTGGAGACCGTGCTCGCGGGCGGCCTCGGCGGCGAGGGTGAAGGTGGGGCCGGTCAGCAGCTCCTCCGGCTCGGCCGGCGCGGGGTGGTCGGCGCGGCGGACGACCGCGAAGTACGGCGAGAGCGTCAGCTCCTGGAGGCAGACCACCCGCGCCCCTTCGGCGGCGGCGAGCCGGATGCCCTCCAGCAGCGCCGCGCGGTGCTCGGTGGGGTCGCGGTGCCACCGCTGCTGGACGGCCGCGACGCGCAGGGGGGCGCGCTCGGCGGGGCGGGCCCGGGTCGGGGAGGCGGGCGGGTTGTACGCGGTGATCAGACGCATGACCAGTTCCAGGGGTGCGGCGGCGGGGCGGGTGCGTGCCGGAACGTTCCGGCACAGACCGAATCTAACCTTGCCGGAACGTTCCGGCAACCTCTCGTCCCGCGCCCTCCCGAACGTCTAGACTTCACCCCCGTGACCTCCCGGACCGTGACCCTGCTCGACGTGGCCCGCGCCGCCGGGGTCTCCAAGAGCACCGTCTCCGACGCCCTCCAGGGCTCCGGCCGCGTCGCGCGGACCACCCGGGACCGGGTGCGGGCGGTGGCACAGGAGCTCGGCTACCGGCCCAACAGCGCGGCCCGGCGGCTGCGCCGCTCCAGCACCGGGGCCATCGGGCTGCACCTGCCGCAGACCGCGAACCGGCTGGACTACTACATGAACCTCGCCTTCGGGGCCGTGGCACGCGCCCAGGAGGAGGGGCTCGACGTGGTGCTGCTCGCCCCCGCGAGCGGGGCGGGCTCCGCCGGCACCGCGAGCGGGCCGGTCGCCTCGCGGGTCGACGGGCTGCTGGTGATCGACCCCGAGGTGGACGACAGCGCCGTCCCCGGGCTGCTGGACGCGGGCGTTCCGGTGGTGACCGGGGAGCGCTACCTCGGCGCGGCCGCCGCCCCCAGCGGTGCCGTGGTCTGCGACAACGCCGCCTCGCTCACCGCACTCCTGGACCATGTGACGGAGCGCGGCTCCCGCCACCCCGCCGTCCTGGCCCCCGCCGGCACCTCCGCCTGGGCCACCGCCCTGCGGGCCACCGCCGCCTCCTGGGCGCGGGAGCGCGGGGTGGAGGTCGCGTTGCGGACCGTGCCCTTCGCGGCCACCCCGGGCGAGGCGGAGGAGACCACGCTGGCGCTGCTGCGCTCGGCCCCGGCGGTGGACGCGGTGATCTGCGCCCCGGACGGCGCGGCTCCGGGCGTCCTGCGGGCGGCGGCCACGCTGGGCCGCACGGTCGGGGAGGCCGGCCGCCCCGCCGGCCCCGACGCGGAGAGCACCCCGCGCGCCCCCGGCACGGAAAGCACCCCTGCCCCCCTCCTTGTCGCCTCCTGCGTGGACGGCACCGCCACCCGCTCCGCGGACCCGCCCGTCACGGCGGTCGACCTGCGCCCCGCCGCGTACGGGCGCGCCTGCGCCGAGCTGCTCTGCGACATCCTCGCGGGCCGCGCCGCCCCCGACACGGTCCGCCGCCACGCCTGGTCGCTGGAGACCCGCGCCTCGACCGTCCCGGCCACCTGACCGCGCATCACTTACGGTTCCCTGGGCTTGCGTTGTATGCGATCAGGCGCCAGGGCCTCCGCGCGGCACGGCAGGGCGCATCGGGGACGTCCGGCGCGGCTCCTTCACGGGCGTCCGGCACGGCATCGCCGCCGATGGCGAGGGCGACCGTGGTACGGCCCCAACACCCCACCCCATGAAGGGAGTCGGACCGGAGCCCCCTCCTCCACGTCTCCGTAATGTGAACGTTCTGCGTCGAGTGGCAACTGGCTTGGCGAGCCTGACAATTCACCGTGCGGCCGATGATAAGATCATCATACTTCCAGTGGGCTGATGGCGTATGGGGGCATTCCGGGAGGGATGAATTCCTCGGCCCCACCTTCGGAGGGGCACCTCCCGAAGCGGCGCACGGTCGTGGCGAACGAGCCCTGGCTGCGTGTCGCATGACGGGGTGTCAAGCCGGTTCCAGCCATGGCACTTGAAGTGAGTCTCATGACATTTCCACAGGGCCCCGTCGTCTGGGCGCTGGTTGTCGTAGCACTGGTCGCCGTGGGTGCCGTCCTGCGGGCTCGCGCGACCAACGTCAAACTGCGCAGACGCAACGCCGAGCTGAGCGCGGAGCGCGACACGCTCCTGCGTCAGCGGGACGAGCTCCATGGCGTCCACAACGGGTTCCTCCAGCGGCAGGCCTCCGAGCTCGCCGAGGTCCGCAAGGACGCCGAGGAGGAGACCAAGGCAGTCCTCAAGGCGGCCGTCCGCACGCTCCAGGGCCTCGCCGACGAGCAGCAGGTCGTGATCGAGAAGGCCCAGCGCAAGTACGGCGACGACCCCGGGATCCTCGCCGACCTGATGGCCATGGACCACGCCAACAGCCAGTTCGGGCGGCGCGCCCAGGGCATCGCGGTGCTCTGCGGCGGCTGGCTCGGCCGGCGCGAGACCGTGGCCTCCGTCTTCGACGTGGCCCGCAGCGCCCAGGGCCGTATCCGCCACTTCGACCGGGTCCGGGTCAACGGCCAGGTGAACTTCTCGGTCGTCAGCCGGGCCGTCGAACCGGTCGCGGTGGTCCTCGCCGAGCTGCTCGCCAACGCCACCAACTACTCCGCCCCGGGCACCCCGGTGGAGATCAACATCCAGGCCGTTCCGACGGGCGTCTGCCTCATCGTCGACGACGCCGGTCTCGGCATGGGCCAGGAGGAGAAGGACCGCGCGGCGGCTCTCCTGACCCCCCAGGCGGCGATCAGCGTCTCCAGCCTGGGCATCCCGCCGCAGTTCGGGTTCGCCGTCTCCGGGATGCTCGCCGCCCGCTACGGGTTCCGGGTCTCGGTGGACTCCGTTTCCCCCTATGGAGGCGTACGCGCGGTGGTACTGATCCCCGACGAGCTGCTCACCACGGAGATACCGCAGCCCGCCGCACCCGCCGAGGCGCCGGAGGCGTACGAGGCGTACGGAACCCGGCAGCAGCCGCAGGTCCCGCACCCGGACCCCTGGCAGCAGGCGCCCGCCCCGGCGCCCACCCCGCTCTTCCCGCCGGCGGCTCAGCGTCCGGACACCGCCACGCAGCCGCTCGCCCAGATCACCACCACCTCCGGCGGGCTGCCGAAGCGTCGTCGCAAGAGCCCGGTCTCCGCGGTGCCTCCGGCGGAGCCGCAGCCGGTGCGCAGCAACGAGGAGACCGCCTCCCGCCTCGGCGCGTTCCAGCGCGGCACCCGCTCCGGGCGGTCCACGACGACCACGGAAGGATCCGAGATCCAGTGAACCCCGATCTGTCCTGGGTACTCAACGATGTGCTCCAGGTACCCGGAGCCCGGCACGCGATCCTGGTGTCCGCCGACGGGCTGCTGCTCGCCAACTCCAGTGAGATCGGCCGGGACGACGCGGAGACCGTCGCCGCGGCCATGAGCTCCATGCAGTCCCTCAGCCGGGCCGTCGCCCCCTTCATCGGCACCCGCAGCCCGGGCCGCTGGCGGCAGACGCTCCTGGAGTACGAGGACGGCTGGATCTTCCTCATCGCCGCCGGCACCGGCGCCTACCTCGCCGCCACCGCCGCCGCCGATGTGGACATGGAGGCGATGTCCTTCCGGATGCAGCAGCAGGTCACCGCGCTGGGGAAGGCGATGACCACGCCGCCCCGCCGACACGCGGACAGCGAGATATGAGCGCACCGGGCGAGGAGTCCAGCGTCAGCAGCGGTTTCGTCCGGTCCTACGTCATCACCGGGGGACGGGGGCTGCCCGACGCGGAGGACCTCTCCCTCGTCACGCTGGTCACCCTCGCCCCCGACCGGCAGCCGCCGCCCAACCCGAGCCCCGAGGTCAAGGCGATCTGGGAGCTGTGTGCCGGCGGCTACCTCTCGGTGGCCGAGGTCGCCGGGCATCTCGGCCTGCCGGTCGGCGTGGCCCGGCTGCTGCTCCAGGACTTACACCAGCAGGGACATCTGCTCCGCCGCAAGGCGCCGCCGCCCGCCCAGCTCGTCGACAGAAAGATCCTCGAAGAGGTGTTGCATGGACTCCAAGTCCGGTTCGGCTGAGAGCATCTATGTGCCGGACGCGGTCCAGCGCGCGGCGAAGATCCTCGTCGTCGGGCACTTCGCCGTGGGCAAGACGACCCTGATCGGCACGCTCTCCGAGATCACCCCGCTGCGCACCGAGGAGCGGATGACCCAGGCCGCGGCCCAGGTCGACGACCTGCGCGGGGCACCCGACAAGAAGACGACCACGGTCGCCCTGGACTTCGGCCGCCTGACCCTCAGCGACGAACTGGTGCTCTACCTGTTCGGTACGCCGGGGCAGCAGCGGTTCGTGGAGCTGTGGGAGGACATGGCGCGCGGCTCGCTCGGCGCGCTGCTCCTGGTCGACCCGGCGCGGCTGGCCGACACCTTCCCGGTGATCGACCTGATCGAGACGTACGGCCTGGAGTACGCGGTCGCCGTCAACAGCTTCGACCCGTACTCGCAGCATGCCGAGGACGAACTGCGCGAGGCGCTCGACCTGCTGCCGGACACCCCGGTCGTCCACTGCGACGCCCGGGACCAGAAGTCGTCCGCGCAGGCCCTGATCACCCTGGTCCGGCACCTTCTCTCGCACGCGGCCTGACGCACGCGGCCCGAGACATCCCACCCGTATCCCGAAGCCGGGGCCGACCGGGCCCCGCGATCACACCGAGGAAGCCGACATGGACCCGTCGCCGGGAGCCACCCCGTACAGCGCCCCCGCCGGGTGCCCCATGCACCAGCAGCAGACGTCGCTGTACGGACCGGAGTTCGCCGCCGACCCGCACCGCGTGTACGACACGTTCCGGACGCACGGCCCCGCAGCCCCGATCGAGCTGGCACCCGGGGTGGACGCCACGCTGATCGTGCAGCACGAGGCGGCGCTGCGGGTGCTCCAGAACCCGGCGCTGTTCGCGCGGGACTCCCGGCGCTGGGCGGCGCTGCGCGAGGGCGCCGTACCGATGGACAGCCCGGTGCTGCCGATGATGATGTACCGGCCCAACTGCCTGTTCACCGACGGCGCCGAGCACCTGCGGCTGCGCAAGGCGGTCACCGAGTCGCTGGCGCGGCTCAACAGCAGCAGGCTGAGCCGGGACGTCGAGCGGATCGCCGACTACCTGATCGACCAGTTCATCGAGCGCGGCACCGCCGACCTGCTCAACGAGTACGCCAAGCTCCTGCCGTTGCTGCTGTTCAACCAGCTTTTCGGCTGCCCCGGTGACATCGGGGACCGGCTGACCCGCTCGATGTCCGCCATCTTCGACGGCGAGGACGTGCTGCGCGCCAACGCGGAGCTGACGGAGTGCCTGATGGAGCTGGTCGCGCTCAAGCGGCGCCAGCCCGGTGAGGACATCACCTCCTGGCTAATCCAGCACCCGGCGGGGCTGCGGGACGAGGAGCTGAAGGACCAGCTGGTGATGCTGATGGGCGCCGGCGTGGAGCCGGAGCGCAACCTCATCGCCAACGCGCTGCTGCTGATGCTCTCCGGCGACCAGCCGGGCGGGCCCGAGCGGCGCGGATCGGGGATGCTCGTCGAGGACGCGCTGGACGACGTCCTGTGGAACAACCCGCCGATCGCCAACTACGCGACGCACTACCCGGTGCGGGACATCGAGCTGGACGGGGTGACGCTGAAGGCGGAGACCCCGGTCCTGATCAGCTTCGCCGCCGCGAACAGCGACCCGTCCCTCACCGACGCCCGCCAGACCCTGAGCAAGGGGGCCCACCTGGCGTGGGGCGCGGGTCCGCACGTCTGCCCGGCGAAGTCGCCCGCCACGCTCATCGCGCTGACCGCGATCGAGAAGATCCTCAACACCGTGCCCGACCTCTCGCTGGCCGTCCCGGCGTCGGGGGTCGCCTGGCGTCCCGGCCCCTTCCACCGGGCCCTGGTCGCGCTGCCCGTCCGGTTCACCCCGACCGCCGCCCGCCGCACCGCACCCGGCACCCAGCCGCCGGCACCGACCTCGGCGCAGCTGCCCGACCCGTACCGCAACGCGGCACCCCAGCCGGCCGCCACCGGTCGTCACGCCGCGGAGCCGGCCAAGAAGGCGAAGGGCTGGTGGAGTTCGTTCCTGGACGTCTTCCGGGTCTGACGCACCGCCGGTCGCGTATGACTCACGGGCCGACCATTCGCCTATGACATCGGGCATTCCCGACGATTGCATGTGACGGGGGCACCATCGATCGATGCTTGGCGCAGTGATCCGGGAGGGTAGGTTCTGGTCGGTAACCATGGGCCTAGGCCAAGGAACTCTGCGTGAGCACCACCGGCGGTACCACCAGGACTCCCGACGGACGGCGCGCGGTCATCGGCCCGCTCCGAAGGCTCAGTTCACCCGAGGGACCGGCCGATCCGTACGGAATACTCGCGGAGCCGCGGACGATGGGTGACGTCGTCCGCGCTCCTTGGAACGGTTGGTTCGTCACCGGGTTCGACACCTGCAACCAGGTGCTGCGCGGCCGCAACTGGCTCGCCCCCGACTTCGCCTGGCAGGAGCGGCAGGACGACGCCAAGCGGTGGGACGCGGTGGCGACCCGGGAGATGACCGGCACGCTCGCCCGGCTCAACGCCGAGCACACCTGCCGGCGCCGCTCGCTGGGCAACCTCTTCGACCGCTCCACCATCGAACGCCTCACCCCCGACGTCGAGCGCGACGTCGGCCGGCTCCTGGACGAGCTGGCCGACAAGCTCCGCTGGGGCGAGGCGGACTTCGTCTCCACGGTGAGCGAGCAGCTGCCGATCACCACCGTCGGCTCCTGACTGGGCCTCCCGCCCGAGGACCACCCGCACATCCTGGAGATCACCCACAACCAGGTGTACGCCCAGGAGTTGCTGCCCACCAGGAGCCAGCTGGCGATCTCCGCCGAGGCCACCGTCCAGCTGCGCGCCTACTTCACCGCCCTGGTCGCCGCCGCGCCGAGCCCCGCCAGGACGTGCTGACCGGCTGGATCCACACCTGGGACGCGATGGAGCCGGACCGGGAGCGGGCGGACGAGATCCTCTACCGGCTCACCATGCTCACCTGCGGCGGCGGGGTGCACTACTGCCTGGGCGCCGCTCTCGCCAAGCTGGAGGCGCGGACGCTGCTGGCCGGCATGCTGGATCGTTTCCCCCACCCTGCGGACGGCCTCCCCGCCGGTGTACGCCCCCCGGATGGTCTTCAGACGCATCACCCCGATGGGGGTGGCGCTGTGGAGCTCTCGCTGCCCGACTTCCTGACCTCCTCCCCGTACGAGCCTCCCGCGACGGTACGCACCCGGCGCGAGGGCCCGGTCCTGCACGTGGAGCTGAACTCCCCGGAGACCGGCAACGCGGTCACCGAGGCGATGCGAGACGAGCTGCTGGACGTCGTCGGCGCCCCGGACCCCGAGGTGCGGGTGCTGGTGCTCAGCGGGGCCGGGGACGACTTCTGCCTGGGCGGCGACCGCACCGAGTTCGCCGACCGGCTGGCGGAGGACCCGACCGGCCGGGGCATCCGGGTCGCCGGGGAGAAGGCCCGCCGGGTCTGCGAGGCGATCTCCGGCAACCGGGCCGTCACCATCGCCCGGGTCCAGGGCAAGGCGATCGGCGCGGGCCTCGCGCTCGCCCTCGCCTGCGATCTGCGGGTCGGCGCGGACACCGCCGGCTTCCGGCTGCCGGAGCCGGCGCTCGGGCAGCCGACCGCGTGGGGCGGGCTGCTGCCCCGGCTGATCCACGAGGTCGGCGCGGCCCGGGTCCGCGAGCTGATCCTGACCGGCCGGGCCTTCGACGCCGCCGAGGCCCACGCGCTCTCGGTGCTCCAGCGGGTCGTTCCGGAAAACGAACTGGATCAGGCGGTGCAGGCCTGGGCGAAGCCCGTCGCGCGCCGCCCCGAGGCTGCCCTGCCGGTGACGAAAGCCCTGCTCAACTCCTATGCGGCCGCCACCCGGATGGCGGACCCCTCGTTCCTGGACGCGGAGCTGATGGCGGCGGTCGCGGCAACCGGTCGGCGCACATCCCCTCGCACTCCTGGACCCGACACGTCACACTCGTAACAATCAACTGGGGAGGTCTCGGGCGTGGATGTACCGGTATGGCTTTGGGGGGCGTTCGCCGCAACGGTGATCGTCTCCCTCGCAGTGGACTTGCTTGCCCACCGCAACGCGCATGTCATCGGCTTCAAGGAGGCGGCCTGGTGGAGCGTGCTGTGGGTGAGCCTCGCGCTCATCTTCGGCGGGGTCGTCTTCGCCGTCCTGGGGACGACCGCGGGGACGGAATACACGACCGCCTGGCTGCTGGAGAAGAGTCTGTCGGTCGACAACCTCTTCGTCTTCGCGCTGATCTTCGCCTATTTCAAGGTGCCCCGGGAATATCAGCACCGGGTGCTCTTCTTCGGCGTCATCGGCGCTCTGGTGTTTCGCGCGATCTTCCTGACGCTCGGCGTCGCGGTGGTGAACCGCTTCACCTTCGTACTGTTCCTCTTCGCGGCGATCCTTTTCTACAGCGCCTACAAAATCCTCAAGGGCGAGGACGACAGCTTCGACCCCGGCAAGAGTTTCGCGGTGCGGCTGCTGCGGAAGATCATGCCGGTCCGCGACGAGTACGCGGGAACGCACTTCGTCATCAAGGAGGAGGGCAAGCGGGTCGCCACGCCACTGCTCGCGGTGGTCGCCGCGATCGAGGCGGCCGACCTGCTCTTCGCCGTCGACAGCGTGCCCGCCGTGCTGGCGGTCAGCGACGACGCCTTCATCGTCTACACCAGCAACGCGTTCGCCATCCTGGGGCTGCGCGCGCTCTACTTCCTGCTGGCGGGGCTGCTGGACCGCTTCCACTACCTGAGCAACGGCTTGGCGATCATCCTCGCGTTCATCGCGGTCAAGCTCGTTCTCCAGGCATCGCACAAGATGATCGACTCCTCCATCCCGGAGATTCCCTCGCCGATCAGCCTGGCGGTGATCGTGGTCATCCTGACGGTCTCGGTCGTGCTCAGCATTCGGCGTCCACCGCCCGATGCGAATGCCGGAGAGAGTGCTTCGAAGCCCTCTGACGGTAAACCCGCCGAGTAATCCTGCGGGCAATGGCCGGGCAAAGCGGAGGGAAAACTTTTCCCATCGCGGCGCCCGGCCTATCGTAGGTAAATGGCCAGCAAAGAGCGTGAGAACCAGCAGCGGGCCGCCTTCATGTGCCCGACCTGCAAGCACCCCGTCCCCTCCGAGATCCAGCGCCGCAAGACCTTCGGCAACTCCCCGGCGCGCGGGCGGGCCCCGGGCTGGCTAGCGTTGCTGGAGGGGGTGGTGCGGTACGCCGCCGGGCGAGGACGGACCCCGGCGGCCAGGAGCAGGACCAGGACCGGAAGAGGGCAGTGCCATGGCTGTACAACCCGAAGGCACCCCGTGTTGGGCGGACGCCATGTTCGCCGATCTCGAAGGCGCCAAGAGCTTCTACGGTGATGTGCTCGGCTGGACGTTCGGCGAGAGCGCGTCGGAGTTCGGCAACTACACGACGGCGTACGCGAACGGAAAGCCGGCGGCGGCCGTGGTCCCGCCGATGCCGGGCACGGACGCCCCGTCCGCGTGGTGCCTGTATCTGGCCTCACCGGACGCCGCCGCCACCGGCGAGAAGATCGTCACGAACGGCGGCACGGTGCTCATGGAGCCCATGCGGGTCGGCGAGTTCGGCACGATGCTGCTGGCCCGCGACCCCGGCGGAGCGGTCTTCGGAGTGTGGCAGGCGGGTGTCCACGAGGGGTTCGAGACGGAGATGGGCGAACCCGGCGGCTACTGCTGGGGCGAGGTCTTCACCCGGGACCCGAAGGCGGCGGACACCTTCTTCCCCGCCGTCTTCCCGTACACGGTGCGGAAGTTCGACGACGAGTCGATGGACTTCACGATGTACGACGTCCAGGGCGAGACGGTGCTGGGCCGGATGGCGATGGGCGAGGACTTCCCGGCCGACATGGGCGCGTTCCTGAACGTGTACTTCACCGTCCCGGACTGCGACACGGCGGTGGCGACGGCGACCGAGCGCGGCGGGATCCTGCGGTTCGGCCCGATGGACACCCCCTTCGGCCGGTTCGCGGCGCTCTCCGACCCGCAGGGCGCGTCGTTCTCGGTGATCGACGTGACCAGGACCGAGGGCGAGATGCCGTCGACGAGCCCGGCCTGAGCGGCGCCCCCGGTCGCGCACCGGGCTTGAGCGGCGACCCCGGTCGCGCACCGGGCTTGAGCGGCGACCCGGGCCGCGCACCGGGCCTGAGCGCGGCCCCCATCCGTACGATGCTCCGAGAGCCTCGCATCTGCGGTGGTCGATCGTCCGGACAATGGTAAATGCGAGCCTGATTGGCCTAGCGTGTCGCGCATGCAGTCCTACACAATCGGTCAGGCAGCACGACTTCTCGGCGTCAGCCCCGACACCGCCCGACGGTGGGCGGACGCCGGCCGGGTCGCGACCCACCGCGACGAGGCCGGCCGACGGCTGATCGACGGCCGTGCGCTGGCCGCCTTCTCGATCGAGGTCGGCCAGAGCGCCGCAGGCGAGGAGGAGACCCCCTACACCTCGGCGCGCAACGCCTTCCCGGGCATCGTCACCGCCGTGAAGCTCGGCGATGTCGCGGCCCAGGTCGAGATCCAGGCAGGCCCGCACCGGCTCGTCTCGCTCCTGACCCGGGAGGCGGTCGAGGAGCTGGGCCTGGAGGTCGGCATGCAGGCGACCGCCCGCGTGAAGTCGACCAGCGTGCACATCGACCGCACCTAGCCCGGCCGACGCCCGGCGACGGCCGGGCGGCGAGTGCTGCGCGCACCACTGCCCCGCGCCCCGCACCACTGCCACGCGCCCCGCGCGCCCTCTTCCCGCCCGGACGGCACCCGCCGAACGGGCTCGCAGCCCAAGGAGTCCCGCCCTCGTGTCTCTCCTGATCACCCGCCGCCGCACCGCGGCCGCCGTCCTGACGACCGCTCTGCTCGTCCCGCTCGCCGCCTGCGGCAACGACGACTCCGGGACGGACAAGGGCAGCGGCAGCAGCGCGAAGTTGTCCGCCTCCGCGTCGGGCGCCCCGAAGGCGGACCTGACCGTGCTGGCCGCCTCCTCACTGACCGATGTCTTCAAGGAGGCGGGAGCGGCGTACGAGAAGGAGAACCCGGGCACGAAGGTCACGTTCTCCTTCGCGGGCTCCCAGGAGCTGGCCGCCCAGGTCAAGCAGGGCGCCCCGGCCGACGCCCTGGTCACCGCCGACACCAAGACGATGGACGGCCTCATCGGCGAGACCGGCGCCCCGAAGGTCATCGCCAAGAACCGCCTCGTCATCGCCGTCGGCGAGGGCAACCCGGAGAAGGTCGAAAACCTCAAGGACCTCGCCGACACCGAGCTGAAGGTCGTCCTGGCCGCCCCCGAGGTGCCGGTGGGCCGCTACAGCAAGCAGGTCCTCGACGCGCAGAAGACCGAGGTGAAGCCGGTCTCCCAGGAGCCCAACGTCCGCGCGGTCCTCAGCAAGGTCGAGCTCGGCGAGGCGGACGCGGGGCTCGTCTACAAGACCGACGCCGAGACCGCCCCCGACAAGGTCGACGCGATCGAGATCCCGGACGCGCAGAACGCCATCGCCTCCTACCCGGCCGCCACGCTGAAGACGTCGAAGCACAGCGAGGCCGCCGCCGCGTTCGTGGCCTGGCTCTCCACGCCCGCCGCGCAGCAGATCCTCCAGGGCGCCGGCTTCCAGCAGCCGTAGGACATCCCGCACGTCCCGGCAGGCCCGTACCGTCCGACGGGCCCGCCGGGCACCGCACTTCCCGCAGCCCGACGAGGTCGCCCATGAAACGTCCAGCACCCCGCCGTACGCGAGGGGGCCGCGCCCCGCTCCTGCTGACGGTGCCCGCGCTGCTGGCGGTGGCGTTCCTGATGCTGCCGCTCGTCGGCATCCTGGCCCGTACCTCCTGGGGCGACCTCGGCGCGCACCTCACCGCCGCACCCACCACCCAGGCGCTCCGGCTCTCCCTGCTGGTCTCGCTCTGGTCGCTCGGGCTCTCCCTGCTGTTCGGGGTGCCGCTGGCCTGGCTGCTGGCCCGGGTGCCTTTCCCCGGCAAGGCGTTCGTCCGCTCGCTGGTGCTGCTGCCGATGGTGCTGCCGCCCACGGTCGGCGGGGTCGCGCTGCTGCTGGCCTTCGGGCGGCGCGGCCTGCTCGGCCCGTGGCTGGAGGACACCTTCGGCATCACGCTGCCCTTCCACACCTCCGGGGCGGTCCTGGCGGCGACGTTCGTCGCCATGCCGTTCCTGGTCATCTCGCTGGAGGGCGCGCTCGGCGGGCTGCGCCCCCGGTACGAGGAGACCGCCGCCTCGCTCGGAGCCTCGCCGGTACGGGTGTTCCTCACCGTGACCCTGCCGATGGTCGCTCCCGGGCTGATCGCCGGAGCGGCCCTCACCTGGGCGCGGGCGCTCGGTGAGTTCGGCGCCACCATCACCTTCGCCGGGAACCTCCCCGGCACCACCCAGACCCTGCCGCTCCAGGTCTATCTGCTGCTCCAGGAGTCGCCGGAGGCCGCCACCTCCGTGTCGCTGCTGCTCCTGGCCATCGCCATGGTCGTGCTCATCGCGCTGCGCGGCCGCTGGACCGGCACCCCGGGCGACCACCGCGAGCGGTCCGCCCGGCGCCCGGAGGAGCCGACGGGCGCCGCACCGGACGTCCTCCTGCCCGAACCGCCCGCGTACGTACGGGATAAGGCACCCCAGGACCGCTGGCCCCTGCACGCCGACGTCACCGGCTTCACCCGCCTCACCCTGGACGCGGACCCCGGCACCACCGTCGCGGTCGTCGGCCCCAACGGCGCGGGCAAGACCACCCTGCTGCGCGCCCTCCTCGGTCTCACCCCCCGCGCCCACGCCCAACTGCGCCTGGGCGACAGCGACGTGACGGCCCTTCCCCCGCACCGCCGGGGCGTCGCCTGGGTCCCCCAGGACGGGGCGCTCTTCCCGCACCTGAGCGCCCTGACCAACACGGCGTACGGGCTCCGCACCCATGGCGTCCCCCGGGCGGAGGCCCGGCGCGAGGCGCAGTCCTGGCTGGACCGGCTCGGCGTCGGGCACCTGGCCCACCGCAAGCCCGGCCAGCTCTCGGGTGGCCAGGCCCAACGCGTAGCCCTCGCCCGCGCGCTGGCGGCCCGGCCGCGCCTGCTGCTGCTGGACGAACCGCTCGCCGCCCTCGACCAGACGACCCGGGCCCACGTCCGGCACACCCTGCGCCGGCACCTCGCGGAGTTCGGCGGGGTCTGTCTGATCGTCACGCACGACCCGGTCGAGGCCCTCTCGCTGGCCGACCGGGTCCTCGTCCTGGACGGCGGCCGGGTCCTCCAGGACGAGCCGCCCGCCGAGGTGACCCGCCACCCCCGCTCGCCCTGGGTGGCCCGGATGCTCGGCCGCAACGCCTGGCCCGGCACCGCCACCGCCGACGGCCTGGCCCTGCCGGGTGACGGCCACCTCGTGGTCGCCGAGCCCCTCACGCCGGGCACGGAGGCCCTCGCGGTCATCGCCCCCGAAGCCGTCTCCGTACACCGCGAGAGGCCCACCGGCTCCCCCCGCAACGTCTGGCCCGGCACGGTCCGCGAGATCACCTCGGGCGGTAGCCGGCTGCGGCTGCTCATCACCTCCGACCGGGCCCCCGACCTGGTCGCGGAGATCACCCCGCAGGCGGCGGCCGAGCTGTCCATCGCGGACGGCACGGAGGTCTGGACGGGCGTGAAGGCGACCGAGGTGACCGTCGTCCCGCTCTGAGCCCGGCCCGGCCCGGACGACGCCGGTCGCGGCGCGGTGCCCGGCCCGGGAGGACCTCAGAAGTACGGCCGCAGCCGCGAGGCCGCCGCGTGGCCCGGGGTGGAGTCCCGCATCCTGGCCACCCGCTCCCGCAGCTCGGGCAGCAGCCCGTACAGCACATCGCCCGGGCAGCGGGTCTCGTAGCTGTCGCGGTGGCCCGCGATGACGTTCAGCCGGGCCACCTGGCCCTCGTCGAAGCGGCTCTCGGCGTTCGTGGAGACCAGCTCGACCGTGGCGAGCGGGTCGACGCCGGGGCGCAGCTTCCAGGCGGCCAGCTCCACCAGCGCGTCCATCATCGGCTTCGGCACCTCGGTCCCCTCGCCGAACGTGCCGATCGCGGCGATGCCGACCGTGTCGGCGTTGAACCCCTTGGTGTGGGCGCCGAGCACCGAACGCCCGACGCCGCCCGCCCGGCCCTCGTAGATGGTGCCGCAGCGGTCGACGAGGAAGTTGTAGCCGATGTCGTCCCAGCCGTCCTGCTCGACGTGATCGGTCTGGACGGCCCGGATCAGCTCGGGGGCGTCCGCGCAGTCGTAGTCGTTGGGGTTGCCGGTGTGGTGGATGAAGACCGCTTTCGCCGCGCCCGTGTAGTGCGGGTGTTCCCGGACCAGGCCCTCGTCAGCCCGCCACTCCTGGCGGCTGACGACGGCGGGCTGCGGCAGTCCGCGCGGCGGCCTCGGGCCCGTGGCCGCCTCCCGCTGCTCGTGCAGCGCCGGGCCGTCCCGGAACACCAGGAGGACCAGAGGCAGCAGCAAGGCGCCCAGGACGGTTCGGCGGGACCACATGGACTCCACCCTGCGCCCTGACCTCGGCCTTCGCAGGAGAGCGCGCCAACCGGGTGACGGAGTGGGCAGCGGTGCGTTTCGCCCGGAATGCGCACCGGAGCGGGTGTTCTTACGATGAGATCCGGATCGATGAGATCCGGATCATCGCCCGCTTTCGGCGGGCTGCCCGGCCGGATCGAGGAACCATGGCTCACGACCGTGTGCAGGACGGGCGGAACGACCCGGCGGTCAGCCTGAAGCCGAACGCCATCGGGTTCGTCGACGCCCTCGTCATCGGCCTCAACGCCACGTCCCCCGCCTACTCGCTGGCCGCGGTGATCGGCCCGATCGTGGCCCTGGTGGGGATCTACGCCCCGGGCGTCATGTTCGCCTCCTTCGTCCCGATGCTGCTGATCGCCTCGGCGTTCTACTACCTCAACAAGGTCGACCAGGACTGCGGCACGACGTTCTCCTGGGTGACCCGGGCGATGGGCCCGTGGGCCGGGTGGCTCGGCGGCTGGGCGATCACCATGACCGGGGTGCTGGTGGTCGGTTCGCTGGCCGATGTGGCGGTGAGCTTCACCCTGCTGGCGGTGGGGCTGGACGGCTGGGTCGCCAACGACTTCGTACGGCAGCTGCTCACCGTGCTGCTGATCATCGTGATGACCGGGCTCTGCGTGATCGGCACCGAGCTGTCGGCCAAGGTCCAGAACGCGCTGATCCTGGCGCAGGTCGCGTTCCTGCTGGTCTTCGTGGTGGTGGCGCTCTACCGGGTGTACGCCGGGACCACCGGCTCCGACTCGATCGAGCCGTCCCTGAGCTGGCTGGACCCGTTCGGGGCGGGCGGGGCCGCGCTGACCGGCGGGCTGCTGCTCGGGGTGTTCATCTACTGGGGCTGGGAGTCGGCGGTCAACCTCACGGAGGAGACCCAGGACTCGGCGAGCGCGCCCGGCCGGGCGGGCCTGTGGTCCACGGTGGTGCTCCTGGTGACGTATCTGTCGGTGGCCATCGCGGTGGTCGCGTTCGCCGGTACGGGGTTCCTGGCGGAGAACGCGGGCGAGGAGGAGTTCATCTTCGCGCAGCTCGCCGGGGACGTGCTGGGCGGCTGGGACTGGATCCTGCTGCTCGCCGTCGCCACCTCCGCGATCGCCTCCACCCAGACCACGATCATCCCCGCGTCCCGGACCGCCCTGTCGATGGCCCGCCGTCAGGCGCTGCCGCGGCACTTCGGGCACATCAGTCCCCGGTTCCGTACCCCGGACGTCAGTACGTGGTGGGTCGCCGCGATCGCCATCGCCTGGTACGTCGTGGTCAACCAGATCTCCACCAATGCCCTCTTCGACTCGCTCACCGCCCTCTCCCTGCTGATCGCCTTCTACTACGCGCTCACCGGGGTGGCGTGCGCGGTCTACTACCGGCGCCATCTCACCGAGAGCGTGCGCAACTTCGTCCTCATCGGGCTCGGCCCGGTGGTCGGCGCCGGGCTGCTGGCCTGGCTGCTGGTGCGGTCGGTCATCGACATGTCCGACCCGGCCAACTCCTACAGCGGCACCTCGTGGTTCGGGCTCGGCCCACCGCTCGTCATCGGCATCGTGATCTCCCTGGTCGGCGTGGTCCTCATGGTGGTGTGGCGGCTGCGGGACGCGGTGTTCTGGCAGGAGCGGCCGTCGGTCGCCGACCCGGAGCTGGTGCACGCCCCCGGCCGTAAGGAGCGCTGAGATGTCGGTCGTCCTCGGTTACGACGAGTCCCCCGGCGCCGCCCGCGCCCTGCGCATCGCCATCGAGGTGGCGGCGGCGTACGGCGAGGAGCTGGTCCTCGTCTACGGCGCCGCCGCCCCGGGCCTGCGCGACGGGGCCGAGTACCGCAGCCACTACGACGCGATCCGCCAGGCCGGCCGCACCGGCCTGGAGCACGCGCTCACGGCGGCCGAGGAGGCGGGCGTGCCGGCGACCGTGGAAGTGCTCGACGAGAATCCGGCGCAGGCCCTCCTGGAGGCCGCCGAGCGCCACGGGGCACGGGTGATCGTGGTCGGCACCTGGGGCGAGAGCCCGATGCGCGGAGCCCTCCTCGGCTCGACCCCGCACAAGCTCCTGCACATGTCCCCGATCCCGGTGCTGTGCGTCCCGACGGAGGACGGCGAGGAAACGTAGCCGCCCGGCCCCCGCCCCCTCACCACGCCTTATCCCTCCCCCCTCCCTCACCACGCCTCGTCGCTCTCCGCCGCGGTCCGGGGAGCCGGGGAGCCGGGGAGCCGGGGAGCCGGGGAGCCGGGGAGCCGGGGAGCCGGGGAGCCGGGGAGCCGGGGAGCCGGGGAGCCGGGGAGCCGGGGCCATGATCAGGACGGGGGTCCCAGAGGGCTCCATCGCTCGTGTGCAGCAAGGAGCGCGCCCTGGAATCACCCGCTTTGACGTTGCTGGGACACCGGGCCGTCCGGGCAGTGAGTGTCCTGGCCGGGCCGCTGCCCGGTGACGAGGAAGCGGCTCACCACCCGGTCCCCGCAGGCGTTGCCGTTGCCCAGGTACACCCCGTGCCCGCCCTGCTCGACGGTGACCATCCTGGCCCGCGCGCCGAGCGCGGAGCGCATCTTCAGAGCCCCGGCATACGGGGTGGCGGGGTCGCGCAGGCTCTGGATCATCAGGACGTTCGACGGGCCCTCGTCGGTTATCCGGGTGGGCTCCGGCTCCTGGCCGTACTCCCAGAAGGCGCACGGCGTGATGTTGGCGGGCATCCCGGCCGTCAGCGGGTGGCGCACCCGGTCGGCGGCGACCCGGCGGGCGTACCCGGTGTCCGGACCCGGCCAGCGCACGTCGTTGCAGATCGCCGCGAGCATCATCGACGCGTCCTCGTCCGGCATCGCCCGCGCGAGGTCCGGGCTGAGCGCCGGGCGGCCCCGCGGATCCTGGGCGGCCTGCACCAGCCGGGCCAGCTGGGCGAACGCCGCATCGCTGTACAGGGCGTTCTGGAGCGCCTGCCGCAGCCGGTTCCCGGTGAGCGGGGTGCCCGGCACGTCCGACGCCTTCGGGGCGCGGTCCAACTCCTCTGCCAGCGCCAGGAACAGCGGCTGCACGTCCCCGGGGCGGCGGGCCAGCCGCAGCCCCTCGTCCTCCCGGGCCGGGTCCGTCGCCCAGGCCGCGAAGTCGGGGAAGCGCGCGGCGGCGCCCGGCGCCATGTTCGCCAGCCAGCCGTACGCGACCCGCCCCGGGTCCGGATCGCCGGTGCTGTCCAGGACCAGGCGGTCGACGCGGCCGGGGTGCTCCTGCGCGTACACCGCGCCGACGTAACTCCCGTACGACGTACCCCAGATGGACACCTTCCGCTCGCCCAGTGCGCCGCGCAGCCGGTCGAGGTCACGGACCTCGTTGCGCGTGGTGAAGGACCGCAGCACCGGACCCCCGTTGCGGGCGCAGAGCTCGGCGGTGCGGCGGGAGCGCTCGGTGTTCGCCGCGATCGAGCCGTCCGGCGCGGGCCAGGACCGGAGCGTCACCAGGTGCCGGTCGGCCTCGGGGATCCGGCAGCTCGCCCGGGTGGAGGCGCCGACCCCGCGTGGATCCAGACTGACCAGGTCGTACGCCCCAGCGGTCGCCGCCCGCAGCGCCGCACCCTTCTGCGCCAGGCGCTGCACCCCGGAGGAGCCGGGCCCGCCGGGGATCACGAGCAGCGTGCCCCGCCGGGCGTCCGGCCGGTCGGTGCGCAGCCGGGTGACGGCCACCTCGACCGTCCGGCCGCCGGGATCGGCGTAGTCCAGCGGGACCCGCAGCTCCGCGCACTCCTGCCCGGCGGGGAACGGCGTCCCGGCGGGCGGCTCGCAGGGGCGCCAGGCGAGCGGAGGTGCGGCGGCGCCCACCGGACGGCTGTGCGCGGCGGGTGTCACGGCGGCGGGCGTCACGGCGGCGGTCAGCGTGAGCGCCACGGCGGTCGCGGAGAGGGTGAGCGGGAGGGCCTTGCGGGTCCAATGCGTCATGCGACAAGCCTGGTCGACCCGGACTGAGCTGCCCATCCGGATGGCCGGTGAACGAGGGTGGGGCCACCCCCCGGACCCGCCCTCCGGGACGCACCCGTCGCCCGCCCCCGGTTCTCCCGCGCCGAGCCGGGGACCGGAGTGACGGGGGACACGGCGACCGGAAGGAACGCCTCCGCGCTCTAGGGTGTCAGGATGCCTTCCCCCCTCACCTCGGAGCAGCCGCGCCCCGCCGCCACCGTCCCGGAGACCGGCAAGCCGCCGGCGGGCGGCCGGGACCACTTCTTCGACAACGCGAAGTACCTGGCGATCGTGCTGGTGGCGATCGGACACGCGTGGGAGCCGCTGCCCGGTGGCGGCCGGCTGGTGGAAGCCGCGTACACCCTGATCTACACCTTCCACATGCCGGTGTTCATCCTGATCGCGGGCTACTTCTCCCGCGGTCTCGAGCTGCGGCCGGAGCGAGTGTGGAAGCTGGTCACCGGTCTGCTGGCGCCCTACGTCATCTTCGAGGTCCTCTACACGCTCTTCCAGCGGGCCATGGAGCACCCGGACCACCCCCTGTCCCTGCTCTCTCCCTACTGGCTGCTGTGGTTCCTGCCCGCCCTGTTCTTCTGGCGGCTCTCCACCCCGGTCTGGCAGGCGGTCCGCGCCCCGGTGCTGGTCTCCCTGGCCGTCGCGGCGGTGGCGACGCTGTCACCGGCCGCCGACGGGTACCTGCCCATCCAGCGGACGCTGCAGTTCCTGCCGTTCTACGTCCTGGGTCTGCGCCTGGGGCCGCACCACTTCGCGTTCGTCCGGCGTACATGGGTACGCGTCGTCTCGGTACCGGTCTTCGCGCTCGGGCTGCTGGTGGCGTACTGGCTGGTGCCCCGGACCTCCACCTCGTGGTTCTTCCGGAAGAGCAGCGCCGAGGAGCTGGACATGCCGGACTGGACCGGACCGACGGCGACGCTCCTGCTGTTCGGGGCGGCCGTCGTGCTCGGTGCGTGCTTCCTCGCCTGGGTGCCCAGGGGCCGCAGCTGGATGACGGCGCTCGGCACGTGCACGCTGTACGGGTACCTGCTGCAGGGCTTCGTCGTCCGGGGCCTGCGCTACGGGGGCTTCTACGACCGGCCGTTCTTCACGACCACGCCGGGCACGGTCGCCGTCACGGTGGGCGCGGCGGTCATGGTGACCCTGCTGTGCACCCCGTACGTGCGGACTCTGCTGCGCCCGCTGGTCGAGCCGCGCCTGGAGTGGGCCAGGCAGAGGCCGCCGGCCGCCCGGACGCCCTGAAGGGCCGGGCGGCGAGGGGGGTCAGTGATCCACCACGACGGTCCGGCCGATGACCGTGACGTGCTCCAGGACGTCCTCCAGCGGATCGTCGACCTGGCCCGTGGCGATCAGGGCCACCTGCGGGCCGTTGTGGGCATCGGTGTGGGTCTCGTCGGCGTGGGCGGTGGCGGCGGGCAGCACGGCCGCCGCCACCGTCACGCCCAGCGCGGTGAGCTTCCTCATCATGCTGGGGATCTTCGCCCGCTCCGGGCGCCACGGCGGGGATCGACGCCGGGCGCCCGGTCAGTTGTTACAGAGAGTCGCCTGAGCGTCCCTCGGTGCCCGCCGGAGTCCCCAGGAGCGCGGAGGCCGTCTCCAGCGGGGTGCGCGCGGCAGCGGCGGCCGGGGCGGCGGCCGTCTCGGCCGTACGGCAGGTGAAGCCGAGCTTGGAGAGCGCCCGGACGACCTCGGCGGAGGAGAAGTCACGCCGCTCCTGCCGGGTGATCACCTCGCCGACCTGCTTGACCGGATAGACACGGCGGCTGATGACCACCGCGTCACCGGTGACGGGTTCGGGCTTGATGCCCTTCATCGAGTCCTCCACCTCGTTCTTGAACAGATCGAAGGGGAAGCGGGCGATGACACAGCGCATGGGTCCTCAACAGGGTCGAGTGGCTCGGAGGGCCGCACGGCGGAGCCGTACGGGGAGGGCGGCGGCGCACCGCCGCCCCGCGCGGGCTACGCGGCGCGGTTGGCCCGGCGCTGCGAGGCGGCCGCACGCGCCTCCGGCGTCGGCACACCCGGGCGGCGGCCACGGGCCGGGGCCCCGCCGCCGCGCTTGGTGCCGCGCCCCATGAACGCGCCGCCACCGCTGCGGCCGGAGCGCTCCTTGGGCGGGGCGGTGATGACCACCGGGACGCCCGAGGGCGCCTGGGCACCGGTGATCCGGCTCAGCTCGGCCTCGCCGGAGCGGACCTGGGCGATCTGCGGGGTGATCCCGGCGTCCGCCATCAGGCGGGTCATCTCACGGCGCTGGCCCGGCAGCACCAGCGTGACGACGCTGCCGGACTCCCCGGCCCGGGCGGTACGGCCGCCGCGGTGCAGGTAGTCCTTGTGGTCGCTGGGCGGGTCGACGTTGACGACGAGGTCCAGGTTGTCCACGTGGATGCCGCGGGCCGCGACGTTGGTGGCGACGAGGACCGTGACGTGCCCGGTCTTGAACCGCTCCAGGGTGCGGGTGCGCTGGGGCTGGGACTTGCCGCCGTGCAGCGCCGCCGCCCGGACCCCGCTGTGCAGCAGGTGGTCGGTGAGCTTGTCCACCGCGTGCTTGGTGTCCAGGAACATGATCACGCGCCCGTCGCGGGCGGCGATCTCCGTGGTGGTGGCGTACTTGTCGGCGCCCTGGACGTAGAGCACGTGGTGCTCCATCGTCGTGACGGCACCGGCGGCCGGGTCGACGGAGTGGACGACCGGGTCGTTGAGGTAGCGCTTGACCAGCAGGTCGACGTTGCGGTCGAGCGTCGCCGAGAAGAGCATCCGCTGCCCCTCCGGGTTCACCTGGTCGAGCAGTTCGGTGACCTGCGGCATGAAGCCCATGTCGGCCATCTGGTCGGCCTCGTCGAGGACGGTGATGGTGACCCGGTCCAGCCGGCAGTCGCCGCGCTCGATGAGGTCCTTGAGCCGGCCCGGGGTGGCGACGACGACTTCGGCGCCGCCGCGCAGCGCGCTGGCCTGCCGGCCGATGGACATGCCGCCCACGACGGTGGCGATGCGCAGCTTGAGCGACCGGGCGTACGGGGTGAGCGCGTCGGTGACCTGCTGGGCCAGCTCCCGGGTGGGGACGAGGACCAGGGCGAGCGGACGCTTGGCGTCGGCGCGGCGGCCCTCGGTGCGGGCCAGCAGCGCCAGGCCGAAGGCGAGGGTCTTGCCCGAGCCGGTGCGACCGCGGCCAAGGACGTCCCGGCCGGCCAGCGAGTTCGGCAGGGTGGCCGCCTGGATCGGGAACGGGACGGTCATGCCCTCGGCGACGAGCGCCGCCTTGAGGGTTGCGGGCATCTCCAGCTCGCCGAAGGTCTCGGCGGCGGGCAGCGCCGGGGTGATGGTCACCGGCAGGGCGAACTCGCCCTTCAGCGCGGAGCTGCGACGGGCGGCGCCGCCGGAGCGCTTGGGTCCGCCACCGAACCCGGCGGCGCGGCGCTCACCACCGCCGGAGTAGCGGGTGGCGCCGCCGCTCCGGGCGCCGGAGGGGCCGCCGGAGCGGCTGCGGGCGAATCGGTCGTTCGAGCGGGGGGTACGTTCGCGGTTCATGCAGAACCTTTCCTCGATGGGGCACGTATCGAGGGATTCTTTTTCGGGGAGCGGCCGTGAACGGCACCCAGAATCGCAAGAACGAGCCGATGAAATGACAAAGGGGAGCGAAGCCCGGCCGCCGGGAATCAGGGCACCGGACGCGGCTTCGGCAGGGGGCCCGCTCAACGGGCCCCGGAAACAGCAACGAGCTGGGGCCCGCACCCCAAGGTGCGGGCCCCAGCTGCGCAGTACTACCTGAGTGATCAGGCGGGGGTGATGTTCTCGGCCTGCGGGCCCTTCTGGCCCTGCGTGACGTCGAAGTTCACCTTCTGGCCCTCCTGCAGCTCACGGAAGCCGGAGGCGGCGATGTTGGAGTAGTGGGCGAAGACGTCGGCGCCGCCGCCGTCCTGCTCGATGAAGCCGAAGCCCTTTTCCGCGTTGAACCACTTCACAGTGCCAGTAGCCATGTCATATCTCCTTAGGGGAGGGGCAGTGCCCGCGGGCCCACACTGTGCGGACCCCACGTCGCCGCGATGATTACCCCGTCCGGAAGAACACCGGAAATACAAAAGCGCATCCACCGACATCGAGTCGGCTGATGCACTTGAAGTTTTTGGGAACCACAACTGCAACTGAGATCAACAGTAGCACGGGAGCGCCGGGAGGGACTGAACGGAATATCACTCGGCATGGCGGAACAAAACGGCGGAAGGAAAAGCCTCATCGCACTTTGCGTGAAATTCTGTGCTGGCGAATGCAGATATGTTCCCGGGCGTCGGGCGGGGCGCCGCCCGGGCGTCCGCCGGCCGCCGGCCGCCGCGGTCAGGGGGCCGTGCCGCCGCGCAGCTCATCGTTGAGGCGGAGCGCCTCTTCGAGCTGGTCCTCCAGGATGACGATGCGGCAGGCGGCCTCGACAGGCGTGCCGGCGTCGACCAGCTCGCGGGCGCGGGCGGCGATGCGCAACTGGTAGCGGGAGTAACGGCGGTGGCCGCCCTCGGACCGCAGCGGGGTGATCAGCCGGGCCTCACCGATCGCCCGCAGGAAACCCGGCGTCGCCCCGATCATCTCGGCGGCGCGCCCCATCGTGTAGGCGGGGTAGTCGTCGTCGTCGAGCCGGTCGATGGCGTGCGAGGGGGTCTCCGGGGGCATCTGCACCTCTTCTGTCACGCGTGACGGAGGGCCCGGGGCGCCGTACGCCTGCGGGGTGCCCCTCTGCCGCGTACCGCTGTTTCAGCTGACTGCACAAGAAACCCTAATCGCCCGGGAAGGACATGTCTATCGCGGCCGTAACAGGTTTCGGCCACCGGCGGCGGGGCGGTGGCCGACGCGCCGGTGGGACTGACCGACTGGTCAGTTGTCGTGGGGCGGACCGCGGGGCCATAATGCTCGCGTAGCCCTTCACGCATCCCCCGTCGTGAAGGGCTACACCCCTGTCCGGCACCGGAAGCGCGCCGCGGTGGGGCCGGCCCGGGCAGGTGCGGGCACCCTGGTCATCACGGGCAGGGGACTCCCCTCGTGGTCCCCTGACCGTGTTTTTTCGAGTTAACAGTGACGTAGAGTGTTTGCGCAAGCTCAGTTCCGACTCCGAGGTGAGCGTGGAGGCCCGGATGGCCATGGACGACGGTGACGAAACCGGTGCGGACCAGAACGAACCACCCGCACCCACCGGTCCTCCTCCGCTGAATTCGCTGCGGGAAAAAGTCGAGTACATGGTCGAGAGGACCTTCCCCGGCCAGAAGGTCTCGGGCCGGGTCTTCGCGGAGCTGGTGCGGCAGCGTGGCGGCTCCCTCTCGCACAGCTACTTCTCCAACATCCTCGCCGGCAAGGTCACCCAGCCCTCGGAGGAGATCCTCAAGGCCCTCGGGCTGGGGTTCGGCGTGGACTGGCGGTTCTTCAAGGAGGAGTCCGAGGTCGTCGACGACGTCGTCGCGGGACTGCAGTTCCTGGTCAAGCGGCGGACCGGGGAGATCAGCGGGGTGGCAGGGCGGGGTCTGGACGACGAGGGGCTGCCGCCGGAGCTGCTGCGGTTCGCGCTCTCCCTGCTGGAGGACGCCGCGCGGGACAGCCCGCCGGAGGCGTAGCGTCGGTGTCATGTCCCTGCGGAAGCTGCGCAAAGAGTGCGAGGCACAGCTCGCCGATCTGCCCATCCCGGCCCCGTTCTCGCTGACCGGCCTGGTCGCCAACATGGAGGCGGCGCGCGGTCGCGTCATCCGGCTGCATGAGATGCCCGACCGGCTCGCCCGCGTCAACGCCGCCTGCGGGCTGCGCCTGAAAGCCGGTTCCACCAGCCTGGTCCTCTACCGCCGCAGGCCGACCGCGTACCAGACCGAGCACGTCATCCTGCACGAGCTCTGCCACGAGTGGTTCGACCACGGGACGACGCTCGACGCGGAGCAACTGCGCACGCTGCTCCCGGTGTTCGACACCTCGCTGATCGCCCGGATGATCTCCCCCGAGGCGGCCGAGTCCTTCGCCTCCGGCTCGGCCGCCGTACAGGCCCGCGCGCAGTACGCGACCCACGACGAACGCATGGCCGAATTCGGTGCCTCCCTGATCCCCCGGATGGCGCGGGACCTCACCACCGATGACATGGTGGGGCGGCTGACCGACTCCCTGTCCCGCCCGGTGGCCCACCGCAGGCGCGGACCGTTCCCGTGGAGGCGGCCGGACGACGTGCGGGGCGACGTGGCGGACCACAGCTGACACGTGCCATCACCTTCACCGCCGCGAGCCCTTCCCGCGCCCCCGACACCCGAGGACGAAGACCGCTGTGACCCCCCTCGATCTCGCCGGATACCTGATAGCCGGCCTGATGACAGCCGTTGCCCTGTGGCGTATGCCCGCTGCCCTGTGGGGGGATGAGGAGGACCGCAGACGGCGCGCCCTGTGGGGCTGTTACGCCGGATTCGCGGTCGCCCTGTGGACCAAGACCGAGGCGGTGCGCACCGGGCTCAACAACAGCGTCGTCACCGACCTCGCCGTACTCATCAAGCACTACACCGCGACGGTGGCGATTCTGGCCATCCTCAGTTACATCGTGGCCATCTACGGCTGCTACCCGGAGGCGGGGTCCGTCCCCCGCCACGTACGGTTCGCCCGGCTCGTCCAGCAGGTCGCCGCGAAGGCCTCGGTGGCGACGCTGATCCTGCTGACCGTCCTGTTCTTCACCGTGGTCGACCGCTCCGTCCCCTCGGACCGCTTCGTCTCCGACCACGCCGGCGAGTGGGGCGCCACGCTCTACATGAGCGTCTTCTACCTCTACCTCGGCGCCGCCTCGGCCGTCTGCGCCTTCCAGTGGGCGCTGGCCACCGCCGACGCCCGGCGGCGCCATCTGCGCATCGGGCTCGGGATGATGACGTCGGCGATGTTCATCGGCGTCGGCTACACCGTCAGCAGGACGCTGTTCCTCTGGGTCAGCGTGGTGGACGAGTCGAGCGAGGCGTTCGCCCTGCGCTTCGACCAGGTGACCGAGGCCGCGCAACTGGTCCTCTTCGCCCTCTTCGCCCTCGGCGCGTCCATCCCCGCCTTCAGCACCGGCGCACGCCGGGTCCGACTGTGGCGGGCCCAGGTCCGGTTGCACGCCCTGTGGTCCGAGCTGATGGCGTCCTTCCCCGACCAGCCCTTCGACCCGCCCGCCTCCCTGACCCGGGAGCTGACCCGGTTCAACGCCCCGGCCGACCTGCGGATCGACCGCTGGGCCGCCGACATCGCGGACGCGGTCGAGAAGCTGCGCCACTACGTCCCCGACGAGCTGGTCGCCGCCTCGGAGCGCGCCGCCGCCCAGGACACCACCGGCACCCACCGGGCTGCCGCACTCGGTGACGCGTACTGGATCAGGGCCGCCCTGCTGGCCAAGGACTCCGGCGCACCCGCCGGCCGGGCCGCCGAGGTGGCCGCCCAGCAGGCCGCCGACCAGGACGGCGAGGTGGCCCGGCTGGAGCGGGTAGCCGCCGCGTACCGGACGGTCACGGGGGAGCGCGCCCGCGCCGTCCTCGCGGCGGCGACCGCGGCGAGGACGGCGGCGACGACGGCCGGGACGACGGCCGGGACGACGGCCGGGACGACGGAGAAGACCTCATGAGCACCGGCACCACCGAGGACGCGGCCTCCATGGCCCCGGCGACCACCGAGGACGCGGCCTCCATGGCCCCGGCGACCACCGAGGACGCGGCCTCCACGGCCCCGGCGACCACCGCCCGCACCTCCGTCGCCCGCACCGTCACCGAAGTCCTCCAGCCCCGCAACGTCCTGCTGGCCGGGATGCTCGCCATCGGGCTCGCCGCCGCGGGCGACTGGACCGGGCTGCTCTGGGGGTTCCTCGGGGCGCTCTGCGCCGGGCTGGTCCCGGCCGGGTACATCGAGTGGGAGCGCGGGCGCGGCACCTGGGGCGACCGCCATGTCGTGGACCGCACCAAGCGGGCCCCGATCTTCTTCGTCATCCTCGGTTCGATCGGGGCCGGTTCGGTGGTGATGGTCCTCGGGAACGCGCCGGGCGGCATCCTGGTGGCGATGCTCGCGCTCTGGGTGATGACGATCGGGCTGCTGGCCGTCAACACGGTGTGGAAGATCTCGGTCGACTCGGCGGTGGCCTCGGCGGTGGTGGCCCTGCTCGCGGTCGTGCACTCCCCCTGGTGGCTGGCCGCGTACGCGCTGACGGTGGCCGTCTGCTGGTCACGGGTGGCCCTCGGCTACCACACGGTCGCCCAGACCGTGGCGGGCGCGGCGCTGGGGGCGGCGACGACGCTGGCGTACGCGTTCGGGGGCTGACGCACGGCCACCGGGGCTCCGGCACCCGTTCGGACGGCCTCGTCCCCCGCCGGTGCGGCGTGCCCCCGCCGCCCGGCCCCCCGCCCCTACCGTGGCCGCCATGCGCGTACTGGTCACCGGCGGAGCCGGGTTCATCGGGTCACATGTCGTCGCCGCGCTCACCGCGGCCGGGCACGAGTGCGTGGTGCTCGACGCCCTGCTGCCCTCGGCGCACCCCGGCGCCACGGCCCCCGAGGCCCCCGGCGACCGGCTGGTCGTCGGGGACGTCCGGGACCGGGAGGCGGTGGCGGGGGCGCTCGCCGGGGTCGACGCGGTGTGCCACCAGGCGGCGATGGTGGGCCTGGGCAAGGACTTCGCGGACGCGCCGCTGTACGTGGGGTGCAACGACCTCGGTACGGCGGTGCTGCTGGCCGAGATGGCCGCCGCCGGGGTGCGGGACCTGGTGCTGGCCGGGTCGATGGTGGTCTACGGCGAGGGCCGCTACGACTGCCCGCACCACGGCGCGGTCCGCCCCGGCCCGCGCCCGGAGGCCGGGCTGCGGGCGGGGAGCTTCGAGCCCCACTGCCCGCAGTGCGGTACGGAGTTGGTGCCGGGCCTGGTCTCCGAGGACGCGCCCGCCGACCCGCGCAACGTCTACGCGGCCACCAAGCTGGCCCAGGAGCACCTGGCCGCCGCGTGGGCTCGGGCCACGGGCGGCCGGGCGGTGTCGCTGCGCTACCACAACGTGTACGGGCCGGGGATGCCGCGCGACACCCCGTACGCCGGGGTCGCCTCGTTCTTCCGTTCGGCCCTGGCGCGCGGCGAGGCGCCCCGGGTCTACGAGGACGGGCGCCAGCGCCGGGACTTCGTCCACGTCCACGATGTCGCGGCGGCCAACGCGGTGGCCCTGGAGGCGGTCCGCGAGCGCCGGGCCGCCTCCTTCGCCGCGTACAACACCGGCAGCGGGGAGCCGCACACCATCGGGGAGATGGCCACCGCGCTGGCCGCCGCGCACGGCGGGCCGGACCCGGTGGTGACCGGCGAGTACCGCCTCGGCGACGTACGCCATGTCACGGCGGACTCGCGGCGGCTGCGCGAGGAGCTGGGCTGGCGGCCCCGGGTCGCCTTCGCGGCGGGGATGGCGGAGTTCGCCCGGGCCGAGCTGCGGGGAGCGGGGGCGGCCCACCTTGCGGAGACCCCTCGGGTCGCGGGGTCGGCCAGGGCCGTGGGGGCGCCCCAGCCCGTCAGCGCGGCGCGGGCGTACCCCACCGCCATCCGGCCGACGCCGATGGTTCAGAAGAACCTATAGGCCGAAATGCCGGAGTTGTCTCCGTAGGGTAAGGCGCGTGAACGATTCCTCTGCCGCCCTTCCCGAAGCCACCACCCCGCACACCGCTGCCCGCGGAGCCGCCCCGAGGGCCGACATCGTCCTGCCCTGCCTGGACGAGGCGGCCGCCCTGCCCTGGGTGCTCGACCGCGTTCCCGAAGGCTGGCGCGCGATCGTCGTCGACAACGGCTCGACCGACGGTTCGGCCGAGCTCGCCCGCTCCCTCGGCGCGCACGTCGTCACGGAGGAGCGGCGCGGGTTCGGCGCGGCCTGCCATGCCGGACTGCTCGCCTCGGAGGCCGAGTTCGTCTGCTTCTGCGACTGCGACGGCTCGCTGGACCCCGCACTGCTGGCCGGCTTCGTCCGGCGGATCGCGGACGGCGAGTGCGACCTGCTGCTGGGCCGCCGCCGCCCCGAGGGCCTCGGTGCCTGGCCACCGCACGCGCGCGCCGGGAACGTCGCGCTCGCCCGGATGCTCCGCCGCCGCACCGGCCTGCGCCTGCACGACCTCGGCCCGCTGCGGGCGGCCCGCCGCAGCGACCTGCTGGCCCTGGACCTCACCGACCGGCGCAGCGGCTACCCGCTCCAGATGGTGGTCCGGGCCTCGGACGCCGGGCTGCGGGTCGCCGAGAGCGACGTCCCCTACCGGCCGCGCACGGGCAGGTCGAAGGTGACCGGCACCTGGCGCGGCACCTGGCACGCGGTACGCGACATGCGCGGCGTCCTGCGGGAGCCGCCGGTGGACCGCCCGGCGGCCCCGCCCGCCGTGCCGACCGGAACGGAGGCCGCCCGATGAGCGCGTACGGGCCCACCGGCCCCACGGAGTTGCTGGTCATCGCCAAGGAGCCGGTCCCCGGCCGGGTCAAGACCCGGCTCTGCCCGCCCTTCTCCCCCGCCGAGGCCGCCGCCCTCGCCGCCGCCGCCCTCGCGGACACCCTGCAGACCGTGCTCGCCCTCCCCGCCCGGCGCCGCGTCCTCGTCCTCGACGGGGTCCCCGGCCCCTGGGTGCCGCCGGGCTTCGAGGTGGTCCCGCAGTGCGCGGGCGGCCTGGACGAACGGCTCGCGGCGGCCTTCGGGAGGTGTACCGGGCCGGCCCTCCTGGTCGGCATGGACACCCCGCAGATCACCCCCGCCCTGCTCGCCCCCGCGCTCGCCCCGGACGCCTGGGAGCGCTGCGACGCCTGGTTCGGCCCCGCCGAGGACGGCGGGTTCTGGGCCCTGGGCCTCGCACACCCCGATCCCGCGCTGCTGCGCGGGGTGCCCATGTCCGTCCCGGAGACCGGCGCGGTGCAGCGGCGCCGGCTGGTGGCGGCCCATCTCGCGGTACGGGACCTTCCGGTCCTGCCCGACGTGGACACCGCGGCCGACGCCCACCGGGTCGCGTCCGACGCCCCCGGGAGCCGGTTCGCCGCGGCGCTCGGCCGGCTGACCGGGGCGGTGGTGCGATGAGCACGACGCTGCCCCCGTCGTCGTCCGGGACCACCACGCGCAGCCGCCGGGAGACCGCCGACGCGGCGCGGGAATCCCGGGAGCCGACCGAGGCCCCCCAGTCCTGCGAAGCCACCGAAGCCCGCGGCGCGGAAGCCCGTACCGCCCCCTGGGGCACCGACCCGTACGCCAACGCCCTGCGCAACGGCCGCGGCCCGCTCTTCCTGCGCCGCAGCGACGGCTGGCTGCTGCCCCTGGAAGTCGAACGCTGGTGCTCCGAGGCCGGCGCCGCCGACCTGTCGGCCCTGCACCGGTGCGAGGGGCCGGTGCTGGACATCGGATGCGGGCCGGGGCGGCTGGTCGCGGAGCTGACCGCGCTGGGCCACCGGGCGCTCGGTATCGACGTCAGCGAGGCCGCCGTCGCCCGCACCCGGCGGATCGGCGGCTCCGCCCTGCTCCGCAGCGTCTTCGATCCGCTGCCGGAGGAGGGCCGCTGGGGCACCCTGCTCCTCGTCGACGGCAATATCGGCATCGGCGGCGACCCGGCCGCCCTGCTGGGCCGGGCGGCCGACCTCCTCTCCACCGGCGGACTGCTGATCGCGGAGACCTCACCGCTCGACATCGACGAACGCGTCCAGGTCCGCCTGGACGACGGCCGGGGCGCACCGGCCCGGGAGGCCGCGCCCGGCCCGGAGGAGACCCAGCCGTTCCCCTGGGCCCGGATCGGCACCCCGGCGCTGCTGCGGTACGCCCGCGCGTGCGGCTGGTCCCCGGCCGATCAGTGGAGCGTGGAGGGCCGCGCCTTCGTCTCGCTGCGCCGCCCGCGACCTCCCGTACGGGAGCGGAGCGCGCGGACCAGCAGCCAGAGCGCGGAGAGCGCGAACAGCACGCCGGTGATCAGCAGCCAGTTGGAGAGGTAGACGTCCGGGGTGGTGCCGGAGGCGGCCTCGTACCGCCGTGCGGTCCGCCGGGTGATCAGCGGGAACCAGACCAGCAGGAGCAGCCCGGAGAGGAAGACCGGTACGCGGACGAAGCCGACCAGGGCCCGCCGTGGCCCGAGCGCCGTGCGCAGGGCCCGGTCGGCCCCGGCGTACAACGGGACCAGCACCATGTCGTGCAGCAGCGCCGACCCGGCGAACCAGAGGAGTACGCCGAGGGTGTCGCCGTCCAGGAGGCGTACGCCCGCGTAGCCGGCCAGGCAGAAGGTGGCGACCAGCAGGAGCAGGTGCAGCGGGCCCTCGCCGTACCACCGGCGCGGCGACGAGCGCGCGGAGAGGCGCCGGGGGCGGGGCGTGGCCGGTGTCGCCATCACCGCTCCCCGAACGTCAGCGACCCGACCCACTTGGTGTTCAGCACCCCGGGCGCGGCCGGCACGATGATCCGGGCCGGGTGGCCGTGATCGGCCGTCAGGGGCTCCCCGTTGACCTCCAGCGCGAGCAGCGAACGGCCGTCGCGGACCTGGTTGTCCCGCAGGGCGGCTCTGCGGAAGGGCCCCCCGCGCTGGACCGACTTTACGAGCACCCCCGGCGGCCGGTCCGGATACCCGGCGATCGCCGCCAGATCCCGCAGCCGCACCCCGCGCCAGAGCTGGTCCGAGGTCGACCAGCCCTCCACGCACGCGATCGGGAGCGCGGCGCTGTGCAGCTCCATGGCCAGCAACTCCGCCCGGGAGAAACGGAACTCACCGGCCGGTCCGCGCACCCGCAGCCGCCAGGCCTCCCCCCGGTCCGCCGCGGTGATCTTGACGGCGGCGGCCGTCTTGTTGATCTGGAAGCCGCCGGGACCCGGTTCCGTACCACCGCGCGGGGTCAGCAGCGCGGTCCGGCGCAGCGGCCCGTCGAAGCTCCGCCCGGCCGAGGTGAGCAGCAGGAGCAGCGACCCCGCCCCGACCATCGCGAAGGCCCCGCGCCGGGAGAGGGTCGGCGGCAGCGGATCGGGCGAGGCGAGTTCGTCGCGCTCACCGGCCGGCCCGGCGCCGTCGGCCGCTCCGCGCGGGATGCCGTCGCGCAGCACCCGTACCGCGCGCGGCAGTTTGAGGGCCGTGTGCGCGACGAACCCGGCGAGGAACACCCACGCCCCGTAGAAGTGCAGCCGGTAGAACGACCCCGGGAACAGATAGTCCAGCTGGATGTTGAGCAGCCCGGTGACGAACTGGAACAGCGCCCCGCCCACCAGGAGCAGCAGCGAGATCCGCTCCAGGGCATGGGCCACCGACCGTACGGGCGGCAGCGCGAAGAACTTCGGGATCACCGACCAGAGCTTCGCCAGCAGGACGGGGACGAGCACGATGCCCAGGGTGACGTGCACCCCCTGCGTCAGCCGGTAGAGCCAGTGCGGCCCGGTCGGCCAGGCGAAGAGGTAGAAGCCGAGCCACCCCTTGTCCGGGGTGGAGTCGTTGGCCGGGTCCAGGTCCGGGTTGTAGGCGGCGTACGAGAGCAGCCCGGTTACGGCCACGACGGTGAGCCCGACGAGCAGCACGAGCCCCAGCACCGCCGTGAAGCGCACCCCGCGCACCGGGCTGCGCCAGAACGCGGGGTCGACGGGGGTGCGGTGGCGGATGCGGCGGAGGAGGCCGGGCAGGGACATGGCCCCGACGCTAGGCGCCGGGGCCCGAACGGGAAGCGCCACGGCCCCGGCCTCACCCGCGCGCCGCTCGTACGGCCCAGCGGTCGGGCGCCGGGCCCTGTCGTACCGCGGGAACGCGGCCCGGCGTGCATAGCGTGCCAGCGTGAAGACCGAGGACGAGGACATGGACCAGGCGGACCGGGCCGATCGGACGGAACGTCGTACGGAAGCCACGCACCCCACGGGGACGGCCGGGAAGCTCCCGCCCCCGGAGGACGCACGCGCCCGGCGCCACGACCTCACCGCCGCCGCCCTCGCCGCCCTGCTCGTCACCGCCGCCATCCTCATCGGCCGGTACGTCCAGAACCGGACCGGCACCCTCCACGCCCAGTGGCCACCCCTCCTGGCCTCCTGGGACCCCCACCTGGGCCCCGGCACTCCCGCCGCGCTGACCATGGCCGTGCTGGTGATCGCGTACGGCCCACCGCTCGCCGCCCGGCTGCCCTGGCGCGGGCTCCTCGCGGCGGCCTGGGCCGGGTCCACGGTCTGGGTCTTCTCGATGGCGCTGATCGACGGCTGGTACCGGGGCGTCGAGCGGCGGCTCACCACCAAGCACGAGTACCTGCGGGTGATCGACCGCTTCGACGACATCCCCGCCACCCTGCGCGACTTCACCGACCACATCCTGTTCGGCGAGCCCGGCAACTGGCCCGCCCATGTGGCCGGGCACCCGCCGGGCGCGACGCTGACCTTCGTCTGGCTGGACCGCATCGGGCTCGGCGGGGGTGCGTGGGCCGCCGTCTGGTGTGTCGTCGTGGGCAGTTCGGCGGTGCTGGCCGCCCTGATCACCGTGCGCGTCCTGGCCGGTGAGCAGCTGGCCCGGCGCGCGGCGCCCTTCCTCGTCCTCGCCCCGGCGGCCGTCTGGGCGGGCGTCTCCGCCGACGGGTACTTCGCCGCCGTCACCGCCTGGTCGGTGGCCCTGCTCGCGCTCGCGGCGACGCGCCGGGTCCGCTTCCCGGCCGCCGCCGCGGTGGGCGGGGGCCTGCTGTTCGGGTGGACCTGCTACCTCAGTTACGGACTGGGGCTGATGGCGGCGGTCCTGCTCGCGGTCCTGGGGCTCGCCCGGACGGCCCGCCCGGTGGTCCCGTTCCTGCTCGGCGCGCTGGTGGTCCCGGCCGCCTTTACCCTCGCCGGCTTCCACTGGTGGACCGCGTACCACCTGCTGGTCGAGCGCTACTACCAGGGCGCGGGGGGCGTGCGCCCGTACGCGTACTGGGTCTGGGCCAACCTCGCCTGCGCCGTCCTCGCGGCGGGGCTGGCCGCCGTCGCCGGAGTGCGCCGGAGCGCGTCGTACGCCCCCGGGGCCGTACGGGCGCTCCGCACGGGCACCCCGGCACCGCGTACGGGCGACACGGCACCGCGTACGGGCACCCCGGCACCGCGTACGGGCGACACAGCGGCCACCGCCCCGGACTCTGCCACCGCCCCGGACTCTGCCACCGCCCCGGACTCCGCCGCCGCACCCGTTCCCGCCCAGCGGCTGGCGCTGCTCGTCCTGGCGGCGCTGGTGGCGCTGCTCGCCGCCGACCTCTCCGGGATGAGCAAGGCGGAGACCGAGCGCATCTGGCAGCCGTTCCTGCTGTGGCTGCTGCCCGCCGCCGCGCTGCTGCCCGCCCGGACCGCGCGGTACTGGCTGGTCGCGTCGGTGGCCCCGGCGCTGCTGATCAACCATCTGCTCTGGACGGGCTGGTGACCCGAACGCGCCCGGACCCCGCCGACCCGTCCGTTTGCGGGGGCGGGGCGGAGCCGGTTACGTGGAACGGGCGACGCATCAGGAGAGTCCGGCCCACGCCCCGCGTACACCTGGAGGTACCGCCGATGGCGAAGAAGAACCGTTCCGCGTCCGCCAAGGGCATGCGCGGCAGCAAGGTGGGGCTGGCGCTGAGCCTGGGCAGCAGCGCGCTCGCCGTCATCAGGGCGTCCAAGCAGGTACGGCGGGCCAAGGGCTCGAACGGCAAGCTGAACACCGCCGACGCGATGGCGGGGATGCTCCCGCTGATCACCTCGGCCGCCCTCGTCCTGCGGCAACTGCGCGGCCGGCGACGGGAGAACTGACCCGGGGGACGGCCCGCTCGGACCTGGCGGCCGGCCCCTCATCCGGCCCCGGCCCACTCGGACCTGGCGGCCGGTCCCTCATCCGGCCCCGGGGGTCCCCGACCCGGCGTCCCGGCCTCATCCGGTCCCGGGGGCCCCCGACTCGGCGCGGCCGGTCCCTCATCGGTCCAGCGGCCGGTCCCTCATCCGGTCCAGGAGTCCGCGCCCCGGCGGGCGGCCCCTCATCCGGTCCCGGGAGTCCCCGGCCTCCGCAGCACCGGCGGCCCCTCCTTGATCCGGGAGGCCAGCACCGCGATGTCGTCCTCCGCGTCCCCGCCGAACCGGTCCAGCACCTGGTCGAGCAAATCCTCCAGGCCTCCGGTGCGCGGCAGGGTCAGGGAGGCCAGCCGCCCCACGGAGACGTCGATGTCCTCACCCCGGCGCTCCACCAGTCCGTCGGTGTACATGAACAGCACCGTCCCCGGTCCGCACGGCACGGCGGTGGTCCGGTAGCCGCCGAACCCGGTGCCCAGCGGCGGCCCGGACTCCACCGGGACGATGCGCGCCCCGGCCGCCCCCGGGTCGATGAACACCGGCGGCAGATGGCCCGCACTGGCCACCTCGCACACCCCGCCGAACCGGTCCACGACGGCGAGCAGGCAGGTCGCCGCCCGGTCCAGCCCCGACCGCTCCACCATCTCGTCGAGCTGCTCCAGAATCCGGTGCGGCGGCAGGTCGTCGCCGGCCAGCAGCCGCAGCAGCGAGCGGTAGTGGCTCATCGCCACGGCCGCCTCAACCCCGTGGCCCATCACGTCGCCCATCGCCTTGAGGTGGCGGCCGTCCTTGAGCGGGACGACGTCGAACCAGTCGCCGCCCACCAGGACGCCCCGGTCGGCGGGGAGATAGCGGGTGGCGATCTCCACGTGCGGGTGGGGGCCGCGGGGCTCGGAGAGCAGGGAGCCCTGGAGCTCGCGGGCGATGCTGTGCTCGTGGTCGTAGCGGCGGGCGTGGTCGAGGTCGACGGCGGCCCGCCCCGCGAGTTCCCGGGCGACCACCACGTCCTGGTCGGTGAAGGCGGGGGACCCCTCGGCCCGGACCAGGCTGAGCGCGCCGAGGGACCGGCCCCGGGCGGTGAGCGGGACGACGAGCGCCTCGCGCAGTCCGAGGGCCTGGGAGGCGATGATCCGCTCCGAGGTGAGCGCGCTCCGGCCGCGCTGATGGTCGGCCCACTCGTCGAGGACCGGGTCGTTGTCGGCCAGGCAGCGGGTCACCGCGGAGTCCGCCGCGAAGTCGACGTACTCCCCCGGGTGGCCGAACATCTGCACCTGTTCGTCGAGCGGGCCCTCGGCCCGCAGCGCGGCCCGCCGCAACCGCAGGACACCGGACTCGGCGCGGCGGACGGGGTGGCCCACCTCGGGCGGGAAGATGTCGACGGCCGCCACGTCGGCGAAGGCCGGCACCATGAACTCGGCGAGCTCCCGGCAGGTGGTGTCCATGTCGAGCGTGGTGCCGATCCGGACGGCGGCCGTACTCAGCAGGGCCACATGGGCGCGGGCCTCTTCGAGCTCGGCCCGCTGCCGGGTGATGTCGGTGATCTCGACGACGATCGCCACCAGCCCGCACACGGACCCGCCGGTCTCCAGCCGGTGGTAGGTGGCGCGCCAGAGGCTCAGGTCGTCGGAGTCGGCGGCCCAGGTCCGGCCGCTGACGGTCTGCTCGCGGGGCTCGCCGTCGCGCAGGACGCCGCGCAGGACGTCGGCCTGGCCGCGGAGTTCGGGCAGCACTTCGGAGAAGGTGCGGCCCAGGTGGGACGCGGCGGGGAGGCCGTTGAGCCGTTCGAGCGCCGGGTTGACGTAGGTGTAGCGCAGGTGCGCGTCGAGTACGGCCACTCCGGCGGGGTTGCCGTCGAGCAGGGCCGCCACGGTCGCGGGGTCGAAGGACGACGGCATACCGTCGCCGCACGCTTCGGCCTGCAAGGGCTTCTCCTCCGCCGTAGATCGGCCTCCGGATCTCCATCCTGGGCGGCTGCCTCCGGCACCGCATCCGCAGAGCGGCGGGGGCGGGGCGGGGGTGGGCGCCCGACGGGGTGGGCGATGGGGCGGGCGGTGGGATCAGGGGCTCGGCTGGAGTCCGGCGCCCCGCTCGGCCCGCAGCCGGTCGAGGTCGAGGGTGCCCTCGGTGGGTTCGGCGGTCGGCGGCAGGCCGAGGGCGGCGGTGACCGGGCCGGGCAGGGTGCCCGTACCGAGCAGCCCGGTGACCAGGGTGGTCGTGAGGCGGTGCCAGGCCGGGGCGCGGCGGATCATCGCGTGGTCGCCGCCCCGGACGGTGACCATGCAGGTACGGGCGCCGGCGCGACGGGCCCGGGCGGTGAGGGACTGGGTGGCCTGGGGGCTGGTGACCCGGTCCCGGCTGCTGTGCACCAGGACGATGTCGCGCCCGGCGAGCTGGGTGACCGGGTCGCCCGGCGGGCACCAGGGGGCGAGGCCGACGACTCCGCGTACGAGGGGGTGCCCGGCGGCGCGCAGGGCGGCGCGTGCGCCCATGGAGTGGCCGAGAAGGACCACCGGTACGTCCCCGGCCTCCTCGCCGACCGCGTCCAGTGCGGCCAGCGCGTCACGCAGGGCGTCGGCGCGCGTCCCGTTCCACCCCCGGTGGACGTAGCGCACCTGCCGTACGAGGACCTCCGTACCGCCCTCGGACGCGCGGGTGGCCCGGCGCAGGGCGCGGACGAAGGGCCGCATGCGGATGCCGGAGAGGTTCAGGGGGCCCCAGGGCGGTGGCTCCGTACCGGTTTCATGGCCCCCGTGCAGGACGAGAACCGCTGCCGACGGCGGTGGTTGGGCCACACGTACCTCCAGATCCGGGTGCGGGGCCGGTCAGCCCGCTCCTGTACGTATTCGGTGCGAACCCCGTTCCGGATTGGGCCGAACGTGTCAACGGGCGGAAAGTGCCGTTCACTGTACGAGCACGGACCCGTCCGTGTACGCACCACGAACACCCCCAGAGCGTCACGAACACATGAACAGCGCCACGCGAACGCATAAGAAGGAGCCCTCATGGCGGCAGGACCTCCCCTCGGCGCCCCGGCACCGGACTTCACCCTCCCCGGCGGTGTCCTGTCGGGGGACACCTTCGACCGCGGCGACTACGCGCTCTCCGCCGCCCGCGGCCGGGCTCTCGTCCTCGCCTTCTACCCCGGTGACAACACCAGCGTCTGCACCAAGCAGCTGTGCTCGTACTCCTCGGGCATGGAGACCTTCGAAGGGCTCGACGCGGAGGTCTGGGGCGTCAGTCCACAGGCTGTGGACAGCCACGAGTCGTTCGCCCGCACCTACGGCCTGCGCATGCCGCTGCTGGCCGACGAGGGCCGGGAGATCGCCAGGGCGTACGGGGTGAGCGCCCCGGGCATCGGCGTACGGCGGGCGGTCTTCCTCATCGGCCCCGACGGCGTACTCCGCTGGAAGCACGTCGCACTCCTGGGCGCCACCTTCCAGTCGCTTTCCACCCTTGCTGATCAGTTGTCCGGCATCAAAACGGCGTAAAGATTGCCGGGTTCCGGCAGTGTCACCAACCGGGCTCTCGTGGGATCATCCAGCCAGTTCGACGGAAACATACGGGGGAAGTCGACGAACAGGGGAGTGATCACGTGACCTTCTTTCTCGGTCTCGGCATTGCGGGGATCGTCCTGCTGGCCTTTTCCCTCATCTTCGGCGGCGTCCTGGAAGGCATGCTCGACGGCGTGCTCGACGGGCTCTTCGACGGACTGCTCTCCCTCCCGGTGATCGCCGGCTTCCTGTCGATGCTCGGCTTCGGCGGGGCGATCGTGCTGGGCACCACGGGTGCCGGGACGTTCGTGGCCACCGTGGCCGGCATCGCGGCCGGAGTCGTGGCGGCCTGGCTGACCTGGAAGTTCAGCCAGGCCCTGATGCGGGACCAGACGTCCTCCACACCGCGCGGCGGCGACCTCGTCGGCACGTCCGGGACGGTCGTGACGGCCATTCCGGCCGACGGCTACGGCGAGGTGATGCTGCGGCTGGCGGGTCACCCCGTCAAGTACGCGGCCAAGTGCCCGACGCCCGTCGTCCGGGGCGCCGAGATCTGGGTGGAGGCGGAGCTGTCGACGACATCGGTGGCGGTCCGCCCGGTGGAACGCTGACGCGCGGACCGCCGCCGACCGGATCCAGCCACCGCCCGGCACGCAACGCCCGCACAGGGCCGACACCACCACCTCGCCCTCACCCTCACCGCACGTAAGCACCCAGCACCCAGCACTTAACAGCACCTGGCACTTAACAGCACCTGGCACCACCTGGCACCGCAACAATCTGCCGTCCCCCACTCGGGAGGCAGGGGGGGACCTTTCTCATGAGTCCAGTTGTCATCGCCGTCATCGGCATCGTCGTACTTCTCGTCCTGCTCGGCCTGGTCGTCATCACGCGGTACAAGGTCGCCGGGCCCAGCGAGGCCTTCATCATCACCGGCCGCCGAGGCAAGAGGTCGACCGATCCGGTCACCGGCCTCACCAGCATCGACAACAGCGGCCAGAAGGTCGTCGTCGGTGGCGGTGTCTTCGTCGTGCCGTTCGTCCAGCAGAAGTTCACCCTGGACCTCTCCAGCCGGCACATCCCCATCGCCGTACGCGGCGCGGTCACCCTGCGCGGGGTGAAGTCCAACCTTGAGGGCGTGGCGATCGTCAAGGTCGGCGGCAGCGAGGACGCCATCCGGGCCGCCGCCCAGCGCTTCCTGCAGCAGCAGAACGGGATCGTCGGCTTCACCCAGGAAGTGCTCTCCGGCGCGCTCCGCGCGATCGTCGGCCGTATGTCGGTCGAGGACATCATCCGTGACCGGGCCGCGTTCGCCGGGCAGGTCGCCGAGGAGGCGGAGGCCAGCCTCTCCGGCCAGGGCCTGATCCTGGACGCCTTCCAGATCCAGGACATCACCACCGAGGGTTCCTACCTGGAGGACCTCGGCCGTCCGGAGGCCGCCCGCGCCAAGCAGGAGGCGGACATCGCCGAGGCCATCGCCAAGCGCGCCTCGGAGCAGGCCCGGCTGAAGGCGGCCGAGGAGATCGCCATCGCCGAGCGGACGTACTACCTGAAGCAGGCCGAGATCAAGGCCGAGACCGAAGCAGCGGCCGCCAAGGCCAACGCCGCCGGTCCGCTCGCCGAGGCCGCGCGCCAGCAGGAAGTCCTCGCCGAGCAGGAGAAGGTCGCCGAGCGCCAGGCGGCGCTGACCGACCGCGAGCTGGACACCAAGGTCCGCAAGCCCGCCGACGCCGCCCGCTACCAGGCCGAGCAGGAGGCGGAGGCCCGCCGCATCGCCCAGGTCAAGGAGGCCGAGGCGGACGCGGAGCGCTCGCGTCTGACCGGTCAGGGTGAGAAGCTCCACCGTTCGGCGCTGGCCGACGCGGTGCGCATCGAGGGTGAGGCGGACGCCGCGGCGATCGCGGCCAAGGGTGCGGCCGAGGCCGAGGCCATGCACAAGAAGGCCGACGCGTTCGCGCAGTACGGTGACGCGGCCGTCCTCCAGATGCTGGTCCAGGTCCTCCCGGACGTGGTCGCCAAGGCCTCCGAGCCGCTGAGCGCCATCGACAAGCTGACGGTCATCTCGACGGACGGCGCCAGCCAGCTGGCCCGTACGGTCACCGACAACGTGGCCCAAGGCGTGGAGCTGCTCAGTTCCACGACGGGCGTCGACGTCGCCGCTCTCCTGGAGAACCTGAAGAACCGCACCGGCGGCCCGTCCTCGCCGTCGCCCGACACGTCCTCCGCGCCACGGAAGAACGACAAGGACAAGATCGAGATCACGGACTGACGCGTTCCCGCCTCGGCCTCATCGCCTGTGCCCGGCAACGTACTCGCGTCGCCGGGCACAGAGGCGTCCGCGCCCGACGGACCGACGGACCGACGGACCAGGGGAATCCGCTCCTCCGCTGGACGGCGCCCAGGGCGAACGTCCCAGGAGCGGGAGTGACATCGCCTGGGCGAACACCGCACCATGAGGAACGCTGCGGAAATCGGCCAACTACACCTCCGCGAGCGGCCGCCCGGGTCCGATGACGGGGCACCGGGGGGCCGGACCACCGGTCGCAACGGGAGCGGCCTACTGCCCGCCGCTGGCCCCGGACGCGGCGGCAGCAGCGAGCCGCGCCCGCCACCCGTCCGGACTGCGCCCGGCTTCCACGGCAGCCGCAGCCTCTTCGGCGAGATCGACCCCAAGATCGGCGGCCCGCCGTTCGGCCCAGCGGGCCCAGGCGGCAGCCTGTTGGCAGTCGGGGCACTCGGTCTCCCCCGCCATGGACCGGAAGACATGCTCGGTCCCGGGCCCCTGGCAGGTCACCAGCGGCGCGACATACGGAGGAACGGGTGGCGGAGCCTCCTCCTCCACGGCCGCCGGAGCAACAGGAGCCCGCCGCTGCCCCTGCGGCGCTTCGGGCATCTTCTGCATGAGCCGATGCCCCAGGAATCCCACAGCCGACCGCACCCCACCCTCCGGCAGATCACTGCTCAAAACCCGCCGAAGCTCACCCACCGAGACCCCGCGCCGCAGCCACTCCACAGCCTGCGCCACCAGCCCTCGGGCTTCGAGAACCCCGAGGTGCAACTCCCGACTGACATGCCGAAGGGACAACAGAACCCGTTCAGCCTCGGCCTCTTGAGGTGGCAAGGCTTCCAAAGTGACGCTCTCCGCCGGTGCTTCGGTGGGTGGGCGGGATGAGCTCTTCTCCCGTTCTTCCTCTACCGGTAGTTGACGACCGACGGTCCGGGGACCCGGCTCACCGACGGTCGGAAAGTGCGCACTCGGAGACGCACCAGCGCCCACGCCGACTTCCCGCCACACGGCAAGGGCGTCGGCATCGCTCAACGGGACGTTGGAGAACAACTGATGGGTGACCCACAACCCCCGTTCCCCCGAGACCCGCCGTTCATGCACGAAACCATGCATGACCAGTTGCTCCTTGGCCTTCTGATAGGCGCGCCCCTTGACGCCGATCTTCTGGGCATGCTCGGACAGCGCCAGATGCGTCCGCTCATCGGGCAAACCCCTGTACGTACAGCAGCAGGATCTTCGCGTCACTGCACAGACGCGGATGACGCACGACATCGTGCGAGGCCTTCGTGTAGCGCCGAACCGGCGCGATAGCATGCCAAAGCATCCCGGTGGAGTTCCGTTCCACTAGTTGGGTGAAGGCCCTCGGCTAGGTGCTGTAACACCACCGGGGGCCGCCCCATGTGCGCGCAACGCACACACAGAGCGTGATGACCCGATCACAGTACAACAGGCGGACGGGCACTCGCGCCCAAAACGAACCGAGAGGGCTCCAAGTCCCCCGTCAGTGACTCGTGAACGACCTGCGAACGTTCATCGGTCGAACTGCCGAACTGTCGAAAACTCGACGCCGCCCTTCACCCCTGCTGGGACGCTGGTCTCCATGACCACGCCACTGACCGCCCGCCAACGCCTCTCCGAGCTCCACCGCTATGCGGCCGTAAGCGGCGAGAACTTCACCCACCAGAACCTCGCATCGACGCGCACGAACCAACTGCGCTTCGCGCGCTGCTCGTTCGCGGGGGCGGACCTCCGCTACGCGACCCTGGAGGGCTGTTGGTTCAAGTTCTGCGACTTCACCGGCGCAGACCTGCGCGGAGCCTCCCTGCGCGGCGCGGTCCTGGCCGGCTGCAACCTCCGGGACGCCGACCTGCGCGACACCGACCTGACGGGCGCGAAACTGAGCAGCGTCAACACGGGCATCCCCCTCCTGGGCCCGACCGACGTCACGGGCGCCCGCTTCGAGGGAACGTCACTGCGCAACGTCCAGGCGGACGCGGTCATCGGCTGGCCGACGGTACTGACGCGGAGCGAGCACCCGTCCTAGCGTCACACGCGACAGGATCAGGAGAGGACGTCGCCACCCCCGGCGGTGTATCGGCCGCAGATTGTCCACGCGAATGATCGCAGGCCGGCCCCCCGAGTGCGGTGGGGCCGCAGACCCCGAGCTCACGTCCCCTCCAGGGGTGATACCGGCCATACGGGCCCGACCGTCGCCGACCCGTAGCACCCGTTGCGATCCCTCCTGGGGCTATCCCGGCGCCGAAGCCATGGAGCGTGCCCGGCGCGATCAGGTGATGGGACCCTCCAGAGATGATGACGACCCGCTGCCGACCGCACCTCTCTCGACGTTGCGAGGCCGGTCGGGATGATGACACCCGCACCGCCCGGGCCCACAAGCGCGCCGCGCACGCGTTGGAATCCCCTCGGGGGTTGATGAAGACTTGCCCCGGACGGGACGAGCAAGCCCATACCCGAGTTGTTGCGACCCCTCCAGGGGGATCACGGCCACACAGGTCTGCACGGCCCGCTCTGCCACGGCGTCATGTTGCCTCTCCAGGGGTGAACACGGCACCGGCTCGGCGCGGGCGGTTGGTACCAGCGGTTCTGCTGCTGTTGCGACCCCTCCAGGGGTGATCACGGCACCCCGCCACGGAGCGCAGCGGAGAGGCGCCCCAGAATTACGTTGCGCCCTCCAGAGGTGATCACGGCACGTCGAGACCCCGCACGGGATCGGCACGATCACCTCGTACTGGACGTTGCGACCCCTCCAGGGGTGATCACGGCGCGCATCCCGTCGAGGACCTCGCGGGGGTCGAAGCGGGTTGCGACCCCTCCAGGGGTGATCACGGCCCGTTCCCCATCAAGTCCCGGCAGTTTCGCCCTCGTTCACGTTGCGACCCCTCCATGGGTGATCACAGCCCGACCGACACCGTCGGCGCCCTGATCGCCCGGTGCGCGTTGCGACCACTCCAGGGGTGATCACGGCCCAGGCTCGCGGCTGGTCCAGGGCCAGGCCCACGGTGTTGAGTTGCGACCCCTCCAGGGGTGATCACGGCCCCCTATTCCGCGGGCGGCCCCGTTGTGCTGGGTCAGGGTTGCGACCCCTCCAGGGGTGATCACGGCACCCCATCACCCCGAACGCGGCGCGCCGTGCGCCCTGTGGTTGCGACCCCTCCAGGGGTGATCACGGCACTCAGGTCGTTGGGCAGGCCCCAGAGTTGCCCTGCGCGTTGCGACCCCTCCAGGGGTGATCACGGCACCCTGTGGCTGCGCTGGGACACCGCCCTGCGTTCCCCGTTGCGACCCCTCCAGGGGTGATCACGGCACCCGATCAGACCGCACGCGAAGACCTGGAGGCTCTCGTTGCGACCCCTCCAGGGGTGATCACGGCACGCCGGATCAGTCGCCGTTGGTGGCCTGACGCTGCTGTTGCGACCCCTCCAGGGGTGATCACGGCACACGCCGCTGAGACCGCCCGTCAGACCGCAGAGCGTGAGGTTGCGACCCCTCCAGGGGTGATCACGGCACTGCGGTACGGCGTTCCCTCTTCCCACACCAGGTGCATGCGTTGCGACCCCTCCAGGGGTGATCACGGCACCACGACCCGGCTGCACGTGATCGCCTTCGCGGACGCGGTTGCGACCCCTCCAGGGGTGATCACGGCACTGGACGTCTCCAGCCTCGGCGGCATCATCACAGACATGTTGCGACCCCTCCAGGGGTGATCACGGCACTGACGGCCATCGTGCTGGTGCCCTGGACCCTGCACGCGTTGCGACCCCTCCAGGGGTGATCACGGCACTCGACGTCGGTGCGCATGATCGCGTCGCTCTCGGCGAGTTGCGACCCCTCCAGGGGTGATAACGGCACGTGCCCGTGCTGAGTTGGCGGCTGTGCGGGAGGAGATGTTGCGACCCCTCCAGGGGTGATCACGGCCCCCGGTAGCGGAGCGAGGTGTGCTCCTCGCGCTCCTGTTGCGACCCCTCCGGGGGTGATCACGGCCCCTGCCGCTGACCAATACCGACCAGCCCCTCAACGAGTTGCGACCCCTCCGGGGGTGATCACGGCCCCACCGCGGAATCACGCTCAGTGCTCCCGCACGCTACGTTGCGACCCCTCCGGGGGTGATCACGGCCCCCAGCGCGTTGCGGGCGCTGAGCCCGAGCCCGTTGAGTTGCGACCCCTCCGGGGGTGATCACGGCCCCATCGTGTCCGCCGGGTTCGTGTGGATCGACAACCAGTTGCGACCCCTCCGGGGGTGATCACGGCCCCGGGAGCAGTCGGCGGGGTCGCGGGCGGCGTACGCGCGTTGCGACCCCTCCGGGGGTGATCACGGCCCTCGCGGCGGGAACGCCGCGGATGCTTGGCTACGGGTTGCGACCCCTCCGGGGGTGATCACGGCCCGACGCGGTCTGGCCCGGTGTCGTGCCCCGTCGTCCGTTGCGACCCCTCCGGGGGTGATCACGGCCCTCCGCGACGTGCGGCCCGACATCGTCGTCGGCCAGTTGCGACCCCTCCGGGGGTGATCACGGCCCTCGCCGGGGTCCTGGAGGAGTTCCCACCAGGCGAGCGGTTGCGACCCCTCCGGGGGTGATCACGGCCCACGACCACCGGTGACCGCATCTACAACCGGCTGAGGGCGTTGCGACCCCTCCGGGGGTGATCACGGCCCGGGCCTGACCGGCGGCATGCTCATGCCGCGGATCATGTTGCGACCCCTCCGGGGGTGATCACGGCCCCTCCCTCCAAGCGTGGCCGGTCCCGAGCCATCACGTTGCGACCCCTCCGGGGGTGATCACGGCCCCCGCTTACAGATGCTCTTGAGTGCGTAGTCGATCGTGTTGCGACCCCTCCGGGGGTGATCACGGCCCGCCCACGATCCGGAGACCTGCCTGGAGTCTCCGGACGAGTTGCGACCCCTCCGGGGGTGATCACGGCCCCGAACACCAGGGCCGCCTCGTAGCCGAAGAAGTCCGGTTGCGACCCCTCCGGGGGTGATCACGGCCCACGGGGCGGCCCCGAGGGCGTCGCGCTGCGGCCTGCGTTGCGACCCCTCCGGGGGTGATCACGGCCCTCGTCGGTGCCGGTCCAGCGGATGTCGAGTTCGGGTTGCGACCCCTCCGGGGGTGATCACGGCCCCCCCGAGGGTAAAGTCGCAGGTCACGGCCCCCCTCTAGCCCCTCTTCGGCACCGGTTGTGCAGCAGTCCATCGGTAGTGCATCAGCCCAGGTCACAGCGGTTCAGAGGATGTCGCCGGGGCCGCCCAGGTCAACCCCCAGGGTGGTGGATTCGATCATGTCGGGGGATCTGGCGGCGTACGTGACGATGCTGTCGTAGTCCGGGTCGATCGTGGTCTTCAGCGCAGCCATCAGCGCTCGGTACTGCGCTGAGCTGAGTTCGCCCTGGAAGACGCTTCGCTGTGTCCAATGAAGATACTTTCGGCACGTCTTGAGGACCTTCGGGTTACGTTCAACCGCGGTGTCGTAGACCAGGATCACAAAGATGGCCGCTCACCACCAGGGCCGGAAGGGCTTGTAGGGCCGGTCTTCCAGACACATCCGGACGATCTTGAGTGCTTCCAGATGGATGAGTTCCTCGTAACTGACTTTGCGTTTGAGAGTGCGGTGGTAGACCGTCGTCGCCAACTCCTCCTTGACGAGGGCGGCGACCTTCTTGCGGCCATCCTTGCTGAGGGAAGCACGGGCCACGTCCGTCTCGAAATCCGACGGTTTCAGCCTCTTTTGGGCAGCCGCCCGTTTCAGGAGCCGCTCGGCGAAGAGGGGCTTGAACGGCTCGGCCAGATCGAGCGCGAGGGTGTTGCGGCGGCGGTCGGTGTCAGCGTGCAGGAAGCCGATCGCTGGGTGCAGCGGTGTGGTGCGCAGAGCCGTGAGGACGCGGGCGTAGACGAGCGTGTTGAGGTAGCTGACGAAGGCGTTGCCAGCATTGGTCGGTGGGCGGCGCGTGCGGCCGTTGAGGCGGAGCCAGGCCGGCAACTGGGTGTCGAGGACGGCCCAGGCGGTTCGGCGGAAGTTGCCTTCCTGGCCCATGATCGCGTCGCTGTCGCGGCACTCAGGCAGAGCGGTGCGCAGTGATTGGAGGGCCGGGTTCAGGATGTCGGTGTCCAGCGCCCACCGGAGGTTCTCCGCTGTCGCAAGGACGAGCGCGCGGCCGGTCGCCGCACGGTGCTCGGGAGAGCCGGTGATCTCCACCTGCCTCCGTACAACGCTGGCCGACGACATGGATTCAGAAGGGCTGAAGTGCCCGGCGTGGTTGCCGTAGTGATCCAGGACGTGGAGGGCGACGCCGTTACGGCTCAGGAGGGAGAGGGCTGATGTATTGATGTCGACATGGTCGAAGGTGATGAGGTCGCGGATATCGGTGATGGGGATACGGACCGGGTTGCCGTCGGCTCGCTCGATGCGGACGCTGTTGTCCTCGCGGCGAATACGGCAGGGTTCGGTCAACCAGTAGGTGCGGCCGACGGCGGGCATCAGTCTCCCCAGCAGTAGTCGAGGTAGGAACAGCGGCGGCAGTTGGCGCGGGCAAGACGGGCCGGTGGTTCTTCGGCTGCGATAGTGACTCGGGCGCGGGCCTCGGAATCTTCGGCTTCGGTGCGGGCGGTGCTGTCCCAGGGAACGTCGGTGGTGCGGCGGATCAAGGGGTAGTGGACGGTTCCACCGCGTACGGCGACGCCCCGGCGCTCCAGCAGGAGGCAGTAGTGGCGTACCTGCGCAGCGTGGGCAGGTGAGGGAGCCCGCGAGGACTTGGTCTCATGGACGATGGCGCCGGTGGTGACCCAGTCGATCTTCGCCTCACCGAGGTCGATGTCGCGGCGGCGCGAGAAGCTCGTGTCATCGACGACTTCGCCGAACGCGACGAGGTCGCTGCGCTGCTCAGGCCGGTAGCCGCGGGTGTAGAGCCAGAGCTGACGCGGACAGTGATGGAGATACTTGATGTGGACGCCGCCGAGCTGGACTTCCTCATCCCCTGCCCCGCCGGCGGAAGTCGTCACAGTGGTCACAGGATGGTCTCCGGCTCCAGCGGTGGTTCAAGCCCCGTAGCCGCGTCGTAGACACCGTCGATCACATGCACTCCCAGTTCCCGTTCGAACTCTGCGTTGTACGTCTTGAGCTGGCCGTACCGGAGTGGGATGAGCAGACCCGTCGCGCGCAGCGGGTGGCCCTCCTCTCCGGTGGTGAGGTCGCGGTACTCGTCGATGTCTTCACGGAGCAGCACCTCGGTGCTGTCGAACTGCTCACTCAGCTTCTCGGCGAACTCGGTCCGGTCGTGGAACGGATCGGTGAAGGTGAGGAAGGTGCTGGCGAAGTCGTCCCGCGCCCGGCGAGCCTTCGCCTCCCAGGACCTGCCCCAGTCGGTGTCGTAGGCCAGGCGGAGGAGCGTGTCGATGTCTTCTTCGCTGAGTGTTTCCCTGCCCTCCGCGGCGAGTGTGGTCAGCGCTTCCCAAGATGCGGCGACAGCGGCGTCCTCGTACGGCCGACCGGCCGGCGTACGGTGGACGCGGAATTCCACGGCCCCTTCGGGGTGCAGGCCTCGGCGGTTGACGCGCCCCGCGCGCTGAGCCACGGCTTCGATCGGCGCGTTCTCCACAGCCCCACGGTCGAAGTCCAGCTGCAGGGACACCTCGACCACCTGCGTCGCTATGGTCAGTCCGCCTCGGCGGGAGCGGCTGCCACCCGCGACACGTTCGGGATGGCGTCGCAGCAAGTTCCCCTCGATGGCGTCACGGTCGCCGTGCCTGAAGCGTGAGTGCAGCAGCAGGGCGGCGTGCGGGTCATCGGGCAGACAGGCCCGGGCGCAAACCGCCAGCTCCTCATACAGGGTCTGCGCGGTAGCCACCGTGTTCGCAACCACGATCACGCTGTGCCCCTCTTCCAGCCAGGCACGCAGGCGGGCGACGCTCTCCGGGACGGTGAGGGGGTTCTCGTCCAGGAGGAGCCGGTGGCGGACCGGGCTGGTGCCCTGCGGTGCGCGGTGGCACTTCACCGGCTGGGTGAGGGTCTCTTCGATCAGTGCAATCATCGGCGGGGCCAGCGTGGCGGAAAGGACGGCGACGCGGCTGCCGAGCCGTTCCCACAGGCTCATGGCGGCGCAGAGCCGGCCGAAGACCTCCGCTTCGTAGGCGTGGAGTTCGTCCAGGACGAAGACCGAGTTCACCTGTTCCAGGAGTACGGAGGAGTAAGCGGGACCGGCGATGGCACCCCTTAACAGCTGGTGCGGAGTAGCGACGCGCAGGCGCTGGGTGAACAGACGCATAGCGCCGGCACGGGCCCGCGCCTGGCGGGCCATCGCCGCGGTCGGTACGACGTCTCGGCTCGCATCCCCGTCAGGGCATTCGTCCTCCGCCGCCTCGCCGAGAAGCGTGTGAGCGACAGTGCCGTGAAGGAGTCCGATGTCCGGGGTGTCTTTCCCCGGCGCCGGGTCCAGGTCGCGCGCAAACCTGCGGCGTGCCGCATTGAGTGACGCCCGGTACGGCAGGGTCCAGACGACGCGGGGCAGGCCTGGCATCGTACGCATCTGCTGTGCGGCCCAGGAGAGACCCGCTTCCGTCTTACCGCTGCCGGTGGGTGCCACGAGGATGAGGTGTCCGTCGGTGGCTGCAGCATGTCGTTGGTGGGGGTAGGGAGGGTAAGGGAGCCGTTGGAGGTAGTCGGTGGGCAATGGCATGTGGGTCTGCAGGCACTCATGCGCGGAACCGGCATGGTCGGCGAGGGTGAGGGCGCCCTGGGCGAGTACAGCGAGCAGCCCTTCGTCTGCTGCGACCGGTTGGCGCCAAGTGGTGAGCAGGTGGTCGAGGACGCGGTGGGCGCGGTCTGCCACCGCGGGACCGTCGGGGGAGAGTGTGGGCGGGTCCATGTGCAGGGCGCCGGAGAACCAGGCGAGGAGTTCCCGATGCAGCTTGCGGGTGACCTGGATGTGCGAGTCTCCGTTCGGGCATGGAGTGCAGGTGAAGGCTTCCGCCCACCGCGTGCGAGAGTTGTAGAGCTGCGAGAGGCTCTGCTTTCCCCTGCCTGAAGCGGAGTTCCCCGCATGCAGGGCCCTGTGGTGGGTGGCGACGAGTGTGGCGATCACCAGCCGGTCCTCATCACTCCACGTCCCTGCGGAGGTGAGCAGGTCGACGTAGGCCAGGGAAAGCACCTCATGGCGCTGTCCCCAGAACGGTCCCCCGGGCCGTAGTTGCTGCTGGAAGCCCTCGGCAACCTTGCCCGTGTCGTGGAGCAGGGCTGCTGTCCGTACCCGTGCCCAGAACGCCGGCTCGGTGGCCAGTACCCCGGCCGTTGCGACGCGTTGTTCGATCTGCGCCACTGTGTCGTGGACGATGCGGGAGTGCGTGGTCAGCCGCTCAGGGTCGTGTGTCGGTGCGGACTTGGCGCGGACATCGGCGAGGGTACGCGGCGCGAGCCTCGGGGTCAGGGGGTGAGCAGCCATACCGCCTGTCCTGTGTCGTCCTCGTACGCGTCCCGCACCGGGTGCGGCCCGGTGGGGGTGTCACACCACAGGTAGTCGGACCATGTGGTGGAGAGCCGGTCCGTTGAGACGCTCGCCGCCATACGGTGCACGGTCGCCTGGGGTACGTCATGGCCGTCCATCGGTGCCAGCGCGTGATCGATGGTCGCCGCCGTCACCGGACGCAACGTAGTTCGGCGAAGCTTCAACGGATGGACGAGATCCTGAGACCGTCCCAGGCGCAACGGCCAGCGCGGGCGACGGAGTGCTTGCGCAATGCGGTCGCCGTCCGGTCCGGGCAACCAGATCGTGAGATGTACGTGAGCCAGGAAGGGACGGTCGCGAATGGTCATGCCCCCCTTGATGGAGCGCACGCGGCCGGAGACCGCCGGGTTGGAGCCGTCGGCAGAGATGGGGTGGTATGTCTCGGCGTCCACACCGGCGCCGTCCGAGCGGGCGGCCATGCCAAGGGACAGAGGCTCGGTGCGCTCTCCGGTGGCGGCGGCCAGCAACCCCCGTACGGTCGAGGGTGGGGGCAGCGGCAGGCCGTGACTGAGCCCGGGAAAGAGAGGGTTGCGAAAGGAGGCGACGGGGGCCCAGAAGTCCGCGCGCCACGCTGTTCGGGGTGCGCTCTGCACCGGCATGGGGTTCACCGGGCGGGGTCGTCGAACCAGCCGTCCAGCCGGCCGTCCCGGAATTCGGCGGCCAGATCGCGAAGGATCGTGCGGGGGTGGTCGATGACGATGGTGCCGTCCTTGATCTCCTGGGCACACTCCTTCTCGAAGTCCTCCCGCATCAGGTCGCGGAAGCCGGGGCGCCAGCCCATCCGCACCGGGGCCTCCCATTCACCGTCCCATGCCTTCAGCTCCTTGCGCAGCACCTCACCCCGCACCCTCAGGCCGGCCCCTTCCTGCCCGTCCACACAGTGGGCCAGCGGGTTGATGCCTCCCTTGAACGGAACCATCACCAGCAGGGCAGGGACGCGGTCCCCATAGTGGAGGGCCTGTTTGGCACCGCCGCTCAGGTGCGCGAGCGCCTCCAGGAGGAGGGCGGCGCGGCTGCGGCGTTCCTCGATCGGCAACCGGATGGCCGGCTGGTCACGGAAGATGCCCGGCGAGGCGCCGGCCTGAGCTGCTTCAGCAACCTGCATGGCCTCTTCCTCGCTGAGGTAGTTCGGGCGGCCCACGCCTCCGGCATCGGGCAGGGTGAACGTACCGATCCTCGGCAGATCCAAGAGAAACGGAGCGGCCAGGTCAGCGGTGTAGAACTCGTGTCCATGCAGAACTGGTTCGGACACACCACGCGACATCACGCCGAAGTCCTCAGTGGGATAGGCGGGTTCGACCGACATGAGGGTGCCCAGCATGAACGGGCTGTCCCGTAGCGTGGTGGCGGCGCCGTCCTTCTTGGCGCCCGCCTTCATGTAGCCGAACAGGTCGTCGTCGGCGTAACGCACAGGGTTGGCGTCGGTGTTGCCCTTCTGCGCCTTGTTCTGCGCCTTACCGACGCGAGTCACCGGTGAGGGCACAGAGCCGAGTTCGACCATGCCGTCACGTGTCCAGCGCCGTACGGCCTGAGCGGAGATGTACGGGTAGTGCCTGCCGCGGATCCGCGCGTACTTGACCCTGGCCTTGGTGTCCTCACCCTTGCCATTGTTGGGCGCGCCCGCTTCGACGGCGAGCACCATCTTCCCTGCCAGGTAGGCCACTATGCAGCTCCCAAGTCATCGTCATCATCGTCTTCGCCGCCAAGTAGCGGCCGCTCCATGAGGAGTTCGGTGCGGGCCTCGCCGTCCGGATCGGCAGGCGATTCGTTCACTGCCACGCCCCGCTCCTGAAGGAGCTCAAGCACGGTGGCGGACAGCAGCATGCGCTGCTCCCAGGCGCGCGGACGCTGCTGGATCAACGGCCGCCAGTCCTCGGGGCCGGCCTTCACATCCCGGCCGTCAAGGGTCAGGCGGAAATGCGCCTGCATCAGCAGGGCGCCCAGCTTGTAATCGCTAAGGGCGACATTTCGGTACTCGGCGAGGCGCCCCCTCGGAGCACCGCTCCCATGCTCGATCCAGTCGGCGATCACCGTCGCCACCGGTTTCAGGTCCGGGTTCATGCCCAGAATCTCCTCGGCGTAGGTAAAGGCGAGTCGCGTCAGGGCCGCACGATTCCGCAGGCTCCAAGACTTGTTCGGCTCGTCCAGAAGGAAGTGAAGCTGCAACAGCAGTGACCGACTACGGCCGTCCTCGGCCTCGAACAGCAACCTGGCCGCCTCAGCAGACCCGCTCGTGACCAGCTGCCCGTCCTTGTCCCACCGGGTCAGGGCCAGCTCCAGCAACCGCCACCCGCGCCGCGGCCCGGCGTTGCCTTCCACTGTCGCCAGGAAGAAGGGCACGGCACGACGGGTCCGTGTCACGCGCAGCCACGGTTCCTGGTTGTCGTTCTTGAAACTCCACAGCGCGGATCCGGCGACCGACAGATCCGGCCCCAAGGACTTCAGGGCCCGCAGGACCACTGCCTCGGGCCGAGCCCCAGCTCCGAGGCCACCGAACCCAAGCTGCATGATCCGCTTGGCACGCAGCACATTGCGAACGACGAATTCGCGCTCGACCGCATCCTGTTCACAGGAGAGCACGGTCGCCGACCCGGCGGTAACCCACGCTCCGTACGGCAGGGCCCAGGTGGCGATACGACAGCCGCGGCAAATCGGCCAGCCGGCGACGCCTGGCGGCAAGGTGTTGAGCGCCTTGTTCGTGTCGTACATCGGCAGGTTCGACTTCGTCCACGCCACAGCGGCGGGCCTACCACAGAACGTACAAGGCCAGATCGGGGAGGCCGGAGGATCGGGCACGAAGAGCCCCGCGATCTCCGGCTCGAGGACACCACGGTCGCGGTGCCGCTTGCTGTGTGTGGCCTTGGAGTTGGGGTAGAGCGCAAAGAGGACCTTCCACCAGTCGTACGCGGCCGAATCCTTCGGCGCCACGGCGGCGGCCGTCACATCCTCGACCAGCCGGGTGGCCACGGCGTCCAGGTCAGCTTCAGTGATCTCGGACAGGTCTGCCCGGTCGGCCAGCACCACGACTGCCCAGGCACCCGCGCGCTGGAGCGGGTGGCTCGTCGCGGCGAGCCGCGGGACGTCGACAGCTAACGCGCTCACCGGATCCACCCGAAGCCCTGGAGGGTGTCCAGCCCGAGCCCCCAGGACCGCAGAGCCTCCACGAACCGGGGGTCGGCCTCCATGGCCACCCGGACCTGCGCGCCGATTCGCGGCGCCCCCCGCACGGTGAATCGCCGACGGGGCCCCGCCTCAAGCACGCGCAATCCACTCGGCGCCGGGAGGACCACGACCGGAGTCGCGGTCTCCATCTCCACCGGCCCATCCGGCGCCGAAGCCCCGACGTCAACAGTGAAGCCCCGCACCTTCAACCGTGCCGGACCCCAAACGATCTCGGTACGAGAAGCAAGCGCCGATACCAGAACCGCCGCGATCTCCGGCACCGGCGACCCCAGCCAAACGGACCCGTCCCGCGACGTCGTGTAGACCCCACGCTTTTTGGGCGCGCCCTTGAACTGAGGTGCCGTCAGGCCCAGGGGCTTGAGCGGCTGACCTCTCCAGCCCTCATCGTGCAAGGACTTGGCCATGGCCGCATCCTGGCTGCTGAGCAATTCGTACATCACTGCGCGCGCCGGCCCGTGCACGTGCTCCCAGCCCATGCTCGGCACATCCGCGCCAACGTCCACTCTGACCCGCACAGCACCCCCAGAGCGCTACTGATCCATGCCGTGGCGCCGTGTTGATCGGCGACGACAGCACAGAAAGTAGCCGACTAAAGGAATGAGGATGCCGCTGTCTCGCAATTAGTCACGAGATTCTGTAAAACATGCTATAGAGCAATACCGCCGTACTCACGTGGTACCGCCTCTCGGCTCGACCACTGAAAGTCGTAACCTGGCGGACGCCACTGACAACTCCTCCGCGCGGCTTCCCGTCATCCGGCCCCGGTGCCTTGACCAGCGCTGATGCACTACCGTCAGGTCGCTGCAAAATCCGCCCTGGGATACCGGAGCGGAGCTTTGGTGACCAGGGGCTTTACCCTCGGGTCGTCATCACCCCCGGAGGGGTCGCAACCGTCGACCGGGCTCACCGAAACCGTCCTCCGTGAAGTCGTCATCACCCCCGGAGGGGTCGCAACGTTCCAGCCTGCACCTCGCAGGGGTCCGTGTGCTCACCCGTCGTCATCACCCCCGGAGGGGTCGCAACGTGTATCCGTGGTCGCTCATCGGCCCTGCTCCTCGGGGTCGTCATCACCCCCGGAGGGGTCGCAACCTGATCGACGCGATCCATACCGCTGCCGGGCTGGAGTCGTCATCACCCCCGGAGGGGTCGCAACCCGTACCGATCGCCTGACCCATCGCCGTGCGGGCAGGTCGTCATCACCCCCGGAGGGGTCGCAACGTCATCTGGTTGTCCTTCGACAGGACGATGACCCCGCCCGGTCGTCATCACCCCCGGAGGGGTCGCAACCACGCCTGGGAGGACGACGGCCTGACCCTGCGCCGCGTCGTCATCACCCCCGGAGGGGTCGCAACGCCTGGCGCAATGCGGCCCGTACCTTTGGGGGAGGCGTCGTCATCACCCCCGGAGGGGTCGCAACCCGCCCGCCGCGACGAGCGCGCAGCCATCGCCGCCGAGTCGTCATCACCCCCGGAGAGGTCGCAACACTGGTCGAGTACCGGGCGGGTGGGCGTGGTCATGTGTCGTCATCACCCCCGGAGGGGTCGCAACCCGGACATCGGTACGGCGCTGCTGGACGGCGCGGACTGGTCGTCATCACCCCCGGAGGGGTCGCAACCCGACTTGCCCGACCTCTTCAGCCACCTCGGCAGCCGGTCGTCACCACCCCCGGAGGGGTCGCAACACGCCGCAGCGGACGCAGGAGCCGGCCTGCCCCTGGTCGTCATCACCCCCGGAGATGTCGCAACGTGTAGCCCTCGAAGCGCGGCGGCGACCAGCCCTTCGAGCGCCTCGCGCTGTACGTCGCCGCCGTTCACCAGTCGGTCGAAGACCAGTCCGTCGACGCAGGTCAGCAGAGTGTGAGTGCGGTTCTCGGCGTCCGTCACGCCCTGCTCCGCGAGGAACAGCCGGACGGCCTCGCGGCCGGCGTTCTCACGGGGAACGAGGATCTCGCGCAGCTCCTTGTCGCGCACGCTCTCGATGGCGCAAGCGTGGCGGGCGAGCGAGCGTCGGCGGCCCTCGCCGGTGAGCCGCTGTCGGGTGAGCGTCACCATGCCGTCCACCAGCTCTTCGACGGTACGCAGAGGTGGCAACTTGTCGGCCGTCGCGTGGAGTTCCGCCTGGTCGAGCCGGACCAGATGGGCGACGAGTCCGGTCAACAGCGCGGCGCGGGTCCGGAAGTAGGCCGAGGTGGTGCCGGGTGGCATGGCTGCCTTGCGGTCGACGGCGCGGTGGGTCAGGCCGCGCATCCCTTCGTCGGCAAGGACGTCTAGAGCTGCGTCTGCCAGAAGAGTGCGCCGATCGGAAGCCATGGCCCCTTTCTACACCCGTAGTGACTCAGGATAGAGTCCGTTTCTACAAGTGTAGAAAAAAAAGGGGGCTCGGGCATGGGCAGCACGGCAGTGGTGGTCGGGGGAGGCATAGGCGGGCTAGCCGCCGCGATCGGGCTGCACCGCCTCGGTTGGGACGTGACGGTCCTTGAGCGTTCGTCCGTGCTCTAGGACGCGGGGGCGGGCATCTCGCTGGCTGCCAACGGCCTGCGGGCACTGGACGAACTCGGCGTCGGCAGGGCGGTCCGGGACGCGTCGCGGGGCCAGTACAGCGGTGGCACCCGGACGCCCCGGGGTGGCTGGCTGGCCCGGATGGACGGCTCGGCACTGGAGAAGGCGGTGGGCACGCCGATCATGGGTATTCCCCGTTCCACCTTGCACCGGCTGCTACGCGAGGGCCTGCCCGCCGGGTCCCTGGCGACGGGCTCCGAGGCGGCAACGGTCGAGCAGGTCGGCCCGGGGACGGTTCACGTCGGTTACAGCACCACGGTCCTGGAGGCCGATCTGGTGGTGGCCGCCGACGGTATCGGCAGCACAGTCCGCGGCCAACTCCTCCCGGATCACCCCGGCCCGGTCCACAGCGGCTCGACGGTGCTGCGCGCGATCACCGAGCACGTGGTCGATCTGCGTACCGACTTCGAGCCGACCTGGGGCCGGGGCGCGGAGTTCGGTCACATCGCGCTCCTGGACGGGAGGGCCGAGTGGCACGCCGTCCTCAGCCTTCCCGTCCGGACGCGGTTCGCCGACCCGCTGACCGAACTGCGCCGGCGGTTCCACACCTGGCACGACCCGATCCCCGCTCTGCTCGACGCGACCCGGCCCGAGGCCGTGCTGCATCACGACGTGAACGAACTCCGCACGCCTCTCCCCTCCTATGTGGTCGGCCGGATCGCGCTGCTCGGCGACGCGGCCCACACGATGACCCCCAACCTCGGACAGGGCGTCTGCCAGGCACTGGAGGACGCGGTCACGCTGGCCGCTGCCCTCGGTGCCGAATCCACCGTCGAGGCCGCGCTCGCCCGCTACGAGGCCGAGCGCCGGCCGCGGAGCCAGGCCGTCGCACGAGCCGCCCGGCAGGCCGGGAGCATGGGCCAGCAACTGTCCCACCCGCTGGCCGTCACCCTGCGGAACGCGGCGATGCGACTGACACCGTCCCGGATCGCCACACGTATGATCTTGCGTCATCACGCCTGGGTCCCGCCGTCGCTCAACTGATCCGGCTCGCGCCCCACCACCTCACCACCGGCCACCTGTCGGTCTCGTTGTTGGCGGGGGCACGGCGGGCAGGTGCCCGGGGGCTTCCTGATCTTGTTCCGGACGTACGCTGCCGGGATCGCACCCCTTCCGCCCTCATCTGGGAGCCCCGCGTGAGCCGACCGCCCGCACCGCAGGCCAAGAAGCCCTTCCTGTACGTCGTCGTCTGCGCGGCCGGTATCGCCGGTGAGGTCGCACAGCTGATCACGGCGGCCCAGGAGCGCGGGTGGGAGGTCGGCGTCGTCGCCACTCCGCAGGGGCTGGGCTTCATCGACGCGCCGGGCGTCGAGGCGCAGACCGGGTATCCGATCCGTTCGGCGTGGCGGTCTCCCGGCGATCCGCGTCCGCTTCCGGACCCGGACGCCATCGCCGTCGCACCGGCCACGTTCAACACGATCAACAAGTGGGCGGCCGGGATCTCGGACACGTTGGCCCTGGGCATCCTGTGTGAGTCGTACGGGTTCGGCATCCCCACCGCCGTCCTGCCGTACGTGAGTTCCGCCCAGGCGGCCCATCCCGCGTACACCGAGAGCCTGCGGAGGCTGCGGGACATGGGCATCCTGGTCGGGGCCCACGAGCCCCATCATCCCAAGTCGGGTGGCGTAGCGGGTCAGTTCCGCTGGGAGGAGGCGCTGGAGCTGCTCATGCCCCGCTTGTCCCAGCCGCGTTGATCGCCCGCGTCGAGGGTCGCAACGCTCGCACAGGAGCGGGTATCCGGACGGAAGCGGTGACGAGGCCGGCGTGCGGCGCCGGATCGTCCTGCTTCACCAGCCGCCCGTGGACATCGCGTTGGGCAGACGCCCCGCCGCGCAACGGCTCGGCTTCTTCACACTTTCCGCGCCTTCCGTGCCGTGCTCTGTGGCACGGTGGATCGACTGGTGACTCGGATGCCCGAGCGTCCGCGTAGGGGGATCCTCATGCGTTTTCGCACCGCCGCGGCCTCTGCCGCACTCGTCTTGTGCGCCGCGACAGGCGCTGCCGCCTGTTCCTCCTCGTCGGGTGGTTCTGAGAGCACCCGGCCCGCCGGACCCGCGGCGCCGTCCGACCCCGCCCCGGTGGAGGGCATGGCGGGGAACATCGAGACGGGTACGCGTCAGGCAGGGCAGCCCCAGTTGGAGGGGCAAGGTGTGACGGACCCCGCGGAGTGCGCGGTACCTGTCGATGAGATTCCGGCGTCGTGCGCCCTCGACCTGTCGTTCTCCGGGAGCAGCGACGGGCAGCCGGCTGCCGAACCGCCCGACGCGCGGTAGGCCGACCCCGGCATCCCGGCGGCAGGAGGGGCAGGCACCTGAGGGTGCCTGCCCCTCCTGCCGTGCGTTCGGACTCGTCGGTAACTTCCACCGCGCGGGGAGATCCCTTAGCCTCACATCCTGTTCACATTCAACAATGGGTGGCTTCTAAACAGGAGTCAGGTGCGGGGGTAGTGAAATATGCGTGAGAACTGGCGCATAAAGGTGAGCGCTCTCGCTGGTGCGTCAGCACTGGCGTTCTCGGCTCTCACGGTGACGCCCGCGCTGGCCGAGGATGCGGTGGACAGCCTCCAGGAAGTGCAGATGCCGGCCGATGTGAAGATCGTGGAAGGCGTCGCCCCGGAAGCCGGAACGGACCTCCCCTCCTTTGAGCCCGAGGCGGATGCCCCCTCCGCCGTTCAGGCCTCGGCCAAGGCCGTTCCGTCGGCGAACACGTGCCTCGGTTCCACCGCCGCCTACGGCGTCAAGGGGTGCCTTCAGCACAACGGCGACATCGTCTGGTCGGGCGACACGAAGAAGGACGGCATGTCCGCGGCCGTCGGGGTCTACACCGACTACGGGCGCGCCGCCGAGGTCTGCATCAACAAGCTCGGGGTCAACACCTGGGCGACCTGCGACAAGGATTACCGCGAGGCCGGGAACGTACGCCTGCGGGTCCTGCGCTACGACGGCGACACCGGCAAGTTCTACCAGCCCGAGACGTGGTCCGGCTGGATTCCGGTCGACGGGAAGTACTGACCCGCAGCCTGTTAGGCCGGTCGACGGGAAGTACTGACCCGCACCCCGTGAGGCCGGTCGACGGCCAGGCTCTACCCCGCGCCGGGCCGGTCCGTCGAGGCAGGCCCCCGTGCCGCCGGGATCAGTGATCATTTCAGGCCAACCGATAAGGTAATGGCCTGATAAAGAGATCGCCAAGTGCGCCGACGCAGCGACGCACGTCTCGGGAGGAAGTCATGGGAACCCGTCGCACGTCACTGCCCGGAGTGGGTGCTCAGTATGACTTCACCACCGAGACGGGGCAGCACATCTCCGTCGTCGTCCACCACGACGGGCGGCGGTTCATCGGGTTCTACGAACAGGACGACCCTGATTCGTGCCAGTTGTCCGTGCCCCTGACGACGGCCGAGGCCACCGCGCTGGCCCACCTCATCGACCCCGCGCCCATCGACGCCGTACGGACCGAGGGCATCGACCTCGTCACCGAGCACATCCCGCTCGGGTCCCGTTCCCCTTACGGCGGACGGCTGTTGGGGGAGACGCGGGCGCGGACCCGGACCGGGGCGTCCATCGTGGCGGTGCTGCGTACGCACAGCGCGCACCCGTCGCCGGAGCCGGACTTTCGGCTCGCCATCGGGGACACGCTCGTCGCCGTGGGTACGCGTGAGGGCGTCGACGCGCTCTCCGACATCATTGCGGAGGGCTGACCGTGCATGACACGACTGCATTGCTGGTGGAGCTGGGTGCCGTCATCCTCGGGCTCGGGCTCATCGGGCGGGTCGCCGGGCGAATAGGGCTCTCGCCGATTCCGCTGTATCTGCTCGCGGGGCTCGCTTTCGGCCACGGCGGGCTCATCCCGCTCGACGCCAGCGAAGAGTTCACCATGGTCGGCGCCGAGATCGGCGTCATCCTGCTGCTGCTCCTGCTGGGGCTCGAGTACAGCGCGTCCGAGCTGGTGACCAGCCTGAAGACGCAGTATCCGTCCGGGGTCGTCGACCTCGTCCTCAACGCGACGCCCGGTGCCGTCGCCGCCCTGATCCTCGGCTGGGGGCCCGTCGGCGCCGTCGCGCTCGCCGGAGTCACCTGGATCTCGTCGTCGGGCGTGATCGCCAAGGTGATGACCGACCTCGGGCGGCTCGGTAACCGCGAGACCCCCGTCATCCTCGGCGTCCTCGTCATGGAGGACCTGGCGATGGCGGTCTACCTGCCGCTGCTCACCGCCATGCTCGCCGGTGTCAGCCTCGCGGGTGGCAGCCTCGCCCTGCTCATCGCCCTCGGCACCGTCGGCTTCGTCCTCTACCTGGCCCTGCGCCACGGCCGCCTCATCAGCCGCGCGGTCTCCTCCGACAACCCGGAGATGCTGCTCCTGGTCGTCCTCGGCCTCACCGTGCTCGTCGCCGGTGTCGCCCAGCAGCTCCAGGTGTCCGCGGCCGTCGGCGCGTTCCTCGTCGGCATCGCCCTCTCCGGTGAGGTCGCCGAGGGGGCCCGCAAGCTGCTCACCCCGCTGCGCGACCTGTTCGCCGCCGTGTTCTTCGTCTTCTTCGGGCTCTCCACCGACCCGGCCGACATCCCGCCGGTGCTGCTGCCCGCCGCCATCCTGGCCGTCGTCACGATCCTCACCAAGATCTTCACCGGCTGGTACGCGGCCCGCCGGGCCGGCATCGGTTCGCGCGGACGCTGGCGGGCGGGCGGCACGCTCGTGGCGCGCGGTGAGTTCTCCATCGTCATCGCCGGTCTGGCCGTGGCCACCGAGCCGCGCGTCGGGCCGCTCGCCACCGCGTACGTCCTGATCCTCGTCATCGTCGGGCCGCTCACCGCCCGGTGGACGCAGCCGATCGTCGAGAAGATCCAGGCCCTGCGCGACGGCGACAAGGTGGATCAGGGCGGTGCGGCACAGGAGGTGGCCAAATCCGCTCCCGAGCGCCGGCTCGCCGACCACGACGAACTCACCCCCGAACCCGCGGGCGATACACGCGGCGACTGATCCCGCCCGGCCCCTGCTCCGGCCGGTCCGGGCCGCCGTCACCACGGCTGCCCGGGCCGGCCGTTGTGCTGTCGGGAGCCCCGTCGTACGGGCCCGGGCCCGCCCGAGCTCACCACCGGTTTCGGCTTCGGCACGGCCGGCGTGGTCCAGGAGGCCGCCGGAGCAGGCCGGCCGGGGCGCCTCACAGCTCCTTGGCCGGCCAGTCCAGCAGACGGGCACCGATCACGGCCGTCTGCAGGCTGTAGCGGTGCATCGGGTCCGCCGGGTCGGAGCCGGTGAGCTGGTGGATGCGTTCCAGCCGGTACGTCAGCGCCCGGACGCTCAGCGCCAGGCGACGGGCCGTCTCGGCCGCCACACAGCCCGCGTCGAAGTAGACCGCCAGCGTCCTCAGCAGCGGCTCCGCGCCGCCCCGCGCCTTCTGGAGCGGGCCCAGCTCGCTGCGCACCAGGTCCGCCATCGCCTGCCGGTCCCGGGTCAGCACCGGGTAGACCAGCAGGTCCGAGGCGTACAGCACCGGGTCCTCCATCCCCATCCGCTCCGCCAGCCCTAGGGCTTCGAGCGCCTCGTCGTACGAGTGGACCACCCCGCCCGGGCCCTTGTGCGGGCGGCCGACCGCGACCCGGCCGCCGTCCGTCGCCGCGTGCGACTGCTTGGCGAAGTAGCGCAGGACGTCGGGCTGGCTGCCGGGGGCGATGCACACGATCCGACCGTCCTTCGTCGTCAACAGGATCTTGCGCCCGCTGAACCGGGCCAGCAGCGCCGCCTCCACACTGCGCGGCACCGCGTCCGTCTCCGTGTACGCCTCCGGGCCCGACGCCACCGCGACCGCGTGCGCCCGGGAGAGCCGCAGGCCGAAGCGGGTGGCCCGCTCGGCGAGGCGGACCAAGTCGCTCCGCCCGTACAGCAGATCGTCGATGAACTCCCGGCGCGCCGCCTCCTCCCGCCGTACGGTGAGCCGCTGCGCCCGCTCGAACCCCTCGGCGAACGCGTCGACCGCCTGCTCCACCGCGGCCAGTACCGCGTCCGTCACCGCAGGGCTGTTTCCGGCAGCCGCGCGCGGCCAGGCCTTCCGCGTCTGCGCCAGGTGCATCGTCACCAGCGCGCGCAGCTGATGGCCCGCGTCAGCCGCCTCCCGGCCCAGCGCCCGGCGCATCTCCAGCTCGTTACGCGTCAGACGGCGGCCGGTCGTGGCGACTTCGCCCAGAATCTGGGCATAGTTCCCCAACATCTCCTGGGGGATCGCGGGCTCGGCCACGGACACTCCTTCAGCCTTGCAACGGTCCTGTCATCTCACCAACGCACACCGGGCGGTGCCGGTGCCCGGCATCAGGGAGGCGTAAAGATTGCCGGAGTCCGGCAATGCGGTGGGCGGGGGCCCGATGACAGGATCAGGTCAGCAACACAACGGGGTAGCACACGGGGGAGCACGGGGGATACGGGGGAAAGGCAGCCCGGTTGCTGCGGCGCGGTTCGCAGTGCCGCAGCAACCGGGCCCCGCCACCTCCGGACCGCCCAGCCGTACGCAGCCTCCACTCGCCGTATGCGGCCTCCACTCGCCGTACGCAGCCTCCACTCGCCGTACGCGGCCTCCACCCGCCGTATGCGGCCTTCACCCGCCGTACCCGGCCTCCACCAGCCGTACTTGGCCTCCACCCGCTGACGGGCCCGGCGGCGGCGCGGTGAACCAGCCGGCCTTCCCGCATCACCGTGCGAAGATCGCACACGCTCACCCACTGATCGGGCAGACCGAGCCGGAAGGATCACGGCATGCTGGGTTTCGTGCCCCCACTTCCTCAGCAGCCAGGGCGTCCGCAGCCAGGACGAGCGCAGCCAGGACGTCCGCAGCCAGGGCGTCCGCCGTCCGCCGGCCACATGATCGTCTGCGGTGACGACGCACTGGCGCGCCGGCTCGCCGTGGAACTGCGCTTCGTCTACGGGGAACGGGTCACCCTGCTCCTGCCGCCCGGCCGTGACGCCAACAGCCCCGAGACGCCCCTGACCCAACGCGGCCGGGCCGCCGCCCTGTTCGGGCGGATGTCGGCAGCGATGAACCGCACCACGGCCACCGGGAACGGGGGCGACAACGACACCAACGCCGGGGTCGAGGCCGTCCGGATCATGGAGGCGCCCGAGCCCTCCGACGACGTACTGGAGGAGGCGGGCGTCGACCGGGCCGCCGCCCTCGCCCTCGTCTACGACGACGACGAGCGCAACATCCGCGCCGCCCTGACCGCCCGCCGCCTCAACCCCCGGCTGCGGCTGGTGATCCGGCTCTACAACCGCAAGCTCGGCCAGCACCTGGAGGAGTTGCTCGATCAGGCGGCGGCCGTCGCCATGCCCGGCATCGGCCCGGCGCTGCTGGACGCCTCCACCACGGTCCTCTCCGACGCCGACACGGCCGCCCCCGCCCTCGCCGCCACCGCGCTCACCGGCAGCAGCAAGGTCATCCAGGCCGAGGGGCTGCTCCTGCGCGCAGCCGAACGCCCGCCGCCCCGCCCCGGCGAGACGCTCGACCCGGGGTTGTGCACCCTCGCACTGCTCTCCTCCACCACCAACGACCCGGCGGGGGCCGAGGGTTCGGACAGCAGCGGCGACGAGGGCCCCCAACTCCTGCCGGACGAGCAGACCGTCGCAGCGGCGACCGGGCGCGGGACCGTCGTCCTGGAGACGGTCACCCGGGCCGACCCGGACCGTCCCGCGACCCGCATGGGCGGCCGGGGCGCCCCCCTCGCCCAGGTCTTCTCCCGGCGGCTGCGCTGGTCGGCCCTCGGCGTCGCGGCGGCCGTGCTCGCCCTGGTGGTCGCCTCGGTGCTGACCACCGAGGACAGCGTCGTGCACTCCACCTACCTCACCCTGCTCGACCTGCTGGCGATGGGCGACCCGGCGGAGGACGGACCGGACGCCCGGCAGATCATCCAGATCCTCTCCGGTGTGGCCGGGCTCCTCCTGCTCCCCCTGCTGGTGGCGGCGGTTCTGGAGGCGTTCGGCACCCTGCGCACCGCCTCCGCGCTGCGCCGCCCGCCGCGCGGCCTGTCGGGGCACGTGGTGCTACTCGGACTCGGCAAGATCGGTACGCGCGTCCTCGTACGCCTCCGCGAGCTCGACATCCCCGTGGTCGTGGTGGAGGAGGACCCCGAGGCACGGGGCATCCCGCTGGCCCGGTCCATGCACGTGCCGACCGTCCTCGGCGACGTCACCCAGGAAGGCGTCCTCGAAGCGGCCAAGATCCGCCGCGCCCACGCCCTCCTGGCGCTCACCAGCGTCGACACGACGAACCTGGAAGCGACGCTGTACGCCCGGTCGGTGAAGCCGGACCTGAGGGTGGCGCTGCGGCTGTACGACGACGAGTTCGCCACCGCCGTCTACCGCACCCTGCGCACCGCGCACCCCGGGGCCCTGACCCGCTCCCGGTCCGTCTCCCACCTGGCCGCCCCCTCCTTCGCGGTCGCCATGATGGGTCGCCAGATCCTGGGTGCGGTGCCGGTCGAGCGGAAGGTCATGCTCTTCGCCGCCCTGGAGGTGGCCGGCCACCCGCAGCTGGAGGGCCGCACGGTGGAGGACGCGTTCCAGGCGAGCGCGTGGCGGGTCCTGGCCATCGACGCGACCCCGCCCGCCGACCGCAACCCGGACCTCGCCGCACTCCCCCCGTACCCCCCGGCGGGCGGCCCTCCGCCGCCCTCCGGCCTGGTCTGGGACCTGGACCCCGAGTACGTCCTGCGCGCCCAGGACCGGGTGGTGATCGCCGCCCCCGGCGGGGCCTTGCGGAGCTGCTGCGGCGGCAGCCGGCGGTGCTGCCGCGGCAGTGAGGTCGTTGCGCCGAGGCTCCGTTCACCTGGCTACCGGAACGTGCCCATCGCCCCGTGACGGCTCGCGCGGGGAGCTACCGGAACGTGCCCATCGCCCCGTGACGGCTCGCGCGGGGAGCTACCGGAACGTGCCCATCGCCTCCCGGACCTCCTCCAGGGTCCGTTCCGCGAGCGCGTTCGCCCGCTCGTTGCCTGAGCGCAGCACCGACCGTACGTACGTGAGGTCCGCCGCGTACTCCGCCCGCCGGGCCCGGAAGGGGGCCAGGTGGCTGTTGACCGCGTCGGTCACCGTCCGCTTGAGAGCAGCGGCTCCGCCGTCGCCGATCTCCTCCGCGACCTCGTGCGGGTCCCGCTCCAGGCACAGGGCGGCCAGCAGGACCAGGGAGGAGACCCCGGGGCGGGTGTCGGGGTCGTAGGTGATGTGCCGGTCGGCGTCCGTGGTGGCGCCCTTGATCAGGCGGGCCGTCTCGTCGGCGGTGGCGCCGAGCGGGACGGAGTTGGCGCGGCTCTTGCTCATCTTGGTGCCGTCGGTGCCGAGCAGCAGGGGTGCGGCGGAGAGCAGGGCGTCCGGTTCCGGGAAGAGGTTCCCGTACCGCTCGTTGAAGCGGCGGGCGATGGTCCGGGTGAGTTCGAGGTGGGGCAGCTGGTCCAGGCCGACCGGGACCACGTTGCCCTTGCAGGAGAGGATGTCGGCCGCCTGGTGGACCGGGTAGGTGAGCATCAGCCCGCTGACCGCCGACTGCCGGGAGTGCGCGATCTCGTCCTTGACCGTGGGGTTGCGGCTCAGCTCCGCGACGGAGACGAGACTGAGGAAGGGCAGCAGCAGCTGGTTGAGCGCGGGGACGGCGCTGTGGTTGAAGACAGTGGACCGGGCGGGGTCGATGCCGAGGGCCAGGTAGTCCAGGAGCAGCCCGTCGGTGTACTCCCCCAGCCGCTCGGCGGTGTCCCGGTCGGTGAGGACCTGGTAGTCGGGGATGAGGATCATGACGTCCACGCCGAGGTCCTGGAGGCGGACCCGGTTGCGCAGGGTGCCGAAGTAGTGGCCGAGGTGGAGGGGGCCGGTGGGACGGTCGCCGGTGAGGACCCGGAAGCGGCCGGGGTGCTGGGCGAGGTGGTGCTCCAACTCGGCGCTGCGAAGCTCGGCCGGAGCGACCGGGGTGATGGCGGTGGCGGTGGTGGTGGGCATGGGTGAGGTCTCCTCGCGGGTGGTGGGTGCGTGGAGGACGGCCCTAAGGGTGGGACGCGGTGCCCCGTTCCCGTACATCGCGCCTATGAGAAGGCAGCGAAAAGGGCCGTCCATGGTGAACGGCCCTGGGTTCCGTGCAGACAGGTGCTGCGGCCGCTCCTAGGAGGAGCGCCACCAGTTTCGGCACGGCAGGGAGGTCATGGGGTCAGCGTACCGGCCACAGGCTCGGGCCGGGTGGAAAAACCGCGGCAGGGAGGTGATCACGGCAAGGGAATAGGTCGTCGGGGCGTCCCGTTGTAGGGTGTAGTTCAACGTTCAACCATTTACCGCGACACTCAGGAGGCGGACGCCATGCAGTTCGGGATCTTCACCGTCGGAGACGTCACCACCGACCCGACCACCGGCCGGACGCCCACGGAGAGCGAGCGGATCAAGGCGACCCTGGCCATCGCGCAGAAGGCCGAGGAGGTCGGCCTGGACGTCTTCGCCACCGGCGAGCACCACAACCCGCCGTTCGTCCCGTCCTCCCCGACGACGACGCTCGGCTACATCGCCGCCCGCACCGAGAACCTGATCCTGTCCACCTCCACCACCCTGATCACCACCAACGACCCGGTGAAGATCGCCGAGGACTACGCCACCCTCCAGCACCTCGCGGACGGCCGCGTCGACCTGATGATGGGCCGGGGCAACACCGGGCCGGTCTACCCCTGGTTCGGCAAGGACATCCGGGAGGGCATCCCGATGGCCATCGAGAACTACGCCCTGCTGCACCGGCTGTGGCGCGATGACGTCGTGGACTGGGAGGGCAAGTTCCGCACCCCGTTGCAGTCCTTCACCGCGACCCCGCGCCCGCTGGACGGCATCCCGCCGTTCGTCTGGCACGGCTCCATCCGCTCCCCGGAGATCGCCGAACAGGCCGCCTATTACGGTGACGGGTTCTTCCACAACAACATCTTCTGGCCCATGGAGCACACCAGGAAAATGGTCTCCCTCTACAGGCGCCGTTACGCCCACTACGGTCACGGCACCGCCGAACAGGCCATCGTGGGGCTCGGCGGCCAGGTGTTCATGCGCAGGAACTCGCAGGACGCGGTACGGGAGTTCCGCCCGTACTTCGACAACGCGCCGGTTTACGGCCACGGCCCGTCCCTGGAGGACTTCACCCGCGAGACCCCGCTGACGGTGGGCTCCCCGCAGCAGGTCATCGAACGGACGCTGACGTTCCGGGACGCGGTGGGCGACTACCAGCGGCAGCTGTTCCTGATGGACCACGCGGGGCTCCCGCTGAAGACGGTCCTGGAGCAGCTCGACATCCTCGGCGAGGAGGTCGTGCCCGTGCTGCGCAAGGAGTTCGCCAACCTGCGGCCGGCCGGTGTGCCGGAGTCCGCGCCCCTCCATCCGGCGGTCGCCGCCGCCCGTACCGCCCCTGCCCCTGAGAAGGAGGCCTGACCTCGATGTTCGCCACCACGCCCCTGCGCATCGTCGCCGTCTCGGCCGGGCTCAGCCAGCCGTCCTCCACCCGGCTGCTGGCCGACCGGCTGGCCACCGCCACCCGCGAGCGCCTGACGGCCGAGCAGGACCGGAACGTCGAGGTCCAGGTCGTCGAACTCCGGGACCTCGCCGTGGACATCGCCCACCACCTGCTCAGCGGCTTCCCCTCGGCCACGCTGCGGGAGGCGATCGACGCGGTGACGGAGGCGGACGGGCTGATCGCCGTGACGCCGGTGTTCACCGCCTCGTACAGCGGTCTGTTCAAGTCGTTCTTCGACCTGATCGACAACACCGCGCTGACCGGCAAGCCCGTCGTGATCGCCGCGACGGGCGGCACGGCCCGCCACTCGCTGGTCCTGGAGCACGCGCTGCGGCCGCTCTTCGCCTACCTGCGGGCCGTCACCGTACCGACGTCCGTCTATGCCGCGTCCGAGGACTGGGGCTCCTCCGGCGACGAGTACACCGAGGGGCTGCCCTCCCGGATCCGCCGCGCGGGCGGCGAGCTGGCCTCGGCGGTCCTGGGCCGCACGGTCTCCGGGGCCTCCCGGGCGCCTGGGCTGGACGACGGCGATGACGCGGTCGTCCCCTTCGAACAGCAACTCGCGGACCTGCGACTGGACTGAGCCGGCCGTCCTGGCCGGCCACCCATCCGTCCGGACCAGCCCTATTGTCCGGTTTGACTACAGTGAAGGCGGACGCTGTACCGAGTCGGAGCGAGCTGGAGGCAGACATGGGCAGGATCGTCGTGGGCGTGGACGGGTCCGATCCCTCCATCAGGGCACTGCACTGGGCCGTACGTCAGGCCGAGCTGACCGGTGACACCGTCGAGGCCGTGAACAGCTGGGAATACCCCGCGACCAGCTGGGCCTCGATGATGCCGGGCCTGCCGGAGGACTTCGACCCGCAGGCGCTGGCGACCGTCTCGCTGAACGAGGCGCTGGAGGAGGCCCTCGGCGCCGAGGGAGCGGCCGCGATCAGCAGGATCGTGGTCATCGGCAACCCCGCTCAGACCCTGTTGGACCGGGCCCGGGGCGCCAGTCTGCTCGTCGTGGGCGCCCGCGGCCGCAGCGGCCTCAGGGCGACGCTGCTCGGTTCGGTCAGCCTCCACGTCACGCAGCACGCGCCGTGCCCGGTGACGGTGGTGCGCGACTGAGGATCCACTGCCGGTGACCGGGGGGCGCGCCCTCCCGGACCTGGTCACCGGCCGGTTCGGACCCGGTCACCGGCCGGTGCCGGGCGGGTTCCGAGCGGGTTCCGATCCGGTGCCGGGCGGGTTCCGAGCCAGTCCCGGGCCGGTCCCGGGCCGGTCCGCGCGCAAAAGCGGGAGCCGTTGTCAGTGGGTCCTCCTATCGTGTGGTCATGACCCCTGCTCTGTTCGGGCGCGACCATCCGGCAGGCGTCCTCCGCTCGGAGATCGTCCGGGCCACGGACAGCCACGGAGGTCTCGTGCTGGTCACAGGTGAGGCCGGGATCGGAAAGACCACCCTCGTCACCGAAGCCGCGCATGAGGCGCGCCGGCGCGGGGCGCTGATGGTCGGCGGTTCCTGCTGGGACTCCGACAGCACCCCGGGTTACTGGCCCTGGGTGCAGGTGCTGCGCGGACTGCGCCGTTCCGCCACGGCGGCGGAGTGGGCGGCGGCCCAGGAGGCGTCGGACGGGCGGCTCGGCATCCTCCTCGGCGACCCCGCGACCGACGCCACGGCCGCGGGGACGGGTCCGAGTACGGGCACGGGTGTGGGCACGGGACCCGGACCGGGTAGTACGGGACCGAGTACGGGTACGGCTCCGGGTCCGGGCACGGAAGGGGCGGACAGGGACGGCGGGGCGGCCGCCGGAGCCGGCGCACCCGGCACTTCCGGACCTGGCACTTCAGCAGCTGGTGCTCCCGGTGCGCCCGGTGCCTCGTCGGACGGGGCCGAGGCCTTCGGGCTGTACGACGCGGTGACCACGGCCCTCGTCACCGTCTCGCAGAGCCGCCCGCTGGTGGTGGTCCTGGACGACCTCCACAGCGCCGACCCGGCCTCGCTCCGGCTCCTCGAATTCGCCGCCCAGCACGCCTGGTTCGAGCGGCTGCTGCTCATCGGCACCTACCGGGACGTCGAGGTGGAGGCCGTCGGCCACCCGCTCCAGCAGCTGATCCTGCCGCTCGTCTCGCGCGCTTCGGCCACCCTCACCCTGACCGGCCTGGCCCGCGACGAGGTGGGGGCGCTGATGGCCGTGACGACGGGCCGCGAGCCCGCGCCCCACCTGGTCGACGAGGTCCACCGGCGTACCGGCGGCAACCCGTTCTTCGTCGAGCAGACGGCCCGGCTCTGGCACAGCGGCAGCCCCGTCTCCACCATCCCGCCCGGGGTGCGGGAGGCGGTCCGGCAGCGGCTGAGCCTGCTGCCGGACGCGGTCGTCTCGCTGCTGACCGCCGCCGCCGTGCTCGGCCGGGAGTTCCGCCGGCAGGTCCTGGCCGTGGTGCACGGTTCCCCGGTCCCCCAGGTGGAGCGGCTGCTGGAGTCGGCGATCGTCGCCCGGGTCGTCGTCCCGCGCCCCTCGGGGAGTTACGCCTTCGCCCACGACCTGCTGCGCGAGACGCTGTACGCCTCCCTGAGGGACGCGGACGCCCGCCGCCGCCACGCCGATGCCGTACGGGCGTTGGACGCGCACGGCGGCCTCGACGACGCGGTGCTCCCCGGTGACCTCGCCCGCCACGCCCACCTCGCCGGGGCGGAGCTGGAGCGGGACCGCCGGATCGACCTGCTGCTCGCCGCCGCCCGGGACGCCTCGGGGCGCCTGGCCGACGAGGAGGCCATCGGCCACTACCGCCGGGCCCTGGTGGTGGCGTCGGGGGAAGCGGGCCCGGAAGCGGTCGGTGGGACAGGCGCGGCGGCGGCGGAGAGGGCGCCGGCCCGCGACCGCCGCCGGACCGCGTTGATCTGCCTCGACCTCGGCAAACAGCTGCGGCACGCCGGGGAGAGCGCCGAGGGGGACCGCCTGCTGGACCGGGCGGTCGTCCTGGCCCGGGAGCTGGACGAGCCCGAGCTGCTGGCCCGGGTGGCGATCACCCTGTACCGCCAGGGCGCCCTGGGCGGCGGTGAGGCGTTCATGGTGACGCTCCTGGGCGAGGCCCACCGCAAGGTCACCGGCAAGGACGGGCAGGACAGCCTCTCCGCCGACCGGCTCGCGCAGGAGCTGGCCATCCACATCATGGCCCTGGCGCGCAACGGCTCGGACGACGAAGCCCTCGCCTTCTCCCTCTGGGCGCGCCACGACTCCGTCTGGGGCCTCGGCTCGGCGGCGGAGCGGCTCGGACTGACCGACGAGATGGCCGTCGTCGGCCGTCGCACCCAGAACCTGGACATGGAGCTGCACGCCACCTCCATGCGGTGGGTCGCCCTGCTGGAGCTCGGCGACCCGGCCTTCATCGACCAGTACCGCACGTTCGTCCGGGCCGCCGAGCGCTCGGAGCTGCCCCGGTTCGCCCTGGGCATCGCCGTCGACAGCAGCCTGATCGCCTCCCTCCAGGGCCGGTTCACCGAGGCGGTCGAGGCCCTCCACGGCGAGGCGCTCGCCCCCGGGGGTGAGGACCACGAGGCATTCGGCTTCATGCGGTGCCATCTGCACTGGTCCCTGCATCTGCTCCAGGGGCGGTTCGCGGAGGCCGAGAAGATCCTCACCGTCCTCCCGGGCGCCCGGTACCCGCACCCCGGGCTGCTGGAGGCGCTCACCGCGGTGGAGCAGGGCGACGCGGCCCCGGCCCTCCGCCTGATCGCCGAGCAGTCGGACCGCCCGGCCCCCTATCCGCGGCCGTTCATGCCGCTCTGGCTCCGACTGCTGGCCCAGACGGCCGCCACCACCGGCGACCGGCACCTCATCACCCGCGCGGAGGACGAGCTCATCCCCTACACGGGCCAGTGGGTCGTCTCGCTGTACGGGTGCGACATCGGCGGCCCCGTCGACCTCTGGCTCGGGCTGCTCGCCGCCGCCCGCGACGACCGGGACGCGGCGGTGGCCACGCTCACCGAGGCCGCCGCCTCCGCGGACCGCCTCGGCGCCCGCCCCTGGTCCGTACGCGCCCGGGTGCGCCTGGCCCGCTCCCTCCTCGCCCGCGCGGCGCCGGGCGACACGGACCGGGCCCGCACCCTCCTCACCGAAGTGAAGCGGGAGGCAGCCGAGTTGGGCCTGGACCACCTGGTCTCCGAAGGGCCCGCCCTCCGCACCGCCCCGTCGGCCACCGACCACGGGGCCGTCGTCCGCTCCCCCGTCCCCGCCCCGGCCGCGGCGGAGTTCCGCCGCGACGGTTCGGTATGGCAGCTGCGCTGGGACGGCCGGACCGTGCACGTCCCCGACGCCAAGGGACTGCGGGACCTGCACAGCCTGCTGGGGCTCCCGGGTGCCGACGTCCCGGCCGTGCAGCTGCTCGCCCCCGAGGGTGGCAGCGTCGTGGTCGCCGCCGGGCAGCTGGGCGGCGACCCGGTGCTCGACGAGGAGGCCAAGCGCCGGTACAAGGACCACCTGGCCAGGCTGGACGCCGAGATAGACCGCGCGGCGGCGCGGGACGACACCCGGCAGGTCGAGGCGTACGACCGGGAGCGGCAGGCCCTCCTGGACCAGCTGCGCACCGCGGCGGGACTCGGCGGGCGGAGCCGTCGTCTGGGCGACCAGACCGAGCGCGCCCGTAAGACGGTCACCGCCCGCATCCGCGACACCCTGCGCAAGCTGGACTCCCTCCACCCCGAACTGGCAGCCCACCTGCGGGAGTCCGTCACCACGGGAACCACCTGCGCCTACCGCCCCGGCGTCTCCCCCGAATGGCGGCTGTGACCCGGCGCCGAACAGGCACCGGGCCACAGAGGTCGTACACGGAGGTCGTTCACGGAGGTCGGTCACGGAGGCCGGTCACAGGGGTGGGTCACCGCTGGCCGTTCACTTCCGGTTGTAGAGCCGCATCGTCACGGAACCGAAGACGACCATGATCACTCCGGCCCATCCCAGCGACCAGACGAGATCGGACGCGGGCCAGTTGCCCGCCATCAACTCGCGGACCGCCGTGGCCAGGTGGGTGATGGGGCTGTTGTTCACGAAGGCCTGCAGCCAGCCCGGCATCGTCTTCGGGTCGACGAAGACGTTGCTCAGGAAGGTCAGCGGGAAGATCACCATCATGCTGACGCCCATCACGGACTTCTCCGTGCGCAGCAACAGCCCGAACATGGTCCAGATCCACGAGAACGCGAACGAGAACACCAGCAGCAGGGCCACCCCGGCCAGCACCCCCAGCACTCCGCCTTCCGGTCGGAACCCGATGATCATGCCGACGGTGAGCATCACCAGGGAGGCCAGCACATAGCGCAGGACGTCGCCGAGCAGATAGCCGACCATCGGTGCGGGCCGCCAGATCGGCAGCGTACGGAACCGGTCGAAGACACCCTTGGTGATGTCCGTGTTGACCGAGACGCCCGTGTACATCGTGATCATCACGACGCTCATCACCAGGATGCCGGGCAGCAGGAACTGGATGTACTCCTGCGTGGAGCCGGCCAGCGCCCCGCCGAAGAGGTACGTGTACATCAGGACCAGCATGATCGGGAAAGCCGTCACATCGAAGAGCTGATCCGGCACATGCTTGATCTTCAGCATGGCGCGCCAGCCGAAGGTGAAGGAGGCCGACAGCGCGCTGGGCCTCGGCGGCCGGTCCAGGCCCACCAGGAGAGCCGAGAGGCGCTCCCCGTCCGGTGCGGCGAGTGCGACGTCTTCGAGCTCTGTCTTGGTGGTCGCGGTGCTCATGCCGCCACTCCCTTCTTGTCCGTGAGGGCGAGGAAGACCTCGTCGAGGCTGGGCTGTCCCAGCGAGAAGTTGTCGACGGTGATGCCGGAGCGGGCCAGCTCGGCCAGGGCCCGTGCCGCCTGTTCCGCCGCGCCCCGGTCGGAGCCGTGCGCGTCGATCCGGGCGGTCAGCGCCACCGGGTCCGCGTCGAGTTGGACCGCGGCGTCGAGTTCGAGCGACAGCACCCGCTCGGCTTCCGGCCGCTGGGCGGCGTCCCGCAGCCGCAGGTGGACGGTGCCCGAGCCGACGGAGGCCTTGAGCTCGCCCTTGGTGCCCTCGGCGATCACCCGGCCGTGGTCGATCACGGCGATCCGGGACGCCAGCTGATCGGCCTCGTCCAGATACTGCGTGGTCAGCAGCACCGTGGTGCCGTGCGCGACGACCGCGCGCACGATGTCCCACACCTGGTTGCGGCTGCGCGGGTCGAGCCCGGTGGTCGGCTCGTCCAGGAAGAGCAGATCGGGGGTGTTGAGGATGGAGGCGGCGATGTCGATGCGGCGTCGCATGCCTCCTGAGTAGTTCTTCACCTGCTTGCCCGCCGCCTCGGTCAGCCCGAACCCTTCGAGCAGCTGGGCCGCCCGGTCGCGGGCCGCCGGCTTGGAGTGCCCGAGGAGCCGGGCGAGCAGGATGAGGTTCTCGGTGCCGGTCAGGTCCTCGTCCACCGAGGCGTACTGCCCGGTGAGACTGACCCGGCTGCGGACCGCGTCGGCGTCCTTCACCACGTCCTTGCCGAACACCCGGGCGGAGCCGTCGTCCGGGCGCAGCAGTGTGGCGAGCATCCGCACGGTGGTGGTCTTCCCGGCGCCGTTGGGTCCGAGGACCCCGTAGACGGTGCCGGTCGGGACGGCGAGGTCGACGCCGTCCACCGCGCGGTTCTCGCCGAAGACCTTCACCAGCCCCGTGGTCTCGATGGCCAGTTCAGTGCTCATGAATCCATTCCTTGTACGTCGTCGTCGATGGTCGGGGGGCGGGCGTGGGCCGGGGCCGGCGTCAGGAGACGTAGGGGCGGACCACTCGCGCCTCGCGCAGGGCCCAACCCCACCAGCGGAGCTGGTCGAGCATCAGCCGCGCCGCCCTCTCCCGTGCGCAGGCTCCGGCGCGGTCCTCCAGCGGCGTGTGCAGGAAGTCGAGGGCGACCCCGTTGCGCAGGGTCACCGTGTGCAGCTCGGTGAAGACCGAGCGCAGCTGCTCCACCGCGTACAGCCCGGACGAGCCGTGGCCGTAGCTCACGAATCCGACCGGCTTGGTCCGCCACTCGTCGTACGCGAAGTCGATGGCCTGCTTGAGGGAGGCGGGGAAGGAGCGGTTGTACTCCGGGGTGATGACGACGAAGGCCTCGGCCTCCCCGATCGCCCCGGCGAACTCCGTCATCTGCTCCGTCGCCCGCTGCGGGTAGTGCACGGGGAAGTCGAACTCCGCGAGGTCCAGCACGACGAGGTCGAGCTCGCCGTGCGCCCGGGCACACTCCAGGAACCAGCGGCCGACCGTGTCGCCGATGCGCCCCTCGCGCGTGCTGCCGATGATCACCGCGACCCGCAGCGGGTCCCCGTCGGTGCCGGCCTCCGCCGTCACGGCGGTCTCCCTGTCGTCCGTCATCGCGCGCTCCTCCTCCCGCTTCCTCCCGGCTTCCTCATTCCTTGGGCGCCAGACGCCGGGGCGCGACCGCCAGATCCGATCTGGCGGCCGCGCCCACGGTCGGTGTCCACGGCTGGAAGGCCCCTCGCGGCCGGCTCCCGGCGGTCAGCGCTCCCTGGAGTAGAAGAAGTAGAACGTCGCCAGGAAGACGCCCACGCCCACCGCCAGGCCGAGCACGATCGATCGCGGCACGCCGGTATCCGTCAGGCTCACCAGGAAGCCGATCGCGCCGGCTGTCAGAGCGCCGTATGCCACTGCCCGCAGCCCGTACGGCAGCGTCCGCTGGATCCGGCCCAGCGCGAAGCAGAGGGCCGCCACCGCCGCACCGGAGACCAGGGCCAGGACGACCTGCCCGCCGGTGCTGGGGCCGCCGTCTCGGCGGATGAACGCCGCGTAGAACCCGTAGGTGATGCCGAGGGAGAGAGGGACCGCGGCGGAGAGCGGAGTGAGACGGTGGGGCCGGGCGTGCGCGCTGGCCCCCTTCCGGCCGGGCATGGCTGCGTGTGTGACCATCGCGGACAGTTCCTTCCGTCGCCCCGTCTCGCACCCCCGTTTCTCCAGAGCACACCCGCCCGCGCGGCCCGGCAACTCGAACGGCTCACCGCCCGGGGCGGCCCGGCCCCGGACGCGCTTCCCTGGAGGGGTGCGGACCTCTCTCTCGGCGACCTCGGCGGCCCTCTCGGCCGTCCTGCTCGTCCTGCTCGCCGTCCTGGTGCCGTTCAGCGCGCTCTCCGCCTGGGTCGACCTGGAGATCGACGACACCGACCGGTACGTCGCGGCCGTCTCCTCGCTCTCCTCCGACCCGGCGGTACAGAGCACGGTCACGGACCTGATCACCGACGAGGCGATGCGGCAGATCGACCTCGGCCCGCTCCAGGACACGGTCCGGGACTTCCTGCACGAGACCGTGCGGTCCTTCACCACCACCGAGGCCTTCGGGAACGCCTGGGACACCGCGAACCGGACCGCCCACGAGGCGGTGACCGCCGCGCTGGACGGTGACAGCGGCGAAGCGGTCACCATCGACCTGGCCCCTGTGATCGAGCAGGTCAAGCGGGATCTGGTGCGCCAGGGGGTGCCGTTCGCGGACCAGATCCCCGTGCAGCGCACGGAGATCACGGTGATCGGCGCGGACCGTGCCGACACCCTCAGGGACTCCTTCCGCTGGCTGCGCTACTGCAGCATCTGGCCGGCCGTCGCCACGCTGGTACTCCTCGTGCTGGTGGTGGGCATCGCAACCGTACGGGGCGGGCTCCCGGCCGCCCTGACCGCCATGGCAGCCGTCGGCGCCGGGTTCGTGCTCGGGGCGATCGTGCTGCGGATCCTCGTGGCGGTCGGCCGGAGCCGGGTGCTGGACGAGGTGCCGGGCGGCGACCGGGACGCGGCGGCGGCAGTGGTCGACGCGCTGACCGCCGCGCTGCGGACGACGGTGTGGGTAGTGCTGGTGGTCGGCGCGGTCCTGCTGGTGGGGGCGGTGCTGGCCCAGGTACTGCTGGGGCGCCGCAGGGCCGGACAGCGCTAGGACCGGCCAGCGCGCTGACGGAGCCGTACGGAGAACCCGGCGCCCCGGGAGTCGCCCCATACCGACAAGCGCGGGATGTCCGTCCCGATGTTTCACGTGAAACCCTGTCCCGTCGTTTCACGTGAAACGACGGGACAGAACCCCTACGGAGGACCGCCGGTCGGCTCAGAGCTCCGGCGGGCGTCCCTGGAGGCGCTCCATCTCACGGCGGTCGCGCTTGGTCGGGCGGCCCGTACCCCGGTCCCGTACCGGAACCTGGATCGCCAGCTCGCGGGGCGGCGGAGGCGGGCTGTTGTCGACGAAGCAGTCGGTGGCCACCGGCGGGCCGACCCGCTTCTTCACGATCTTCGACACGACGACCACCCGGTCCCGCCCCGCGTGCCGGAGCCGGACCTCGTCGCCGACACGGACGGCCTGGGCGGGTTTGGCCCGCTCGCCGCCGACCTTCACATGCCCCGCCCGGCAGGCGGCGGCCGCCTGGGCACGGGTCTTCGTCAGCCGGACCGACCAGATCCACACGTCGACCCGGACGCTTCCTTCCGTCTGCGGCGCGTCACCGGAAACCATGGGTCCGACTCTAGTCCGGTGGACGTCGGCGGGCGCCGCCCAGCAGACTCGGATGTACATCAGGCCCACACCGGATCGGCACAGGCCTGATGGCCGATCGGCCCCACCACGAGAGGGGCGGGCCGGGGTCACACGCCGATGTCGCGTCCGTCCTTGCGCCAGACCGCGACGACGGAGGGGCGGACGATCTTCCCGGGCCCGTCCGGCCAGGTGCTCGCCGGCTTCTCCACCGAGGCGCCGTCGATCTCGCCCGGGTGCTGGACGGCGACCAGGACCCGGCGGTCCTGGATGACCGGGCCGCAGGTCTCCGCACCGGTCGGGACGGTCAGGAACTGCTTCAGCTCACCGCGCCGGTCGCCGTGGGTAGCGACGCCGAAGAGGCCGTCGTGCGAACCGAGCTGGTTGCCGTCCGTGGAGATCCACAGGTTGCCGTGGTCGTCGAACGCCACGTTGTCCGGGCAGGAGATGGGGCTGACGCTCTCCTTGGGGAAGCCCGCGAAGTAGGTCGCCGGGTCGTTCGGGTCGCCCGCGACGAGGAAGAGCCGCCAGGCGAAACCGTCACCCGCCGGGTCGTCCCAGTTCTCCGCGAGCTCCAGGACCTGCCCGTGCTTGTTGGCGTTGCGCGGGTTCGCCTCGTCCGCCCCGGCCTTGCCCGCCTTGCCCCGGTCGGAGTTGTTGGTGAGCGCCACGTAGACCCGGCCGGTGCGCGGCGAGGGCTCGACGTCCTCGGGCCGGTCCATCTTGGTGGCGCCGACCTTGTCACCGGCCAGCCGCGTGTAGACGTACACCTCGTCGGCGGTCATCCCCGGCACGTGCGAGGTGGTGCCGGTGGCCAGCGGGATCCAGACGCCGCTGCCGTCGAACTCGCCGTCGGTGGGCAGCTTCCCGGTGCCGTCGATCTCGGCGGACGGCGAGTCTCCGGTCAGCTTCGCCACGTACAGCGTGCCCTCGTCCAGCAGCGTCAGGTTGTGTTCGCGGGCGGCCCGCGAGTTGCCCTTCTTCATCCGCTTGCTGGAGACGAACTTGTAGAGGTAGTCGAACTTCTCGTCGTCACCCATGTAGATGACCGGACGTCCGTCCGAGGTCAGCCGGGGCTGGGCGGCCTCGTGTTTGAACCGGCCCAGCGCGGTCCGCTTGCGCGGGGTGGAGTCCGGGTCGTACGGGTCGAGTTCGACGACCCAGCCGAAACGGTTGGCCTCGTTGGGCTCCTGCGCCAGGTCGAACCGCCGGTCGAACCGCTCCCACTTGCGTTCGGTGGCGGTGGAGCCGATCCCGTACCGCTTGTGCATGTCGGTGGTGCCGTTGGCGAAGTACTGGTTGAAGTTCTCCTCGCCGTGCAGCGTGGTACCCCACGGAGTCGTGCCGCCCGCACAGTTGTTGAGGGTGCCGAGCACCTTGCGGCCGGTGCGGTCGGCGGAGGTACGCAGCAGAGCGCTTCCCGCGGCCGGTCCGGTGAGCCGGAATTCACTCGTAGCGGTGAGCCTGCGGTTCAGCGGGTGACGGTTGACCGGGCCGAGCTTGCCGGTGCGGTGCTCCTCCTGGACGACGACCACGGAGAGTCCGTGCGCGGCCCAGGCGATCTCCACCTGCTCGCGCGTGGGGTTGGCCGGATCGTAGCCGCGGAACATGAGGATCTCGTCCGTGTACTCGTGGTTGGCGACCAGGACCTGGCGGCCGTGCTCACCGCGGAGCGGGAGGAGCGAGAGGAAGTCGTTGTTGTAACCGAACTGGCCCGCCTGCGCCTTGGCGGTCTGCTTGTCCGGGTCGAAGGCGGGTGCCCCGCGCAGGATGGGCTCGCCCCAGCGGATCACCACGTTCTGGCTGTAGCCGTCGGGGACGGTGACCTTGTCGTCCTTGTTCGGCGCGACCGGCGAGAACCGCAGGCCCCGGGCGCCGGACCGGGCGGGTTTGTGCGGCGGGCCCGGTTCGTGGCCGTGCCCGGTGAGCGCGGCTGCCGCCGCCTGGGGGGCGTTCGGGCCGGTCAGCGCGGCCGTCCCGGCTGCCGCGGCGACCGTGACCACGGCGGCCGCGCGCATCATCGAGCGGCGCGAGACCGCACGGGCGATGATGTCGTCGGCGTACTCGTTGTCGCTGGTGTTCGGCGTCTCCTTGAAGCAGGCGTCCCCGCAGCGGAAGCGGCAGGTCAGCGCGGACCGCCCGCCCGGGTGGGAGCTGATGAGCGGCAGCAGGTTACGCACGTGGATTCCCTCCGTCGGTGTCTCGTGCGTGACGGTAGGTGCGCCCGCACGCGGTCCGACGGACTCCCGGTGAACGGCGGGTGAAGTCCGGGCCACCGCTGTTCCCTTGGCCGTCCGCGGGTACGGCCCCGGACTCGGTCCGGGATCGGTTGCGGCTCGGTTGACGCCCGGGTGGGCCGGACCGGCGAACGGCCGGATCCGGCCGCTAACCTTACGTATCCGTCCTGGCCAGGGATGAAAACGCCCCGGTCGGACATTCCCCGCACCCAACTCATGCGAAAGGCCTCGCCCATGGGCATTCGGAGCTTGCTGCGTAAGGTGTTCGGCCGCACGGAGCAGGACGAGCCGACCACGGCCACCGTCCCGCCCCAGGCCGAGCGCGTTCAGTCCACGGAGCCGGGACCGGAGACCACTTCGGCGGCCGGGTCCCCGTCGGACCCGAAGACGTCCGAGCCGAATTCGTCGGAGCCGAAGACGTCCGAGCCGAGGGTTCCGGAGCCGAAGGCGTCGATTCCGGCCCCGGCTTCGCCGGTCGCGGAGACCACCGACGGTGAGGCCGGTGCGGCGGACCTGGTGGCCGCGGCCTTCGACAAGGCGCCCGCCGCTCCGGCGAAGCCCTCACCGACCGTTCCGGCGCAGGGGTCGGGTCCGGAGGCGAATGCGGAGGCGGAGCCGAAGGCCGAGCCGGTGCCGGAGACCGTCGCGGAGCCGAAGGGCGAGCCGGTGCCGGAGACCGTCGCGGAGCCGAAGGGCGAGCCGGTGCCGGAGACCGTCGCGGAGCCGAAGGCCGAGCCGATGCCGGAGACCGTCGCGGAGCCGAAGGCCGAGCCGATGCCGGAGACCGTCGCGGAGCCGAAGGCTGAACCCGTGGCGGAGACCGTCCCCGGGCCGGTCGCGGAGCCGAAGGCCGAGCCGGTCGTCGAACCGGTCACGGCGGATGAGCCCGCCGTGGAGCCGGTGAAGGCCGCGGAGCCGGTGAAGGCCGCGGAGCCCGTCACGACGGACGGGCCCGCCGCCGAGCCCGAGAAGGCGGAGGAGGCTGCTCCGGCACCGGCCGCGACCCCGGAGCCGATCCCGACTCTGGACCCGATCACGATCGACTTCGACTTCGACCTCGCCCCGGAGCCCGAGTCGACGCCCGAGTCCGCGCCCGAACCGGAAGCGGAAGCCGCACCCACTCGGGAAGCAGCCCCGGAAACGGGAGCAATCCCCGCCCCCGCAGCTGCCCCCTCGACCGCGGCCCCCACCGAGTTCGACGAAGCCGCCGAGGTCGACGAAGCCGCCGCGACCGCCGAACCCCCCGCGACCCCCGTCGCAACCCCCGCGCCCCCCGTCGCACTCCCCACAACCCCCACAACCCCCGCGGCGACCAAGGCGACCCCCACTCCCAGGCCCGCCACCACCCTCGCCCGCGTCACCGCGCGCGCACCCCAGCTCGTCGCCCCGTACAAGGCGGCGCAGGTGGCGCTCAAGGCGCACGGGCTGGCCGGGCTCCGCGCCCGGGTCTACCTGGTGCTGGACCGCTCGGGCTCCATGCGCCCGTTCTACAAGGACGGCAGCGCCCAGCACCTGGGCGACCGCGCCGTCGCGCTCGCCGCGCACCTGGACGTCGAAGCCACCGTGCCCGTCGTCTTCTTCTCGACCGACATCGACGGCACCGGAACAATCGAGCTGGCCGCCCATGAGGGCCGTGTCACCGAGCTGAACGCGGGGCTCGGGCGTCTGGGCCGGACGAACTACCACCGCGCGGTCGAGGAGATCGTGGCGCACCACGAGAAGTCGCAGGCCACCACCCCGGCCCTGGTGATCTTCCAGACGGACGGCCCGCCGGACGCCAAGCAGCTCGCCCGCCAGGCGCTGGCGGACGCGGCACGGCTGCCGCTGTTCTTCCAGTTCGTCGGCTTCGGCGAGCAGGACGGCAAGGGCTTCGACTTCCTGCGGAAGCTGGGCGCCCCCAACGCCGCGTTCTTCCACGCCGGCCCGGCCCCGCGCGAGATCACGGACGCCGAGCTCTACCGGGAGCTCCTCGCCGGGCTGCCGACCTGGATCACGGCCCGCGAGACCCGCTCCGAGGGCTGATCGACCGGCAGCCGTACGGTCACGGCGAGACCGCCGCCCTCGGGCCCGGGACCGCCGTGACCGCCGCCCTCCGGGCCCGGGACCGCCGTGACCGAACCGCCCGGCACGTCGTACGCCACCGCGCCGGCCGACAGGTTCGACGGGCCGGCCCCGCCTCCGCCGCCCCCTCGGACCGCCCGATCGCGCCGCGCCGGGCAGCCGTTTCACGGGGCGTAGCCGGCGCCCGGTACGGGCCGGGCGCCGCGCCGACGCGGGGCACGGACCCGGGAGACCAGCTCGGGGAACTCGAAGGGTTCGCTGACGTAGTCGTCGGCCCGAGGTCGAGCCCGGCGACCCGGTCCTGGCGCCGGAGGCGGTCAGCATCAGGATCCTGGTGCGCGAGCCGGAGGCGACCGGTCGGTGATGACGGAAGGGGACGTTTCGCAAAGCTCTCCACCGGAGGGGACTCCTCCGCGCACTCACGGGGCCGGTTTATCGATGTGAGTGGATCTTGATCGGGCCGTTAGGATTTCGACCATGGCGGCCACTGGATCCGAGAAGCAGGGGGCGACGGCGTACTACGTCTCGACCCCCATCTACTACGTCAACGACGCTCCTCACCTGGGCCACGCCTACACGACCGTCGCAGGCGACGTGCTCACGCGCTGGCACCGCCAGCGCGGCGAGAAGGTGTGGTACCTCACCGGCACGGACGAGCACGGTCAGAAGATCATGCGCACGGCCGAGGCGAACAACGTCACTCCGCAGGCTTGGTGCGACAAGCTCGTCGAGGAGGCGTGGAAGCCCCTCTGGGAGCATCTGAACATCGCGAACGACGACTTCATCCGGACGACGGAGAAGCGGCACACCGACCGTGTGCAGGAGTTCGTGCAGGACCTGTACGACAAGGGCGAGATCTACAAGGGCGGGTACGAGGGCCCGTACTGCGTGGGCTGCGAGGAGTACAAGCTCCCCGGCGATCTGATCGACGGCGAGGGCGAGTTCGCCGGGCAGAAGCTCTGCCCGATCCACAAGAAGCCGGTGGAGCTCCTCAAGGAGGAGAACTACTTCTTCAAGCTCAGCGAGTACGGCCCGAAGCTGCTGGAGTTCTACGCGGCGAACCCGGACTTCATCCAGCCCGAGTCGGCGCGCAACGAGGTCGTGAACTTCGTCGAGCAGGGTCTGCAGGACCTGTCGATCTCGCGCTCGACGTTCGACTGGGGCGTCCCGGTGCCCTGGGACGACAAGCACGTCATCTACGTCTGGATCGACGCGCTCCTCAACTACGCGACGGCCGTGGGCTACGGCGCCAACCAGGAGAAGTTCGACGGTACGTTCCCGGCGAACGTGCACCTGATCGGCAAGGACATCCTCCGCTTCCACTCGGTGATCTGGCCCGCGATGCTGATGGCGCAGGGCCTGCCGCTCCCCGGCAAGGTCGTCGCCAACGGCTGGCTGATGGTCGGCGGCGAGAAGATGTCGAAGTCGAACCTGACCGGCATCAAGCCGCAGGACCTGACCTCGCACTTCGGCGTGGACGCCTACCGCTGGTACTTCCTGCGGGCGATCGCGTACGGCAGCGACGGCTCGTTCTCCTGGGAGGACTTCACCGCCCGCTACACCTCCGAGCTGGCCAACGACTACGGCAACCTCGCCTCGCGCGTCGCGGCCATGGTCGGCAAGTACTTCGGCGGGGCACTGCCGGAGGCCACGGCCGCCGGTGACGCCGAGCGGGCCGTGCAGGAGGGTCTGGCGAAGGCGGTGGCCACGGCCGACCGGAAGATCGGCGAGGAGCTGGACTTCCAGTCCGGCATCCTGGCGGTCTTCGACTTCGTGAAGCAGGTCAACGGCTACATCACGGAGCAGGAGCCGTGGAAGGTGGCCAAGGACACCACCCCGGAGGGCCAGGCCCGCCTGGCGACCATCCTGTACACGGCCGCCGAGGCGCTGCGCGGGGTCGCGGTCCTGCTCAACGCGGTGATGCCGGACACCTCGCAGCAGCTGTGGGAGTCGCTGGGCGCCGAGGAGTCCCTGGGCGCGCTGGCCGACCAGAGGGTCCAGGACGCGGGCACCTGGGGCGTCCTGCCCGTCGGCGCGACGGTGACGAAGGGCGCGGTGCTGTTCCCGCGCCTGGAGGAGAAGCCGGCGTAGCCACCGCCGTACGTACGTGAGGAGCCCGGGACCACGAGCACTGGTCCCGGGCTCCGTTCGTACGGCGTCGGGTCAGCGCACCCAGCTCTTGAGCGCTCGGTGTCCAGCTCGATCCCGACCGGGTCGGGGAGGGTGACGGTCTTGCCGTACGGCACCGTCACGACCTGCTCGTAGCGCACACCGTCGGGCTGCGAGTGGACCTTGACCCCTTGACCCCAAGTTTCCCGTTCACGAACTCCAGCCGCAGCACCTCCTCCGCGCGTATGGCGCTACGGGCCAGCTCCTCGAAGACGTCCTGCGTCAGGACGCGGTCCTCGACCACGCTCACGACGACCTCCTCCTGCACCGGGTCACCGGGCCACCGGGCCACCGGGCCACCGGGCCACCGGGTCACCGGGTCACCGGGTCACCGGGCCACTTGTACCGAGTCACTTGTACCGGGCAACATCCTCAGCGTACGAAGCAAGGGCCCCCGCCCGTAGCCCAGATCACCGCTCCAGCGTCTCCGCGTCCCCCATCACGATCACCGGGTCCAGCTCCGGGTCCAGGGTGCGCAGCAGCTCCTCCATGCGCTCCTCCGGGATGGAGACACAGCCCTGGGTGGGGCCGCCGTGGTCGACGTGGATCCAGATGCCGCCGCCGCGCCCGAGGCCGAGGGGGCGGTGGCGGTCCAGGGGGGTGACCCCCGCCGTGCGGTTGTAGTTGATGGCGACGACGTAGTCGAACGAGCCTTCCAGGGGCTCCCCGAAGAACCCCTCGCCGTCCACCGCGAACCGGGGGTGTTCGTCGTACGGGAGCAGAGCCCCCGGGTCGGGGAGCCGACCGCCCGCGTCGGTGAGGGAGTAGACACCCTTGGGGGACCTCCGGTCGCCCGCCACATGATGGTCGGTCCAGCCCTCCATGCCGTTGTGGGCGTCCCAGGGACCGGCTACCGCCACCCACCCCCGCGCCAGGTCCTCGCGGCTGTACAGCACCGCGCTGGACCGATGGGCGTCCTCGTCCTCCCCGGCGACGACGAACGCCTGCCGGGCCCCCTCGGGGATCTCCGCCCGGGTCAGCGGCCCCAGGCCCGGGATCTCCGCGGGGCTCGGCGCCGGCTCGGCGGCGGCCGACTCCCGGTGTACGGAGGCGGCGTCGGACTCCGGGCCCGCCGCACCCTTCCCCGGGGCCCCCACCGGGGCCTTCGCGGGCGCGGTGCCGGAGGTGCAGCCGGTGCCGGCGAGCAGCAGGGCCAGGACGAGGAGCGGTGCGGTGAGCAGGGCGGGCGGGCGGCGCGGGACGGACACGGTGGCGGGCTCCTCGGATGACGGCGGACGGCGTGGCGGCGGCACGCGGTGCGAGAGGGGTGTCTCGGTGCCAGTCCTTGCCGGTCCCGGCGCGGCCGAACCCGATCCGGGGCCATCCGGCTGTACGGCGTCGCCCGGCCGCCGGGGAGCTCTGCGAGCCCGCGCGACGAACCCGGCCGTCTTCAGCTCCTGCGTGAGCACGACGAAACAGCCCCCGATCGGGTGATCGGGGGCTGTTTCACGTGAAACATCCGCCACGGCGAAGCGGCGCGGCGGCGCCTACTTGTCGGCGGCGGGCTTCTCGGAGGCGCCCTTCGCCGCGACCGGCTTGCGCAGCTGGATGTTCAGCTCGCGCAGCCGGGACTCGTCCAGCTCGGTCGGGGCGCCCATCATCAGGTCCTGGGCGTTGCCGTTGAGCGGGAAGGCGATCGTCTCGCGGATGTTGGGCTCGTCGGCGAGCAGCATCACGATGCGGTCGACGCCGGGGGCGATGCCACCGTGCGGCGGGGCGCCGAGGCGGAACGCGCGGAGCATGCCCGCGAACTCGTGCTCGACGGTCTCGCGGTCGTACCCGGCGATCTCGAAGGCCTTGAGCATCAGCTCGGGCTCGTGGTTACGGATGGCGCCCGAGGACAGCTCGATGCCGTTGCAGACGATGTCGTACTGCCAGGCGAGGATGTCCAGCGGGTCCTTCTCCTCCAGGTCGGCCAGGCCGCCCTGGGGCATCGAGAAGGGGTTGTGCGAGAAGTCGATCTTCCCGGTCTCCGCGTCCTTCTCGTACATCGGGAAGTCGACGATCCAGCAGAACCGGAAGACGCCCTCCTCGAAGTGGCCGGCGCGCTTGGCGGCCTCGACCCGGACGACCGACATGATCTTGGAGACCTCGTCGAACTCGCCCGCCCCGAAGAACACCGCGTGCCCCGGGACCAGCGAGAGGCGCTCGGTGAGCGTCTTGACATCGGTCTCGGTGAGGAACTTGGCGATCGGTCCCGCCAGCGTGCCGTCCTCGCCCACGCGCACCCAGGCCAGGCCCTTGGCGCCGTGCTCGACGGCGTACTCACCGAGGCCGTCGAAGAACTTGCGGGACTGGCCGGCGGTGTCCGGGACGGGCAGCGCGCGGACGTGCTTGCCGGCGAACGCCTTGAACCCGGAGTCGGCGAAGACGTCCGAGATGTCGACGAGCTCCAGCTTGGCCCGCAGGTCCGGCTTGTCGTTGCCGTACTTCAGCATCGACTCGCGGAACGGGATGCGCGGGAACGGCGAGGTGACCTCGCGGCCCTTGCCGAACTCGGTGAAGAGCTCGGTCATCAGCTTCTCGATCGGCTGGAAGACGTCCTCCTGCTCGACGAACGACATCTCGACGTCGAGCTGGTAGAACTCGCCCGGCGAACGGTCCGCGCGGGCGTCCTCGTCGCGGAAGCAGGGCGCGATCTGGAAGTAGCGGTCGAAGCCCGAGATCATCAGCAGCTGCTTGAACTGCTGCGGGGCCTGCGGCAGGGCGTAGAACTTGCCGGGGTTCAGCCGGGACGGGACGACGAAGTCGCGGGCGCCCTCGGGCGAGGTCGCGGTGAGGATCGGGGTCGCCATCTCGTTGAAGCCGAGGGCCACCATCTTGGAGCGGATGGAGGCGATCACGGCCGAGCGCAGCATGATGTTGCGGTGCATGCGCTCGCGGCGCAGGTCGAGGAAGCGGTACTCCAGGCGCCGCTCCTCGTTGACGCCGTCCTCGGCGTTGATCGTGAAGGGCAGCGGCCCGGCCTCGCCGAGCACCTCGACCTCGGTGACCTCGATCTCGATCTCACCGGTCGGCAGCTCCGGGTTGACGTTGTCGGCGCCGCGTGCGGAGACCTTGCCGTCGATCCGGACGACGGTCTCCTTGGTGAGCTTCGCCAGGGCGTCGTTGCCGGGGGTGCCGGGGCGGGCGACGAGCTGCACCAGACCGTGGTGGTCGCGCAGATCGATGAAGAGGATGCCACCCAGGTCTCGGCGATTGTGCAGCCAGCCGCTCAGCCGGACGTCGGTGCCGACGTCAGAGGCGCGGAGCTCGCCGCAGGTGTGGGACCTGTACCGATGCATCGTCGTTCATCCAGTCTTCGCGGTTCGGGGTGGTGGATTGAGCCACCCCAGGCTACCGCCCGGCACGGGGCCTCTTCATTTCCCTTTCCCGCCCGCTCCCGCCGGGGACCGGCCGTACGCCGACGAGCCACACCGGACAACGTTCGCACTCGGCGTCCCCTCGGTGGCGTACGGCGAGCACATCTTCCTAAAGTGGGGCAATGCGCACCGAGGACGTCCTGGCCGCGATCGCGACCGGCCTGTGGCGCTGGGACAACGCAGCCGGCACGGTCACGCTCGACGCGGAGGCGGCCCGGCTGCTCGGCCTGCCCGCCGAGTCCGGCAGCTACCGGGAGGCGGCGGTGCGCTCCCGTTTCCATCCGGTCGACTGGAACGAGATCTACGGGGTCGTGAACCTGGCCGTCGCCGAGGGGACCCTGGCCGAGGCCCGGCTGCGGATCGTGGACGAACGGGGGCAGGTGCTGCGTACCGTACGCAGCCGCTCCAAGCCGGTCGTCGACGCGGCCGGGAACGCGGAGAACTACCTGCTCATCGGCACGCTCCAGGAGGTCGCCGAGCCCCAGCTGGGCTCGTCCGGCCCCCACACGCCGATCACCGGGGACTGGCGCAGGTCCCGGGAGGCGTTCCTGCTGGACGCCGGACGGGCGCTGGCGGAGGCCCGGTCCACGGAGGAGGTGCTGCGGGTCGCCGCGTCCCTCTCCATGCCCGGCTTCTCCCCGGACGGGCTCGCGGTCTTCGGCTCCGTCGGGGAGCGGCTGACGATCATCGGCCACCACGGCCAGAGCCCGGGGGACGAGGAACCCTTCACCGACATGCCTCTGGAGACGGACTACCCGGCCGCCGAGGTCGTCCGCACCGGCCGCGCCATCTATCTCCCCTCCCCCGAGGAGTACCGCCGCCGCTACCCGGCCACCTGGCCGCTCGCCCGGCGCTTCGGGCGGCAGTCCTGGGCGTACCTGCCGCTGGTCTCCTCCGGCCGCACGATGGGCGCGTGGATGGCGGGGTTCCAGCATCCGGTGGGGTTCTCGCCCGACGAGCGCGCGGTGCTCACCACGGTGGCCCGGATGCTCGCCCAGGCACTGGCCCGGGCCGGGGTCGCGGAGACCGAACGGGAGCTGTCGCTCGGGCTCCAGCGCTCGATGATGCCGACGCTGGGACCGGACATCCCCGGCATGACGGTGGCGGCGCGGTACGTACCGACCGGCGGCGGGCTCCAGGTGGGCGGCGACTGGTACGACATGATCCCGCTGCCCAGCGGCCGGATCGCCCTGGTCATCGGCGACGTCCAGGGCCACGACGTGCGGGCCGCCGGACTGATGGGCCAGCTCCGCATCGCCCTGCGCGCGTACGCCTCCGAGGGCCACCGTCCCGACGCGGTGCTGGCCCGGGCCTCGCGCTTCCTCTCCGGGCTGACCGACGCCTACGAAGGTGTGGCGGGCGACGACGAGCCCGCCGCGTCGCGCTTCGCCACCTGCCTGTACGCCGAGGTGGACCCGGAGACCGGAACGCTGGACATCGCCCGCGCGGGCCACCCCGACCCGGTGGTGGTGAGCGCCGACGGCACCGCGGTGATCCGGCAGACGGCGGGCGGGCTGCCGCTCGGCATCGAGACGGACGCCGACTACCCCACCACCCGGGTCGTCCTGGAACCCGGAGAAACGATCATGCTCTGCACGGACGGCCTCATCGAGACCGGCGGCCACGACATGGCCTCCGGCTGGACCCGGCTGCGCCCGGTCCTTGAGGAGCCCACCGAGGATCTGGAGCAGATGGCCGACGCCCTGGTCCAGGCCGTGCACGGGCCGACCTCGCACTACACGACCGGGCCGCTCGCGGACCGGCGCGAGGACGACATCGCGGTGCTGGTGCTGCGCCGTGCGAGCACCCGGGCGCCGCAGACGCCGACCCGGCGCAGTGTCCTGACGATCGCGCAGGCCGAGCCCGAGCGGATCGCGGTGGGCCGGCAGCTCGTCCGGGAGCTGCTGCACGACTGGAAGGACCCCGAGCAGGTCGACTCGGCCGTCCTGATGGTCTCGGAGATGGCCACCAATGTGCTGGTCCACACGGACGGGGACGCGCTGATGGTGGCGCAGGTGTCGGGGGAGCGCGGGGAGCGGCGGCTGCGGGTGGAGGTGGCCGACGCGAGCGACGAGCTGCCGCACAAGCGGCGGCCCGGGGAGATGGCGTCCAGCGGCCGGGGGCTGGTGCTGATGGAGATGCTGGCGGACGCGTGGGGGGTGGATCCGCGGGGGGAGGGGAAGTCGATCTGGTTCGAGCTGTACGAGGCGGGTGGGGCGGAGGTTTAGGCCCGGGTGGGTGCGGGGGCTCCGGGCGGGCGGGGTCTCCCTCGCGGGGGTTCCGTCCTCAAACGCCGGACGGGCCGACAGCGTCTCCCGAGCGCCTGCGTAGTTCACCCAGGACGCCGACGGCCGCCGCGCACATCGGGACGGCGAGCAGCATGCCCATCAGTCCGGCGACGCCCGCTCCCGCCGTCAGCGCGATCATGATCATCGCCGGGTGCATCTGCACCGTACGGCTCTGGATCACCGGCTGGAGCACATGGCCCTCCAGCAGCTGGACCGCGAGCACCACCCCCAGCACCCACAGCGCGATCACGAACCCCCGGTCGGCCAGCGCGACCAGCACGGCGACGGCGCCGGAGATGAAGGCCCCGAGGTACGGGATGTAGGCACCGACGAAGACCAGCGCGCCCAGTCCCACCGCCCCCGGCAGGTCCAGGATCAGCAGGCCCACCGTGATGCACACGGCGTCGATCAGCGCGATGAACGTGGTGCCGCGCATGAAGCCCTCGACGGCCTCGAACGCCCGCCGCCCCATGGCCTCCACCAGGTCACCGGTGCCCCGCGGGGCCACCGCGTGCGCGAGGTGCGCCGCCCGGTCGGAGTCGCGGAGGAAGAAGAAGGTCAGCAGGAGGGCCAGCACACCGGTCGCCACCAGCGTGCCGACCAGGCTGATCCCGCTGAGCAGACCGCCCGCGGCGCTCGCGCCGAACTTGCCGATCAGGTTCCCGGCGTTGTCGGCGAGGTCGTCGACGTCGGAGCTGCCGGCGATGTCGAGGTGGTCGATCACCCACTGACCGGCCTCCTTGAGGGACCGGACGATCTGGTCACCGCTGTCGATGAGGGCGGTGACCACGATGTACCCGGCCCCGCCCACCACCGCGACGAGCGCCGCACAGGTCAGCCCGGCGGCCAGCGACCGGTTGAGCCCACGGGCGATGAGCCAGCGGTGCACGGGGCCGAGCAGCGCGGTGCCGAGGAGGGCGAGCAGCACCGGCGTGACCGCGGTCTTGAGGGTGACGACCAGCCAGACGGCGACGGCGGCGACCCCCGCGACCAGCAGGACGACACCGCACCAGGCGGCCGCGCGGCGGGCGCCGTCGGGCAGAAGGGGCTGGGAGGCAGGCACCCTCCCAGCCGATCACGGCGCGCGCCGGCCGGCCCGCCCGCCGCCACCGTACGGGTGACGGGTCGTCACATGAGGGGCCCGGCGGGCTCCGTACGCGCACGAAAGGATCGCTCCGTACGCGTACGAGGGGGTCGTCACATGCCGTGGACGGCGGGGACGGTCCCGAGGCGGCCGGCCTGGAAGTCCTCGAAGGCCTGCTTCAGCTCGGCCTGGCTGTTCATCACGAACGGGCCGTAGTGGGCCATCGGCTCCCGGATCGGCCGGCCGCCGAGGAGGACGATCTCCAGGTCCGGGGTGTTCCCGTCCTGCTTCTCGTCCGCGCGGACGGTCAGCGAGGAGCCGCTGCCGAACACCGCGGTCTGTCCGAGGCGGATCGGGCGGCGCTCCTCGCCGGCCGTGCCGCGCCCGGCCAGGACGTACGCGAGGCCGTTGAAGTCCTCACGCCAGGGCAGGGTCACCTCGGCGCCGGGCCGCACGGTGGCGTGGATCATCGTGATCGGAGTGTGGGTGATGCCCGGCCCCTGGTGCCCGTCGAGCTCACCGGCGATGACCCGGAGCAGCGCACCGCCGTCCGGGGAGGCGAGGAGCTGGACCTCGCCGCCACGGATGTCCTGGTAGCGCGGGTTCATCATCTTGTCGGCCTTGGGCAGGTTCACCCAGAGCTGGAGGCCGTGGAAGAGCCCGCCGGACAGGACGAGCGACTCCGGCGGTGCCTCGATGTGCAGCAGCCCGGATCCGGCGGTCATCCACTGGGTGTCACCGTTCTCTATGGTGCCGCCGCCCCCGTTGGAGTCCTGGTGGATGAAGCTGCCGTCGATCAGGTACGTGACGGTCTCGAAGCCGCGGTGCGGGTGCCAGGGGGTGCCCTTCGGCTCGCCGGCGGCGTACTCCACCTCACCCATCTGGTCCATCATGATGAACGGGTCGAGGTGCTGGTAATCGATCCCCGCGAACGCGCGGCGGACCGGGAAGCCCTCGCCCTCGAATCCGCTCGGCGCCGTCGTGACGGCGAGCACGGGGCGGGCCGCGGCGTCACCCGAAGCGGCCACCTTGGGCAGGGTCAGCGGGTTTTCGACGGTCACTGCGGGCATGGGAGCCACCTCCGGGCGGGATCTTCTGGAACGAATTTAGTTGAATGATGAACATCCTGCAAGGCGTGCGCCGTTCCCGCCGCGCTCAGGGGCACTGCGGGCAGTACCTCCGCCAGCACTTCCAGCAGCACAAAGGGTCCGCGCCACCCCTGGCGCGGACCCTGGCCCGGACGATGAACTCGCAGGTCAGCGACCCACGAGCCCGGAACCTACCCGTACATACGACGCATCGCGAAGTCGACCATCTGCTCGACCGCCTTGGCGTCGAAGACCATCCGGTGATCGCCCTCCATGTCCAGGACGAAGCCGTACCCCGTGGGCAGCAGGTCGATCACCTCGGCGCCGGTGATCACGAAGTACTTGGACTCCTTGCCCGCGTAGAGCCGCAGCTCCTTGAGCGTGGTGAACATCGGGATCACGGGCTGCTGCGTGTTGTGCAGGGCCAGGAAGCCGGGGTTGTCACCGCGCGGACAGTAGACCTTCGACGTGGCGAAGATCTGCTGGAAGTCCTCGGCGGAGAGGGAGCCGGTGGTGAAGGCCCGTACCGCGTCGGCCAGGGAGGGCGGAGAGGGTTCGGGATACAGCGGCTGCTCGCCGTAGCCGCCGCCCATCTGACCCATCTGCTGCTGAGCACCAGGGTTCTGGTCGTAGCCGTACATGCTGCAAAGAGTAATCGGACACATCTACGGCTTGAGGGGTTGCGCGTTATTACTGACGGGTAGCATCATCGTAGAGGTCAGCTGATACACCCGCGTCTGCCTGTACCCACGCCTGCCTGTCGCCCGACCCGCATCACTCCCCGGGGCGCTGCGCGCCACTGCTATTGATTACGGAGCCTTCCCATGGGGCACTACAAGTCGAATCTCCGCGACATCGAGTTCAACCTCTTCGAGGTCCTCGGGCGCGACAAGCTGTACGGCACCGGTCCGTTCGCGGAGATGGACGTCGACACCGCGAAGAGCATCCTCGACGAGGTCGTCCGCCTCGCGGAGAACGAGCTCGCCGACTCCTTCGCCGACGCCGACCGCAACCCGCCGGTCTTCGACCCGGAGACCAACACCGCGCCGGTCCCGGAGAGCTTCAAGAAGTCGTACCAGTCCTTCATGGACTCGGAGTACTGGCGCCTGGGCCTGCCCGAGGAGATCGGTGGCACCACCGCGCCCCGCTCCCTGATCTGGGGCTACGCGGAGCTGCTGCTCGGTGCGAACCCGGCCGTGTGGATGTACTCCTCCGGTCCCGCGTTCGCGGGCATCCTCTTCGAGGAGGGCACCGAGGAGCAGAAGAAGGTCGCGGAGATCGCCGTCGAGAAGCAGTGGGGCTCGACGATGGTGCTGACCGAGCCGGACGCCGGCTCCGACGTCGGCGCCGGGCGGACGAAGGCCGTGCGGCAGGAGGACGGCTCCTGGCACATCGAGGGTGTGAAGCGCTTCATCACCTCGGGCGAGCACGACATGTCCGAGAACATCCTCCACTACGTGCTGGCGCGCCCCGAGGGTGCGGGCCCCGGCACCAAGGGCCTGTCGCTCTTCCTGGTCCCGAAGTACCACTTCGACTGGACCACCGGTGAGCTGGGCGAGCGCAACGGTGTGTACGCGACGAACGTCGAGCACAAGATGGGTCTCAAGGCCTCCAACACCTGCGAGATGACCTTCGGCAACCGCCACCCCGCCAAGGGCTGGCTGATCGGCGACAAGCACGACGGCATCCGCCAGATGTTCCGCATCATCGAGTTCGCCCGCATGATGGTCGGCACGAAGGCCATCGCCACCCTCTCCACGGGCTACCTGAACGCGCTGGAGTACGCCAAGGAGCGCGTCCAGGGCACCGACCTGTCGCAGTTCATGGACAAGACGGCGCCCAAGGTCACCATCACGCACCACCCCGACGTGCGCCGCTCGCTCATGACGCAGAAGGCGTACGCCGAGGGCATGCGCTCCCTCGTGCTGTACACCGCCACCGTCCAGGACGCGATCCAGGAGAAGGAGGCCGCGGGCGAGGACGCCAAGGCGCTGAACGGCCTCAACGACCTGCTGCTGCCGATCGTCAAGGGCTACGGCTCCGAGAAGTCCTACGAGCAGCTGGCGCAGTCGCTCCAGACGTTCGGCGGCTCCGGCTACCTCCAGGAGTACCCGGTCGAGCAGTACATCCGGGACGCCAAGATCGACACCCTTTACGAGGGCACGACGGCCATCCAGGGCCAGGACTTCTTCTTCCGGAAGATCGTCCGCGACCAGGGCGTCTCGCTCAACACGCTCTCCGAGGAGATCAAGAAGTTCCTCGCGGGCGCCCAGGGCAACGAGGAGCTGGCCCCCGCACTGGACTCGCTCGCCCAGGCGGCCGTGGACCTGGAGGCGATCGTCGGCACGATGATCACCGACCTCACCGCGACCGGCGAGGACGTCAAGAACATCTACAAGGTGGGCCTCAACACCACCCGCCTGCTGATGGCCTCCGGCGACGTCGTCGTCGGCTACCTGCTCCTCAGGGGCGCGACCGTGGCGGCCGAGAAGCTGCCGACCGCCTCCGCCAAGGACGTGGCCTTCTACCAGGGCAAGATCGCCGCCGCGAAGTTCTTCGCCGCGAACATCCTGCCGGGCGTCTCAGCCGAGCGCGCGCTCGCCGAGAGCGTCGACAACTCCCTGATGGAGCTGGACGAGGCGTCCTTCTAGGAAATCGCTCGTCTGTTTCGTCAACGTGCGCCGCCACCCGGAATTCGTTCGGGTGGCGGCGCTGTCGTATCAGCTGGGTACGCTGAGTGCATGGCCCGGAATCCCGTCCATGGGAGGAACCATGACCGCCGAGGCACTGCCCGAATCGCTGCACCGTCAGCCGGACGGCTCCAAGTGGCCGGTCCCGCCTGCGGACGGCTACACCGTGGACGAGTTCTTCACGCTTGACCTCCCGCCGCACACGGAGCTGATCGACGGGAGCCTGGTTTTTGTCAGTCCGCAGCGGAAGTTCCACACGCTGGCGATGTATCTGCTGGAGCAGGGGCTGCGCCTCCATGTGCCTGGGCACCTGCGCGTGCGTCGGGAGATGGCGGTCGTCCTGGGCAGACGGAGTGTGCCCGAGCCGGATCTGGTGGTGGTGTCGGCGGAGGCGGACGGCAATCAGCTCCAGACTCGCTACGAGGCCGCCGACGTTCTCCTCGCCGTCGAGGTCGTCTCCCCCGACTCCGAGGACCGCGACCGGGACACCAAGCCGCACAAGTACGCGGCGGCGGGCATCAAGCACTTCTGGCTCGTGGAAATGGTGGGCGATGGGCACCGCCCCATGGTCATCACCTACGAACTCGACCCGGTCAACAGGACCTACGTCTCCACCGGCGTCCACCACGACCGCCTCAAGCTGTCCGCCCCGTACGACATCGACATCGACCTGACCGCGATCGACGAGCTGTAGGCCCCGGGGCAGTACCCCAGCCGGTCACCGGATTCCGGACTCAGGTCCCTCGATACAGTGAAGACCATGAGTTCTCGCCACCGGTTCGACCGTGCGCACACCGATGACCTGATGTCCTTCCTGGCGGCGAGCCCGTCCCCGTACCACGCCGTGGCCAACGCGGCCGCCCGGCTGGAGGAGGCCGGATTCCGCCAGGTCGAGGAGACCGCCGCCTGGGACGCGAGCGCCGGTGGGAAATACGTGCTCCGCGGCGGGGCGATCATCGCCTGGTACGTGCCGGAGGGCGCGTCCGCGCACACCCCGTTCCGGATCGTCGGCGCGCACACCGACTCCCCGAACCTGCGGGTGAAGCCGCTGCCGGACACCGGGTCCCACGGCTGGCGCCAGATCGCCGTCGAGGTCTACGGCGGCACGCTGCTCAACACCTGGCTCGACCGGGACCTCGGCCTGGCCGGCCGGATCTCGCTGCGGGACGGCACCGACCGGCTGGTCGACATCGACCGGGCGCTGCTGCGGGTGCCCCAGCTGGCCGTGCACCTGGACCGGTCGGCCAACACCGACGGCCTCAAGCTCGACCGGCAGCGCCACATGCAGCCCATCTGGGGTCTGGGCGAGGTGGCCGAGGGCGACCTGATCCGCTTCGTCGCCGAGGAGGCCGGCGTCGACGCGGAGGACGTCACGGGCTGGGACCTCATGCCGCACGCCATCGAACCGCCGTCCTACCTGGGCCGGGACCGGGAGTTGGTCGCCGGGCCGCGGATGGACAACCTCCTCTCCGTGCACGCCGCTACCGCCGCCCTGGCCGACGTCGCCGGGCAGCCGGACGACGAGCTCCCGTACATCCCCGTACTGGCCGCCTTCGACCACGAGGAGAACGGCTCCCAGTCCGACACCGGGGCCGACGGGCCGCTCCTGGGTACGGTGCTGGAGCGTTCGGTGTTCGCCCGGGGCGGTACCTACGAGGACCGCGCCCGCGCCCTCGCCGGAACGGTCTGCCTCTCCTCCGACACCGGCCACGCCGTGCACCCCAACTACCCCGAGCGGCACGACCCGACGCACCACCCGGTGGTCAACGGCGGGCCGATCCTCAAGGTCAACGTCAACATGCGGTACGCCACCGACGGCAGCGGCCGCGCGGTGTTCGCCGCCGCCTGCGAGAAGGCGGGCGTGCCGTGGCAGACGTTCGTCTCCAACAACTCGATGCCCTGCGGCACGACGATCGGCCCGATCACCGCGGCCCGGCACGGCATCCAGACCGTGGACATCGGCGTCGCCATCCTGTCCATGCACAGCGCCCGTGAACTGTGCGGCGCGGACGACCCGTATCTGCTGGCCAACGCGCTCACGGCGTTCCTGACGGGCTGACAGCCACGCTCAACGACCGGCTCGGACATGGTTGTTGCCGGGCCGGGTACCCGACCCGTACAACCGGTCCGGATACACCGGATCGTCGAGGAGGCGGGAATCATGGGGCTCGGAGGATGCATTCTTCTGATCGGTGGTGGCGCGATCCTGGCGTTCGCGACCGACTGGAAGGTGGACACCGTCAATGTCGACCTGGTCGGCTGGATCATGATGCTCGTCGGCCTCATCGGGGTCTTCGTCTACATGAGCATCGCCCGCCGTCGGCGCATGGTCGTGCCGCCCACCACCACGGTCGTCCAGGACGACGAGCAGCGCTACCACTGACCCGCGGTAAGGCCCTTACTCGTCAGGTTCCCACCGGATCGGTGCGGCCCTGGCCCGTCAGGGTCCCACCGCATCACCGAACGTGACGCGCGGGAACCACCGGCCTCTCCTCCTGGACCGGTGGCTCCCGCGCCGCCCGTGGTTCAGCCCTGCTCGTCCATCCCTGCCAGCACCAGCGGCAGCCGGGCCGTTCCCGCCGCCGTCACGCGCACGGGGACGCCCCAGTCCTGCTGGTGGACATGGCAGGCCGGGTACTCGTCGGCCGGGTCGTCGTCGCAGGACGCCGCCATCGCGGAGACGTGCAGCACGCCCTCGGTGACCTCGTCCGCGAGGACCAGGTCGCGCCCCAGGTCGGTGCCCGCGCCGGAGCCTTCGGCCAGCAGCTCGGGCGGGGTGGCGGAGACCAGCAGGCGGGTCGAGGGCCCGTACCGGGTGTCCAGTTTCTGTCCCGCCGGCGCCTGGAAGACCACGTCGAGCCGGAGGGTGCCCGGGGCGATCTCGGTGGCCGCGCGCTGGGTACGGTGCGCCTGCTCGGGGACGCGTACGGCCTCCTCGGGCAGCCGCAGGCGGGTCAGCCGGTGCCGGGCCGACTCGACGACCACCAGGTCGCCGTCGACCAGCACCGCGTCGCTCGGCTCGCGTACGTCGGTGGCGAGCGTGGTGACCTCGTCGGAGGCGGGGTCGTAGCGGCGCAGGGCGTGGTTGTACGTGTCCGAGATCGCCACGGACCCGTCGGGCAGCGCGGTCACGCCGATCGGGTGCTGGAGGAGCGCCTGGGCGGCCGCCCCGTCGCGGTGCCCGAAGTCGAAGAGGCCGGTGCCCACAGCCGTGCGCACCTGCCCGTCCCGGTCGACCCAGCGCAGGGCGGAGGTCTCGGAGTCGGCGACCCAGAGCCGGTCGCCGTCGGCGGAGACCGCGAGCCCGGACGGCTGGGCGAACCAGGCCTCGGCGGCCTCCCCGTCGACCAGGCCCTCGTTGGTCGTCCCGGCGGCGACGCGCACGGCCTGGTCCTCGGGGTCGTACGTCCACAGCTGGTGCACACCCGCCATGGCGATCCACAACCGGTCACCGAACCAGGCCAGGTCCCACGGCGAGGAGAGGTCCACCTCGCGCGCCGGGCCGCTGGTCGGCGTCCCCTGCCACCACTGACGGCCGGTCCCGGCGAGGGTGCTGGTCACCCCGGTCGTGAGGTCCAGGGCGCGGATCGCGTGGTTGACGGTGTCCGCGACGGCGATACGGCCGTCCGGGAGCACGGCGAGCCCCTGCGGCTCGCTGAACCGGGCCTCGTCCGGGCCGCCGTCGTTCAGCCCGCGGTCCCCCGTGCCGAAGTGGCGCCGTACGGTCTCGCCGTCCGCGTCCAGCTCGACCAGGCGGTGCCGGGTGGTGTCGGAGACGAGGAAGCCCCCGTCGGGCAGGAGCAGCGCCTTGCCCGGGAAGCGCAGATGCGTGGCGACAGGCTCCGGCGCCACGTACGGGCCGTCGCCCCGGCGGAGCGTGCCCTTGGCGGCGTGCTCGGCCTCCAGCTCCTCGACCAGCTTCTCGATGGCGTGCGCGTGGCCCTCGCCCGCGTGCTGGGCGACGACATAGCCCTCGGGGTCGATGACGACGAGCGTGGGCCAGGCCCGGACGGCGTACTGCTTCCAGGTGGCCAGCTCGGGGTCGTCCAGGACCGGGTGGTGGACCTCGTACCGCTCGACGGCATCGACGACGGCCTGGTGCTCGGCCTCGTGGACGAACTTCGGCGAGTGGAGCCCGATGATCACCACGGTGTCGCGGTGCTTCTCCTCCAGCTCCCGCAGCTCATCCAGGACATGCAGGCAGTTCACACAGCAGAAGGTCCAGAAATCTAGCACCAATGTGCGACCTCGGAAGTCCGCGAGGGACAGCTCCTTGCCACCGGTGTTGATCCAGGACCGCCCTTGCAGCTCAGGGGCGCGGACGCGGGCTCGCTTGCTCATGCGTCCAAGGGTGCCACTACCGGTGCTCTCTCCTGCGCTCCCCCAGCCCTGACCCCTGCTATCCGGCGCGGGTCACCCGCCCATGGTCGGCCACGACGCGCCGGAAGAGATCGTGACCGGTGCGCCCCGCGTGCCGGAGAGCCCAGTCCTGTGCGGCTTCCTGGTCACCCTGGGGACCGGAGTCGGCCCCGCAGTCGGCAGCCGTACAGAACGCTTCGTAGACGACTCCGCCCTCCGGAGCGTGCCGGATCGTGTGGGATACGAACCGGTACACCGTTCGCGTACTCATTGGTGCCCCTCCGGGTGGCGTCGCATGTAGACGTTGCAGTCGGACACCGTGGTCGTGTCGCCCACCGCACGGGCACGGTCACGCACGTTGGCCAACTCCATGCAACCGGCGCACCCGTCCACGGTGTCGGCTCCAAGGCCGGTGGCCACAGCGGTAGTTCTACCGGTGCACTGGGATACGTCCTGGGCTCGCTCATGAGGTGATCTTCCAGCCGTCGCCGGGACGGGGGAACCTCGTACGTTTCCCACTTCGGGACGTCCCGCAGCAGGTAGAACGTCCCTGGAATGTCCGCGTACAAGGGAGATGCCATGCCGAACGAACGTCTCCGGGCTGCCATGGCGTCCGGAGGATGGACGCACGAGAGCCTGGCCGAGTCGGTGGGAGTAGATCCCAAATCCGTGGAACGGTGGGTCAACCTCGGCCGCACACCACGGCGCGCGACAGCTCTGCAAGCTGCCGAGACCCTGGGGGAGGACGTACACGCGCTCTGGCCGGCGCTCAGGCAGGCACGCGCCGCGCGGGCAGTCAGCCCGGAACTTGTGGCGTTGTACGACCAGCGGGCGGACGTGCCCGTTTCCACGTACGTGGAGCTGTTCGCCCAAGCGCGGAAGCTCATTGACGTACTGGTCTACGCGGGGGTGTACCTGCATGAGGCGTACCCGAGCCTGAACGACCTTCTTCGAGAGCGGGCCGCCGGGGGGTGCACGATCCGGATCGCTCTGGGGGACGCGGACGCGGAGAACGTGCAACAGAGGGGCCGCGAAGAGAAATTCGGTCACGGGATCGAGAGCCGGTGCCGTCTGGCGCTGATGCACTACCGGCCACTCATCGGGGTACCGGGCATTGAACTGCGGGTGCACGGAACAACGCTCTACAACAGCCTGTGCCGCGCGGACGATCAAGTGTTGGTCAATGCCCACGTGTGGGGCGTGAACGCGTACGGTGCGCCCGTCTGGCACCTTCGGCGCAGTGGCGACGGGGGTGTGTTCGGCGCCTACGCGAACAGCTTCAACTCCGTGTGGGAGACAGCTCAGACCGTGGAAGGGTGAGCCGATGGCACGCACCGAGTATTACGACGATCCGAACGCTCCCCTGCCCAACAGCTTGGTCGTAGCGGCTTCCGCCGTCGTCACCGACGAGCAGGGCCGCATCCTGCTTCAACGACGCCGGGACAACGATCTGTGGGCGTTGCCAGGCGGCGGCATGGACATGGACGACTCCCTGCCCGGTACGGCCGTCCGCGAGGTCAAGGAGGAGACGGGGCTCGACGTGGAGATCACGGGACTTGTCGGCACCTACACAGACCCGCGCCACGTCATCGCCTACACGGACGGAGAGGTGCGAAGGCAGTTCAACGTGTGCTTTCGCGGGCGCATCATCGGCGGGACACTGACGATCTCGGATGAGAGCACGGAACTCCGGTTCGTGGAGCCGGGCGAGGTGAGTGAACTGCCTATGCACCACACGCAGCGGCTGCGCATCCAACATTTCCTGGAGAACCGGCCGACGCCCTACCTTGGATAGCTACGGTCGGCAGTCAACCCGTACGGACCCGGAGATGCCATACGCCGGCGGTCCCCTAAGGTCCGCTTTCGTGCTCCCTCCCCACCCTTAACTGTGGCTTTCTCACCCGACTCAGAGAGCAGCAGCGCTGGTCAAGAGGGTAAGAGCATGAAAAAAACGTGATCGCACCCAGCGCGGGCATGTCGAGCTTGGGCTGGGATCGCCAAAGCGGTCGGCCCCCGAACTTTCAGCGAGGCCCACCACAGGACCACACACGACAAAGCCGCCCACCCCAGCGGGCAGACGGCCTCTTGGGTCGAGTTGACTACGCCTCGTCGCTCAGCGCCCGGTACAGCGTCGCACGGGACACTCCCAGCGCCTTGGCAATGGCCGTGACGCTCTCCCCCTTGGCGCGGCGCGCGCGGGCCGCAGCGAGCTTGTCAGCGTCCATCACGGCAGGACGCCCACCAGTACGCCCTTGAGCCTTAGCAGCATCCAGTCCTGCCCGTGTGCGCTCCACGATCATGTCCCGCTCCAGTTCGGCGAACGCGACCATCATCGTGAAGAAGAACTTGCCCTCACCCTTGGGGGAGTAGCTACCGGCCAGCGTTCCCGTCAGGATGCGCAAGCTGATCCCCCGGGCGTGCAAGTCCGCAAGGCCACCCCTCAGGCCCTCGATGCGCCCTCGAAGTCTTCCGGCAAGCCTGTTGTACCGGTCGATGGCATCCGATCCGCTGAACTCTCCCCGTACGTAGCGCGCTTCCTCCAGATCGGCGAGACGCGCTTCCTCCTCCTTGATTTCGGCTTCGATCGCGTCACGCTTGGCGAACACTTCCGGGTCCTCCTGCTTCACCCAGCGCTCCGCGATGACGGCAAGCAGGTCGTCGTCGGGCTCAAGGGCGGGAAGACGGCGCAAGAACGCGTCACTCACGTAGGTATCGAGGCTTTCTACCCGCGCGGTGACTCCGAGGCACCCCCGCCCCATCCGGTTCGAGGAGCAGGCATACGACGTTCCGGCCCTGCTCATAAGTGACCCGCACAGGCCACAGCGGCTATCCCGGTCAGGAGCGCTGTCCCCTGCTTCTGTCCATGGCGCTTTCCGGCAACCGGGAAGGTACGGGATTCGAGCTGCCTGATGATGAGTTCGCGCTCTCCTACCGTGAGGATGCCTTCACCGATGCTCACGGTGTCCAGCGTTTCGGGATCGCGGTATGGAATGACCTTCGAGCCGTACTTTCGGGTCCCGTCCGCCGCCTCCTCGTACGTTGTCTGAGGCATGAGCCCGGCGAAGGCGGGACCGCGAAGCAACTGCATCACGCTGGACGAGTTCCACTGTCCGCCACGGGCCGACTCGATCCCATGCTCATTCAGGAACCGCGCCACATGAACGAGGGCCTTCCCGGAGAGCGCTTCGTCAGCGATCAGCCGCGCGTACACGGCAGTCTCCGGGTCGTGCACAAGCCTCTTGGTGTCCGGGTCCACCTTGAGCCCGTATGGGGGCTGTCCACCGATCCACTGGCCTCGCTGCCGCAGGTACCGCTTCGCGTTGCCGACGCGCATTCCCAGGTTCCGGGACTCGTTGCGGGCAAGCTCGGCGAGGAGCACGATGGTGACGCGGGCGCTGTCGTTCGCCGTGTCGAGACCGTCCATGACGGACACGAGCCGCCCGCCCACCCGGCTGAAGTCGTCCAGGGCCCTGCCGACCTCGCCGATACCCTTACGGCTCAACCGGTCGAGTTTCCACACGATCAGCACACCGACGACTCCGGACGTCACGGCCGTGATGGCGTCGTCGAAGCCCTTGCGGCTGACGCTCTTGTATCCGGACCGTCCCCGGTCGATGTGGACCTTACGGACCGTGATCCCGTTGCGCTCCGCCCACGCGCGGCAGTCGGCTTCCTGGCGGTCGATCGCTGTCTTGCCCTCCCTGTCCAGCGACAGGCGTAGGTACAGGTCAGCGATGGTGTGGTGATGCACGGTCTCACCCTCTCTGGAGTTCCCTCAATGGTTCAGGACGTCCAGAAATCGAGGATGACGATGCGTCCTCGCAGTTCGGAGGGTGTACTGCCGGTCGCCTGTATTGAGCCAGCCGCCCTTGCCGATCAGTTCGGGGGCGCGGACGCGTGCACGAGTTGCCATGCCACAAGTCAACACCTGCCCCACCTGCGCGCATTCCGCCGGGGCCCGGGGGAACCTGTGTCGCATGAGACTTCTCGTGCGGGAGCGGCTGTTCGCCATCGGTGACGACTACTGGATCGAGGACAGCGAGGGCCGCAAGGTCTTCCTGGTCGACGGCAAGGCCATGCGGCTGCGCGACACCTTCGAGCTGAAGAACGCCGACGGCCGGGTGCTCGTCGAGCTGCGGCAGAAGCTGATCAGCCTGCGCGACACCATGCTCATCGAACGCGGCGGCGAGGAGCTGGCCACGGTCAGGCACAAGCGGCTCTCGCTGCTCCGCAACCACTACCGGGTGACCCTGGTGGACGGTACGGAGCTCGACGTCAGCGGCAAGATCCTGGACCGCGAGTTCGCCATCGAGTACGACGGCGAGCTGCTGGCCCAGATCTCGCGGCGCCGGCTGACCCTCCGGGACACCTACGGCATCGACGTGGTCCGGGAGGACGCGGACATCGCGCTGCTCATCGCCGTATCGATGTGCGTGATCGTGCTGGCGGACAAGGAGGACGAGGACTGAGGGAGCGACCGGGCGCGAGAGTTCGCTGTTTCACGTGAAACAACGGCGGGACTCAGGACCGCGGCGGCGCGAGCCCCAGGCGGCGGTCCTTCAGCGCCGGGAACTGCTCACGGGTCGCGCCCACTTTCGCCGGGTCGAACTCCACGGTCAGGATCTCCTCGTCCGCCCCGGCCTGGGCCAGCACCTCGCCCCACGGGTCGACGACGATGCTGTGGCCGGCCTGCGGGATGTCGGCGTGGCTGCCCGCCGTGCCGAGGGCAAGGACGTACGCCTGGTTCTCGACGGCGCGGGCCTGCGCCAGGAGCGTCCAGTGGGAGCGGCGGCGCTCCGGCCAGCCCGCCGCCACGACGAGCGTCTCGGCGCCCGCGTCGACGAGACCACGGAACTGCTCCGGGAAGCGCAGGTCGTAGCAGGTGGCCAGGCCCAGCGTGGTCTGCGGCAGGGCGACGGTCACCAGCTCGTCGCCCGCGCCCATCATGACCGCCTCGCCCTGGTCGAAGCCGAAGCGGTGGATCTTGCGGTAGACCGCCGAGCGTTCGCCGTCCGGGGTGAGGACCAGCGTGGTGTTGTAGAGGACGCCGTCCGGGGCGCGCTCGACGAACGAACCCGCGTGCAGCCAGACCCCGGCCTCGGCGGCCGCCTTCGCCATCACCTCGTGGGTGGGGCCCTGGAGCGGCTCGGCCTCCTGCTCGAAGACGGAGTAGGCGAACGCCCCGACCGGCCAGAGTTCGGGAAGGACCACCAGGTCGACGCCGCGCTGGGCGACCACCAGCGCGGCGGCTCGCTCCCGCCGGGCCTCGACGGATTCGTCCGGGTCTACTGCGATCTGGATGAGGGAGGCGCGCACACTACCACCGTCCTGGCATTCGAGCCGTCAACACGGGCCTACGATCGTCACACGAAAGCACTGCCGGGGTGCCTGCTCGCAGCGTAACTTAGGCGGCTAGAACTCCCACGCAGCAAGCAGACAGCAGCCCGCAGACAGCGTCGTCCGTGCCGGCCCGCCCGCCGGCCCTCCCTGCTCTCCAGCCCATGCACCGAAGAACCGCCGAGGGGTCCCGTGACCGTCCATCCCAGCCTCCAGACCTACGCCGACTCCGCGACTCACTCCATCGAAGCGATAGCCGACCTGGTCAAGCCACTCGCGGAGGGGGAGTGGAACCGCCGCACGCCCTGCCCCGGATGGTCGGTGCGGGACATCGTGTCGCACGTCATCGGCATGGAGTGCGAGATGCTCGGCGACCCGCGCCCGATCCATACGCTGCCGCGCGACCTCTACCACGTACAGAGCGACTTCGCCCGCTACATGGAGATGCAGGTCGACGTCCGGCGCCACCACACCGCCCCGGAGATGACGTCCGAGCTGGAGTACGTCCTCATCCGCCGCGCCCGGCAGCTCCGCAACGAGTCCCGTGCCCCGGAGACGACGGTCCGCGCGCCCCTCGGTGCCGAGCAGACCCTCGAAGTGGCCTACAACATGCGGGCCTTCGACGTCTGGGTGCACGAGCAGGACCTGCGGACGACGCTCGGTCAGCCGGGCAACCTGGACTCCCCCGGCGCGCACATCACCCGGGACGTCCTGCTCGCCGCTCTGCCGAAGGTGATCGCCAAGAGCGCGGGAGCGCCGGCCAACTCGGCGGTGGTGCTGGACGTGCATGGTCCGGTGGAGTTCCTGCGGACGGTACGGGTCGACGCCGAGGGCCGCGGTTCGATCGACGGCTCCCCCTCGCTGGGCCCGGCGGTGACGCTCTCCATGGACTGGGAGACGTACGTACGCCTCGCCTGCGGCCGGGTCCGCCCCGCCGCGGTCACCGACCGGATCAAGGCCGAGGGGGACCAGGAGCTGGCCACGGCGATCCTGGACCACTTCGCCGTGACTCCGTAACCTCCGGCTTCCCCGGCGGCGCCCGCCCCGGAGTTCACTCACGGACGGGCGGGCGCGCCGCCCAGCCCTCGGCCGCGCGTCTCACGCGGGTACGTGCACGGCCTCCACACGGCTCACCACATGGTGGTCGCGTTCCCTCAGCGCCGCCCGGCGGCGCAGCCGCAGGATCTGGGCGACGCCGAACGCCTCCAGGACGAAGACCGAGGCGAACGCCACCCGGTAGTTGCCGCCCGTCGTGTCCAGCAGCACCCCCACGGCGAACAACGTCGTCATGGAGGCGATGAACCCGCCCATGTTGACGATCCCCGAGGCGGTGCCCTGACGCTCCGGCGGGTTGGCGGGCCGGGCGAAGTCGAAGCCGACCATCGAGGCGGGGCCGCAGGCGCCCAGCACCACGCACAGGGCGGTCAGCAGCCACATCGGCGTGTGATCGGCGGGGTAGAAGATCGCGCAGGCCCAGAGAAGGGCGGTCGTCGCGACCGTGCCCAGGGCGATGGGGGCCCGCGCCTCCTGGTGGCGGGCGATGATCTGCCCGTAGACGAGCCCCACGGCCATGTTGGAGAGCACCACCAGGGTGAGCAGCGTGCCCGCCGTCGCCCGGCTCAGCCCTTGCGCCTCCACGAGGAACGGCATCCCCCAGAGCAGCAGGAACACCATCGCCGGGAACTGGGTGGTGAAGTGGACCCACATGCCCAGCCGGGTCCCCGGTTCCCGCCAGGCGGCGGCGATCTGCCTGCGGACGTAGGCGGCGCCCGCGTGCTCGGCGGGCGGCGGCTCGTGCCCCTCGGGGTGGTCCTTGAGGAAGAGCAGGAGCAGGACCAGCACGACCGCACCCGCCGCCGCGCTGCCGGCGAAGGTCGTGGTCCAGCCGAAGCTGTGCAGCGCGCGTGCGATGAAGAGCGTCGAGACGAGGTTGCCGGCCATGCCGAAGAGCGCCGCGACCTGTCCGATCAGCGGGCCGCGCCGGGCGGGGAACCAGCGGCTGCCGAGCCGCAGCACGCTGATGAACGTCATCGCGTCACCGCAGCCGAGCAGGGCGCGTGCGGCCAGCGCCATGCCGTACGAGGGGGAGAGCGCGAAGCCGAGCTGACCGACCGTGAACAGGACGGCCCCGATGGTGAGGACCCGCTTGGTGCCGAGCCGGTCGACCATCAGCCCCACGGGTATCTGCATGCCCGCGTAGACGAGGAGCTGGAGGATGGAGAACGTCGACAGGGCCGAGGCGTTGACGTCGAACCGGTCGGCGGCATCGAGACCGGCCACGCCCAGGCTGGTACGGAAGATGATGGCGACGAAGTAGACGGCGACGCCGATGCCCCAGACCCAGGCGGCGCGCCGGCCCCCGGGCGGGTCACCGGGCAACGGGGGCGAGGGAGCGGCGGCCGAACTCACCGGTCCTCACCCCGGACCAGCACCCGCACCCGGCCGACATGGCGCCGCACGACCTGTGCGGCACCCTCGGCGTCCCCGGCCCTGATCGCCGCCAACAGCTCACCGTGCTCGGTGATGTTGGCCTCGATCCTGCCCGGGTGGGCCTCCATCACCGCGACACCCATCCGCAACTGGCGGTCGCGCAACTGGTCGTAGAGGCGCGAGAGGATCTCGTTGCCGGCGTGCTTCACGATCTCGGCGTGGAAACAGCGGTCCTTCACCGCCACGGCCGCCAGATCCCCCTCCTCCGCGAGCTGCCGCTGCTCCTCCAGGAGTTCTTCGAGCCGTGCGACCAACTGCGCGGAGGCGGGCACGGCCTTGCGTGCCGCGAACTCCTCCACCAGCAGCCGAGTCTCCACCACGTCCTTGATCTCCTGCGCGGAGACGGCGAGCACGAGGGCGCCCTTCTTCGGGTAGAGCTTGATCAGCCCCTCGACCTCCAGCCGCAGCAGCGCCTCCCGTACGGGCGTCCGCGACACCCCTACCGCGTCGGCGAGCCCCCCTTCGGTGAGCAGCGTCCCGCCCTCGTAGCGACGGTCCAGGACCGCCTCCTTGATGTGCGTGTAGACGCGCTCGGCGGCGGGTGGCTGCTTGAGGGACGTACGCGGCGGCTGCACGGGGGCGGAGGCAGGCATGCGCACAGCATAGATACAACATGCACGCATGCTGGACCCCCGTCCGGATTCTGGACCTCACGGTCACCCTGCCGGCCGCCGGGCCGGCGTCGGATGTCCGGCGTCAAAGCCAAGCTTGCGCAAATTCACCCGTCCGGGAACGCATCCTTTCGCCCGCCCCAATCGTCTCATCACCGAGCGGCACCCTTATGTGGCCGCATATCAGGGGCATTTGGAGCGTTCAGTTGAAAATCGGGATCAAGCGCATCAATCGCGTCACCATCACGAGCACCGTGGCACTCACCGCAGGTGCGGTGCTCGCGAGCGGCGCCTTCGCCTCGACGGCGCACGCCGCAGCGCCGCCGGTTCCGAAGATCGTCGCCAAGGGCGGCTTCGTGATGAACAACGACACCGGCAAGGGCCTGTACAGCAAGTCCGCGGACATCCGCCGTTCCACCGGCTCCACCACGAAGATCATGACCGCTCTCGTGGTGCTGTCGCAGAAGAACGTGAACCTCAAGAGCAAGGTCACGGTCCAGAAGGCGTACAGCGACTACATCGTCTCCAAGAACGCCTCGTCCGCCCGGCTCATCGTCGGCGACAAGGTCACCGTGGGCCAGCTCCTCTACGGCCTGATGCTCCCGTCCGGCTGCGACGCGGCGTACGCCCTGGCCGACAAGTTCGGCTCCGGCACGACCCGTGCGGCCCGCGTGAAGTCCTTCATCGGCAAGATGAACTCCACGGCGAAGAGCCTCAAGCTGAAGAACACCAGCTTCGACTCGTTCGACGGCATAGGGGGTGGGAACAACTACTCGACCCCCCGCGACCTGACGATCATCGCCAGCCAGGCGATGAAGAACTCCACGTTCCGCTCGATCGTCAAGACGAAGTCGACGACGCAGAAGGTCACCACCAGGAGTGGCGGCTACCGCAACATGGCGTGGACCAACACCAACAAGATGCTCAGCAGCTACAGCGGCGCGATCGGCGTGAAGACGGGCTCCGGCCCGACCGCCAAGTACTGCCTGGTCTTCGCGGCGACGCGTAAGGGCAAGACGGTCATCGGCACCGTGCTCACGTCGTCCTCCGAGGCGAACCGCACGGCCGACGCGACGAAGCTCCTGGACTACGGGTTCAAGAAGTAGCCGCCGGACACGGGTTCACGAAGTAACCGCCGGACCACGGGTTCACGACGTGACCCGCCCGCGCGTTCGAGCAAGGGGCCCGGCCCGCACACATCGTGCGGGCCGGGCCCCTTCGCCGTTCCTGCGGCCGGCTACGCCCAGGTGATCAGGCGCTTGGGCTGTTCCAGGATCGCCGCCACGTCGGCCAGCACCTTGGAGCCCAGCTCGCCGTCGACCAGGCGGTGGTCGAACGACAGGGCCAGCGTGGTGACCTGACGCGGCTTCACCTTGCCCTTGTGGACCCACGGCTGGAGCTTGATCGCGCCGACCGCCAGGATCGCGGACTCGCCCGGGTTCAGGATCGGGGTGCCCGTGTCGACGCCGAAGACGCCGACGTTGGTGATCGTCACCGTGCCGCCCGCCATGGCCGCCGGGGACGTCCTGCCGTCCCGAGCCGTGGCGACCAGCTCGCCCAGGGCCGCCGCGAGCTGAGGCAGCGTCCTGTCGTGCGCGTCCTTGATGTTCGGCACGATCAGACCGCGCGGGGTGGCCGCCGCGATGCCCAGGTTCACGTAGTGCTTCTGCACGATCTCCTGGTTGGCCTCGTCCCAGGCGGCGTTGACCTCGGGGTTCCGCTTGATCGCCACCAGGAGGGCCTTGGCGATGATCAGGAGCGGGTTGACCCGCACCCCCGCCATGTCCTTGTCCTCCTTGAGCTCCGCCACCAGCTTCATCGTGCGCGTCACGTCGACCGTGACGAACTCGGTGACATGCGGCGCGGTGAACGCGCTGCCCACCATCGCCTGCGCGATCGCCTTGCGGACCCCCTTGACCGGGATGCGGGTCTCGCGGGCCGAGCCCACGGCGGCCGGGGCCTCGGGCGCGGCCGCCGCCACCGGCTCGGAGACCGCGGGCGCCTCGGCGGCAGCGGCCGGAGCCGCGGCCGCGTGCACGTCCTCGCGGGTGATGACGCCGTCCTTGCCGGTCGGCACCACCGTCGCCAGGTCGATCCCCAGGTCCTTGGCGAGCTTGCGCACCGGCGGCTTGGCCAGCGGACGGGCGGTCACCGCGTCGGGAGCGGGCACCGGAGTTCCGTGGCCGTTCAGCTCCGCCTGTACCGCCGCCGCGACGGCGGCGGCCTCGGGAGCCGCCGCCCCCTTGCGCGGACGGCGCTTGGTGGAGGACTCCGCGACCCCGTAGCCGACCAGGACCGGCGTACGGCCCTTCGGCTCGCCATCCGGAGCGGCGGCCTCCACCGGCTCCTGCACCGGGGCGGGAACCGGAACCTCGTCCCCGCTCCCCGGTGCCACGTCCACCGAGATGATCACCTGGCCGACGTCCACCGTCGTGCCTTCCGGGAAGCGCAGCTCGTGCACCACCCCGTCGAACGGGATCGGCAGCTCCACCGCCGCCTTCGCCGTCTCGACCTCGCACACGACCTGGCCGTCGGTGACCGTGTCACCGGGCTGGACGAACCACTTGAGGATCTCGGCCTCGGTGAGCCCTTCGCCCACGTCGGGCATCTTGAACTCGCGGAAGCGAGCGGATGTCTGTGTCATCGTCGTCACGACCCCTCAATCCCTCAGTACGCCAGCGAGCGGTCGACGGCGTCGAGCACCCGGTCCAGGCCGGGCAGGTACTCGTCCTCCAGCCGGGCCGGCGGGTAGGGCACGTGGTAGCCGCCGACCCTGAGCACCGGCGCTTCCAGGTGGTAGAAGCTGCGCTCGGTGATGCGGGCGGCGATCTCCGCGCCGGAGCCGTAGAAGACGGGCGCCTCGTGGACGACGACGAGCCGGCCGGTCTTCTCGACCGACGTCTGGATGGCGTCGAAGTCGATGGGGGACATCGAGCGCAGGTCCAGGACCTCGACCGACTTCCCCTCCTCCTGGGCGGCCGCGGCCGCCTCCAGGCAGACCTTCACCATCGGGCCGTACGCGACGAGCGTGAGGTCGTTGCCCTCGCGGACGGTCACGGCCTTGTGGAGCGGGCCGGGGATGGACTCGGTGTCGACCTCGCCCTTGTCCCAGTAACGCCGCTTGGGCTCGAAGAAGATGATCGGGTCATCGCTCTGGACGGCCTGCTGCATCATCCAGTAGGCGTCGCTCGCGTTGGACGGAGAGACCACCTTCAACCCGGCGACGTGCGCGAACAGCGCCTCGGGGGACTCGCTGTGGTGCTCGACCGCGCCGATGCCACCGCCGTAGGGGATGCGGACGACGACCGGCAGCTTGATCTTGCCGAGCGCGCGGGCGTGCATCTTGGCGAGCTGCGTGACGATCTGGTCGTACGCGGGGAAGACGAAGCCGTCGAACTGGATCTCGACGATGGGGCGGTAGCCGCGCAGGGCCAGGCCGATCGCGGTGCCGACGATGCCGGACTCGGCCAGCGGGGTGTCGATCACCCGCTCCTCGCCGAAGTCCTTCTGGAGGCCGTCGGTGATGCGGAAGACGCCGCCGAGCTTGCCGACGTCCTCACCCATGATGAGGACCTTGGGGTCGGTGTCGAGGGCCAGCCGCAGCGACTCGTTGAGCGCTTTCGCGATGGACATCTTTTCCACGGCCATGGCTACTTGCCCTCCTCGGCGGAGTCTGCGAACGATGCCTGGTAAGCGGCGAACTGGGCGCGCTCCTCGTCGACGAGCGAGCTGCCGTCGGCGTAGCCGTGCTCGAACAGGGCCATCGGCTCCGGGTCGGGCATCGCCCGTACCGCCTCGCGCACCCGCTTGCCGAGGGTCTCGCTCTCCGTCTCCAGCGCGGTGAAGAAGGCCTCGTCGGCGAGCTTCTCCTTCTCCAGGTACGCGCGCAGCCGCAGGATCGGGTCCTTGGCCTCCCAGGCGGCCCGCTCCTCGTCGGCCCGGTACTTCGTCGGGTCGTCGGAGGTGGTGTGGGCGCCCATGCGGTAGGTGAACGCCTCGACGAGGGTCGGGCCCTCACCGCGGCGGGCGCGCTCCAGCGCCGAGCGGGTCACGGCCAGACAGGCCAGTACGTCGTTGCCGTCGACCCGGACGCCGGGGAAGCCGTACCCCTGCGCGCGCTGGTAGAGCGGCACGCGGGTCTGGCGCTCGGTGGGCTCGGAGATGGCCCACTGGTTGTTCTGGCAGAAGAACACGACCGGGGCGTTGTAGACCGCGGAGAAGGTGAACGACTCCGCGACATCACCCTGGCTGGAGGCGCCGTCACCGAAGTACGCGATCACGGCGGAGTCCGCGCCGTCCTTGGCGACGCCCATGGCGTAGCCGGTGGCGTGCAGGGTCTGCGAGCCGATGACGATCGTGTACAGGTGGAAGTTGTTGGTGGACGGGTCCCAGCCGCCGTGGTTCACCCCGCGGAACATGCCCAGCAGGTTGGTGGGGTCGACCCCACGGCACCAGGCCACTCCGTGCTCGCGGTAGGTGGGGAAGACGTAGTCGTCGTCGCGCAGCGCCCGGCCGCTGCCGATCTGCGCGGCCTCCTGGCCCAGCAGCGACGCCCACAGGCCCAGCTCCCCCTGCCGCTGCAGGGCGGTCGCCTCGGCGTCGAAACGGCGGGTCAGCACCATGTCCCGGTACAGACCGCGCAGCTCGTCGGCGCTCAGGTCGATGCTGTAGTCCGGGTGCTCGACACGCTCGCCCTCGGGCGTCAGCAGCTGCACGAGCTGGGGCTCGGAACTCTGTGGCGTCTTCGCGGCGCTGGTCCGCTTGCTGCTGCGTCGCGGTTTACGCGCGGCGGCAGTGCTCTCCACGGTCACGTGCGTGCTCCTCCGTCGGTCCGGCCCCCGGGGTCTGCCGGGAGACCAGTGCGGCTCGCCTGTGTCCGGACCCGTGCACGGGGTGGGTGCCGCTCGGCCGGGATACAGGCGTGACAGGTGCCCCGGCGAGCGCCCTGTCATAGGCACGTTACCCAGTGCATCGCATAACTGCGAAACCCTATCTGACCTGCGTTTTTGCTTGGATTTCCAAGTAAATCGAAAAAATCACGAAGCTCTGCTGGTCACAGCACTGGTAACAGCCTTGCAGGCCGCCGGAACAACGGCACGTTATCCCGCGGATCAGCGGCAGGGAAGAGCGGAGAGGGGGCGAGTATGTGAGACTGCGATCGTGCGCGAAGATGGAAAAATCACGGTATTTCTGCTCGACGATCACGAGGTCGTCCGGCGTGGCGTCCATGAGCTGCTCTCCGTCGAGTCCGACATCGAGGTGGTCGGCGAGGCGGGCACGGCCGCCGACGCCCTGGTCAGGATCCCGGCGACGCGCCCCGACGTGGCGGTGCTCGACGTCCGGCTGCCCGACGGCAGCGGCGTGGAGGTGTGCCGGGAGGTCCGTTCGCTGGACGAGAACATCAAATGCCTGATGCTCACCTCGTACGCCGATGACGAGGCCCTTTTCGACGCGATCATGGCCGGCGCTTCGGGATATGTGCTGAAGGCGATCCGGGGCGATGAACTGCTCAATGCCGTGCGTGACGTCGCCGCCGGCAAATCCCTGCTGGACCCCGCCGCCACCGCCCGGGTGCTGGAGCGGCTCCGCGACGGGGCCAACGGCAAGGGCGACGACAAGCTGGCGAACCTCACCGAGCAGGAGCGCAAGATCCTGGACCTGATCGGAGAGGGGCTGACCAACCGGGTCATCGGGGAGCGGCTGCACCTCGCCGAGAAGACGATCAAGAACTACGTCTCCAGCCTGCTGTCCAAGCTGGGTATGGAGCGCCGGTCGCAGGCGGCCGCGTACGTCGCCCGGCTCCAGGCCGAGCGCCGCTGAGCCGACGCCGTACGGAGGGATGAGCGCCGGGACCTTGGTCCCGGGCCACCTGGGGCCCGGGGACTCTTACCCGGCTCCTACGCGTGCCGGACAGTGGACCGTATGCCCTCCGACGAATCCCCCGCGACCGGGCCCGGCGCGCCGATCGAGCTGCTCCGCCGGGTCCCGTACGGCCGCCTCGCCACGAGCATGCGCGCCCTGCCGTTCCTGGCGGTGGCCCGGCACATCGTGAGCGACGGCCGCATCCTGCTGCGGATGCACAGCGGCTTCGGCTACCACGAGGCGTGCGACGGAAGCGTCGTCGCCTACGGGGCGGACAACTACAACGCGGCCTCCCCGGGCGACGGCGGCGACCTGTGGTCGGTGCAGTTCACCGGGCCGGCCGAGATCGTCCATCCCTGCCCCGGGCAGGCAGAACTCTTCGGTGCCCCGCCCACCCACGCCGACGGGGAACCCTTCGACGCGGCCTACCTCCGGGTCGACCCGCACTTCGTCACCGAGCACACTCTGGACTTCGGCGCAAGTCTGCTTGTCCGCCACGCTGTGTGATCTAGCATTTGGTAAGTGCCGCGCTCATATGCAACCCGCCCACCAGTTCCTCCGGTCGGCGAGGTGCTGCGCCGCTACCCGGACGTGGGGCAACCCCTGGCCTGCGAGCCGATCGCCAAGGGGCTGCTGAACCACGGATACCGCGTGTCCACCACCCGCGGCTCCTACTTCCTCAAGCACCACCTCGACAAGAGGCACATCGACGACGCCACCGGCGAGCGCGCCACCATCGTGCACCAGCACCGCGCCACCCAGCGCCTGGCCTCCCTCGGCGTGCCCGTCGTCCCGCCGCTGACCGACGCGGAGGGCACCACGGTCACGGTGATCGGCGACCGCTGCTACGCGCTGCACCCCTGGGTCGAGGGACTGCACCGGGTCGGGTCCCAGCTCACCGCCCACCAGTCCCAGCGGCTCGGGACGCTCCTCGGAGCCGTACACACCGCCCTTGAGCAGGTCATGCCGCCGGAGCGGGAACCCGGGGTCTCCCACGGGCCCTTACCCGCCGGGTACGGCAGTCCGGACGCGGCCGACACATTCGCGCTGATCGACGAGCTGCTGGCCGCGGCGCGCGGACAGCGCCCCCGGGACACCCCCCGCGACGCCTTCGACGAGCTCGCCGTGCATCGCCTCGTGGAGCGCCGGACGCTGCTGGAGCGGCATGCGCACCGCCGGCCGCCGACCCCGGACGGGCCCGCCACCGGGTGGGTGCACGGGGACTTCCATCCGCTCAACCTGCTCTACCGGGGCGCCGATCCGGTCGCCATCGTGGACTGGGACCGGCTGGGGGTGCAGCCGCGCGCCGAGGAGGCGGTCCGGGCGGCGGCGATCTTCTTCGTGCAGCCGGGCGGGGAACTGGACCTGGCGAAGGTAGGGGCGTACGCCCGCGCGTACCGGCGAGCCGCGGGGCCGGGAACGGCCGAACTGGCCGCGGCCGTGCACCGGGTGTGGTGGGAACGGCTCAACGACTTCTGGATACTGCGCTGGCGCTACCGCCTGGACGACCGAAGGGCCGACCCGCAGTTCCCCGCGGTGTCGGCCCTGGCGGTGTGGTGGACCCGCGAATACGAGGCGGTGTGCGCCGCCTTCACGGACTAGGCGGTGGTTCCCCCCGCCGTGGGGCCGGTGGTGTCCCCGCTGCCGGTGTTCGCGCCCTCGGATCCGCCCGGCTCGCCACCGTTGCCCCCGTTGCCGCCATTGCCCCCGTTGCCGCCGTTGCCCCCGTTGCCGCCGCCCGGCGTGCCCGGGTCGGTGGCCGGGTCGCTGGGCTCGCCGCTCGGTTCGCCGCTGGAGCCCTCGTTGGTGTTGCCGTCCGTCGTACCGGTGTCCGGGTCGGACGGGGTCGGGGACGGGGTGAAGGAGGGCCGGCTCGGGGTCGGGTCCTGGGACCACTGCGGCGGGTCGGGCTGCGTCTGGCCGCCCGACGAGGTGTCCGGCTCCTCCGGCTCATCGGTCTTCTCGTCCTCGGACGGCTTCTCCGACGGCTCCTCCTCGGACGAGCTCACCGAGGAGGACGGCTTGACCGGCTCCTTCTTGTCGCCGTTGCCCTTCGACGCGCTGACCGCGAAGGCGACCCCGGCGCCGATGGCGACCAGGGCGAGCACCACGAAGAGCCACATCTTGCCGCGCCCGCCTCCGCCGCGCTGACCGCCGTCGTAGCCGCCGTCGTCCGGGTTGAGCGGGGGCAGGATCGGGCCCTGCGAAGTGTCCCCGTGCACCGGGTGGCCCATCGCGCGGGTCGAGCCCGTCACCCCGTGCGGCGGGGTCCGGGCGCCCTCGGGGAGCGCGACCGGGCCGGTGTTCCACGTACCGGTGTGGCCGCCCTGCACCTGGAGCATCTGCAGGCTGTACTGGACCAGGCCGCGCATCTCCTCGGCGCTCTGGAACCGGTCGTCCGGGTCCTTCGCCAGCGAGCGCATCACCAGTCCGTCCAGCTCCGGCGGCACCACGTCCGAGACCTCGGACGGCTGCACCGGGATGTCCTGGACGTGCTGGTAGACCACCGAGAGCGGGGTCTCACCGGTGAACGGGGGCCGCAGCGCGAGCAGTTCGTAGAGCAGGCAGCCGGTGGCGTACAGGTCGGAGCGGTGGTCGACGGCCTTGCCGAGCGCCTGCTCGGGGGAGAGGTACTGCGGCGTGCCCATGACCATGCCGGTCTGGGTCATCGTCGACTGGGCGCCGTGCAGCGCCCGCGCGATGCCGAAGTCCATCACCTTGACCGCGCCGGAGTCCGTGATGATCACGTTGGCGGGCTTGATGTCACGGTGCACGATGCCGTGCTGATGCGAGTAGGCCAGCGCCTCCAGCACCCCCGAGACGATGATCAGCGCCTGCTCGGGCGGCGGCGCCTCGGCGGTCAGGAGGAGGTCGCGGATGGTGCGGCCCTCGACCAGCTCCATCACGATGTACGGGACGGTCTGGCCGCCCACGACGTCCTCGCCGGAGTCGTACACGGCCACGATCGCGTGGTGGTTGAGGCCGGCCACGGACTGCGCCTCGCGCGTGAAGCGGGCCTTGGAGACCGGGTCCTCGGCCAGGTCGGAGCGGAGCAGCTTGACCGCGACCGTACGTCCGAGCCGGACGTCCTCCGCCGCGTACACCTCCGCCATGCCGCCACGGCCGAGCCGGTAGGTCATCCGGTAGCGTCCGTCACCGACGACGCCGCCGACACCCCAGGCGTCGGAGCCATCCGAAACTCCGCCGCCGTTTGCTTCGGAATCGGGTGCCATCAGTCCTCGCCGTCGTATCTGTCCGCGCGTCCGCGGGTTCTCACGGTGCCTTGCTGCATTGCCACGTCACGCTACAGCCTCCACCGGACACCCTGGTTCCGCTCCGGACGGATCATCCGATCGGCCGGCGCGCCCTCCCCCTTGTTTCCCGCGTTTCCTGTAACGCTTCCGAGACGCTTCTTGTGCGTAGGGTCACGGAACGGGCACCCGGCTTGACGTGTCGGACCCCTCGGGCAGACTTGGCGCGTCGATCACGTCGGACAGCATCGCGTCGAACGGAACCGCGTCGCACGCGATCACGTCCTACAGAAACATCGCGTGTGCAGAGTGCGCCGCCTAGGGGGATGCAAGTCATGAGCCAGGACGGCGCACAGGGCCGCTACGCGGGCGGGGCGGTGGCAGGCGGTCGCTACCAGCTGCGCGACCTGCTCGGCGAAGGCGGGATGGCCTCCGTCTACCTGGCCTACGACTCCGCCCTCGACCGCCAGGTCGCGATCAAGACCCTCCACACGGAGCTGGGGCGCGAGCAGTCGTTCCGCGAGCGGTTCCGGCGCGAGGCGCAGGCCGTCGCCAAGCTCCAGCACACCAACATCGTCTCGGTCTTCGACACCGGCGAGGACGAGCTCGGCGGCGCGCTGATGCCCTACATCGTCATGGAGTACGTCGAGGGGCAGCCGCTCGGCTCGGTGCTGGCCGCCGACATCCGCCAGCACGGCGCGATGCCCGCCGACAAGGCGCTCAAGGTGACGGCGGACGTGCTGGCCGCGCTGGAGACCAGCCACGAGATGGGCCTGGTCCACCGCGACATCAAGCCCGGCAACGTGATGATGACCAAGCGTGGCGTCGTGAAGGTCATGGACTTCGGCATCGCCCGCGCCATGCAGTCCGGTGTCACCTCGATGACGCAGACCGGCATGGTCGTCGGCACCCCGCAGTACCTCTCCCCCGAACAGGCCCTCGGCCGCGGTGTCGACGCCCGCTCCGACCTGTACTCGGTCGGCATCATGCTCTTCCAGCTGCTCACCGGCCGGATCCCGTTCGACGCGGACTCGCCGCTCGCCATCGCGTACGCGCATGTGCAGGAGGAGCCGGTCGCGCCGTCCAGCATCAACCGGTCGGTCACCCCGGCGATGGACGCGCTCGTCGCCCGCGCCCTCAAGAAGAACCCGAACGAGCGTTTCCCTAGCGCCGCCGCGATGCGCGACGAGATCGCCCGGGTGCTGAACGCCTCCGGGGGCCGGACCGGCGCGCCGGCGATCGTCGCCGGGGGCGGACCGGCCAACAGCGGGGCGGGCGTCGGCTCGGCGGTGTTCCCGCCCGTCGACCAGGCCGCCCCGGCCCCGCAGAGCGTCCAGACGCCGTACCAGCCGCATCCGCAGCACCCGCAGCCGCACCGGCCGGGCCCGTACAACCAGCCGGCCCCGACGCCCGCGCAGGGCTACGGCTACCCGCAGGCGGCCCAGGGCTACGCGGCGCCGGGCCCGCTCGCCCACCACACCCCGCCGCCGTACCCGCTCGGCCCACAGCACGGGACGGCCGCCGGCGCCACGGGCGGCGGCTCGCGGCGGAACATGCCGGTCATCGTCGGCTCGATCGTCGTCGCGCTGCTCGCCGTCGGCGGCCTGATCACCGCGGTCGCCCTCCAGAAGAAGGACGACGACGCGGGCAAGGGCGGCGATCCGGGGACCAGCGAGACCTCCACGGAGGAGGGCTACCGGCCGCCGGAGCGCAACCGGACGATGAAGAGCACGTTGTGCACGGACGCGCCGGAGGACTCCAACGACCCGCAGAAGGTCCAGGCGCCGCGCTTCGTCTACAAGGACGTTTTCTCGGCGAAGGAGTGCGCGGCGGCCGCCGGCTGGACGGTCAAGGAGATCGAGGAGCCCGGCAACACATACGCGGAGGGCCAGGTCGTCGGGCAGTTCCCGTCGCCGGGGACGGCGGTCCCCGAGCAGGGTGCCCACTTCGAGCTGCAGATCTCCACGGGCCGGCCTTCTTGACCGGCCGGTAGGCCTCCCGGCGAGGGACCCACCGGCGCGGGTTCGTTCCACCGGCGCGGGTTCGTTCCACCGGCGCGGATTCGTCCCCCCGGCGCGGATTCGTCCCCCCGGCGCGGGTTCGTTCCACCGGTGCGGATTCGTCCCCCCGGCGTGGGTTCGTCCCACCGGTGCGGATTCGTCCCCCCGGCGCGGGTTGTTTCGACCGCGCGGGGCTTCGATTTCCCCGCCCGGTGTTCGCCCCCCGCCCTGTGTCCGTTTCTGATCATGTGCGGCTGATTCGATCATGATGACGCCGTAATGACCGAGGTTCCGGATCGGTAGTCGACCCGGAACGGCCGGTTATCTCCTTGTTGCCCGTCCGGGATGCCGGACGGGAAGGCCCATGTGACGCTGATCTCATGGCTCCAGGACTTCCGGCCGTGTGGTCGTCGAGGTGCGCGGTCTGTCTGCTGGTGGCGGCCGGTACGGTGCTGGGCCCGTGGGAGCCGCGGAGCGATACCGCCCACGCGTCGTCGGCGGCCGGCGGGCCGTCCGTCAGCGCCGCTCCCTCCGGGGCGTCGAGCCCCATCGCCACGCCCCTCACGTCGGGCGCCGCACCCCCCTCCGCGCTCCCCTCGGCCCCGCCCGCCCCGTCCGGCGCCCTCAGTCCCGGGGCCGTGGAGCCGGGCTCCGACCCGTCCGCGGACTCCGCGTACGTCGACGGCGCCGGGGCTCCGGCGGGCTCCGCGTCCCCTTCGCCCGGCCGTTCCGTTTCGGTCGAGGTGTCGGGGTCCACCGCACCGATGGCCGGGCGTGCGGCGGGGGCCGGGAAAGCGCGCCCCGGGCGCTCGCTGACCCCGCTGGAGCTGGCGCGGGCCGAGCCGCCGGCCGATCCCGAACCGTCGGACGAGCCCGAGGAGAGCGCCGCCGACCTGCCGGTCGTCACGCCGTCGCCCGAGGCGTCCCGCGACCCCGGGACTCCGGCCGCCCGCGCCCTGGACGCCGCCGCCCTGCGGCAGGTGCGGCAGGTGTCGCTGGGTACCGGCATCGCCCTGGTCGGCCTGGGACTCGGCTTCCTCGCGTTCCGCTTGCGCCGCGTGAACTGACCGCCGCCCTCCGTAGCGGTACGCCGGAGGGACTTGCCAGGAGCAACATACTCGGTATACATACTCGGTATGTCGATCCGTCACGGGCTGCTGGCCCTCCTGGAGCGGGGCCCGCGCTACGGCTCCCAGCTCCGCACCGAGTTCGAGTCGCGCACCGGCTCCACCTGGCCCCTGAACGTCGGCCAGGTCTACACGACGCTCGGCCGTCTGGAGCGCGACGGCATGATCGTCAAGGAGGGGGCCGACGACGCCGGGCACGACCTCTACGCGATCACCGGCGACGGCCGGGCCGAGCTGCGCAACTGGTTCGAGACCCCGGTGGACCGCACCAGTCCGCCCCGCGACGAGCTGGCCATCAAGCTCGCCATGGCCGTGGGGGCCCCGGGTGTCGACATCCGCGCTGTCATCCAGTCCCAGCGCCACCACACCCTCAAGGCCATGCAGGACTACACCCGGCTCAAGGCGCAGGCCCTGGCCGACGTCCCGGCCGACCGGGACGAGGTCGCCTGGCTCCTCGTGGTGGAGCAGCTGATCTTCCAGGCGGAGGCCGAGGCCCGCTGGCTCGACCACTGCGAGTCGCGGCTCGTCCGCCTCGCCGAGGCCGCCGCCACCGAGCCCTCAACCGAACCCGGACCGGCGGCCACCCGGAGCCCGGCCCGGTCTCTGACGGGGCGGGCGAAGACCCGGCGCTGAGCCTGCTCGACTCCTGTTCCGCACTCCACGACCAGCGCGTTTCGTCCTAGGGGGAACCACCCACCATGTCCTCGCCCGCCGCCAAAACACCGCCGCCGTCCTCAGGCGCCCCCGTACTCGAACTGCGGGCGCTGACCCGTACCCACGGCTCCGGCATCGCCGAGGTGCACGCCCTGCGCGGCATCAGCCTCTCCGTGTACCCGGGGGAGCTGGTCGCCGTGATGGGGCCCTCCGGCTCCGGCAAGTCCACCCTGCTGACCCTGGCCGGCGGGCTCGACAACGCCACCAGCGGTCACGTGATCATCGAGGGCCAGGACATCGCCTCCCTCGGCCGCAAGGGCGTCGCCGCCCTGCGCCGCCGAAGCGTCGGATACGTCTTCCAGGACTACAACCTCATCCCCGCCCTGACGGCCGCCGAGAACATCGCGCTGCCCCGCGAACTCGACGGCGTCTCCGTACGCAAGGCCCGCAAGGAAGCCCTCGCCGCTCTGGCCGAGATGAAGCTGACCGAGATAGCCGACCGCTTCCCCGACGAGATGTCCGGCGGCCAGCAGCAGCGCGTCGCCATCGCCCGCGCCCTGGTCGGCGAGCGGCGCCTCGTGCTCGCCGACGAGCCGACCGGAGCGCTCGACTCCGAGACCGGCGAGGCCGTCCTCGCCCTGCTGCGCACCCGCTGCGACCAGGGAGCGGCGGGGGTCATGGTGACCCATGAGCCCCGGTACGCGGCCTGGGCCGACCGGGTCGTCTTCCTCCGCGACGGCTCGATCGTCGACCAGACGCTGACCACCGGGGCCGACTCGCTGCTCGCGGGAGCCGCCGGGACCACCTCCGCCGCTTCCGGGACCGCCGAGTGAGCCCCTTCTCCGGGTGGCGCGCCGCCCTCCGCATAGCCAGACGCGACGCCGCGCGGGCCAAGGGCCGCAGCGCCCTCGTCGTCGCCATGATCGCCCTGCCGGTCCTCGGGGTGACCGCCGCCGACGTGACGTACCGCAGCGCCCTGCCCACCCTGGCGGAGGAGCTGACGGCGGAGCTGGGGGCGGCCGACGCCCGTTACTCGGACCAGGGGATGGGCTCCGTCCGGCTGGAGCAGATGCCCGACGGTGCCCTGTGGCAGACGCCCGAGGACGCCCCGGACCCCCTTCCCGAGGACCAGCGGAAACGCCTCGACGTACCGGCGACCTTCCCTAAGGGCTCGCGGTACCTCACCGAGCAGTCCGTGCCCGCGTCCGTGACGACCCGCCACGGCATCACCGACACCGAGATCACCGAACTGGCCGTCGCGGACCCGCTGCTGCGCGGCCGGGTCGAACTGACCGACGGCGCCTACCCGCGGGCCGAGAACGAGGTGGCGGCGACCGAGGCCTTCATCGAGGCGTCCGGGCTGTCGATCGGCGACCGCGTCACCGTGCGCGGCCCCCAGCAGGCCTACACCCTCACCGGTGCGGTGGAACTCCCCGCCGAGCTGGCCAAGGAGTCCCTGTTCGCCGTTCCCGGCGCGGTCATCACCCCGTGGCAGAAGACGGCGGACGGTGACAAGGAGATCCTGCCGCCCCAGGCGAGCGACATGAAGTGGCTGGTCCAGGGTCCGCCCGGAACCGGCGTGACCTGGCCCGACGTGCTCGCCGCCAACGACAGGGGCGTGGTGGTCCGAGCCCGCCAGGTCGTCCTGGACCCGCCGCCGGACTCCGAAGTGCCCATGGCCGCGCACACGGAGAGCTGGGAGAGCAACGACGCGGAGCTGACCGCGGCGGCCCTCACGGTGGCCGCCATGGCCGTCCTGGAGATCGTGCTGCTGGCCGGACCGGCGTTCGCCGTGGGCGCCCGCCGTTCGCGCCGGCAGCTGGGCCTGGTCGGTTCGTGCGGTGGCACCCGGAGCCAGGTCCGGGCCGTGGTGCTCGCGGGCGGTGCGGTGCTCGGCGCGGTCGGCGCCGCCGTCGGCGTCGGGGCCGGGTTCGGCCTCACCGCCCTGTTCCGCCCGATGATCGAGGACTTCACCGGCAACCGCTTCGGTGAACTGACCGTCCGGCCCTGGGAGATCCTCGCCATCGCCGTACTCGGCCTGGTCACCGGGGTCCTCGCCGCCCTCGCCCCCGCGATCGTGGCGGGACGCCAGTCCGTGCTGGAGTCGCTCACCGGCCGCCGCGGTTCCCGCCGCAGCTCCCGTGTGCTGCCGGTCGTCGGTTCCCTCGTGCTCGCGGGCGGCATCGCCGTCGCGGTGTACGGAGGCGTCAGCGGCAACACCAAGCTGGTCGCGGGCGGTTCCGTACTCGCCGAACTCGGCCTCCTCGGCTGCATCCCGGTCATCGTCGGTCTCCTCGGCCGCCTCGGCCGCCGGCTGCCGCTGACGCCCCGCATGGCCCTGCGCGACGCGGCCCGCAACCGGGGCCGTACCGCCCCCGCCGTCGCCGCCGTCATGGCGGCCGTCGCGGGCAGCGTCGCCATCGCCACGTACACCAGCAGCAGCGCCGCCGAGCAGGCGTACGACCACCGGCCCGACCTGACCGCGGGCACCGCCGCGCTGATGGTCTTCGACACCACCGAGAAGAGCGCCCTGCCCCGCGCACGGGCCGCCGTCGAGCAGAACTACCCCGTCAGCGGCGGGCGCGCCGACATCGGGAGGGTCTGGGCCGGCAGCGACTGCTCGGTGTACTACGAGGAGGAGGGCGGCTGCGGGTCCATGGAGATCGTCAAGCCCACCGGAAAGGGTCACTCCTGTCCCCTGAAGGGCAAGGGCGCCAAGGAGCTCGCCCTGCGGATCTCGGCCGACGAGCACAAGCGGCTGATGAACTCCCCCGCCTGCATGGACGAGAAGTTCACCTCCGTCTCGCTCGGCTCCGACGACAGCAAGGTCGTCGTCGGTGACGCCGGGCTGCTCACCTCGTACGTGAAGCTCGACGACCCGGCGGCGGCGAAGGCCCTGGCCGCGGGCGTACCCGTCCTGCTCAACCCGGCGTACGCGAAGAACGGCGAGGTCACCCTCAAGGCCGTCCACACCTACAACGACCGGGACAAGAAGAACCGCGCCCGGCACCCCGGCAAGGCCCGCACCACCACGGACCGGCTGAAGGTGTACGTCGCGCCGGACCGCTACGCGTCGACCCCGGGCATCCGGCTGATCCTGCCGCAGCGGACCGCGGACGGGCTCGGCCTGCACGCCGAGGACCACGCCAGCGTCTACACGCTGAGCCGTGAGCCGGACGACGCCGAGCGGCAGGCGGCCGACGCGGCGATCGAGCAGGCCGGAAACCGCGCGTACGTGATGACCGCGAGTCCTCAGCAGCAGCGGGAGGACGAGGCGGTCCTGCTGATCCTCGCCCTCTTCGCCGGGGTCGTCACCCTGGGCGCGGCCGCCATCACCACCGGGCTCTCCAAGGCCGACGCCGAGGCCGACCTCACCACGCTCAGCGCGGTGGGAGCGCCCCCGGGCGTGCGGCGCTCGCTCTCCGGGTTCCAGTGCCTGGTCGTCGCCCTCACCGGGGTGCTGCTGGGCACGGCGGCGGGGATCGTGCCCGCGGTCGCCCTGCGCCTGACCGACCTGCGCGAGGCCCTGGCACAGATGCGGTCGGATCCGATGGAGTCGGCGTACACACCGATCGTGATGCCGTGGGAGACCATCACCCTGCTGGCCCTGGTCGTCCCGGTGCTGGCCGGGCTGCTCGCCGCCGCACTCACCAGCTCCCGGCTGAAGCTGGCCCGACGCGCGGGGTAGGGCCGCTCACTTCGGTGCCCCCGGAGACGGTGGATCATCCGTTTCCGGGGGCACCAACGTGGGGTACGGCATGTGTGCGAGACAATGGCGGCATGGAAATGCCGAGGAATGACCGGTCGCAGGAGCATCCGCAGGTCCTTGTCGTGGGCCAGGACGGAATGGCTGTCGGCGGCGGTGCCAGTGACGACGAGTCGCGCGAGGTCCCGGTGACGGAAATGGTCGAGCAGCCCGCGAAAGTCATGCGCATCGGCAGCATGATCAAGCAGCTTCTGGAGGAGGTCAGGGCGGCTCCTCTCGACGAGGCGAGCCGGGTCCGGCTGAAGGAGATCCACGCCAGCTCCGTGAAGGAGCTGGAGGACGGTCTCGCGCCGGAGCTGGTGGAGGAGCTGGAGCGGCTCTCCCTGCCGTTCACCGAGGAGTCGGTGCCCTCCGAGGCCGAGCTGCGGATCGCGCAGGCCCAGCTGGTGGGCTGGCTGGAGGGCCTGTTCCACGGCATCCAGACGGCGCTGTTCGCCCAGCAGATGGCGGCCCGAGCCCAGCTGGAGCAGATGCGCCGCGCGCTGCCGCCCGGAATGACCCATGAGGACGAGGAAGGCGGCGGGGACCCGCACGGACCGATCCGTTCGGGCCCGTACCTGTAGCCACAGCCGACGGCGTACAACGGAAGCGGGGCCCGGCACACCGTGGTGTGCCGGGCCCCGTTCTGCGTTCCGCCTGCTCACGCGCCCGGCGTGACCAGCAGCACCTTGCCGATGTGGGAGCTGGACTCAAGCACCCGGTGCGCCTGAGCGGCGTCCGCCATGGGCACCGTACGGTCGACGACGGGCCGGACCACCCCGTCGGCGATCAGCGGCCACACATGCTCGCGTACGGCGGCGATGATGGCGGTCTTCTCGTCGAGCGGGCGGCCCCGCAGGGAGGTCGCGGTGACGGCGGCCCGCTTGGTCAGCAGGGCGCCGAGGTTCAGCTCGCCCTTCACGCCGCCCTGGAGGCCGATGATCGCCAGGCGGCCGTTGACGGCGAGCGCCTGCACGTTCCGGTCCAGGTACTTGGCGCCGACGATGTCCAGGATGACGTCCGCCCCCGCGCCGTCGGTCGCCTTCGCCAGCTCCGCCACGAAGTCCTGCTCGCGGTAGTCGATGAGGATGTCGGCGCCGAGCGCGGCGCACTCGGCGAGCTTCTGCGGGCTGCCCGCTGTGACCGCCACCCGGGCGCCGACCGCCTTCGCCAGCTGGATCGCCATCGTGCCGATACCGCTGGACCCGCCGTGGACCAGCAGCGTCTCGCCGGGGCGGAGGTGGGCGACCATGAAGACGTTGGACCAGACGGTCGCGGTCACCTCGGGCAGCGCGGCCGCCACCGTCAGATCCACGCCGTCCGGTACGGGCAGGAGCTGGCCCGCCGGTACGGCGACCTTCTCCGCGTAACCGCCACCCGACAGCAGCGCGCACACCGCGTCGCCGACCGCCCAGCCGCTCACCCCCGGGCCGAGCGCCGCGATACGGCCCGCGCACTCCAGACCGGGGTAGGGGGACGAGCCGGGCGGCGGCTCGTAGAAGCCCTGGCGCTGGAGGACATCGGCGCGGTTGACGGCGCTGGAGACGACCTCGACGAGGACCTCGCCGTCGCCGGGTACGGGATCGGGTACTTCGGCCCAGACGAGTGCCTCGGGGCCACCGGGTTCGGGGATCGTGATCGCATGCATGGCCGCGAGGCTACTCCCGCCGTCGGCCGGACGCGCTCCTCGCACGGCCGGCCGCGCGGCTCACCGGGTCAGGGGCGGTGGTGCGGCAGGTGAGGCAGGGAGGGGCCCGAAGGACCGGAGCCGGTCGGCGGCGTGGCGCGCACGATGGTGATGACCCGGTCCGTCAGCTGCAACGGGCTGGCCGCCGGATCGTCGTAACCGAGCAGCCGGTGCCCGCGCAGCACACTCACGACCAGGTCGTCGGTCTCCCGGACGCTCTTGCCCACCTCGGCCTTTATCACCGGCCGTTCGACGAGGTCGAGGCCGCTGCCCTGCTGGATCAGGTCCTCCATCACCGTGCCCGCGCTGGGGCTGAGGACGGAGAGGCCGAGCAGCCGTCCGGCGGCGCCACTGCTGGTGATCACCGCGTCGGCACCGGACTGCCGCAGCAGCGGCGCGTTCTCCTCCTCGCGGACCGCCGCCACGATCTTCGCCCCGCGGTTCAGCTGACGCGCGGTCAGCGCGACCAGCACGGCGGTGTCGTCCCGCTGGGTGGCGATGATGATCTGACGTGCCTTCTGGAGCTCGGCCCGCAGCAGCACATCGCTGCGCGTGGCGTCACCGAGCACGCCGGTGAAGCCTTCGGCGTTGGCCGCCTCGATCACCTTGGAGGCCGGATCGACGATGACGATCTGCTCCTTCGGCAGACCGGTGGCGCAGAGGGTCTGGATCGCCGAACGGCCCTTGGTGCCGAAGCCGACGACGACGGTGTGGTCACGCAAGTTGGATCTCCAACGCTTCAGCCGGAAGTCCTCGCGGGTCCGTTCCGTGAGGACTTCGAGAGTGGTGCCGACCAGGATGATCAGGAACATCACGCGCAGCGGTGTCACGAGCACCACGTTGATCAGCCGGGCGCCGTCGCTGTACGGGGTGATGTCGCCGTACCCGGTGGTGGACAGGGTGACCGTCGCGTAGTAGACCGCGTCCAGCAGGTCGACCTTGCCGTCGGCGTTGTCGTTGTAGCCCGCGCGGTCGAGCCAGACGATCAGCACCGTCGCGGCCAGCACGAGCAGCGCCATCAGCAGCCGCTTGCCGACCTGCCGGGCCGGACCGTCGACGACCCGCCGGGGGAGCATCACCCGCGTCGGCACGACATGTTCGTCGGCGCGCCTGGCCATCGCGTCGTGGCCGGGAAGTTTCACGTGAAACACCCTTCCGTCCACGGCGTCGCCGGGGCCCATGGGAGATCGATAATCTCCACCTCGGTGCCGGACCGTACCCCGCCGGGGGGTACGACGGCCAGTCCGTCCGCCACGGCGATCCCGCGCAGCATGGCGGGACCGTTGTACCGCAGGGGCGCCACGTGGTCCCGGCCGCCCGCCGGCCCCGCGCGGTGGACCACGGGGACGAGGCGGGTGTCGTGCGGATGTCCGGGCACATCGGCGTGGACGAGCGCCCGGTAGGCGTCCTGGGCCGGGCGGCCCGCGAGCCCCGCGAGCAGCGGTTCGGCGATGGTCAGGAGCCCCGATACGGCGGCGAGCGGGTTGCCGGGCAGCCCGACCAGGTACGGCCCGTCCGGGGAGAGCCGGGCCAGCAGCATCGGGTGGCCGGGGCGGACGGCGACGCCGTCCACCAGCAGTTCGGCGCCGAGGGCGGCCAGGACCGGGTGCACATGGTCGACCGGGCCCGCCGCGGTCCCGCCGGTGGTGACGATCACATCGGCGTCGCAGGAGGCGAGGGCCTCGCGCAGCGCCTCGGCGTCGTCCCCGAGGCGGCTGGGGCCGGACACCTCGGCGCCCAGGGCCCGCAGCCAGGGGCCGAGCATGGGGCCGAAGGCGTCGCGGATGAGGCCGTCGTGCGGGAGGCCCGCGGCGAGGAGTTCGTCTCCGAGGACGAGGACGTCGACCCGGGGCCGGGCGACGGCGGGCAGGGCGTCGTACCCGGCGGCGGCGGCCAGCCCGAGCACCGCCGGGGTGACCACCATCCCGGCGGGTACCAGCTGGTCGCCCGAGCGGCACTCCTGGCCCCGGGGGCGGATGTCCTGCCCGGTGACGACGGGCCGCCGGGTGGAGAGCAGCCGCCTGGCCTCGTCGACCTGGGCGTGCTCGCTGCGGATGACCGAGGTGGTGTCGGCGGGGGTACGGGCTCCGGTGGCGATGCGTACGGCGGTGCCGTCGGGCAGGGCGGGGGCGGGGCCGGCACTCGATCCGGTGCCGGCCAGCAGTCCCGCGCCCTCCTCGAAGGTCCAGGGGCCCGGTCCGGCGACGGCCCAGCCGTCCATGGCCGAGGTGTCGAAGGGCGGCAGGTCGGTGAGCGCGGCGAGCGGCTCGGCCAGTACCTGTCCCAGGGCGTGGTCCAGCGACAGCCGGACCACGGCGCGCGGCCCGCCCCGCCCGGCCCGCGCGGCGACGACCCGCGCCCGGTCCCAGGGGAGGTCGGGCGCGGGGGAGGGCGGCGTGGGAGTGGGCGGCGCGGGGGTGGGGGTGCCGGACGTCGCGTACGGGGGGAGGGGCGGGTACGAGGAAGGCCGCGGGTCGTCCGACGCGTCGGTGGGCCCGCCGGGCTCCTGGTCACACGGCACGTGATCGCTCGCCTGGTCGTTCACCGGATGACGCACCTGATGACGGCCGCCGACCAGTGCCAGGGCCTGCTCGACGGCCAGCTCCTCGGCCGCGGCACGCGCCAAGGCCCTGTCGGGGCCGGTCGGGGCGCTGCCCGTCATGGCGTTGCGTCCGGTCGGAGCGCCGCCCGCCATGCCGTTGCGTCCGGTCGGAGCGCCGCCCGCCATGCCGTTGCGTCCGGTCGGAGCGCCGCCCGCCATGCCGTTGCGTCCGGTCGGAGCGCCGCCCGCCATGCCGTTGCGTCCGGTCGGGGCGCCGCCCGTCATGGCGTTCCGGCCCCGTCGCCGCTCGCCTCCGCCCCGCTCCCCTCCTCCGCGGCCTCGGCCTCCCAGCGCAGGGCGAGCGCGGTGGCCTTGCGGGCGGCTTCGGCGACCGCCGCCGCGGCTTCCTCCGGCCCGGCGCCGGCGCTCGCCCGGGCGGCCGCGTACCCCACCAGGAAGGTCGTGAGCGGGGCGGCGGGCCGCGCGACCCCGTGCGCGGCGTCGCGGGCGAGGTCGAGCAGGACATCGGTGTCGACGTCGAGGTCGATTCCCAGTTCGTTCTTGACCGAGGTGATCCATTCGTCCAGCACGGCCCCATGCTCCCTGATCCGGGCCCGGGCGGTGGCGATGTCGTCCCAAGTGTCGCAGTCGAACGCGGCATGCGGCCCGGCGTCGACCCGGGCGAGGTCCAGTTCCCCGGTCAACAGCCTGAGCGGCAGCCCGGCGAGGCCGCCGTGCTCGGTGGCGAGCAGGGCCAGCTCCCGGCGGAGCGGCTCCGCGCGGTAGACGGCGACGAGCGGCTGGTCGCGGCCGTCGGGGTCGGTGCAGAGCGCGCCCTCCCGGCCGTCCTCACCGGCGGCGGCGAGCAAGGCGTCGACCGTGGCCGGCCCCAGGAACGGAAGGTCGGCGGAGAGGACGAGCACCCGCTCCGCCGCCGTCAGCCGCACCCCCGCGCCGAGCGCGGCCAACGGGCCGCCCCCCTCAGGGACTTCGCGCGTCCAGGTCACCGGCCGGGAGGTGGGCCTGCGGCCGCCCACCACGACGGTGGCCGCCGCGCCGTCGCAGGCCGCCAGGACCCGGTCGAGCAGCGCGCGGCCGCCGACCCGCACGGCCGGCTTGTCGGCGCCGCCGAGCCGCTTGGCGGCCCCGCCGGCCAGCACGATCACGTCGTAGGCGGTCATACGTCGAGTATGGGCGGCGCCTGTGTCCGACGTCCCCTCCGGGGTGGCCACAGGCCAGGTCCGGAGGGGACGTCCGCCCGACGCCGGGCTCCGCGGGGCGACCGGAGGCCCTACAGGGTGCGCAGCAGCACCGCCGGCTGCTCCACGCAGTCGGCCACGTACCGGAGGAAGCCCCCGGCCGTTCCGCCGTCGCACACCCGGTGGTCGAAGGTGAGCGAGAGCTGGACGACCTGACGTACGGCCAGCTCACCGTTGTGCACCCAGGGCTTGGGCATGATCCGGCCGACGCCGAGCATCGCCGCTTCGGGGTGGTTGATGATCGGCGTCGAACCGTCGACCCCGAACACCCCGTAGTTGTTCAGCGTGAACGTGCCTCCGGTGAGCTGGGCCGGGCTGAGCTTCCCCGTCCGCGCCAGCTCGGTCAGCCGGGCGATCTCGGCCCCGACCGACTCGGCGTTGCGGGTGTGCGCGTCCCGGACGACCGGGACGACGAGGCCCCGCTCCGTCTGCGCCGCGAACCCGAGGTGCACGCCGGGCAGGCGCACGATCTCCCGCGCGGCCGTGTCGACGGTGGAGTTGAGCTCGGGATACCGGTTCAGCGCCGCCGTGCAGATCCGCGCCAGCAGCGCCAGGACCGACACCTTGGGCCCGCCGGAGGGGCCCGAGGCGGCGTTCATCGCGGCCCTGGCGGCCATCAGCTCGGTGGCGTCCGCGTCGACCCAGCAGGTGGCGTCCGGGATCTCGCTCCGGCTGCGCGACAGCTTGTCGGCCACCGCTCCACGCACCCCGCGCAGCGGAATCCGCTCGGCGACCGACGCGGCCGTGCCTCCCCGGGCCGTGGGAGCCTGCGCCGCGATCGGCTCGGCTGCCGTACGGGGCTCCGCCTCCGTGGCCTCCCCGGCCCGCCGGATCGCGGAGTCGACGTCGACACGCAGGATGAGCCCGTCGGGCCCCGATCCCGTCAGCCGCCGCAGATCGATCTCGTGCTGCCGGGCCAGCCGCCGTACGAGTGGCGAGACCACGGCCACGGGCCCCTGCCGACCGTTGACTTCGCCGGACGGGACCGGCGCGGGACCGGCTGCGGGAGCCGCGGCGTCCACGGGGGCGGGAATGGCCGCGGGAAGCGCGGCGGCCACGGGGGCGGAGCCGGCCGCGGGAACTGCCGGGGCGCCGTTCCGCTCCGGCCGGATACGCCGGCGCCTGGCTGCCGGCGCGCCGGTCCCGTACCCCACGAGCACGTTCCCGGACCCGGAGGGCTCGGCGGCGGCAGATCCGTCGTCCCCCTGCGAGGCGGCCTCCACCGCCCCCACCGCCACCGTCAGCAGCGGAGCGCCGACCGGGAGTTCGGAACCCTCCTCGCCGAACCGGGCGGTCACCACGCCCCCGTAGGGGCAGGGCACCTCCACCATCGCCTTGGCCGTCTCGACCTCGACGACCGGCTGGTCGATGGCGACGACATCGCCGACCTCCACCAGCCAGCGCACGATCTCCGCCTCGGTCAGCCCCTCACCGAGGTCCGGCAGCTTGAATTCGAGGACCTGGGCCATCAGCTGTCCGCCTCCCACTGCAACCGCGCCACCGCGTCGAGCACCCGGTCCACTCCCGGCAGATGGTGCCGCTCCAGCATGGGCGGCGGGTAAGGGATGTCGAACCCGGCCACCCGCAGCACCGGGGCCTCCAGGTGGTGGAAGCACCGCTCGGTGATCCGGGCCGCGATCTCACCGCCGGGGCCCCCGAAACCGGGGGACTCGTGGACGACGACCGCACGGCCGGTGCGCCGCACCGAGGCCGCGACCGTCTCGTCGTCGAACGGCACCAAGGAGCGCAGGTCCACGACTTCGAGGTCCCAGCCCTCCGCGACGGCCGCCTCGGCGGCCTCCATGCAGACCGGAAGGGAGGGCCCGTACGTGATCAGCGTGGCGCTGCGCCCGGGGCGCCGGACCACGGCCCTGCCGACCGGCTCGACCGCGGCCGGGGCCTCGGGCGACCAGTCGGCCTTGGACCAGTAGAGCCGCTTGGGCTCCAGGAAGACCACCGGGTCGTCCGAGGCGATGGAGGCGCGCAGCAGCCCGTACGCGTCCTCCACCGTGGCCGGCGTGACGACGTGCAGACCCGGGGTGGCCATGTAGTACGCCTCGGAGGAGTCGCTGTGGTGCTCCACCCCGCCGATCCCGCCGCCGTAGGGCACGCGCACGGTGATGGGGAGCGGCATGGCTCCCCCGGTGCGGTTGCGCATCTTGGCGACATGGCTCATCAGCTGCTCGAACGCCGGATAGGCGAACGCGTCGAACTGCATCTCCACCACGGGCCGCAGCCCGTACATCGCCATGCCGACGGCCGCCCCGAGAATGCCCGCCTCGGCCAGCGGGGTGTCGGTGCACCGCTCGTCGCCGAACTCCTTCGCCAGCCCGTCGGTGATCCGGAAGACCCCGCCCAGGGTGCCGACGTCCTCGCCGAGCACGTGCACGGTCGGGTCCTCGGCCATCGCGTCGCGCAGGGCCCGCCCGAGGGCCTGCGCCATGGTGGCGGGTTTCGCCTTCGCGGGGCGTCCGCCGGTCTTCGTCGCCGCGGTGGTCATCGTCTTGCCTCCGCGCTGTGCTCGTGGTCCTGCTCGGCGTCCAGCTCGGCGCGCAGGGCGGCGGCCTGCTCCTGGAGCTGGCTGGTCTGCTGCGCGTACACGTGGGTGAAGAGGTCCATCGGCGCGAGCACCGGATCGGCGTTCATCCGGTCGCGCAGCGCGGCCGCCATGCGTTCGGCGGCCTCCTTCGCCCGCTCGATGCCCTCGTCGTCGAGCAGCCCGCGGCCGGTCAGCTCGCGCTCCAGCAGCCGCAGCGGGTCGTGCGCCCGCCAGGCCTCGACCTCGCTGTCGACCCGGTAGCGGGTGGCGTCGTCGGCGTTGGTGTGGGCCTCCATGCGGTAGGTGACGGCCTCGACCAGCGTCGGGCCCTCGCCCCTGCGAGCCCGGGCCACGGCCTCGCTCAGCACCTGGTGCACGGCGGCGGCGTCGTTGCCGTCGACCAGCCGGCCCGGCATCCCGTACCCCACGGCCTTGTGGGCGAGGGAGGGGGCGGCGGTCTGTTTGGCCAGCGGGACGGAGATCGCGAAGCCGTTGTTCTGGACGAGGAAGACGACGGGCGCCTTCCAGACGGCCGCGAAGTTCAGCGCCTCGTGGAAGTCGCCCTCGCTGGTGCCGCCGTCGCCGACCATGGCCAGCGCGACCACGTCGTCGCCCTTGAGCCGAGCGGCGTGCGCCAGGCCCACCGCGTGCGGCAGCTGGGTGGCGAGCGGGGTGCAGAGCGGGGCGATGCGGTGCTCACGCGGGTCGTAACCGGTGTGCCGGTCGCCGCGCAGCAGGGTCAGCGCCTCGACCGGGTCGAGTCCGCGCGCCACGGCCGCGAGCGTGTCCCGGTAGCTGGGGAAGAGCCAGTCCCGGTCCTCCAGCACCAGGGCCGCGGCGATCTCGCACGCCTCCTGGCCGGTGCTCGACGGGTAGACCGCCAGACGGCCCTGCTTGGTCAGCGCGGTGGCCTGCGTGTTGTACCGGCGCCCGCGGACCAGCTCGGCGTGGAGCCGCAGCAGCAGCTCGGGGTCCACATCGGCGACCGCGTCCGTACCGAGCACCCGGTAGGGCTCCGGGTCCGGGAGCAGCGGGGCGGGGTCGGTGATCGGCTTCCAGGCCGGGGGCGGCGTGGGCCGGTAGGCGGCCGCGCCGGGCAGCTCTTGGACCGTCATGGGAAGCCCTCCAGGCATCGATGGAGATCGAGAATTCGAGGGTGTCGAAATATGTCGGGGTGGCGGGACATGTCGCGTAGGTGTCGCGCAGCCGGCGAGGCACGGGTGTGGTGCGCCTCACCAACCGATTGTTCGGTCGCGGGCGCATTTTGGCTACAGGCACCTTCAGCCTGTGGACAAACGGTTCTCCACAGCCTGGGATAGAGGCAGGTCGTCCACAACAGGGAGGCGCGGGCAGATGGCAGCTGAACAAATGGCCGACCGGGGCGAGGGCCCCGGCCAGGTCCCGCCCGCGCGCCCCCTGGACGCCATCGACCGCGACATCCTGCGCATCCTCCAGACGGACGGCCGCGCCTCGATACGGTCGGTGGCCGAGCGGGTCCATGTCTCGCGCGCCAACGCCTACGCCCGGATCAACCGGCTGGTCGAGGACGGTGTGATCCGCGGCTTCGGCGCGCGGGTCGACCACGAGCGGGCCGGGCAGGGCGCGTCTGCGTACATCACGCTCAAGATCGTGCAGAACTCCTGGCGCACCGTGCGCGAGCAGCTCCAGGCGCTCCCCGGTGCCACGCACATCGCGCTGGTCAGCGGGGACTTCGACGTCCTGCTGCTGGTGCACACGCCGGACAACCGGGCGCTGCGCGAACTGGTCCTCACCCGGATCCAGTCCATCCCCGAGGTGCTGTCGACGCGCACGCTGCTGGTCTTCGAGGAGACGGACCTAGGTCCCCGCCCGGACCGCCCGGCGGAACTGGCCTGAACGCGCCCCGGCGTCGGCCGGGCCGGGCGCCCGGCGCGCGCGGGCTCAGCGGCCGGTCGCCCGCATCCCCTCGAAGGCGAGCTGGACGACCGTGTCGGCGAGCTGCTCCTCCCCCGGGAAGCCGCCCGGCTGCGGCCGGTACCACTCGACCAGCGAGTTGACCATGCCGAACAGCAGCCGGGTGGCCAGCCGTATGTCCACATCGGCCCGGAGATCGCCGTCGGCGACCGCGGCCTTCAGCAGCTCGGCCACCCGGTGGTCGAACTCGCGCCGCCGCTCCAGTGCCCAGCGCTCGGTCTTGGTGTTGCCGCGCACCCGCAACAGCAGCGTGACGTAGGGGACCTCGGCCATCAGCACCTCGACGGTCCGGCGCGTGACGTACTCGACCCGCTCGATCGCGCGCCCGCGCACCGCCCCCGGCTCGTCGAGGACGGCGAACAGCCCGTCGAGCGCCCGGCTCACGGCCCGGCGCAGCAGCTCTTCCTTGCCCGCCACATGGTGGTAGATGGAGGACTTGGAGATGCCCGCCGCCCTGGAGAGATGCTCCATGGAGGTGCCGTCGTAACCGCGCTCGTTGAAGACCCGAACAGCGACGGTGAGCAGAGTCTCCGGGGTGTACGTGTCCCGCTTGGCCGTGGTCATGTCCGCGATCCTCCCCCATGAGTTGTCCACAGGTTCCCTGGGGCCCCTTGTCCCGACCGATCGTTCGGTTACTCTAACTCCGTCCGTACGTCCCCGCCCGGCTCGATGAGGAGTTGGTCCGCCATGGCCGCCGCGCTCACCCCCCAGCAGCTGTCCGAGACCCACCGGCCCACGCTCGACCAGGCCCTCGACACGATCGGTACCCGCGCGTACTGGTCACCGCACCCCGAGCACCCGAAGGCCTACGGCGAGGGCGGCGCTCCGGGCAGTCTCGGGGCGGCTGAGGGCAAAGCCGCGTTCGACGCGGTGCTGAACACCCGGCTCGACCTGGACCAGCCGGGCACCGACGGCTGGACGGGCGGGGAGACCTCGCCGTACGGCCCGGAGCTCGGCGTCGAGTATCCGCACGCCGATGTGGACGTCCTGCTCCCGGCGATGCGGGCCGGCACCGGCGCCTGGCGGGCGGCGGGTCCCGAGACCCGGGCCCTGGTCTGTCTGGAGATCCTGGCGCGGATCAGCGCCCGCACCCACGAGCTGGCCCACGCCGTGATGCACACCAGTGGTCAAGCCTTCATGATGGCGTTCCAGGCGGGCGGCCCGCACGCGCAGGACCGCGGTCTGGAAGCCGTCGCGTACGCCTATCAGGAGCAGGTCCGCACACCGGAGACCGCGGACTGGTCCAAGCCGCAGGGCAAGCGCGATCCACTCAAGCTGACCAAGTCGTTCACCACGACCGGCCGCGGGATCTCGCTCCTCATCGGCTGCAACACCTTCCCCACGTGGAACGGCTACCCGGGCCTGTTCGCCTCGCTCGCCACGGGCAACCCGGTGCTGGTGAAGCCGCACCCCAGGGCCGTGCTGCCGCTGGCGCTCACCGTGCGGATCGCCCGTGAGGTGCTGGCCGACGCGGGCTTCGACCCCAACCTGGTCGCGCTCGCCGCCGAGCGGCCCGGCGAGGGCATCGCCAAGACCCTCGCGGTCCGCCCCGAGATCCGGATCATCGACTACACCGGCTCCACCGCCTTCGGCGACTGGCTGGAGGCCAACGCCCGCCAGGCGCAGGTCTACACGGAGAAGGCCGGCGTCAACACGATCGTCGTCGACTCCACCGACGACTACCGGGGCATGCTCGGCAACCTGGCGTTCTCGCTCTCGCTCTACAGCGGCCAGATGTGCACCACCCCGCAGAACCTGCTGATCCCCCGCGACGGCATCACCACCGACGACGGCGCCAAGTCCTACGACGACGTGGTCGCCGACATCGCGGCGGCCGTCACCGGCCTCCTCGGCGACGACGCCCGCGCGGCGGCCCTGCTCGGCGCCCTGGTCAACCCGGACGTCAAGGCGCGGGTGGAGGGGGCCGGTGAGCTGGGTGAGGTCGCCCTGCCCTCGCGTGCGGTCGCCAGCGCCGACTTCCCTGACGCCGTCGTCGTGACGCCGGTCGTGGTCAAGCTCGACGGGACCAAGACCGACGAGGACGCGGCCTACCTCTCGGAGTGCTTCGGCCCGGTCTCCTTCGCCGTGGCGGTCGAGTCGACGCCCGCCGCCGTGGAGCTGCTCCGCCGCACGATCCGCGAGAAGGGCGCGATGACGGTCGGCGCCTACACCACCTCCGCCGAGGTGGAGCGGGCGATCGAGGACGTCTGCCTGGACGAGTCGGCCCAGCTCTCGCTGAACCTGACCGGCGGGGTCTACGTCAACCAGACGGCCGCGTTCTCCGACTTCCACGGCTCGGGCGGCAACCCGGCGGCCAACGCGGCCCTGTGCGACGCGGCCTTCGTCGCCAACCGCTTCCGTGTGGTGGAGGTGCGCCGCCAGGCCTAGGGGGTGTCCCGGGGATCGGGGACATCGGCGTACCGCTGCACCCAGGCGTGCATCGCGATCGCCGCCGCGGCCCCCGCGTTGATGGACCGGGTCGAGCCGAACTGCGCGATCGAGCACACCATCGAGGCGTGTTCGCGCGCCTCCTCGGTCAGGCCCGGCCCCTCCTGCCCGAACAGCAGCACACACCGGCGCGGCAGCTCGGTCCGCTCCAGCGGTACGGCGCCGGGGAGGTTGTCGATCCCGATGATCGGCAGCCCCTGGGCCGCGGCCCACGCGGTCAGGTCCGCCGTGTCCGGGTGGTGGCGCACATGCTGGTAGCGGTCGGTGACCATCGCGCCGCGCCGGTTCCAGCGCCGCCGGCCCACGATGTGGATCTCCTTCGCCAGGAAGGCGTTGGCGGTCCGGACGACCGAGCCGATGTTGAAGTCGTGGCCCCAGTTCTCCACGGCCACGTGGAAGTCGTGCCGCCGCAGGTCGAGGTCGGCCACGATCGCCTCCCGCGTCCAGTAGCGGTAGGCGTCACCGACGTTGCGCCGGTCGCCGTGGGCCAGCAGCTCGGGGTCGTACCGCTCGCCCTCGGGCCACGGCAGCGGGTGCGGCCCGACGCCGATCACCTGCCCGTAGCCGTCGTCGTACTGGAGGGGCTCGGCCGGGACGGGGTCCACGGGCGGGGGCTCCGGTGCCGAGGGGTCCACGGGCGCGGGCTCTGGGGTACTGCCGGCCGTGCCGGTCTCGCTGCTCACCCGACGAGCGTATGGCCCCCGCCGGCACCGTGCGGCGGGGCCTCCCCCGGACCGCCGCGGCCTCCGCCCCCCGGTCCGGCCGCGTCGGCCACCGGCCGTGCGCCGGGAACCTCCGCGGCGCCCGGCGCCTCCCGCCCCTTCCGGGACCGGGCGGACAGGGGCAGCCTTGCGAGCAGCCGCCGCCGGCCCAGCGCGGCCCGGCCGCCCAGCCAGACGAGGAAGACCGTCGGCAGGAACACCGCGTCCGCCGCGATCATCGCCATCGAGAAGAAGGGCAGTCCGAGCAGCAGCGCGATCCCGGCGTGCTCGCCGATCATGATGACCAGCAGGACGTTCTTGAGCCGCCGGTTGAACAGGGTGAACGGGAACGCGACCTGGACGATGACCGTCGCGTACGTCAGCACCATCACCATCACCCCGCTGGAGGCGAGCACGTCCGAGAGGGCGGGCCACGGGGCGAAGTAGTCGAGCTTGAGCGGGTAGTACAGCGCGGTGCCGTCCTGCCAGCGCGAGCCCTGGATCTTGTACCAGCCGGCGGTCGCGTAGATCAGGCAGACCTCCACCATGATCACGACGAGCGTGGCGTTGTGGGCGAGGTTGGCCAGCACGTCCAGCAGGGCGCGTTGCTGCCCGTGCGGGGCGTAGCGGTTCGCGGCCCACCAGGCGGCGGCGGAGAGCCAGAGGATCCACAGCAGGACCGGGAACCACCAGGTCCCGCCGAGGCCTTCCATCACGGTGGCGGTCAGCAGGGCCGGGCCGAGGACCGCCCAGAGCAGCGGCCCCACGACGTCCCGCCGGGGCGGCAGGCCGAGCGTGCCGCGCTCCGCGTCGCGGGCGGAGCGCCGGGCGTCCAGCGACCAGACCTGGGCGCAGCGCGTCAGCACGAGGTAGATCGCCATCAGGTGGATGACGTTGTCGCCACCGTCGCCCATGAAGACGCTGCGGTTCTGCACGGAGAGCACGCCGACCATGAAGAGGACCGACGTGACGCGGGTGCGCCACCCCAGGAGGAGGCCGGCGGCCGACAGCACGGTCAGCGCGTACACCACCTCGAACCAGAGGGCGCTGTCCGACCACAGGAGGACGGAGAAGGCGTCGTTGCCCGCCGTGAGCTGCCGGGCCAGGTCCCAGTGCCACGGGCTGTCGGGGCCGTACAGCTCGTGGCGGTGCGGCAGCTCGCGCAGCAGGAAGAACAGGTAGGTGGCGGCGAAGCCGATCCGGATGACGGCGCTCTGGTACGGGCCGAGGGCGGAGGCGGTGATGCGCTGGAGGGCGCGGGCCAGAGCCGTTCCTGCGGCGGCGATCCGGTCCGGCGCGCCGGGCTCCGGGACGGGCGCGGGCCGGTCGGCCGGTGGTGCGGGGGGCGGGGTGGCGGTCACTGCTCACCCTCCTCGCCGCGCGCCGCGTCACGCGGTGCGGGCAGATCGTCGGCGGTCACGTTCCACCAGGGCAGTACGCGGTAGCTGGGCCGGGTGCCGGCCTTCTCGGTGGACCAGGAGGGCGGGGCGATCAGCCTGGTGGCCGACCTGATCTGGATCCGTTCGACCGCGCCGCCCAGCTCGACCCCGTCCAGCCGCAGCATGGCGATGCGCCGGACGTAGCGCTCGGAGAGGTCGCCGCGCGGGCCGTTGGGCCGGTTCCGGTCGTCGTGCGAGTTCACGTAGAAGTCCCAGCCCCTGCGGAGCTCGTTCTGGTTCACATGGCTGGGCAGGAGGTTGCCGCGTATCGCGTCGGCGTCCGCGTCGGTGAGGCTGATCCAGTCGGTGGTGCGGCGCCCGTCCGCCCCGGCCACCTCGGCCCGGACGTGGACGGCGACGTTCTGCTGGAGCGGGTTGGGCGCGAAGAGCTTCCAGTTCTGCTCGAACTCCGGGTAGATCCACTCGTCGACCGACTTGCCGTGCTGCTTGGTCAGCGTGTTGGACGGGGCGACGTGCAGGAAGACCATCGACACCTGTGCGCAGGCCAGCAGCCCGATGAGGGAGAGGGCCAGCGCGGCGACGACCTGGTGGCCGAATGACAGCCCGGCTATGCCCACGCCGGGCCCGGGACGAGCCGGAACGGTTTCCGGAGCCTCCGGTTCCGCAGGTCCGTGGCTGACGGCCCGGCGCCGGACGCCCTCGTGCACGCTGCCGGAATCCCCGCCACCGGAGCTCCCGCCGTGGTCCGCATCCATCCCGCCCCGCTCACCGTCGATCACCACTCAGTTATCCACAGGGTTGACACCCTACGGGCCTCCGACCGACCATTGAAGTCAATGAACCGAACGATCGGTCGGTAGGGAGTCCGGGATGGCGGCAGTGACTGCGGGCCAGACGACGCAGAGCACCTCAGGCACGGCGAAAGCGGCAGGTCAGGTCGCAGGCACGGCCTCGGACGCGGTGGACGAGGCCCGCCTCGCGGTCTTCGACGCGACCGTGGCCGCCGACGACCGCATCGAGCCGCGCGACTGGATGCCCGAGGCCTATCGCGCCACACTGGTCCGCCAGATGGCCCAGCACGCCCACTCGGAGATCATCGGCATGCAGCCCGAGGCCAACTGGATCACCCGCGCGCCCTCGCTGCGCCGCAAGGCGATCCTGATGGCCAAGGTGCAGGACGAGGCCGGACACGGCCTGTATCTCTACAGCGCGGCCGAGACGCTGGGCACCAGCCGCGAGGAGCTGCTCGACAAGCTCCACGCCGGGCGCCAGCGCTATTCGTCGATCTTCAACTACCCCACCCTGACCTGGGCCGACGTCGGCGCGATCGGCTGGCTGGTGGACGGCGCGGCGATCACCAACCAGGTGCCGCTCTGCCGCTGCTCCTACGGCCCCTACGCCCGTGCGATGGTCCGCATCTGCAAGGAGGAGTCCTTCCACCAGCGCCAGGGGTACGAGTTGCTGCTCGCCCTCAGCCGCGGCACCGAGGCCCAGCACGCGATGGCCCAGGACGCGGTGGACCGCTGGTGGTGGCCGTCCCTGATGATGTTCGGCCCGCCCGACGACGCGTCGGCCCACTCCGAGCAGTCGATGGCCTGGAAGATCAAGCGGCACTCCAACGACGAGCTGCGGCAGCGCTTCGTGGACATCTGCGTGCCCCAGGCCGAGGCGCTGGGCCTCACCCTGCCGGACCCCGACATCCGGTGGAACGAGGAGCGCGGCCAGCACGACTTCGGCGCGATCGACTGGACGGAGTTCCAGGAGGTCCTCAAGGGCAACGGCCCGTGCAACGAACAGCGCATCACCCAGCGGCGCAGGGCCCACGAGGAGGGCGCCTGGGTCCGGGACGCGGCCGCAGCGTACGCCGCCAAGCACACCACCCCATCCACCCGGACCGCACAGCACGTGGAGGAGACGGCATGAGCAGCTCGACCGACTGGCCACTGTGGGAGGTGTTCGTGCGCTCGCGGCGCGGGCTGTCCCACACCCACGCGGGCAGCCTCCACGCACCTGACGCCGAGATGGCCCTGCGCAACGCGCGCGACCTCTACACCCGCCGCTCCGAGGGCGTCTCGATCTGGGTCGTCCCGTCCACGGAGATCACCGCCTCCTCCCCCGACGAGAAGGACTCGTTCTTCGAGCCGGCCGGCGACAAGCCCTACCGCCACCCGACCTTCTACGAGATCCCGGACGGGGTGAAGCACCTGTGAGCGCGGCCCTCGCCCTCGGCGACGACGCGCTGGTGCTCTCGCACCGGCTGGGGGAGTGGGCGGGCCACGCCCCCGTCCTGGAGGAGGAGGTGGCCCTCGCCAACATCGCCCTGGACCTGCTCGGCCAGGCGCGGGTGCTGCTCTCGCTCGTCGGTGACGAGGACGAGCTGGCCTATCTCCGCGAGGAGCGGTCCTTCCGCAACCTCCAGCTGGTCGAGCAGCCCAACGGGGACTTCGCCCACACCATCGCCCGGCAGCTCTACTTCTCGGTCTACCAGCACCTGTTGTACGAGCGGTTGGCGGCCGGGGGTGGCGAGTTCGCCGACCTCGCGGCGAAGGCCGTCAAGGAGGTCGCCTACCACCGCGACCACGCCGAGCAGTGGATCATGCGGCTCGGCGACGGCACCGCCGAGAGCCATGAGCGGACGCAGCGGGGCCTGCAGGCGCTCTGGCGCTTCACCGGCGAGATGTTCCAGCCGGTGGAAGGAGTGGACGCCGCGGGCTCAGGCGTCGACTGGCAGGAGCTGGAGCGCAGCTGGCTCTCCGCCGTCACCGACACCGTGCAGCGGGCCACGCTGACGCTCCCGACCGGGCCGCGGACCGGGGCCTGGGCGGCGGGCGCGGGGCGGCAGGGCCTGCACACCGAGCCGTTCGGCCGGATGCTCGCCGAGATGCAGCACCTGCACCGCAGCCACCCGGGGGCGTCATGGTGACCGACACCCCGCTGGAGGCGGAGCTGCGCACCCTCGCAGGTTCCGTCCCGGACCCCGAGCTCCCGGTGCTGACCCTGGCCGAGCTCGGCGTCCTGCGGGGCGTGGATGTGGAGGGCCCGGGCCGGGTGACCGTGCGGCTCACCCCCACGTACACCGGCTGCCCGGCGATCGAGGCCATGTCCGCCGACATCGAGCGGGTGCTGCACGAGAGGGGCGTGCCGGAGGTCTCCGTGGTGACGGTGCTCGCACCGGCGTGGTCGACCGACGACATCAGCGCCGAAGGGCGCCGCAAGCTGGCCGAGTTCGGCATAGCGCCTCCGCGCGCCCACAGCGCCGACGGCTCTCCGGTGCCGCTGACGCTCTCGGTGCGCTGCCCGCACTGCGGCTCCACGGAGACGGAGCTGCTCAGCCGGTTCTCCTCCACGGCGTGCAAGGCCCTGCGCCGCTGCGTCGCCTGCCGTGAACCGTTCGACCACTTCAAGGAGTTGTAGATGTTCCATCCGCTCCGGGTCAGCGCGATCGAACGGATCACGGACGATGCGGTGGCCGTGACCTTCGCCGTGCCGGCCGAGCTGCGCGAGACCTTCCGCCACACCCCGGGCCAGCACCTGAACGTGCGCTTCAGCGTGGACGGCAAGGAGATCCGCCGTTCGTACTCGATCTGCGCACCGGCCACCGAGCAGCCCGCCGAACCGGTGGTGCGGGTCGGCATCCGCGGGGTCGAGGGCGGGGCGTTCTCCACCTACGCCCTGCAGAAGCTGTCCGTCGGGGACCAGGTGGAGGCCATGCCTCCGATGGGCCGCTTCGTCCTGAGGCCCCGTCCGGGTCTCTTCGCGGCGGTGGTCGGCGGAAGCGGGATCACGCCGGTGCTGTCGATGGCGGCAACCCTCCTGGCCCAGGAGGAGAAGGCCCGGTTCTGCCTGATCCGCAGCGACCGTACGGCGGCCTCCACGATGTTCCTGGACGAGGTGGCCGACCTCAAGGACCGCTATCCGGACCGCTTCCAGCTGATCACCGCGCTCTCCCGGGAGGAGCAGTCGGCCGGGCTCCCCTCCGGTCGGCTGGACACCGAGCGGCTCACCTCGCTGCTGCCGGCGGTGCTTCCGGTGGCGGCGGTGGACGGCTGGTTCCTGTGCGGACCGCTGGGCCTCGTACGGGGGACGGAGAAGGCCCTGCGCGCGCTGGGCGTCGACCGGACCCGGATCCACCAGGAGATCTTCCACGTCGACGACGGCCCGTCGGACGTCACGGTGGTCAAGGTCACCGCCCCCTCCGACTCCACACTGACGGCCACCCTGCACGGGCGGTCGGGCAGCTGGCCCGTGAAGGACGCGGAGTCGCTGCTGGAGACGGTGTTGCGCAGCCGCTCGGACGCTCCGTACGCCTGCAAGGGCGGGGTGTGCGGGACCTGCCGGGCGTTCCTCGTCTCGGGAGAGGTCCGAATGGAGCGGAACTTCGCTCTGGAGCCGGAGGAGACGGAAGCGGGTTTCGTGCTGGCCTGCCAGTCGCATCCGCTCACCCCGGAGGTGGAGCTGGACTTCGACCGCTGACGCTGTTTCCTCCCCGTAGAACCTGTTCCCTTCTCCTAGAACCTGTTCTATCTTGACGGGCCGTCAGGTACCGCCAACGGGAGGTTGGAACAGTGGACTTCACCTTCACCGAGGAACAGCAGGCGGCCGTGGAAGCGGCCCGGGCGGTCTTCTCCGGCGTCGTCCCCGACCGTGTGCCCAGCCCCTCGCTGAGCCCGGGTGCCGTGGCCGAGGACATCGACCGCCGACTGTGGGGAGAGCTGGCGAGCTCTGACCTGCTCGGCCTCACAGTCTCCGAGGAGTACGGGGGCGCCGGGCTCGACCCGGTGGCGCTCTGCCTGGTCCTGCGCGAGGCGGCCAAGGTCCTGGCCAGGGTTCCGCTGCTGGAGAGCTGCGCGGTGGCGATGGCCGTCGAGCGGTACGGCGAGCGCGCCCTCGCGGCGGAGCTGCTGCCCCGGGCCGCCCGGGGCGAGCTGGTCCTGACCGCCGGGGCGAACGGGCGCACCGGCCACGATCCGGCCGAACGCGCCGTCACCGCACGGCCAGAGGGAGAGGCCGGGGACACCGCGCCTGCGGGCTGGGTGCTCGACGGCGTGCAGTCGGCGGTCCCCTGGGCCCAGGCGGCCGACCGGATAGCCGTCCCCGCTCACACCGCCGAGGGCCGGCCCGTCCTCGCCGTGGTGGACCCCACCAGCGACGGCGTCACCCTGGCGGACCAGGTCTCCACCAGCGGCGAGCGCCTGGCGGAGGTCCGGCTCGACGGCGTACGTGTCGACGCCCGCGAACTGATCGACGCGCCCGGTGCCTGGGACTGGCTGCGGGTCATGCTCACCACGGGGACCTGCGCGCTGGCCCTCGGGCTGGGTGAGCGGGTGCTCGCCATGACCGCCGCGTACACCGGCAAGCGTGAGCAGTTCGGGTTTCCCGTCGCCACGTTCCAGGCGGTGGCGGTGCAGGCCGCCGACCGGTACATCGACCTGCGGGCGATGGAGGTGACGCTCTGGCAGGCCGCCTGGCGGATCTCCACCGACGCCGAGGGGGCGCTGCCCGCCACGGTGACATCGCCGTGGCGAAGATCTGGGCCTCCGACGGGGTGCGCCGCATCGTGCAGACCGCTCAGCACCTGCACGGCGGCTTCGGCGCGGACACCGACTACCCGCTGCACCGCTATCACGCCTGGGCCAAGCAGATCGAGCTCTCCCTCGGCCCGGCGGCGGCCCACGAGGAGGCGCTGGGCGACCTGCTGGCCGCCCACCCCCTGGGCTGACGCGGTTCAGGAGCCCGCGAGCGCGGGCGTCAGAGGACGAAGGCCGAGGCCCCGTTGTCCGTGACCATGGGGCGCCCGGCCCCGTCCCAGGCGAGCATGCCGCCGTCGATGTTCACGGCATCGATCCCCTGCTGCACCAGGTACTGCGTGACCTGGGCGGACCGCCCGCCGACCCGGCACATCACATGGACGCGCCGACCGTCCTCGGCGGCCTCCGTCAGCTCACCGAACCGGCCCACGAAGTCGCTCATCGGAATGTGCAGCGCACCTTCGACATGACCGGCCGCCCACTCGTCGTTCTCGCGGACGTCCAGGACCAGGCCGTCCGACGGCACCTCCGCGACATCCACCGAGGGCAGCGGGGCGAAATTCATGGGTCATGCCTTCTCTCGTACGTACGCGGCAGAGTCACCGGGAACGCTACTGCACCATCTCCGCGAGCTCCGCCTCCCGCCGGGACACCTCGCCCAGCAGTTGGTCCCCGATGTCCTCCAGCAGCTGGTCCGGGTCGTCCGGGGCCATCCGCAGCATCGAGCCGATCGCGCTGTCCTCCAGCTCCTTGGCGAGCAGCGTGAGCAGCTCCTTACGCCGGCTGAGCCACTCCAGCCGGGCGTAGAGCTCCTCGCTCTCGCCGAGCGGGGTGAGCGGCCGGGCCGGTCCCGCCGCCCACTCCGCCGCCAGCTCCTTGAGCAACTCGACGTCACCGCGCCCGTAGGCGGCGTTCACGCGGGTGATGAACTCGTCCCTGCGCTCCCGCTCCGGCTCGTCCTGGGCCAGGTCGGGGTGGGCCCTGCGGGCCAGCTCCCGGTAGAGCTTGCGGGCCTCCTCGCTCGGCCTGACCCGCTTCGGCGGCCGCACCGGCTGCTCGGTGAGCATGGCCGACGCATCGGGGGAGAGCCCGTCGGAGTCCATCCAGTCGTGGAAGAGCTCGTCGACGCCGGGCATCGGCATGACGATGTCCCGCGCCTCCTTGGCCTTGCGCAGGTCCTCGGGGTCACCGCTCTTCGCGGCCCGCGCCTCGGCGATCTGCGCGTCCAGCTCGTCGAGGCGCGCGTACATCGGGCCGAGCTTCTGGTGGTGCAGCCGGGAGAAGTTCTCGACCTCCACCCGGAAGGTCTCCACCGCGATCTCGAACTCGATCAGCGCCAGCTCGGCCGCCTGCACGGCTCTGGCCAACCGCGCCTCGGGGCGCGGCGCGGCGTCCTGCGGGTCACCGGCCGCCCCGGCCGGGGCGCCCTGCGTCTCCGGCGTCGGCCGCGGCTCGGCGGGCCGGTCGTCGTCCTGCCGGTCTTCATCGTTCCGGGTGGGAGGCCCCCCGGCGGCTTCGTGGGTCACCCGTCCAGCGTATGGCCACGGCCGCGCGGCCCGAACCGCACGGCCCCGGCGGTGGGCCACACGAGCCGCGGACCGCACACCCCGAACCGCACGCCCCGTGGACCGCACACCCCGGACCGCGCCCCCCGTGGACCGCACACCCCGGACCGCGCCCCCCGTGGACCGCACACCCCGGACCGCACCGGCCCCGGACCGCACGCCCCGTGGACCGCACGCCCCGTGGACAGCGCACTCCAGGCCGCACAGCCATGGCCCCGAGACCGCCACGGCAGGCGCCCGGGTCCACGGCCCCCTCATACGCCTCGCTCGGCCGCCACCCGGCCCGCCTTGATCGCCCGCTCCAGCTCCGCGTGGTCCGCCTCCGTACGGTCGGCGTAGGTCACCGCGAAGTCGGCGATCGCCGCGTCGAGCTCCTCGTTCTTGCCGCAGTAACCCGCGAGCAGCCGGGGATCGGCGCTGTGGGAGTGTGCGCGGGCCAGCAGCGCGCCGGTCATCCGGCCGTAGTCGTCGACCTGCTCGACGGTGAGCGCGGCGGGATCGACGCTGCCCTTGCGGTTCCTGAACTGGCGTACCTGGTACGGCCTGCCGTCCACATCCGTCCAGCCGAGCAGGATGTCGCTGACGACCTGCATCCGCTTCTGGCCGAGCACCACCCGGCGGCCCTCGTGCCCCTCCGCGGGCGCGTCGAAGCCGACGGCCGGCAGATGGGGGGCCAGCGCGGACGGCCGCGCCTCCTTCACCTGGAGGACCAGCGGCTCCCCGCGGTGGTCGAGCAGCAGCACCACGTACGAGCGGGTCCCGACGCTGCCGGTGCCGACCACCCGGAACGCCACGTCGTGGATCGCGTACCGCGCCAGCAGCGGCACCCGGTCCTCGGAAACCGTCGAGAGATAGCCGCCCAGCCCGGCCGCCACCGCCGCGGCCTCCGCGTCCGGCACCCGGCGCAGCACCGGCAGGGCGTCGACGAAGCGCCGGCCCCCGTCGAGGCAGTCCTCCGTGGACCGGGCGGCGAAGCGGGCGCTGGTGTTCCTGCGGGCCTTCTCCGAGACCTTCTCCAGGGTACCGACCAGATCGCGGGCGTCCGTGTGCGAGACGAGTTCCTCGTCCGCGATGGCGTTCCAGGCGTCGAGCGCGGGCAGCCGCGCCAGGAGCCGCATCGTGCGCCGGTAGGCGCCGACGGTGTCGAAGGCGCCCTTGCGGCAGGTGTCCTCGTCCGCCCCGGCGATCCGGCCCGCCAGGACCAGCGAGGTGGCGAGCCGCTTGAGGTCCCACTCCCAGGGGCCGAAGACGGTCTCGTCGAAGTCGTTCAGATCGATGACCAGGTTGCCCCGGGCATCGCCGTAGAGACCGAAGTTGGCCGCGTGGGCGTCACCGCAGAGCTGAGCCCCCACGCCGGTGACCGGGGTACCCATCAGGTCGTGGGCCATCAGCCCGGCCGAGCCGCGCAGGAAGGCGAAGGGCGAGGCGGCCATCCGCCCCACCCGGATCGGCGCCAGCCCCGGCACCCGGCCGAGGTTGGAATCCTCGACGGCCCGCACCGCGTCGGGCCGGTCCGACGGCAGGACCAGCTCCCTGTGCGCGGAGCGCGGAACCCGGGCGCGGAGCGCCTTGCCCGCCGCTCGCGGTGAACCCGCCTCGCCGCGCCGGGCGAACCCGGGCACCACCGGAATACGGGCATCCGCCCCCAGACCCCGCTGTCCCACGGGGGCATGCGCCCCGAGGGCCCGCTGTTCCGCCGGGGCATCCGCCCCCAAGGCCGTCCGTTCCTCCGGGGCATCCACCCCCAGACCCCGCCGTTCCGGTGCCGCGCCCTCACCGCCGGCCTCGCCGAGACCCGCGCCGCCGCCCACGTCCATGCCTTCGATGACGCCCATGGAGCGTCGCCTCCCCCACCCTCGTCAGCTCTCCGACCGAGCACGACCGTACCGCCGTTCCTCCGCGGCCGCCCGCCCCTGTGGACAACTCCGGAGCAGCTCTCGGCAGCCCCACCGACGGCTCCCGCGTCCGTCAGCAACCGGCAGCGGCTCTCAGCAGCCGGTCCCCGGCTCGGGTTCCGCGAGGTACGTGTCCGCCCACTGCCCGAGCTCCTTGAAGATCCCCATGACCACGCTTCTGCACCTCGACTCCGCCGTCCTCCCCCAGGGCTCCGCCTCCCGCGACGTCACCACCGCGTTCGCCCAGGCCTGGCTCGACCAGAACCCGGACGGGGCCGTCGTCCACCGCCACCTCGCCGCCGATCCCGTACCCCACCTGGACGCGGCCGCGGTGGTGGCGGGCGCCGGCGACCCGCTGCGCCGGGAGCTGCCCGAGGAGCCGGCGGCGGCGGACGCCGGCGGCTCGTAAGCCCCGGGCACCCCGCGCGAGGACTTCGAATTTGTCCAGAATTACTTGGAGAAGCTGCTCACGAGCATGTTCTCCGCCGAGGTGGACTTCATCGTCCCGGAGCTGACCCTCGCCCACACCCAGCCGTCGATGGCCGACCTGATCCCGCTCGCGGAGGCAACCGGTCGTTTCACGTGAAACGAAGCACAGCCTCCGGTCAGATCCGCCCGCCGGTGGTCGCGCCGGCCCCGGCAGGCTCGTCCGCCCCGGCAGGCTCGTCGGCGCCTTCCCCCTCGGCCTGGTCCCGCGTACCGCGACCGGCCCCACCACTCCGGGAACCGCCACTGTTCCGGCCGGCCGCCGCCGACCCACGGGCCGCCTCCGCCGCCGCGGCGATCTCCCGGGCCTCCCGCTCCGCCTGCTCCGCCTTCTCGCGCGCCTGGGCCGCGAGGTCCACCCGGCCCTCCGGCTTGATGTGGGCGATGACACCGGGGTGGGCGATCGAGGGGAGGAGGTGGCGCCACATCTCGGCCACCTGCTCGCGCAGATCGGCGCGTCCGGAGTCGGCTTCCGATATCAGCTGGATACCGGTGAACGAAGCCACGATGACCTTGGCCGACACCATCGGATCGACATGGGGCAGCACCTCGCCCCGCTCCTTGCCCAGCTCCAGCATCCGGGCCGTCGCGTCGATCCAGTCGCCCCACGGGTGAGGTCCGCCCAGGAAGACACCTTCGATGGAGAGGCGGGTCCCGGCACGCGCCATCGCGTTGTGGCGCAGGGCGTAGGCGAACTGCTGGCCGCCGTCCACCAGCGACTGGAGCGGCGATCCCTCCTGGGCGAACTCGACCGTGGAGGTCTGCTCGTCCATGATCGCCTGGGCGATGGCCTCCTTGGACGCGAAGTGGAAGTACAACGCGCCCTTGGTCACCTTGGCCCGGCGGAGGATCTCCGAGATGGCGGCGCGCTCGTAGCCGTAGTCGTCGAAGACACTCGCCGCGGCATCCACGATCGACCGCCACGTCTGCACCGCGCGAGCCTGCTTCGCCATTCCTGCCTCCGGGTCGTTCTGTGCGCTCAGCCCTTCACTGCCGAGCAGCCGTCGATCCAGCCTCTGCGGTCAGCGTATGCATGCGTGCCGCCTCACCGACCATCGGTCTGTCCGGAAACCGCTCCAGAAACCGCACCGGAGCGCCCACCTCCCGCCTCCGGTCCCGGGCTCCGACGGGCCATACCGACCGCGCTGGCTGTTTACCCCGCCGCCCCGTCACCGACACAGCCGACGGGACAAGAAGGAACAGGACGGAACACGAAGAACCCCCGCTCCGGATCTCTCCGAAGCGGGGGTTCTCTCGAATCACCTGCAACAGTCGCAAGCAACTGCCGTCGTGCGCGAGGGGGGATTTGAACCCCCACGTCCCTAAGGACACTGGCACCTGAAGCCAGCGCGTCTGCCGTTCCGCCACTCGCGCAAAAGTGGTACTTCCGGGCTCTCTCACCGTGTGGTGCGAGCGCCTGGCGACATCCGGAAGATTAGCACGCTGAACAGGGTGGGATCACATCCGTTGTTTCGCCGATCCCAGGACGGGAAACGGGAACGCGGAGCCGACGCCCCCACTCCTCCAGAGAGCACCGCGTGTGCGGGACACTGTGAGGAGGCCACCTCTACGATCCGTGTGAGGGGTGACACTCATCCACAGGGCAGAGAAGGGGAACCAGCCGATTTCCCGACGCGTGGATACGATCAGTAAGCAGTACAGGGACGATGACACCGGAGGAGGTGCCCCATGGGGGTCATGAAGCGTTTCGAGCAGCGCCTTGAGGGGCTGGTCAACGGCACCTTCGCCAAGGTCTTCAAGTCCGAGGTGCAGCCGGTCGAGATCGCGGGCGCACTCCAGCGGGAGTGCGACAACAACGCGACGATCTGGAACCGCGAGCGGACCGTCGTCCCCAACGACTTCATCGTCGAGCTCAGCACCCCCGACTACGAGCGGCTCAGCCCGTACTCGGGGCAGCTGGGCGACGAGCTGTCCGGCCTGGTGCGCGACTACGCCAAGCAGCAGCGCTACACCTTCATGGGGCCGATCAAGGTCCACCTGGAGAAGGCCGACGACCTCGACACGGGTCTCTACCGGGTACGCAGCCGCACCCTGGCGTCGAGTTCGTCACAGATGAACGAGCCCGGTCCGCCCCAGCGGCCCGCTCCCGGGCGCCCCTCCGCTCCGCAGGCCCGCGGCGGCTACGGCTACCCGCCGGCCGCCGCTCCGCCGATGCCCGCGGCCCCGCCGCCGGGCGGCGGACGGCCCGCGGCCCCCACCGCCGACCGGCGCCCGCCGACCGGGCCCGGCGCACTGCCGGACGCCCAGGTGCGGCGCTGGATCGAGATCAACGGCACCCGCCATCAGATTTCCCGCCCGACGTTGGTGATGGGACGATCCACCGACGCCGACGTGCGGATCGACGACCCCGGCGTATCGCGCCGGCACTGTGAGATCCGGACCGGAACGCCCTCGACGATCCAGGATCTCGGGTCCACCAACGGCATCGTGGTGGACGGGCAGCACACCACCCGCGCTACGCTCCGCGACGGCTCGCGGATCGTCGTGGGCAGCACCACCATCGTTTACCGGCAAGCCGAAGGGTGAAGCGGGGGCAATGTCAGAGCTGACCCTGACGGTCATGCGGCTAGGTTTCCTGGCTGTTCTGTGGCTGTTCGTCATCGTGGCCGTCCAGGTCATTCGCAGCGACCTGTTCGGAACGCGCGTCACGCAGCGCGGCTCACGCCGCACTGCTGCCGAAGCGCGCCCGCAACAGGCCCGCCAACAACAACAAGCGGCGCCGCCCCAGCAGCGCCAGCAGCCCGGGCGCCAGCGCCGCGGGGCACCCACGAAGCTGGTCGTGTCCGAAGGCACCCTCACGGGCACCACGGTCGCGCTCCAGGGCCAGACCATCACCCTGGGCCGGGCCCACGACTCCACGATCGTGCTGGACGACGACTACGCGTCCAGCAGGCATGCCAGGATCTACCCGGACCGGGACGGCCAGTGGATCGTGGAGGATCTCGGGTCCACCAACGGCACGTATCTGGAACGGACCCGGCTCACCACCCCGACGCCCGTTCCGCTGGGCGCGCCGATCCGTATCGGCAAGACCGTCATCGAGCTGCGGAAGTAGTACGACAATGAGCGAGCGGAGCGAGCGAGCCGCGGCGGCCCGGACGACGGACGCTGCCCGGTTCCCGACCGGAGGGTGGGCAGTGTGGCTCGAGACAGGCTGTACCCCGACGCGGCGTCGACCGGGCAGGTGCGTATGAGTCTGTCGCTGCGCTTCGCCGCCGGATCGCACAAGGGCATGATCCGGGAGGGGAACGAGGACTCCGGCTACGCCGGCCCGCGCCTTCTCGCCATCGCCGACGGGATGGGCGGCCAGGCGGCCGGTGAGGTCGCCAGCTCCGAGGTGATCTCCACGCTCGTCCAGCTCGACGACGACGTACCGGGCTCGGACATCCTCACCTCCCTCGCCACGGCGGTGCAGCAGGCCAACGACCAGCTGCGCGTCATGGTCGAGGAGGACCCCCAGCTGGAGGGCATGGGCACCACGCTCACCGCCCTGCTCTGGACCGGCCAGCGGCTCGGCCTGGTGCACGTCGGCGACTCCCGCGCGTATCTGCTGCGCGACGGCGTGCTGACGCAGATCACCCAGGACCACACCTGGGTGCAGCGCCTCGTCGACGAGGGCCGCATCACCGAGGAGGAGGCCACCACCCACCCGCAGCGCTCCCTGCTGATGCGGGCGCTGGGCAGCGGCGACCACGTCGAGCCGGACCTCTCCATCCGCGAGGTCCGCGCCGGTGACCGCTACCTGATCTGTTCCGACGGCCTCTCCGGCGTGGTCTCGCACCAGACGATGGAAGAGACCCTGGCCAGCTACCAGGGCCCGCAGGAGACCATCCAGGAGCTCATCCAGCTCGCTCTGCGCGGCGGCGGCCCCGACAACATCACCTGCATCGTGGCCGACGTCCTGGACGTCGACAACAACGACACCCTGGCCGGCCGGCTCAGCGACACCCCGGTCGTCGTCGGCGCGGTCGCGGAGAACCAGGCGGCCCAGCTGAGCGACGGCGGGGCCATGCAGACCCCGGCCGGCCGCGCGGCCGGTCTCGGCCGCCCCGTCCCGCCCCCCGCGGGCGGCTTCGGCCCTCCCGGCAGCGGTGACTCCGGCTACGGCTCCATGCCGGACGGCTCGTACGACTCCTACACCGACGACGACCTCGCCAAGCCGCGCGGCGGCCGTAAGTGGCTCAAGCGCTCGGTCTTCACCGTGCTGGCCCTGGCCGTGATCGGCGGTGGCCTCTACGGCGGCTACCGCTGGACGCAGACCCAGTTCTACGTCGGCGCGCAGAACGAGAACGTCGCGCTGTTCCGGGGCATCAACCAGGACCTCGCCTGGATCTCGCTCTCCGAGGTCGAGAAGGACCACCCCGAGATCGAGCTCAAGTACCTGCCGCCCTACCAGCGCAAGCAGGTCGAGGCGACGATCGCCGAGGGCAGCATCGCCGACGCCCGCAAGAAGGTCGACGAGCTCGCCGCCCAGGCCTCGGCCTGCAAGAAGAACGCGCAGCGCCGCGCGGCCGAGGCCGAGACTTCCGCCACTCCCCCCACCGCGGGGACCAAGCCGACCACAGCGACTCCCACTCCCGGCCCCAGCCTCTCGGAGGAAGAGAAGAAGCTGGTCCCGCAGTGCGGTAAGCAGTAAAGCCGTAGGGGGCCTTCAGCACCATGAGCGTTGTCACCAACACGACCACCATCGGCGCGATCGACGCACCGAGCCGCCGCAACACCGAGCTGGCGCTGATCATCTTCGCCGTCGCCATCTCGGTCTTCGCCTACGCCAACGTGGGTCTCGCCCTCAACGGCGAACTGCCCTCCGGCATGCTCGGTTACGGAGCGGGACTCGCCCTGCTCGGCGGCGTCGCCCACCTCGTGGTGCGCCGGTTCGCCAAGTACGCCGATCCGCTGCTGCTGCCGCTGGCCATCCTGCTCAACGGGCTCGGACTCGCGCTGATCTGGCGCCTGGACCAGTCCGAGCGGTTCCAGGCCCTCAAGACGTTCGCTCCCGCCGCGTCGAAGCAGCTGCTGTTCTCCGCCATCGGCGTGGGTCTGCTGGTTGCCGTCCTGACCATCCTGAAGGACCACCGCATTCTGCAGCGCTACACCTACATCTCCATGGTGGTGGCGCTGTTCCTGCTGATCCTGCCCATGTTCTTCCCCGCGGTGAACGGCGCCAAGATCTGGATCAAGATCCCCGGGGTCGGCACCTTGCAGCCCGGCGAGTTCGCCAAGATCATCATCACCGTGTTCTTCGCGGGCTATCTGATGGTCAAGCGGGACGCGCTGGCGCTGGCCAGCCGCCGGTTCATGGGCATGTACCTGCCTCGCGGCCGGGACCTGGGTCCGATCCTGATGGTCTGGGCCTTCTCCATCCTGATCCTGGTCTTCGAGACCGACCTCGGCTCCTCGCTGCTCTTCTTCGGCATGTTCGTCGTGATGCTGTACGTAGCCACCGAGCGCACCAGCTGGATCGTCTTCGGCCTGCTGATGTCCGGGATCGGCGCCGTCGGTGTCGCTTCGTTCGAACCGCACGTCCAGCAGCGCGTCACCGCGTGGCTCGACCCGTTCGCGGGCTGGGGCCAGGAGGCGGCGAGCGAACAGATGGCGAAGTCCCTGATGGCCTTCGGCTCCGGAGGAACCCTCGGCACCGGTCTCGGGCAGGGACATTCCGACCTGATCGGTTTCGCCGCCAACTCCGACTTCATCCTCGCCACCGTCGGCGAGGAGCTGGGGCTCGCCGGCATGATGGGTGTGCTCCTCGTCTACGGCCTGATCGTCGAGCGCGGGGTGCGCACCGCGCTGGCGGCCCGCGACCCGTTCGGCAAGCTCCTCGCCATCGGCCTCTCCGGATCGTTCGCCATCCAGGTCTTCGTCGTCGCCGGCGGGGTGATGGGCCTCATCCCGCTGACCGGTATGACGATGCCGTTCCTCGCGGCGGGCGGCTCATCCGTACTGGCCAACTGGGCCCTGATCGCCATCCTGATCCGGATCAGCGACACCGCACGCCGCCCTGCCCCGGCGCCCGCACCCTCGACCGACGCCGAAATGACGCAGGTGGTCCGACCGTGAACAAGCCGCTGCGCCGGATCGCGATCTTCTGCGGGATCCTCGTCCTCGCCCTGCTGATCCGGGACAACTGGCTCCAGTACGTCCGTGCGGACGAGCTGAACAGCCACAAGTACAACCGCCGGGTCCAGATCGAGCGCTACGCCCACGAGCGCGGCAACATCATCGTCGACGGCAAGGCGATCACCGGGTCCGTCGAGACCGAGGACGGCGACTTCAAGTACAAGCGGGTCTGGAAGGACGGCCCCCTGTGGGCCCCCGTGACCGGCTACTCCTCCCAGGCGTTCGACTCCTCGCAGCTGGAGAACATCGAGGACGGCATCCTCACCGGCAACAGCGACCAGCTGTTCTTCGACCGGACACTGTCGATGTTCACCGGTGAGAAGAAGTCGGGTGGCAACGTCGTCACCACCCTCGACGGCGCGGCCCAGAAGGCGGCCTTCGAGGGTCTCGGCGAGAAGAAGGGCGCCGTCGTGGCCCTGGACCCGCAGACCGGTGCCATCCTGGCTCTCGCGAGCACGCCGTCGTACGACCCCTCGGTCTTCGCCGGGAACTCGTTCAAGGACTCGGACGCCCGGCAGAAGCTCCTGAAGGACAAGGACAAGCCGATGCTCAACCGGGCATTGCGCGAGACCTACCCGCCCGGCTCCACCTTCAAGGTCGTCACCGCGGCCGCCGCCCTGGAGAACGGGCTCTACGACGACATCGACTCCAAGACGGACTCGCCGCTGCCCTGGACGCTGCCGCAGACCACCGTGCCGCTGCAGAACGAGGGCGACATCCCCTGCGAGAACGCGTCGCTGCGCGAGGCCCTGCGAGTGTCGTGCAACTCCGTCTTCGGGAAGATGAGCCACGACCTCGGCAACGAGAAGATGATCGAGCAGACGGACAAGTTCGGCTTCAACAAGGAAGTCTTCACCCCCGTCCGCGCCGACGCGAGCATCTACCCCGAGGACAACAAGCCGCAGAACGCGATGGCCGGCATCGGCCAGGCGTCGAACCGGACCACCCCGCTCCAGATGGCGATGGTGGCCTCCGCCATCGCCAACGACGGCAAGCTGATGCAGCCGTACATGGTCGCCAAGCGCCAGGCCCCCAATCTGGACGACGTCTACACCCACGAGCCCGAGGAGCTCAGCCGGGCACTTTCCGGGGAGAACGCCCAGAAGGTCCAGCAGATGATGGAGACCGTCGTCAAGAACGGCACGGGAACCAGAGCGCAGATCCCGGGCGTCACAGTCGGTGGCAAGACCGGTACCGCCCAGCACGGTCTGAACAACAGCGAGAAGCCGTACGCCTGGTTCATCTCGTACGCGAAGACCGACAACGGCTCCCCGGTCGCCGTCGCCGTCGTCGTCGAGGACGGCAACGCCAACCGGGACGACATCTCCGGCGGCGGACTGGCCGCTCCGATCGCGCGCGACGTGATGAAGGCGGTCGTCGACAGCAAGCGGTGAGACCCGTCACGGCGGCCGCCCGTTCCTGCCGGACAACGGATACCGGTCGGATATCGGCTGACGGGTGCGGGCTGATCACGTACCGCGTGCCCGGTAGCGTATGCGCGAACAGCGCACCGCCGGACCACACACACGGGTGCGGTCAGGACTGACGGAGAGGGCTGGAACAGTTATGGAAGAGCCGCGTCGCCTCGGCGGCCGGTACGAGCTGGGCTCGGTGCTCGGCCGTGGTGGCATGGCCGAGGTCTACCTCGCCCACGACACCCGGCTCGGCCGCACCGTAGCTGTGAAGACGCTCCGGGCCGACCTGGCCCGTGACCCGTCCTTCCAGGCCCGGTTCCGCCGTGAGGCCCAGTCGGCCGCCTCGCTCAACCACCCCGCGATCGTCGCCGTCTACGACACCGGCGAGGACTACGTCGACGGGGTCTCCATCCCGTACATCGTGATGGAGTACGTCGACGGGTCGACCCTGCGGGAGCTCCTGCACTCCGGCCGCCGGCTGCTGCCCGAGCGCACGCTGGAGATGACAGTCGGCATCCTGCAGGCGCTGGAGTACTCGCACCGCGCCCAGATCGTGCACCGTGACATCAAGCCGGCCAACGTCATGCTGACGCGCACCGGCCAGGTCAAGGTCATGGACTTCGGCATCGCCCGGGCCATGGGTGACTCCGGCATGACCATGACGCAGACCGCCGCGGTCATCGGCACCGCCCAGTACCTCTCCCCGGAGCAGGCCAAGGGCGAGCAGGTCGACGCGCGCTCCGACCTCTACTCCACCGGCTGCCTGCTCTACGAGCTGCTCGCGGTCCGGCCCCCGTTCGTCGGGGACTCGCCCGTCGCCGTGGCCTACCAGCACGTGCGCGAGGAGCCGCAGCCGCCGAGCAACTTCGACCCCGAGATCACGCCCGAGATGGACGCGATCGTGCTGAAGGCGCTCACCAAGGACCCGGACTACCGCTACCAGTCCGCCGACGAGATGCGGGCCGACATCGAGGCCTGCCTCGACGGCCGGCCGGTCGCGGCGACGGCGGCGATGGGTGCCGCGGCGTACGGGGGCTACGACGGCTACAACGCCGACCAGCCCACCGCCGCCCTGCGCCCGGCCGACCCGAACAACGCCCAGACCTCGATGCTGCCCCCGGTCAACCCGGACGACGGCGGCTACGGTTACGACGACCGCCAGGGCCGCCGGCGCCAGCAGCAGAAGAAGAGCAACCTCTCGACGATCCTGCTGGTCGTCGCGGGCGTCCTGGTGCTCATCGGCGCGATCCTGATCGGCCGGGCCGTGTTCAGCTCCACCGGCGACGACGGCAAGGTCCCGGTGCCGAACATGGTCGGCTCCACCGTCGACGAGGCGAAACAGCTCGCCGAGACCGCCGGGGTCGTCCTCAAGGTCGGCGGCGAGGAGCCGTGCGAGCAGCAGGAGAAGGGCGACATCTGCTCGCAGACCCCCGAGAACGGCACGATGGAGGAGAACGGGACCGTCGAGGTCATGGTCTCCTCCGGCGCCCCGAAGATCGAGGTGCCCGACGTCCTGGAGAAGTCCGAGGACGGCGCCCGCAAGGCCCTGGAGGACAAGGGCTTCACGGTGAATGTGACCGCGGTCGAGTCCGGGAAGACCGAGGGCACGGTGATCGAGCAGAAGCCCAAGGGCGGCTCCCAGGCGGAGGACGGCTCCGAGGTGACCATCACGGTCGCCAAGAAGGAGACCCTGGACCTGCCGGACATGCGCACCCGCACCTTCGCGGCTGCCGAACAGCAGCTGCGGGGCATCGGCTTCACCAACATCTCGCGCACCGACGTCGACTCGGAAGAGCCGAAGGACACCGTCGTCGAGCAGTCCCCGCAGCCGGGCAAGCAGGCCAAGGACGCGCAGATCGTCCTCAAGGTCTCCAAGGGCCCGGCGGAGCCGCCGGAGCCGGAGAAGACCCAGGTCCCGCAGATCCAGGGCCTGACGCTCGGCGAGGCCAAGGCGAAGCTCCAGGAGGCGGGCCTGACGGTCGGCAACATCCAGGGGGCGCAGGAGGACGACGCCATCGTGGCCGTCGTGCAGCCGGGGGCGGGTGAGACCGTGGACAAGAACTCGGCGGTCAACATCTTCGCCACCCCGGGCGGCGATGGCGACCAGGGCGGCGATGGCGGCCTCTTCGGCGGCCCGTCGGGCAGGTAGCGCCCGCCTGACACCTGTACGTGTGAACGGCGAAGGGCCCCGGTCACCCTCCACGGTGACCGGGGCCCTTCGCCGTACCGGCAGGGGAAAGGCCGGTCAACTCAGCTCCGCCGGCTTCGTACGGTCCTTGTCGACCTTCTCCGTACGCTCCAGCTCGCCCCAGACGATGTACCGGTACTTCGACGTGTAGACCGGGGTGCAGGTCGTCAGCGTGATGTACCGGCCGGGCTCCTTGACGCCCGACTCCTCCGGGACCGGCCGGATCACGTCGACGTTGAACTTCGAGGTCTCGGGCAGTGACTTGTAGACCTTGTAGACGTACCAGGTGTCCTTGGTCTCGAGGACGACCGCGTCACCGTTCTTCAGCTTGTCGATGTTGTGGAACTTGGCGCCGTGCCCGTCCCGGTGCGCGGCCAGCGTGAAGTTGCCCTCGTCGTCCCAGGGGAGGGCGGAGGCGACCGGGTCCGTGTAGTACCCGGCGATGCCGTTGTTCAGGGTCTTGGGGTCGGTGCCCTTCTTGACCAGCACCTCGCCGTTCTTCATGGCGGGCACGTGCAGGAAGCCGATGCCGTCCTTGGTGTCCAGGGCGCCCGGGCCCCCCGCCCACCTGCTGCGGACCGTGTCGCCCTGCCGGTCGGCCTCCCGGTCGGCGAGCACGTTGGTCCACCACAGGGAGTACGCGACGAAGAGCGCGAGCACCAGGCCCGCGGTGATCAGGAGTTCGCCGAAGACGCTGACGGCGGTGGCGACGGGGTGCCTGCCGGGCCGGGGCGCCGGGGGCGCGGACGCGTCGGTCCGCTCGTCCTGCTCGGTCCTCGCTGCCACCGCACCGCCCCTGTCGTGATGATGTTCAGCTCACGAGCGCCTTGGGCTTGCCCTCGCTGCGCGGCCGTTCGTCGACCATCTTGCCCCAGACGATCAGCCGGTAGGTACTCGTGAACTCCGGGGTGCAGGTCGTCAGCGTGATGTACCGGCCCGGCCCGGTGAACCCGGATCCGACCGGCACCGGCTCGATCACCGAGATGTTCGACGGCGAGGTCTGCGGCAGGATGCTGGCCATCTCGTACGTGTAGTACGCGTCCCGCGTCTCGACCACGATCGGGTCGCCGGGGCTGAGCTTGTTGACGTAACGGAACGGCTCCCCGTGGGTGTTGCGGTGGCCGGCCACCGCGAAGTTGCCCTGCTCGTCCTCGGGCATCGCCGTCTTCAGCTTGCCCTCGCCGTAGTGGCCGAGCATGCCCCGGTCGAGGACCTTCTCCTTGTCGATTCCCTCGGCGATCGGGACGACGACGTCCAGCTTGGGGATGTGCATGATGGCGAATCCCTGGCCGGGCGCGAACACCCCGGGCTTGCCCGCCCCCTTGGCCCATTCCTCCTGGATCTTGTCCGTCTCCCGGCCGGCGATCTGCTCGGCCCGGACGTTGGTCCACCAGAGCTGGTAGGTGACGAACAGCAGCATCAGGACGCCCAGCGAGATGAAGATCTCGCCGACGGCCCGGCTGGCGATCACGGCCGGGCTGTCCTTGGCCGCCTTCGCCGCGCGCCGCGCCTCCATCCGGGAGAGCGGGGCGGCCGGCGTGGCCACCGGGGCGGGGCGGCGCCCGCGCCCCTTGGCGGCCCGGCGCCGCTCGGCACGCCCTCCGGTGACGGGCTCGGACGGCTCGGATCGTACGGACGGCTCGGACCGGTCGGACGGCTCGGACCGGTCACCGGGCTGCGCCACTGTTCGCCGGGTGTCCGCGGTCCGCAGCCCCAGGGTCTCGTCGGCCCGGGGCGACGGGACGGACACCGTTACGGGAGCGGGTCCCGGCACCGGCGGTGGCACGGGCTCCCGAGCCACCGCCGGAGCGGGCGCGGGAGAAGGCGCAGGGGCCTGCTGGGGGCCGTACCAGTCGCGTCGGTACCCCTCGGGGTCGTACCACTCGCCCTGGGCCCCCTGCGGCTGCTCAGGCCCGCCGTGCGCCGGTGGCCGGGCCCCGTCCGCCGACGCCGCGTCCTGCCGCCCGTCGCCCGGGGCCCGCTGGACCGTCCCGCTCCGGAACCACAGGGAGGTGTGCTGCCCCGGCAGCGGATCGTCGAGCGGGTCCGCGAGCCCCTCCACCGCCCCGACGAACGCCCTGTCGGCCCCGTGCGCCCCCAGCGCGTACGGGCCCTGAAGTCCGGTGTCGTCCTCGGGGCGGGGCGGGGTCACGCGGCGGCCTTGCCCACCACCGGCGCGAGACCTGCCGACCGCGCGACGGCCCCTTGGTCGCCGCACTGCTCCAGCCAGTTGGCCAGCATCAGGTGGCCGTGCTCGGTGAGCACCGACTCGGGGTGGAACTGCACGCCCTCCACCGCCCGGTCCCGGTGGCGCAGTCCCATGATGATGCCGTCCGCCGTGCGGGCCGTGACCTCCAGCTCCGGTGGCAGCGCGGCCGGTTCGGCGGCGAGCGAGTGGTAGCGGGTCGCGGTGAAGGGGGAGGGCAGTCCGGCGAAGACGCCCTTGCCCTCGTGGTCCACCGGCGAGGTCTTGCCGTGCAGCAGCTCGGGGGCCCGGTCGACGACACCGCCGTACGCGACCGCCATGGACTGCATCCCCAGGCAGACGCCGAAGACCGGAACGCCGGTGTCCGCGCAGTGGCGCACCATCTCGACGCAGACACCGGCCTGCTCGGGCGTGCCGGGGCCGGGGGAGAGCAGGACGCCGTCGAAGCCGTCCTGGGCGTGGGCCGTGGTCACCTCGTCGTTGCGCAGCACCTCGCACTCGGCGCCGAGCTGGTAGAGGTACTGGACGAGGTTGAAGACGAAGCTGTCGTAGTTGTCCACGACGAGGATGCGTGCGCTCACTGCCCGGCTCCTGCTCCACCGGCGCTCGCGCCGTCGACGGTCACATCACCGAACGGCAGCAGCGGCTCCGCCCAGGGGAAGACGTACTGGAACAGCGCGTAGACGACCGCCAGAACCAGCACGAGCGAGATGACACTGCGCACCCATGCGTTGCCCGGCAGATGCCGCCAGATCCAGCCGTACATGCTGACCCCTCCATTCGGTACGGCACCAGACTAGAGTGCCGCGGCCGGAGAGTGGGTCAGCCGGGGAAAAGCGCGGGTCAGCCGTCAGGGGCGGGCGGCCCGCCCTCGCTCACCGGCCGGGTCGCGTCCAGGTGCGCCCAGGCGACCAGCCGGTGGCTGCTGCCCCACTCGGGCTCGCAGGTGGTCAGCGTCAGGTAGCGCCCGGGCCCCTCGAAGCCGGAGCGGCGGGGGACGGGGGCGACGACGGCGGTGTCGGTGGGCACGGTCCGGTAGGGCTTCCTGGCGATGCGGTACGTGAACCGGGTCCTGCCGTCGTTGACGATCACCGCGTCTCCGGGGCGTAGCTTCGGGAAGTCCTTGAAGGGGTCCCCGTACGTCCGGCGGTGACCGGCCACCGCGAAGTTGCCGCGCTCCCCCGGGCGGGCGGTACCGCTGTAGTGGCCGAGGCCCTTCCGCAAGGTCCTGGCCTCGGTGTTCTCCAGGACGGGCCACTCCCAGCCGGCGCCGAAGCGGGGGACGCGCATCGTGGCGAACGGCTTTCCGTCGCGGTACGGGGACGGGGAGGCGGAGGGGGCCGGAGGGGCGCCGGGAGCAGGGGCAGCGGGCTGCTGGGCCCACCGGCTGGTGAGCGTCTCGATCTCGGCGTCGGCCGCGTCGGCGGCCTTGACGCCCGTCCACAGCAGGACATAGGCGACGAAGAGGACGATCAGGGTGCCCACGGTGATGCACAGTTCGCTGAAGCTTCCGACGACGAGTCGTACCGATCGCACCGACACCGGACGGCCTCCCCGGGGGATCAGCTCGGGCTCACTCCACAGGCTGCGCGTAGTGGAGATCCACTGTGCCCGAGTAGCCGGGAAGAGTCACCGCGTCGTCCTCGTCGACTTTCCAGCCCAGCCCGTACGCCTTCACGTACAGCTGGTAGTTCTGGATCGCCGTGGAGTTGTCGAGCGCCTGCTTGAGCCTGCCCGGGTCACCCACGGCGGTGACCTTGTACGGCGGGGAGTAGACCCGGCCCTGCAGGATCAGGGTGTTGCCCACGCAGCGGACCGCGCTGGTGGAGATCAGCCGCTGGTCCATCACCCGGATCCCGCGCGCGCCGCCCTGCCAGAGGGCGTTCACCACGGCCTGGAGGTCCTGCTGGTGGATGACCAGGTCGTTGGGCTGGGGCTCGGGGTAGCCGGGGTTGGCGGTGGCGTCCGGAGGGGCGTCGTCGAGGGTCACACTGACGGCGTCGCCGGTGATCTTCGTGGTGCCGGCCGCCTTCTCCAGCGCCTTCAGCTGGGCGTCCTCAGCCTCGGTGGAGCCGTCGTCGCGCTGGGCGAGCGCGTCGACGTCCGCACGTGCGGTGGCGACCGAGTCGTTCAGCCCCGCGTTGTTCTCGCTGCGCTCCTTGATCAGGTCGGAGAGCTTGAGCAGGGAGGAGTCGCTGCGCAGATTGGTGCCCTTGGCGGTGTTGGCGCTGGTGACGAAGATCAGTCCGGCCAGGGCGAAGACGGCAGCGGTGAGGCCCCGGACCGCCCACACGGAAGTGCGCCGGGCCGGGCCTTCGGGGAAGTCGGCGGAATTGCTCAACGTACCCTTATCTCATCAGGCGCCAGAGAAGCACTACGCTAACGGACGCTCGGGGGAGGCAGCATTCCCCCTGGCACCCCCGCCCCCGGCGCCCGCCACAGATCCCTGCGCGGTCACGCAGCGCATCGACAGGAGAGTCCCTCGTGCCGAAGTCACGTATCCGCAAGAAGGCCGACTTCACGCCGCCCTCGGCGAAGCAGGCAACGACGATAAAGCTGACCAACCGCAGTTGGGTCGCTCCGGTGATGCTTGCCCTGTTCCTCATCGGGCTGGCCTGGATCGTGGTGTTCTACGTGACCGAAGGCGATCTCCCGGTCGACGCCCTGGGCAACTGGAACATCGTCGTGGGCTTCGGTTTCATCGCGGGTGGGTTCGCCGTCTCCACGCAGTGGAAGTAGCCCTCCCCGCTCGCTCCGCACCTGCCATCCCCTGCGCCCGTACCGGTTCGGCCTGCCTTCGCGCAAGCCTTGCCCTGAGTTACCCACAGAGTTATCCACAGCCAGGGGAAAAGGTCAGACGATCTGTGGATAACCTCCACGCACGTTGACGCCGGTGTGACCGCGGCCTCCTCCACCGAGGGGGCCGCGACGCTTGCCCCCAGGGGAGAAACACCAGATCAGCGATGGTGGGCACAGATGTTCCCGTTGCCCTGTACAAGATCATGGGATCACTGTGGACAACCGGGGTCCGCCCTGGGGGCGGACAGCTCTTGCCGCCCGATGGTCAGGGCGCAGAGCTCAGGCCAGGGACATCGTGCGGGCGACGATGACCGCCACCGACACCAGCAGCACCAGCGCACAGGCCCCGGCCTGCACGGCCGTACGGCGCTGACGCGGCGCGTGCACCAGACCGATCGCGATCACAACGCCCGCGACGAGGCCTCCGACATGCGCCTCCCAGGCGATACCGCCCACGGTGAAGGTGAAGACCAGGTTCAGCGCCAGCAGCACCAGCACCGGACGCATGTCGTAGTTCATCCGGCGCGTCAGGACGGCGGTCGCGCCGAACAGGCCGAAGACCGCACCGGACGCGCCGAGCGAAGGCTGGTTGGGTGCGGCGATCAGATACATCAGGGCGTTGCCCGCGAGGCCGGACAGCAGATAGAGCGCGAGATAGCGGACGCGGCCGAGCGCCGCCTCCAGCGGTCCGCCGAGCATCCACAGCGCCAGCATGTTGAACCCGATGTGCCACACCTCCTGGTGCAGGAACATCGAGGTCACCAGGCGGTACCACTGGCCTTCGGCGACGCCGGCGACCGAGCCGGGCGGCGGCGTCGGGTCCCAGGCCCGGCCGAGCAGGACCAGGTCGTCGAGCAGGGACTCGGGGGCGGCCGCGACCATGATGAAGACCGCGAGGTTGATGCCGAGCAGGATCTTGGTGATCAGCCGGGGATCGGCGGCCACGGTGCCGCCGGCCAGTGTGCGCGGCCGACTCGCCGCGGGGTGGTGGCCGGAGCCCTGGCGTACGCAGTCGGGGCACTGGAAGCCGACGGAGGCGCTGACCATGCACTCGGTGCAGATCGGCCGCTCGCAGCGCGTGCAGCTGATCCCGGTCTCCCGGTCGGGGTGCCGGTAGCAGGTCGGCACGGCCTGACCGCCCTCCCGTGTGCCCCGGTCCGCCGGCGGCTGCTGGTCCATCGGTCCTGGCCTGCCTCTCGGTCTTACCTGGGCGCCGCCGACACGGCCGCCCCGCTGGTCCGCCCTGTAACAGTACGGACGGGCAGGGCGGTTGGTTCCCGTACCGCTTCTGCCGCATCCGGCGAAGGCCGCCGGGGCGGGCCGAGCGGGTGGTCAGCGGGTCTCGACGACGACCGACTCGATGACCACGTCCTGCACAGGACGGTCGGTACGCGGGTTGGTCGGGGTGGCCGCGATGGCGTCGACGACCTTGCGGCCCGCCTCATCGGCGACCTCGCCGAAGATGGTGTGCTTGCCGGTCAGCCAGGCGGTGGGCGAGACGGTCAGGAAGAACTGCGAGCCGTTGGTCCCCGGGCCCGCGTTGGCCATGGCCAGCAGATAGGGCTTGGTGAAGGCCAGCTCCGGGTGGAACTCGTCGGGGAACTTGTAGCCCGGACCGCCGGTGCCGTTGCCCAGCGGGTCGCCGCCCTGGATCATGAACCCGCTGATGACCCGGTGGAACACGGTGCCGTCGTACAGCCGGTCCGTGGACTTCTCGCCCGTCTCGGGATTGGTCCACTCCCGCTGACCGGTGGCCAGTTCGACGAAGTTCCTGACCGTCTTGGGGGCGTGGTTCGGCAGAAGCCTGATCTCGATGTCGCCCTGGCTGGTCTTCAAGGTGGCGTAAAGCTGCTCGGCCACGGTCTGCCTTCCGTAATCCTTCGCTGACGTCCGCCGATCCTCCCACGTACCGGGAAACATACGGCCGGATGCCTGGTGAAACGGCGCGTTCACCGCCGAACCATGGCATTGTCGTCGGCACACTTCACTTGCACCGTTTTACCGGCTTGAACCGTTTCGACCGACGTAGCGATCATGACCCGGATGCCCGTCCCGAGTGCCGGTCATGGCCGCGACAGGCATGATTTCGAATTGGGCGGAAAGGCGGAGTACCTACCCGCCACCAAGGAGGAGGATCCCGTGACCCGCATCGACAGCGTGCGCGCCGCAACCGACTCGGCCAGGGACAGCGCGCAGCACGCCGCGGAAGTGGTGGCGCCGTACGCCGACACGGCCAAGAAGCAGGCTGCACTCTACGCGCACGAGGCCCGTGTCCAGCTCGCGCCCAAGGTGACCAAGGCCGCCAAGAAGGCCCGTGTCCAGTACGAGTCCCACCTCGCGCCACGGCTCGAGCAGGCCCTGACCCATGTCCCGCCGAAGGTCGACGAGGCCGCGCAGCGTGCGGCGCACTCGACCCGCAAGGCCGCCCGGACCGCCGCCGACTACACCGCGCCGCGCGTCGAGCACGCCAAGGCGATGGCCGTGCCGGTCGCCGAGCAGGCAACCGCCCGGAGTGCCGCCGCCCTGGCCGCGCTGCGGAGCAACGTCACGGCCAAGGAGATCCAGAAGCTGGCCCGGAAGCACGAACGGCGGGCCAAGGCCGGCCGGGCGACCAAGGGGCTCCTGGTCCTGGGCGTCCTCGCCGGCGGCGCCTATGCCGCCTGGCGCTGGTGGGACAAGCAGGCCAACCCGGACTGGCTGGTCGAGCCGCCCGTCGCCACCGAGGTGGGCGACGAGCGTTCGCCGCTGAGCTCGGTCGACGGCAGCGGCCAGGCCGTGCTCGACCCGGAGGTCAAGGCCAAGCAGGCCGAGGCCGAGGCGGACGGGGAGACGCCCCCGGGCCTCGACGATCGCCCCTGACGGCGTCCGGCCCCGGAGCCGGTGACAGCACAGGAGTACGCCGGTCCGCCGCAGACCTTCACGGGTCCTGCGGCGGACCGGCGTTCTCGTTGTGGCCCGGGGCCCCCACCGCGGCAGGACGGGCGCTGGTGTAGCTTCCGGTAGTCCCCGCCCTCCCCTGCCAGGGACGAAAGGACGGGCTGCCGTCTTCACGAAAGGTCCTTGCTGTGGTGCGAGCCTCCCGGACGCGGAAAGCCGTCGTCGCGGTGACGGCCGGCGCCCTGACCGCCGGTGTCCTGGTGTCGTGCGGGGCCGACTCCCCCGGGGAGGGCGTCACATCCGCACCGTATGCGAAGAGCGCGGCCTGCGAGGACCTCACCGACCGCTACCCGGACCGCCTCGGCGGCCAGGCGCTGGCGTTCACCGACCGCCCCGGGGTCGCGGTCTGGGGCGACGACGCGGTCGTGCTGCGCTGCGGTGTCGAGCTGCCCGTACCGACCATCGACCCGTGCGCGACCGTCGACGGCGTGGACTGGGTCTTCCGCGAGGACCGCTCCAAGGACGGCGGGAAGGTGGTCGTCACCTACGGCCGCGACCCGGCCGTGGAGGTGGTGGTCTCCGACGACGTCGTCGCCGTGGACGACGCCCTGGTCAGCCTCTCCGCACTGGTCGAGCCCCTCAAGACGTACACGAAGTGCCTGAACCTCGACGACGTGCGGCCCCCCACGCCCTCCGGATGAGGACACGGCACACACAGACGGCACGAAAAGACCCCTTCGAACTGCGATTCCGCAGTTCGAAGGGGTCTTTGACGCTGTGGAGCCTAGGAGATTCGAACCCGAAATTGTTACCTCTCTGACCTGCCGAAACGCCGGAGAATCGGACATTAGGCCCTGTTTCCATCCTCCTGCGTCCTGCTTTATCCGCCTCGATCAGGCTCCCGTGCTGACGTGTCAGCACGACTGCGGAGAGCGTTGCTATGGCGAATAGAACTTCCCACCACTAGGGTGCCACCCATCCAGCACAAGGAGAGAAGCGCCTACCGGCAGTCGCACGACCGGAGGCATCAAGCTAAGACCGCTCTCTCCACCGAGGCGACCACTTACGTTCGCCCTGAAATATCGGCACCCATCCCGCGATGGCATCCGGGGCCGACAAAGCCATATTCAGGACCGCTGCGCTCGGCTCCACAGGAGCAAGTCCCGATGTGATGATGAGCAGCACTCCACCTTGCCGTTTGCACAAGCGTTCCATGTCACGCGAGACCTCGGACGACCACTCCTCGAGGCCCAGCTTCACGGTCAGTTGCCCTCGAAGCACGGTCGCTGCCCCAGGGACGGCGTTGAGCGCATGTCCGGCAGGCATCATTCCTTGGCGCTGATGGATGGCAGACGGCGCCATACGCCACTGCCCGTCCTCGCTCTGAGCCAGCCCTACGGATTCCACGCCCGCGTTCACCAGCAGGATCAATGGGCTCTTGTCGTCCAAGGTTATCTGAGGCGTGTGAGCCGCGCTCGCCGTCCAGGTCAGACGAGGCTCCGACGGGCCGATGATCTTGAAGATGCCGACGCTACTGTCGCGACGAGTGCCGTCGTTGTCAGTCCATTCGGGGTAGCGGCACGTACCCAAGTGGTAGAGGCTGGCGGCGGCACCCCAAGGTTGCTCGAACACACGAAGCGCCGGCACCCCTGCCCCTAGCGAAAGCCCGCAGTACTGACAGTCAAGCGGCCACAACCCCTCCATTACGTCGGCCAGTTGCCCTTCCGCCAACTGCTCCTCGGTGCTCCTGCTCACCGCCAGGGCTTGGAGCCCGCCCCTATCGGCTTCCGCGCGGACAATCCGCCAGTCCGGCATCAGCAAAGGTGTACGCTGTCGTGCTTTGCGGAACCATGACTCGGCGCTCGCCGCATCGCCCTCCCAGGCCAATACGGTGCCAAGCGTGATCATGGCATCAGGGTCACCATCATTAGCGGCGGCCAAGGCTCTTTCCCGTGCCTGAATCAGGTAGTAAGCCGCTGCCTCTTTCTGCTTCCGGTACGCAAGCCAGCCAGCGAATGACAGCGCCGCTGCGGACAAGCCTCGATCGGCCGCCTTCTGCAGCCAGGTCCCGCGATCGTCCAGCACCATGTATCGCTGCCGAAGCAAGTTGCCGTACTTCACTGCACACTCATCATCGCCCTGCTCCGCGCCACGTTCCCAAAGCTCGGCAGCGGCTTCGTCCTCACCGTCTTGCGAAGCCAGATCACCGAGCAGCCGGAGTGCCTGCGTCCGGCCCGACTCGACTGCCTTCTCAAGCCACTCCTTGCCCTGACTGGAGTCGTCTGCGGCCACGAGGAGAGCCCCGAGATGCAGCATGGCGGTTCCATCACCATGCGAAGCGGCTTCTCTCAGCCACCGCTGCCCAGCGCTCCGCTCACCGCTCTCAATGAGTACGGCCGCAAGGTTCACCATCGCCGCAGTCTCGCCCGCTGCCGCCAGAGGCAGCAGCGCTTCTTTCGCGATGTCAGAGCGTTCCGCAGTCAGCGCCGCCCAGGCAACCAAGGACCGGCCTTGTCCCTCTGCGAGATCCAACGCCTTGCGCCATACCGCCTCGTCCAGTTTTCCGGACGGCTCCTGTCCCTGGGTGGCTCCAGTGACCAGGTAGTCGAAGGGGCGCCACCCACCGCCCTCTGAGGGAACCAGTAAGCTTGTGATGCCGAGAGATTCACGAGTTGCCCACTCCCACGCTTCCTTGATGGGCTCGGGCCGCAACGCTGCGCCGCCGGCTCGCTGCAAACAGGCACCGTGCAGTTCCTCAATGGCACCAGCAGGCAAGGGGCCCGCAAGGCCGGTACGCGCGAGATCCACCGCAGCAGCCACCAGTGCCGCTCCGCGGGGATGACGGTCGCCACCTGCCTTCCACCTCTCCAGCAACTGTGGACCAGCAGCGAGATACTCAGCGAGTCCGTACCCTTCACCCGCTTCAAGAGCCTGAATGACCCGCGGGTCCTTCGACCGACCCGCTTCCACCCGCTCAGCTTCGGACCACGTACGTGGTACCTGTACATGGCGAGCCTGACGCAGAAGACGACCAGCCGCCCTTGTGCCGTACGGGGGTCCGCCCAGTGATACCGCAGCACTGTCCAGCTGCAGCAGATCGTCGTACAAATGCGACCGCAGTGTGGCCACCACGACCACGCCTCGCCGTTGAAGCTCCGCCAGCAGGCTCGCCGTAAGGCCTGCGCTATGCAGGTGCCCCTCCAGGTCATCGAGCCACACCAAGTGCCGCGCGCCAGTACGACAGGCCGCAGTCAGTCCGCTCAAGTCCGTGGCTGGCTCAGGACGGCAGACGAGCCAGTCCGGACAGACTCGCTGGACGGCTTCGAAGGCCGACCGGGTCTTGCCCGCTGCAGAAGGGCCGGTGAGCAGAACAAGACCTCCGCTCTCAACCACCTCGGCAAGGTGACTCTGCAACTCGTTGTCGAAGTCTCGCGGAAGACAGTCCACCATCCTGGGGAATCCGGACACTTCCCGTACTCGGTGCACCCCAAAGTGGGCAGCTGAAGCTGCCGACACCTCCTCCCAATCGATCGTCCCGCCTATGGTCGTGGCGACGTTGACGGAATCGGTTAAGTCGTGCGACGAACTGCCCGTCGCACTCCGTACCAAGGATTCGAGCGTCGGGTGTACTCCCGTATGGCGCTGTACGAGATCAACGAACACTTCGTCTTCCAACAGCAGGCGAGCAGGCACGACTTCTAGTCGGCCATGTCCCCATCCGCCTGGGTCCTGGACGGCAACACCGATCACGTGGCCGTGCAGCATCGCAGCAGCCCCTGACATGCCCTGCCACGGCGAGCCGTTCGCTACCGGCCGCGGAGCGGAGTGCTCCCCATCAATAACGTAGCGTCCCCGCAATAGGGCCGAACCCGGCTTGAGCGTGCCGACAAACTGCTCCGTGTCCGGCCGGTTTTCCTGGCGCTGCACCCGAGGAAAGCCAAGAACTTCACATCCAGACCATGGGTTCATGTCTCCCGGCTCACCCCACCGAACGGCTTCAGGTCCGTCACCGACAAGGTCTGACTCCGCCAACAGCAGTGCAGCGTCACATCGTTCGCCATCGCCGCGCCACAGCAGATGGCAGCTACGGGGCCCCAGCCCGCGCGGTACCGCGACACGCACAGGCTTGTCGCCCAACAAATGTGCTGCGGTCAGCACGAGCCTGGCCCCTAGCAGGAGCCCGGTGCCCTGACTCTCACCCTCAATGATTGCGATGTTCAGCCGCGCAGAGGTTCCCATGAGTGCCCCTCACCCCTACGGCAGCCGCTGCCCGTCATCGAACTCCGAAAGATCAGCGGCTTCGGGGTTGCCGATGACCCAGCTGCTCCCATCCTCTGCGTTCTTCGGCGCAAGAGTGAGCGTGACCCGGTGCGACTTATGCTTACTCACAGCGGCACTGGTCTCGCCAGACACCACCCAGGCGCGAAAACCCGCCTTTGCCTGAGCATCCCTGCGCAGCTCAACGGAGAACTCCATGGTCAGTTCCCGTACATCAAAGAGAGGTGCCTGGCCACTGGCCGCAGTCGCGGCAGCAACCAACTGCTGCCGCAGCACGGCGACTGCCTGCGTGAGTTCGATGTCGGAAAACGGCGCGCTCATACTCTCCCCCACGCCACGATTCCCCGGATCCCAAACCCTACCTGCGGCCACCTCGGCAGCCGCCTTCTTTGCCGACTCCCATCGAGTTCACGAGCATTTCGTCCTACGGCTCACGGGAGAACCCGCTCCTCATCCATGTGCACCTCGCCGCAGCACGCAGACGTCCCAGGAGAACCGACGCAGTCGCGCCTGTTCGACGTGAGAGGCGGTGTCGCCATAGTCCACGTTGAGGTGGCGGCCGAGTACGACGATGGCCACGCAGCCCGCCCCGGCTGCCTTCAGCGCGGCGGATGCGGACTGGGCATGGTTGCCGGTGGTCCAGGTGTCATCGATGAGCAGAATGTTGTCGCCCCACAGGCCGGCTGAGGTGTATCGAGCGGGCGAGACTGCACGGCCAAGGGTCGCCGCTTCCGGGGCCGCCGTGAGCAGGTCTCGGTAGCGAGCACGAGTAGGGCCGACTATCTCGGCCGCCATGTCGCGTAACGGATGAGCACTACGCCCACTGGTGCTGGGAACGGTGGTGACGGTGTCGAAGTGAGGAACGGCGCAGCTGGCACTGATGCAGGCTTCATGTGCGGCGAGAAAACGCCATAATACGGCTGCCAATCCCATGCGGAAGTACTGTTGCTGCGGGCCCGGGGCGTTCTTGTACCGCCATAGCTCGTTGGCGTATTGCTCCCTCTTGAGGGCCAGGCTGATCGGTACCACCGTGTCCGCTGCGCCGGTGCCGAGAACCATGGCGGCCTGCTGACAGGACCAACAGTTAGGGTATCCAGCGTTCGCCGGGCCTCGGCACGTCTGGCATACGCCTGGACCGGCCACCAAAGGGTGGACGAGGAAGTTTGCATACCTGGCGGACAGCCCAACGACGGATGCCACCCGCGGCCGTCCTCTACGCCCAGGTGAGCTCGCCCGTAACCGGGACGAGGGAGTCGAGTTCGGTGAAGACGTCGTCGGGGCCGTCGATGATGGTGGTGTTCGGCCGGGACGCGTACTCTCGCGCCCACTCGTGTGTCATAAGAGATCGCATAAGGAAGACTCTTCGGCCGTGCTCCAGCGCGAGTCGGGCCTGCATGCGGGCCCCGCTGCGGTAGGCAGCCTCCACAACGACAGTCGCCAGGCTGTAGCCACTCATCACCGCATTGCGCATGGGGAATGACGCCTTTGAGGGGGGCGAATCCGGCCAGAACTGGGAAAGTAGCAGCCCTCGCTCGGCAATCTCCTGCTGCAGCCGGGCATTTTGCACAGGGTAGGAGCGTCGGATACCGGTACCGATGACTCCTACGGTTCGGCCACCGACAGCAAGCGCGGTGCCGTGCGCTGCGGTGTCGATTCCCGCAGCCAGGCCGCTGACCACGGTGACACCGCGCTCCGCAAGTCCGCCAGCGATTGCGCGCGCGTGCGCGACGCCCTCCGTCGTCGGAGTACGGGTGCCCACCACAGCAACCCGCAGATCGTCCTCGACGGATGCACCGCGCAGAAAGAGAAAGGGCGGGCGCTGGTGGACCAACCGCAGATAGAGCGGGTAGTCCTCATCAAGGATGGTGACCAACCGCATACCCTCACGTTCCCAGGCCGCGATTTCAGCAATGCCAGCGTCCAGGTCTGCGGGCGGCTGGGTATCGAAGAGAGAACCCTGCCCCGTGGTGTCGAGCACGTCCTCAAGCACGGTGCGAGCACTGCCGACGGCTTCAACTTGGTCCGTGATTTCTGACCAGGAGCGGTCCCCACGCCGCAGCAGTGCGACGAGTGCAGCTCGCTCCAGTTCCTGATCCATATCTGAAGTATAGAGAGAGCCGCACCTCCGAAGAGGTGCGTACGGGCAGACTTAACGCCGCTAACCGGCCCCTCCCTCGACTCGGCACACCCCCGACGAAGGAGCCCCACCCGGTCCTAGGAGATCCACATGAGAGCAAAACCTGCACCACAACCCAGTAGGTTCAGCCCCGAAACCGCTACCTTCCTGACCTGCGATTTCGCTGCAGAACTGGGAGAGACGCCCCGTTCCCGTCGTTTCTAGTCCGGCTAGATCGCACCAGGTCGAGGGTGTAGGCCCGCCCGCCGGCCAGCTCGATGAGAAACCCATCGCAAGTGCACCCGCTCACCGATGCCGCTTCGTGTTCCAGCTCGGCACAGGCAGCAGCAGCTCCACCAAACAGCGACGGCAGCTCCTCCCGTCAGCCCTCCTCCTACCCCCAAGGACACTGCCCAGCTGAGACGGCAAAGGCTTCCCCGGCACGGGCTGTCTCAAGACTCATTCGGCCAGGCATGAGGTGACGACCAGGTTCGTTCCCTCCAGTGCGCTCCCCGCAGTCGCCTGAGCCCACTCCGTGAGTACTCCCGGCTCCGCAGAGACCCTGGACAACAACTGGGCGACAACTTCGGCACTCGGAGTCGCGGGCAGCACGCACCGGAGTAGGTGTACACCGGTGGCGCCGCTGTACTCCTCCTCCCCCTTCTCCTCAGGGTCATCGGGCTCCCACCGGCACACATCGACGTGCCAGGCGTCCATGCCCTCACCACCGGGATCCGGGGCGGAGACCGTCAGGAAGTGGTGATTCGCGTCGTACGGCTCGGCAAAGATCTCGGGGTACTCGAGCGAGAACATCCCGTCGTCCGCCTGAGCGGCCGACCACTGGTCGAAGGCGGTGACCAGCAGTCGCAGGTCCGAAACTGCCGCCTCCCGCTTCTCGCGGGTGATGCCTTCCTCAAGACGGTCCAATTCCTTCCGCGCTTCACGCGTCAGGAGGTGCATACCGCCCTTGTACGGAACGAACGGGAACCCGGAATCCCAGGAACGCTGGTTCCCCTCAGGTACAGGGACTGCCTCCGAGTACTCGGCGAGCGCATCGCGCAGCTCACGTTCCTCTGTCTCCATCTCCGCCTCGATCGCGATCCGGATCGGAGCGGGTGCGGCCGCGACCGCCTCGTCCAGGTCCACCAGCGCCTGGTGAAGATCCCAGCAGACCCACTCGTACCAGAGGCTGTGCGCTCCGCTAAGGAGCCCAGCACGTGCAGCCCGGTCGGTGAGCGCTGCCAGATGGTCAGTGGGATAACGATCCACCCGCCTACCCCGCTCGTCAAAGAGGCCCAGGGGGACTGTGGCAAGGGCGGAGATCCGATTAAGTGCCTCAACGATCGGTGCCGCAAGCTCTGCAGAACCGAGGCTCGTCACGGTGGACGACACGGCATCGTCCTCACGCCGGTAGACCGCCAGAATCTGCGTCTTCCCACGGTTCGCATGTTGACAGTAAATGGTCATGCAAACGCCTTTCGGCCGCCGGAGCGCTGACATCCCGGCGGCAACGGAAGAGAACACGGAAAGAAGCGGTGGCGAAGGCGCGTTCCAACGCTCCATGCCTCAAAGAGATCAGCGGTGGTTCAGGTCCTCTCCCGAACTCCTTACTCCCCGGCAGGCTATCCACGCCACACCACCCCCGACAACCCCCGAGGCAGCAGAGACCCACGTCCTGAAGAGCGCCGCGGAGTCTAGAAGATCCGCAAGAGCGCCAGACGACCAGCCATCGTCCACGATCCCTGACAAGCCTGCCTGCGCCCGGACTGTCATCGATCACCAAGTCCAAAGTCGCCAACAGAGGACGCGAAGCTCCCTACTCACCCAGGAGCTCACCACCTCGGTCGGCTGAGCATGATGACGACGATAAGGGCTGGACCTCAGTCAACCCGTCGGTCCTAGGAGATCAGCAGGAGGGCACAGACACCGCCCACGCCCGGGCAGCAGCCAGCCGAAGCCAAACGTCAGCACAGCCGTGCTGACGTGTCAGCACGGGAAAGCGGGACAAAAAGACCACCCTTTCTGCATTTATGCAGGTCAGGAGGGTCTATCGATGTGGAGCCTAGGAGATTCGAACTCCTGACATCTGCCTTGCAAAGGCAGCGCTCTACCAACTGAGCTAAGGCCCCGGAAGAAACAGCAAACGAGGACAGCCCCGCACCCGTCCGTGCCACGGCCACCGTCGCAGACCAGAGTACCGGGTGCTCCCCCCAATCTTGCAAAAGGATAGGGACTCCCGGTGGGCGACCACTCTCCGTAAGATGCTGGACGAGGTTCGCAGCAGCGAAGCCGCAGCGAAGGGGAGACGTCATGGACGCAGCGCAACAAGAGGCGACGGCAAGAGCCAGAGAGCTTCAGCGCAGTTGGTACGGCGAGCCGCTGGGGGCGCTCTTCCGTCGGCTGATCGACGACCTCGGCCTGAATCAGGCACGGCTCGCCGCGGTTCTCGGGCTCTCCGCCCCGATGCTCTCCCAGCTGATGAGCGGCCAGCGGGCCAAGATCGGGAACCCGGCGGTCGTCCAGCGCGTCCAGGCACTTCAGGAGCTGTCGAGCCAGGTCGCGGACGGCAGCGTCAGCGCGGGCGAGGCCACCGACCGGATGGAAGAGATCAAGAAGTCGCAGGGCGGCTCCGTCCTCACCGCCACCGGCCAGACCACGACGACCGGCGGCGCTCTCACCGTCCGCCGCGTGGTGCGCGAGATCCAGTCCCTGCTGAGGTCGGTCGCGGCGGCCGGCGACATCATCGACGCCGCCGACGCCCTCGCCCCGACCCACCCGGAGCTGGCAGAGTTCCTCCGGGTGTACGGAGCGGGCCGCACCGCGGACGCGGTCGCGCACTACGAAGGACACCAGAGCTAGCGGCTCAGAAGCACGACCGGAACCAGGGCCTGGCACGCAGCCGGGGTCCCTGGTCCCATCAGGGGCCGCGGGCGACAACGGGAACGGGGAGCGGGCGCAGCACAATGGGTGAGGTCTTCGCTGGTCGGTACGAGCTGATCGATCCGATCGGGCGCGGTGGGGTCGGTGCCGTCTGGCGGGCCTGGGACCACCGCCGCCGCAGGTACGTCGCGGCCAAGGTCCTGCAACAGAGCGACGCGCACACGCTGTTGCGCTTCGTCCGCGAGCAGGCGCTGCGCATCGAGCACCCGCATGTGCTGGCACCGGCCAGCTGGGCCGCCGACGACGACAAGGTCCTCTTCACCATGGACCTGGTCAGCGGCGGTTCGCTCGCCCATGTCATAGGCGACTACGGGCCGTTGCCACCCCGCTTCGTCTGCCTGTTGCTGGACCAGCTGCTGTCCGGGCTGTCGACCGTGCACGCCGAAGGGGTGGTGCACCGCGACATCAAGCCGGCCAACATCCTCATGGAGGCGACCGGAACGGGCCGCCCGCATCTGCGCCTCTCCGACTTCGGCATCTCGATGCGCAAGGGCGAGCCCCGGCTGACCGAGACCAACTACGTGGTCGGCACGCCCGGTTACTTCGCGCCCGAGCAGATGATGGGCGCCGAGCCCGACTTCCCCGCGGACCTCTTCGCCGTCGGCCTCGTCGCCCTCTACCTCCTCCAGGGCCGGAAGCCCGACTCCCAGGCGCTGGTCGAGCACTTCGCCGCCCACGGCACCCCGGGCGCCCCCGAAGGCATCCCCGAGCCGCTCTGGCAGGTGCTGGCCGGACTGCTGCAGCCCGACCCGCAGGCCCGGTTCCGTACGGCGACGGGTGCGCGCAAGGCCCTGACCGCGGCGGTCGAGATGCTGTCCGAGCCCGGCCCGGACGACGAGCCGGTGGAGGTGTTCGACCAGATCGGGCCGCTGCCCACGGGGTTCGGCCCCGAGGGCCCCGTAAAGGCCTCGCAGGCGCCTCAAGCCCCTCAGGTGCCCCAGGAGCCTCAGTCCTCCCAGCCACCCTCCCCGCCAGCGGCCCAGGAGCCTCAGCCCTCCCAGCCACCCTCCCCGCCACCGGCCCAGGAGCCGCCGGTGTCGCCGCCGCCCGTCTCCATGTCGGAGACCGGCAGCTTCCACCTGGCGCCTCCGCCCCAACAAGCCCAGCAGGCCCACCCGCAGGGCAGGCCGCCGTTGCACCGGCCCGTGCCCGCGGCGCCCCCGGCCCCGCTGCACGCCCAGCCCGCCGCCCCGTTCCCGTACGCCGTCGGAGCACCGGACCTGGCCCAGGCACCGACCTCCGGCGTACCGCACGAGGCGTCGGCCACCCGTCCCTACACCGCCCACCAGCAACACCAGCCGCCCCACCAGCCCTTCGCGGCCCACGCCACCCATACGCCGGCGCGCGCCCCCGTCCCCGTCCCCGTACGGCAGACGCGGCCGGGACCGCCCCCGAAGGTGGCGGTCCCGGTGCTGGTGGTGGCGCTGATCTGCTTCGCGGTCGGCATCTGGGCACTGACCCAGATGTGACGGGAGCAGCCGCTACCAGCCCTGCTGCGGCGGCCCCCCGAACGGCGGCCGCTGGTGCCCGGCGGCCGCGCGGCGGCGGGCCAGCCAGGTCCAGGCGCCGAGGCCCAGCACCAGCACGGCGCCCGCGCCGAACGCTCCGGCGGCGACCACCTGCATCGTCGCGCTCTTCGCGGCCTTCGGAGCGCTGTCGCCGCTACGGGCCAGCTCCTTGTCCTTCTCGGTCACCGCGAAGATCCCCGGGTCACCTTCGTACGGCGACTCACCGGCCTTGTTCTTCACCTGGACCGTCAGCGTCAGCGCGATCGGCTTCTCACCGTAGCTTTCGGCGACCTCCGGACTGAGCGTCGCCGACAGGTAGTACCAGCCGGCGAAGCGCAGGGGGCTGACCTGGGAGCTGTAGTCGTACCGGTTGCGGTAGGCCACGGGCGGCAGCGGTTTCAGCGCCGTGCTCGCGGACCTTCCGGAGTACGACAGGGACGTGTCCGCGATGTGCCCCTGGGCGGGGTTGTCCAGCGACAGGGTGAGCGCGTTGCCGACGAACTCCGTCGTGTCCGCCGTGGTGTTGCTGAGCACGGCGGAGGCGTAGATCTGCTGTCCCCAGTCCACCGGCACCCGGTAGAAGCGGGTCTGGCCCGGGGCGATCTCGTCGATCCACTCGCCGGTCTTCAGGCTGGTGGCGTCGTAGTAACTGCTGCCACCCGTACGCTTCTGCGCCGCGGCGTCCGGCGGGGCGGGCGTGCTGGAGGGCCAGTCCTCCGGCGCGGTGGTCTGCGTCGGCCCGCCACTCCTCAGCCCGGGTTCCTCGACGAAACGCAGCTCCAGGTCCCAGGCCTCGGAGCTGGAGCCGGACTCGCTCTCGCGCTCGACCAGGACGTCGTACGGCCCGGCGTCCCGGCAGGTGGTGCCCGCGCCCTTGCCGATGGTCCGGTGGGCGTACGCCGCGATCGGCCGGGGAGTCTCGCCCGAGCCGAAGGTGGTCCGGTTCGAGCTGCACTGCGAGTCGTTGAGGTCCCGGACGCTGATCGTGATCCCGTCCCCGTACGCCACCGAACCGCCGCTTCCCGGCACCGCGACCGCCGAGACATAGGCGTCGGTGACGCTGTCGAGCTTCACCCGGTAGTAGAGCTTCTCGCCCGGTCCGATCGAGCTGCGGTACACCGCCCCGGCGACCAGGGTGGACGCCTCGGCGTTGAGCTCAGCGCCCTGCACCTTCTTCGCGTCGGGGTCGAAGGCGTACGCCGGCGGGCCCGCCGCGTGCGCCTGCCCCGGCAGCACCGCCACCGCGCACATCGCGGCGAACGCCGCCAGCATCGCCCGGCCCCTGTTGCGCTGCCTCTTCACGCACTTCCCCTCGTCGTCCGCACGGCCTCCCTGCGACGGCCGCGTACGAGGAGGCGACCCCGGCCGTGTTCACCAGGGCGCCCGCTCCGACGGCGGCCGCAATGCCGGTCCATCCTGCCCCGCCCGCACCGCCGCTGTCTCCGGCCGGAGCCGGATCGCCCCGCTTGTCCGCGTTCCCGTCCCCGCAGCTGAGCCGGCTTCCCGCAACGCCCCAGACGCTTTGCTTCAGCAAGCTACTCGTTTGCTTAGGCGAACTCACGGTGTGGGCGTCACGGTCCCGCGACAGCGCGGCACGACGACGGCGAAGTTCCGGGCAGCACAAAGCCCCGGCCGCTCAGCGACCGGGGCTCGTAACAGACTGTGCCGTCTCACACACCCGGACCTGCGGGCACGGAGTCGGTCGCCTCCGTCCACAGGTCCTGCTCGGCGCGATCCGCCTGGATCTGGCGGTACACGAGGAGCCCACCGATGGCAGCCAGTGCGACCAGGAGAAGCTTCTTCACCGCGCGACCTCGTCTTTCCTTGGAATAGGGGCCTTCTGTCGCCGACTATACACACCGGCCGATACCGATCGGTGACCTGCCTGGGACCCGAAAGCAGCCCACCCCCGGCACCCCGACACGGCCCGCACCGGCCCTCGTGACGCGCTCCGGAAGGTCCGTCAGGCCCGGTTGCACCATACGAGTGGTGTTCATCTGAAGATCGGCGCAGCGCGGGCGTCGCTCCCGGGAAACGCGGCCCGGATCCACATGATCGGAGGAGTCAGCGACCGGACCACCCGAAAGCGAGGGGCCATGAGCACCTGCACGCCCAAGAGCATCTGGACCGCCTTCATCACCGCCTTCTTCGCCCTGTTGGCGTCGCTGGGCCTCGCCACCGCCACGGCGGGCACAGCGAACGCCACGAACGCCGCGCAGCCGAGCGCCACGACCCAGGAGCACACGGGTGCCACCGCGGCAACCCCGCTCGCCCCTTCGGTGCGATGGACCCTTCCGCGTGACCGGACCCTGCCGCCCACGATGAAGCAGCGCATCCGGGCCGAGGCCCACGGCTCCTCCCCGGCCACCCGCCACCTGTCCACCGACCCCACGTCCCCCCGTGCCACCGGCTCCCACCACACGGCCCCGGATGGCGACTCCCCGGCACCACCCCCCTGATGCCGGCGCCGCAACACTCCGGGGCCCCTGGTCGGTTCACACCGGCCGGGGGCCTTTTCGCGTACCCCGGGGGCCTTCCGTACGCAGCCGGCGCCACCGACGAAAGCCCTTGGCCACAGGGCGGGTTCCCTCGGCCCAGCCCGGCCACAGGGCGGGTACCGCGACCCGGCCCAGCCCGGCCACAGGGCGGGTTCCCTCGGACCGGCCCGGCCACCTGGTCCAGCCCGATCCCGCGCACTGACCACCAACGCGAAGACCCCCGGCCACTGGTGGCCGGGGGTCTCCGTTCTGTGGGGCTAACAGGATTTGAACCTGTGGCCTCATCCTTATCAGGGATGCGCTCTAACCAACTGAGCTATAGCCCCGCCGCGCTGTCGCGCTGACTTCTGAAGATTAGCGCACGTCGGGGCCAGTCCCAAAATCGATACTCGGCGGGCTACTCGTCCTCGGCCAGCGTGAGCTCGACACCGCCCACGAAGCCCGCCGACAGGTTGTAGATGAAGGCGCCCAGCGTCGCCAGCGCGGTGGCCAGCACCACGTCGATCACGGCGATGACCGAGGTGAAGATGAGCACGCGCGGCAGCGAGAGGAACGACTGGAGATCGAAGCCGTTGCTCTCGTTCGAGCCGGTGGCCTCGCTGATCGTGCCGCCCACGGTGGAGAAGACGCCCATCGCGTCCATCACCATCCACAGGACCGCCGCCGCCACCACCGTGCAGATGCCGAGCGCGATCGACAGCAGGAAGCTGACCTTCATCACCGACCACGGGTCGGCCTTGGCCACCCGCAGGCGGGCCTTGCGGGTACGCGGAGTGGTCCGCGCCCCCGTGCGCGGCTTGCGCGTCGCCTGGGCGCCGCCCACGCCCTGCGCGCCGCCCGAGGTGCCCCCGCCGCCCTGGGTGCCACCGCCGGGCGCCTGGTACGCCTGAGGCGGGTGGTACGGCCCCGACGTCCCCGGTGCGGGCTCACGCTCGCCGGGCAGCGGCCCGGTCGCGTAACCCTCGTACTGGGGCTGAGGCCCTCGTGTGTCCGTCACAGTGCCCCCTTGGGAGTCCGTGGCAGGGCCACGGGCACCGTTCGCTCCTGCTCCGGAAGCGGCCGAACCGGCGCCCGTGGCTCCACTCACGCTCTTACTCCTCGTGCTCCCCGGTCGAAGGCTCCGTGCCCTCGACAGTGCCCTCTACCACGCTCGCGGCGTGGACCTCGGCCGTCTCGCCCTCAGCATCATCGGCCCCATCGACCTCTTCCGCCTCACGACCGGCCTCGGCGTTGCGCGCGATGCCGACGACGGCATCCCGCTTGCCCAGATTGATCAGTTGGACGCCCATGGTGTCACGGCCCGTCTCCCTGACTTCATTGACTCGCGTACGAATCACACCACCGCCGAGGGTGATGGCAAGGATCTCGTCCGTCTCCTCGACCACCAGCGCACCGACGAGCGAGCCCCGGTCCTCGACGATCTTGGCAGCCTTGATGCCGAGGCCGCCGCGGCCCTGGACGCGGTACTCGTCGACGGGGGTGCGCTTGGCGTACCCGCCGTCGGTTGCGGTGAACACGAACGTACCGGGCCGGACGACATTCATCGAGAGCAGTTCGTCTCCCTCGCGGAAACTCATCCCCTTGACGCCCGAGGTGGCACGGCCCATCGGCCGCAGCGCGTCGTCCGTCGCGGTGAACCGGATCGACTGCGCCTTCCTGCTGATGAGCAGCAGGTCGTCCTCCGCCGACACCAGCTCGGCACCGATCAGCTCGTCGTCGCCGCCCTCCGGCATCTCGCGCAGGTTGATCGCGATGACACCGCCCGAGCGCGGCGAGTCGTAGTCCTTGAGCGCGGTCTTCTTCACGAGACCGCCCTTCGTCGCCAGGATCAGGTACGGCACGGCCTCGTAGTCGCGGATCGCCAGGATCTGGGCGATCTTCTCGTCCGGCTGGAAGGCCAGCAGGTTGGCGACGTGCTGGCCGCGCGCGTCCCGGCCGGCGTCCGGGAGCTCGTACGCCTTCGCCCGGTAGACGCGGCCCTTGTTCGTGAAGAACAGCAGCCAGTGGTGGGTCGTGGAGACGAAGAAGTGGTCGACGATGTCGTCTTCCTTGAGCTTCGTCCCGCGCACGCCCTTGCCGCCGCGCTTCTGCGAGCGGTAGTCGTCCGTCTTCGTGCGCTTCACATAGCCGCTGCGGGAGATCGTGACGACGATGTCCTCCTCGGCGATCAGGTCCTCGATGGACATGTCACCGTCGAAGGGCACCAGCTTGGAGCGCCGGTCGTCGCCGAACTTCTCGACGATCGCCGCCAGTTCCTCGCTGACGATCTGGCGCTGCCGCTCGGGCGAGGCCAGGATCGCGTTGTACTCGTTGATCTTCGCCTGGAGCTCGTCGTGCTCGGCGGTGATCTTCTGGTGCTCCAGCGCGGCCAGCCGGCGCAGCTGCATCTCCAGGATCGCGTTCGCCTGGATCTCGTCGATCTCCAGCAGGCCCATCAGGCCCTCACGCGCGATCTCCACGGTGTTGGAGCGCCGGATGAGGGCGATGACCTCGTCGATGGCGTCCAGGGCCTTCAGCAGGCCGCGCAGGATGTGCGCCCGCTCCTCGGCCTTGCGCAGCCGGAACCGGGTACGCCGGACGATGACCTCGATCTGGTGCGTCACCCAGTGGCGGATGAACGCGTCGATCGACAGCGTGCGCGGGACCCCGTCGACGAGGGCCAGCATGTTGGCGCCGAAGTTCGACTGGAGGTCGGTGTGCTTGTACAGGTTGTTCAGGACGACCTTGGCGACCGCGTCGCGCTTGAGCACGACGACCAGGCGCTGCCCCGTACGCGAGGAGGTCTCGTCGCGGACGTCCGCGATGCCGCCGACCTTGCCGTCCTTGACCAGATCGGCGATCTTCTGCGCGAGGTTGTCGGGGTTGGTCTGGTACGGAAGCTCCGTGACGACCAGGCACTGCCGGCCCTGGATCTCCTCGACCGCGACGACCGCCCGCATCGTGATGGAGCCGCGCCCGGTGCGGTACGCCTCCTCAATGCCCTTGCGGCCCACGACCAGCGCGCCGGTGGGGAAGTCGGGGCCCTTGATGCGCTCGATCAGCGCGTCCAGCAGCTCCTCGTGCGAGGCCTCGGGGTGTTCCAGGTACCACTGGGCACCGGCGGCGACCTCGCGCAGGTTGTGCGGCGGGATGTTGGTCGCCATGCCGACCGCGATCCCCGCGGAACCGTTGACCAGCAGGTTCGGGAAGCGCGCCGGCAGGACCGTCGGTTCCTGGTTGCGGCCGTCGTAGTTGTCCTGGAAGTCGACGGTCTCCTCGTCGATGTCCCGGACCATCTCCATGGACAGCGGCATCATCTTGCACTCGGTGTACCGCATGGCGGCGGCCGGGTCGTTGCCCGGGGAACCGAAGTTGCCGTTGGAGTCCACCAGCGGCATGCGCATCGACCAGTGCTGCGCGAGCCGCACCAGGGCGTCGTAGATGGAGGAGTCGCCGTGCGGGTGGTACGTACCCATGACGTCACCGACGACGCGGGCGCACTTGTAGAACCCCTTCTCGGGGCGGTAGCCGCCGTCGTACATCGCGTACAGCACCCGGCGGTGGACGGGCTTGAGGCCGTCCCGTACGTCGGGGAGAGCACGCGAGACGATGACGGACATCGCGTAATCGAGATAGGAGCGCTGCATCTCCGTCTCGAGCCCGACGGGCTCGACACGCATGCCCACGCCGGGGATCGTGGCTTCCTCGTCGGGCATCACGGGTTCAGGTGTCACAGGGGTGTTCTCGTCGGCCATTGCTGGTCAAAGTCCTTTCGAGCTGCGGCGTCGCGGGTACGGCCGACTCAGATGTCGAGGAAGCGGACGTCCTTGGCGTTGCGCTGGATGAACGAGCGCCGTGCCTCGACGTCCTCACCCATGAGCACCGAGAACAGGTCGTCGGCCTGCGCCGCGTCGTCCAGCGTGACCTGCCCGAGGACCCGGTGGTCGATGTCCATGGTCGTGACGCGCAGCTCTTCGGCGTTCATCTCGCCGAGGCCCTTGAAGCGCTGGATCGAGTCTTCCTTGATCCGCTTGCCGTTCTGCTTGCCGAGCGCCACGAGCGCGTCGCGCTCCCGGTCCGAGTACGCGTACTCGAAGTCGTCCCGGCCCCACTTGATCTTGTAGAGCGGCGGGCGCGAGAGGTAGACGTTGCCCTGCTCCACCAGCGGCCGCATGAAGCGGAAGAGGAAGGTGAGCAGCAGGGTGTTGATGTGCTGGCCGTCGACATCGGCGTCCGCCATGAGAATGATCTTGTGATAGCGGAGCTTCTCGATGTCGAAGTCCTCGTGGACCCCGGTGCCGAAGGCCGAGATCAGCGCCTGGACCTCGGTGTTCTGCAGGATCTTGTCGATCCGGGCCTTCTCGACGTTCAGGATCTTGCCGCGGATGGGCAGGATCGCCTGGTACATCGGGTTGCGGCCGGACTTGGCCGAACCACCGGCGGAGTCACCCTCGACGATGAAGATCTCGCACTTGGTGGGGTCGTTCGACTGGCAGTCGCTCAGCTTGCCCGGCAGCGAGGCGCTCTCCAGGAGCCCCTTGCGCCGCGTCAGGTCGCGCGCCTTGCGGGCCGCCACGCGGGCGGTCGAGGCGGCGATGCCCTTGCGGATGATGTCGGCGGCCTCGTTCGGGTTCCGGTCGAACCAGTCCGTCAGCTGCTCGTGGACGACCTTCTGCACGAAGGTCTTGGCCTCCGTGTTGCCCAGCTTGGTCTTCGTCTGGCCCTCGAACTGCGGCTCGCCCAGCTTCACCGAGATGATCGCGGTGAGCCCCTCGCGCACGTCCTCGCCGGTGAGGTTGTCGTCCTTCTCGCGCAGCAGCTTCTTCTCGCGCGCGTACCGGTTGACCAGGGAGGTCAGCGCCGCACGGAAGCCCTCCTCGTGCGTACCGCCCTCATGGGTGTGGATCGCGTTGGCGAAGGAGTAGACGCCTTCGGTGTACTGCGTGTTCCACTGCATGGCGATCTCGGCCGAGAGGAGACGGCCCTTGTCCTCGGCCTCGATGTCGATCACCGACTGGTGGATGACGTCGCCCTTGCGGGAGTTGAGGTACTTGACGAAGTCGACGATGCCGTTCTCGTAGTGGTACGTGACCGTGCGGGTCGTCTCCTCCTCGGGCACCTCGACGGCCTCGGCACTGTCCGCGCCCGCCGTGGCCTTCGCCGACTCGCGCTCGTCGGTCAGCTTGAGCGTGAGGCCCTTGTTGAGGAACGCCATCTCCTGGAAGCGGCGCGAGAGGGTCTCGAAGCTGTACTCGGTGGTCTCGAAGATGTCGCCGTCGGCCCAGAAGGTGACCGACGTACCCGTCTCGTCCGTGGCCTCGTGCTTGGCCAGCGGAGCCGTCGGAACGCCCAGCTTGTAGTCCTGGGTCCAACGGTGGCCGTCGGTCTTGACCTCGACGGCGACCCGGGTGGACAGGGCGTTGACGACGGAGACACCGACGCCGTGCAGACCGCCGGAGACGGCGTAACCGCCGCCACCGAACTTGCCGCCCGCGTGCAGCACGGTGAGCACGACCTCGACGGCCGGCTTGCCTTCGGACGGCACGATGCCGACCGGGATGCCCCGGCCGTTGTCGATCACGCGCACGCCGCCGTCGGCGAGGATCGTGACGTCGATCGAGTCCGCGTGGCCCGCCATCGCCTCGTCGACCGAGTTGTCGACGACCTCCTGCACGAGGTGGTGCAGGCCGCGCTCACCGGTCGAGCCGATGTACATGCCAGGTCGCTTGCGGACCGCGTCCAGCCCTTCCAGCACGGTGATCGCGCTGGCGTCGTACGAGGGGGTGACCTCGCCCGGTTCACCGGCTGTGGACGGAATGTTCTCGTTGGGGTTGCCGGAATCGGCCACGAAGCGCCCTTTCTGGCACAGCACAGGCCGACTTCCGGACAGGCGGGAGCGGCTGCGTCGTTCGGCTTGTATCGACGACTCCCGCCTCAGTAGCGGGATTACCCATCAGTCTACCGGTAGCACTGACATGAATGGGGGTTTGCCGGTACCTGAGTACCCATGTGCCGCCCTGAATCGACGGTTGACGACTCCCCATATTCAGGGAGGGGCCCCAAGAGGCCCTGACGGGCATTGAGCGCTTCGGGCTGTCAACCTCCCGCTACGGTGAGGGACACTCCGCCCGCACCCCCCGGTCTCCGCCGGTACGAACCCCGGCGAACCAGGAGCTCCCGGCGGACCCGAGCCCTCCGCGCGAACATCAGGGACACGACAAGTTTCAGCCAAAAGCGCAGATCAGGGTTGTCAGGGAGCAGATCGATCAGAGCCTGGCAGGCAGCGGAGCGGTCATCCGTAGGTGTCCCCGGGCCCCTTGCTGCCAGGCGCCCGCAGCGGCCCGAACCGGCGCTCCGGGCCCCCCGGACCGACCACCTTGATCATCCGTACGGTTCCCTGCCCCAGATCCGCGTTGAGGCGGGCCACCAGTTGCGGGGCCAGCAGCCGCAGCTGCGTCGCCCAGGCCGTGGAGTCGCAGCTCACAGTGAGCACCCGCGCCGCCGGGTCCTCGTCGTAGCGCAACGGCACGCAGTGGTTGGCCAGATCGTCGCCCACGATCTGTGCCCACCGCCCCATCACCCCGCCTACCGCGGCGGGGGTCTCCCAGCCGCGCTCGGTGATCAGCCGGCTGATCGCGGAGCCCAGCGGCTGCGGATCACGGCCGTCCGAACGGGCTCCGGAGCGCAGCCCGCCACCCCGCCTGGCCTGCTTCTTCTGCTGGGCCGCCGCCCCTCGCGCCCGGGCCTGCTCCTTCGCCGCCCGCAGCGCGACCCGGGCGAGGTCGACCCCGGACACCTCGGGCGGCGCCGGGCTCCCGGCCGCCGCGGGCGTACCGGCGGGGGTGCCGTCAGCACGGACCGCGGGTCCCGTACCGGCGGGGGTGCCGCCAGCACGGACCGCGGGTCCCCTGCCGGCGGTGGCTCCCACGCCGTGGGCCGCTGGCCCCGTACCGCCGGGCAGTCCGTGGGCGCCGGAAGCGCCCGCGCCCCCCGGCTCCTCGCCCCGGCCGGTCATACCCGCTCCACCTCGCCCGCCGACACCGCGTACCGCGCCCCCGCCAGCACGCCCGGGACGTCCTCCGCCACCGCGGCCGTCACCAGCACCTGCTCGCCCGGGGCCACCAACTCCGCCAGCCGCTCCCGGCGACGGGCGTCCAGCTCGGCGAAGACGTCGTCCAGCACCAGCACCGGCTCGTTGCCCTCGGCGCGCAGCAGCTCGTACGAGGCGAGCCGCAGCGCCAGCGCGTAGCTCCAGGACTCGCCGTGGCTCGCGTACCCCTTCGCGGGCATCGACCGCAGGCCGAGCACCAGGTCGTCCCGGTGCGGGCCCACGAGCGTCACCCCGCGCTCGATCTCCTGCTTGCGGACCCCGACGAGCGCCGCGATCAGCTGCTCGTACAGCTCGTCGCGGGTACGTCCGGGGTCGATGTCCTCGCCCACCGAGCTGCGGTACTCCAGCGTCACGGGGCCGCCGCCCGGCGCCACGTCCCCGTACGCCTTGTCGGCCAGCGGCTGGAGCGTGGCGATCAGGTCCAGGCGCTGCGCGAGCAGCTCGGCGCCGACCCGGCCCAGGTGCTGGTCCCAGACGTCGAGGGTGGACAGGTCCATGGACCGGCCGCCGTGCCGACGGGCCATCGCGGCGGACTTCAGCAGGGTGTTGCGCTGCTTGAGGACCCGCTCGTAGTCGGAGCGGACCCCGGCCATCCGGGGCGAGCGCGCGGTGATCAGCTCGTCCAGGAACCGCCGCCGCTCCCCGGGGTCGCCCTTGACCAGGGCCAGGTCCTCCGGCGCGAACAGCACCGTCCGTACGATCCCGAGCACGTCGCGTGGTCTGACCTGTGAGGACCGGTTGATACGGGCCCGGTTGGCGCGGCCGGGATTGAGCTCCAGTTCGATCAGCTGCGAGCGCTCGCCCTGGGTCACCGCGGCGCGGATCACGGCCCGCTCGGCGCCCATTCGCACCAGGGGGGCGTCCGAGGAGACCCGGTGGCTGCCGAGGGTGGCGAGATAGCCGATCGCCTCGACGAGATTGGTCTTGCCCTGCCCGTTGGGCCCCACGAACGCGGTGACGCCCGGGTCGAGAGGGACCTCGACCCGGGCGTACGAGCGGAAGTCGGCCAAGGAGAGATGGGTGACGTGCATGTGGCCGACCTCTCCCGACAGTGCTTCGCAGATGTGTGACGCCGGCGCGGGACCGGCGGTCCGGTCAGTTCTCGGACTTGGACTCGACCGCGTGGCCGCCGAACTGGTTGCGCAGCGCGGCGATCATCTTCATCTGCGGCGAGTCGTCCTGGCGCGAGGCGAACCGCGCGAACAGCGACGCCGTGATCGCGGGCAGCGGCACCGCGTTGTCGATCGCGGCCTCCACCGTCCACCGGCCCTCGCCCGAGTCGGCGGCGAAGCCCCGGAGCTTCTCCAGGTGCTCGTCGTCGTCCAGGGCGTTGACCGCGAGGTCCAGCAGCCAGGAACGGATGACCGTCCCCTCCTGCCAGGAGCGGAAGACCTCGCGCACATCGGTGACGGAGTCGACCTTCTCCAGCAGCTCCCAGCCCTCGGCGTAGGCCTGCATCATGGCGTACTCGATGCCGTTGTGGACCATCTTGGCGAAGTGGCCGGCGCCGACCTTGCCCGCGTGGACGGAGCCGAAGTCGCCCTCGGGCTTGAGTGCGTCGAAGATCGGCTGGACCTTCGCCACGTTCGCCTCGGTGCCGCCGTACATCAGCGCGTAGCCGTTCTCCAGGCCCCAGACACCGCCGGAGACGCCGCAGTCGACGAAGCCGATGTCCTTGATGCCCAGCTCGACGGCGTGCTTCTCGTCGTCGGTCCAGCGCGAGTTCCCGCCGTCGACGACGACGTCGCCGGGCGAGAGCAGATCGGCGAGCTCGTCGATCGTGGACTGCGTCGCGGCACCGGCCGGGACCATGACCCAGACGACCCGCGGGCCCTTCAGCTTGCCCACAAGCTCTTCGAGACTGTGGACATCGGCGACATCCGGGTTGCGGTCGTAACCGATGACGGTGTGGCCTGCGCGGCGGATGCGCTCGCGCATGTTGCCGCCCATCTTGCCGAGGCCGACGAGACCGAGCTCCATCAGAGATTCCTTAAGCGTCGTGGCGATAGCGTCGGGGCGTTTTCCGCCCTGGACCGAGCCTACGCCCGGCCGGCGACAGCGTCGTGGGCCCGCTCCGCGCCGAACGGGCCCACCGGGAACCGCCGCGAAGGCGTCGTCCGCGGCCGGTGAGGGCCGACGGGCTGATCGGCCGGATCAGCCGGACAGGCGCACCGGCATGATCAGGTACTTGTACGCGTCGTCCGCCTCGGCGTCCACGGCCGGGCGGCCGCTGAGCAGGGCGGGCTTGGTGGACGTGGTGAAGGAGAGCTGGGCGACCGGGGAGTCGATCGCGCTCAGTCCGTCCAGCAGGAACGTCGGGTTGAAGGCGATCGAGATGTCGTCGCCCTCCAGCACCGCGTCGACGCGCTCCACAGCCTGTGCGTCGTCACTGGAACCGGCCTCCAGGATCAGCACGCCCTGCTCGAAGCTGAGCCGGACGGGTGTATTGCGCTCGGCGACCAGGGCCACGCGCTTGACGGCCTCGACGAAGGGGGCCGTCTCGATGACCGCGACCGAGTTGAACTCGGTGGGGAAGAGCGTGCGGTACTTGGGCAGGTCGCCTTCGAGCAGCCGGGTGGTCGTCGTGCGTCCCGCGCCCTCGAAACCGATCAGCCCCTCACCGGCGCCGGAGCCGGAGAGCGCCAGGGTGACCGTGTCACCGCTGGTGAGCGCCTTGGCGGTGTCCAGGAGCGTCTTGGCGGGCACCAGGGCGACCGCGGAGGCCTCCGGGTCCTCCGGCTTCCAGAGGAACTCGCGGACCGCGAAGCGGTAGCGGTCGGTGGACGCGAGGGTGACGGTGTCGCCCTCGATCTCGATGCGCACACCGGTCAGCACGGGCAGCGTGTCGTCGCGGCCGGCGGCGATGGCGACCTGGGCGGCGGCGGAGGCGAAGACCTCACCGGGAACGGTGCCCGTGGCGGTCGGCATCTGCGGCAGCGCCGGGTACTCCTCCACAGGCAGTGTGTGGAGGGTGAAGCGCGAGGAGCCGCAGACCACCGTGGCCCGTACACCGTCCGTGGAGATCTCCACCGGGCGGTTCGGCAGGGCGCGGCAGATGTCGGCGAGCAGCCGGCCGGAGACGAGCACCGTGCCGTCCTCGTCGATCTCCGCGTCCACGGAGACCTTGGCCGAGACCTCGTAGTCGAAGCTGGAGAAGGAGAGGGCCCCGTCCTCGGCCTTCAGCAGAAGGCCCGCGAGAACGGGCGCCGGCGGACGGGCCGGGAGGCTGCGGGCCACCCAGGCCACCGCCTCCGCGAGTACATCGCGCTCCACCCGGATCTTCACCGGAACCGCCTCCTGCTGTTGCTCGCTCGCCCTGCTGGCCTTCGTCGTCTGGACCGGAGCTCCCTGCCGACGGCCGGGGTGGCTCCGGGGTCCAGTCTGACGCACGGCACCGACAGTCGTTGCTGCTCGGGGTCAAGTCGAGCAAAACGCTGCGAGGCGGTCGCCGGTCGAGTTGTACACAGGCCCCACTTCGAAGCGGATTCCTGGCTAACTCTGAGTGGTAGTAGTAGTAGGCCCTGTGGAAACCGTGGATAACGTCGTTTGCGCAGCTCAGCGCCTGTTTTTTGTCCACCGACCCTGTGGGCGGCACCGGTGGACAACCAGGGCTTTCTGTGGACGGGCGAAAGTTCTGCACACCCGATGCACAGGAGGGGGCCACTTCTCCCCAGGCCCGTCCCCAGGTTTACCCCCGTTCCCCACAGCCCAATCAGGCAGCTTGGTGTGACGCCTTTCACTCCGGGCGGTGAGAGCGGGTGTTGCGTTGCCGAACAGTGGACGAAGGTGTGGAGAAGCAGGGTGAAGCTGGGGACAACACCGTCCAGCCTGTGGGTCGACGGTGGACAACTACGGGAGCCTCCTGTGGACGAGAATTCTGTCCACAGGCTGTGGATCACGGTTGACCACAAATCCCCAACCACGTGACCTGGCCTGATGGAGTATCGGCAGCGGGTCCTGTGGACGCAATAGGGACAACTTCCTGGTCCCCAGGCTGTGGACGGAAGATTTCCCGCACATCTGTGGAGAAGAGGCTCTGAGCAGCCCGTATTCGAACAGGGCCGGGGTGCCGGTGTCCGCTGCCGGAGCCGCAGGAGCTCCCGGGAACGACCACAGGGACGACGAAAGGCGCCTCGCGCGGACCGTGGGAGGTCGTTGCGAGGCGCCTTTCGAGCGCGCTGTGCGGCCCTGTGACAGCTGAGGGGTCGGCGTCAGCCGTTCTTGATGCGGTTGGTGAGCTCGGTGACCTGGTTGTAGATGGACCGGCGCTCCGCCATCAGCGCCCGGATCTTCCGGTCCGCGTGCATCACCGTCGTATGGTCACGGCCGCCGAACTGCGCGCCGATCTTCGGCAGCGAGAGGTCGGTGAGCTCCCGGCACAGATACATGGCGATCTGGCGGGCCGTCACCAGGACCCGACTGCGCGAGGATCCGCAGAGGTCCTCCACCGTGAGGCCGAAGTAGTCCGCGGTGGCCGCCATGATGGCCGGCGCGGTGATCTCCGGTGCCGACTCCTCACCGCCCGGGATCAGGTCCTTGAGCACGATCTCGGTCAGGCCGAGGTCCACCGGCTGTCGGTTGAGGGAGGCGAAGGCCGTCACCCGGATCAGGGCGCCCTCCAGCTCACGGATGTTGCGCGAGATCCGTGAGGCGATGAACTCCAGGACCTCCGGGGGCGCGTTCAGCTGCTCCTGCACCGCCTTCTTACGGAGGATGGCGATACGGGTCTCCAGCTCGGGCGGCTGGACGTCGGTGGTCAGGCCCCACTCGAAGCGGTTGCGCAGCCGGTCCTCCAGCGTCACCAGCTGCTTGGGCGGCCGGTCCGAGGAGAGCACGATCTGCTTGTTCGCGTTGTGCAGCGTGTTGAAGGTGTGGAAGAACTCCTCCTGCGTCGACTCCTTGCTCGCCAGGAACTGGATGTCGTCGACCAGGAGGATGTCGACATCGCGGTACCGCTTGCGGAAGGTGTCGCCCTTGCCGTCGCGGATCGAGTTGATGAACTCGTTGGTGAACTCCTCCGAGCTCACGTACCTCACCCGGGTGCCCGGGTAGAGGCTGCGCGCGTAGTGCCCGATCGCGTGCAGCAGGTGGGTCTTGCCGAGCCCCGACTCCCCGTAGATGAAGAGGGGGTTGTACGCCTTGGCGGGCGCCTCGGCGACGGCGACGGCCGCGGCGTGCGCGAACCTGTTGGAGGCGCCGATGACGAAGGTGTCGAAGAGGTACTTCGGGTTGAGCCGGGCGTGCGGTTCACCCGGTCCCGGCGCGGGCGCCGGCTGGGCGCCCATCGGTCCGGTGACCGAGCCGCCGGTGCGCCCGGGGCCGGGGCCGCCCTGTCGGTGCTGCTGGTCGTGCCGGTCGCGCTGCTGCTCGTACCCCTGGCGCTCGGGCGGCTGCGACCGGTAGTCGTGCTGCGGCTGCTGGGGCCGGCCGCTGCCGTACGGCTCGCGCCACTGCTCGGAGGGCTGCTCGCGGTACGACTCGGTCTCGCGGTAGGTGTCGGACGAGGGCTGCTCGCGGTCCTGGTAGCCGCCGTGCCGCGGCTGCTGCCAGGAGAGGTCGTCCTGGGTGCGCGGCCAGGCGCCCGGCTCGGGGCGCTGCTGCTGGTAGTCGGGGTAGGCCGGGCGGGCCGTCGGCATGCCGTCGTCGGAGGGGCGGTGGCCGTATCCGTCGTACCCGTCGTTGTGCGCGTCGTCGCGCTGCTGGCCCTGGTAGCGGTGGCCCTGCTGGCCCTGGTGCGACGAGTGCATCGGGGGCGCCGGCGGGGAGGGCGGTTCACCCGCGGAGTCGTCGACGGTGATCGCGATCCGGATGGGGCGGCCGCACTCCCGCGTCAGCGTCTCGCTGATGAGCGGCGCGAGCCGGCCCTCGAGCACGCGCTTGCCCCATTCGTTGGGGACGGCCAGGAGTGCGGTGTCGGCGACGAGTGCCAGCGGCTGGCAGCGCTCGATCCACTGCTCGTCCTTCGGCTCGATGCCCTGCTGGCCCTCCCCGAGGAGTTGCTCCAGCACGCGTGGCCACACTGCGGCAAGATCGGCAGGTACGTCAGCCACAAGGCACGCTCTCTCGCATGTCCCACGAATGTGTGGTTCTCGGGACGGGATGGGTCGGGACGGGTGAGGCCCGGCAGTCGGGAAGGAAAAGAACCGGAGTTCAGCCACGGTAGTCAGGCCGGGCCGCGCGGTTCAAGTTGTTGTCCACAGGCTGTGCACAATGGGGGGTCGCGCGGAGCCGGTTTGACCGGATGGCGTAGCCGCGCGTACCGTGACCAGGTCGAGTTGTCGATGGCTGCTGCCGCCTGCCTCCGATGGGCAAAGATCACGATCTGTGATTGTGAAGCGGTGCACTAAGGCGTTTACGCGAGTTCCTCGTGGGCGCACGGTGACAGCCAGGCGATGTCCCGCCAAGACACGAATCATTTCTGGAGCCCCCGAGTGAGCAAGCGCACCTTCCAGCCGAACAACCGCCGTCGCGCCAAGACCCACGGCTTCCGTCTGCGCATGCGTACCCGTGCCGGCCGTGCGATCCTCGCGAACCGCCGCGGCAAGGGCCGCAGCAGCCTGTCCGCCTGATCGCTTACAGGTCCATGACGTGCTGCCTACCGAGAATCGGCTGAGGCGGCGCGAGGACTTCGCGACCGCGGTACGACGAGGACGTCGAGCCGGACGTCCACTGCTCGTCGTCCATCTACGCAGCGGTGAAACGGACCCGCACGTGACAGGGGAGACTGTTCCCCCGCCGCGTGCGGGTTTCGTCGTCAGCAAGGCGGTGGGAGGCGCGGTCGTCCGCACCGCGGTGAAGCGGAGGCTTCGCCACCTGGTCCGCGACCGGCTGGCACAGCTGCCCCCCGGTAGCCTTGTTGTCGTACGAGCGCTGCCCGGTGCGGGCGACGCCGACCATGCACAGCTGGCCCGAGACCTGGATGCCGCCCTTCAGCGGTTGCTGGGAGGGGGCGCGAGATGAAGTACCCGCTGCTTGCCCTCATCAAGCTGTACCAGTGGACGATCAGCCCACTCCTCGGGCCTGTCTGCCGCTACTACCCGTCGTGTTCCCACTATGGATATACGGCTATCGACCGGCACGGTGCGATCAAGGGAACAGCGCTGACCGCTTGGCGCATCCTGCGGTGCAATCCGTGGTCACCCGGCGGTGTGGACCATGTCCCGCAACGCAAGCGTCCGCGGTGGCACGAGCTGCTGCGCAACGGCCTGCGCGGCGGCAAGGGCGGGGAGCCCGCCGCTGATGTGCCGTCCGGGGGGTCGGTCTCCGAACCTCCGAGCCCGGCCACAGAGACCTCGCCCAATGCTCAAGGAGCCTGATTAGTGGACACGATTGCCAGTCTGTTCAGCTTTATCACCACACCTGTCTCGTGGGTCATCGTCCAGTTCCACAAGGTCTACGGAGCGCTGTTCGGCGATGACTCCGGGTGGGCCTGGGGACTGTCCATCGTGTCCCTGGTGGTGCTGATCCGGATCTGCCTGATCCCGCTCTTCGTGAAGCAGATCAAGTCGACCCGCAACATGCAGGTGCTCCAGCCGAAGATGAAGGCGATCCAGGAGCGCTACAAGAACGACAAGCAGCGTCAGTCCGAAGAGATGATGAAGCTGTACAAGGAGACGGGCACCAACCCGCTCTCCTCGTGCCTTCCTATCCTGGCGCAGTCCCCGTTCTTCTTCGCCCTGTACCACGTGCTGTCGTCCATCGCCTCGGGCAAGAAGATCGGCGCGATCAACCAGGACCTGCTCGACAGCGCCCGTCAGGCCCACATCTTCGGCGCACCGCTGGCCGCGAAGTTCACGGACAGCGTCGAGAAGATCAACTCGCTCGACGCCACGCTGCTGGACGTCCGCGTCGTCACCGCGGTCATGATCGTGCTGATGTCGGCCTCGCAGTTCTTCACCCAGCGCCAGCTGATGACGAAGAACGTCGACCTGACGGTGAAGACCCCGTACATGCAGCAGCAGAAGATGCTGATGTACATCTTCCCGGTCATCTTCGCCGTGATGGGCGTCAACTTCCCCGTCGGTGTCCTCGTCTACTGGCTGACCACGAACGTCTGGACCATGGGTCAGCAGATGTACGTGATCAACCAGAACCCGACGCCGGGCAGCAAGGCCCAGGACGCCTACCTCCAGCGGGTGCTCAAGACCGTGGACTCCCGTGGTCAGGTCCGTGGGCGGACGCAGCGCAGGACCGTCAAGGCGATCGTGGCCAAGGGGCCCGACCGCAACGACATCGAGCGCAAGTTCATCACCGGGCTGAGCAAGAAGGGTCTCGCGGCGCAGGAGGACGGCACCGTCCAGAAGAGCGAAACGGCCGTCATCGAGGCCGAGGGCGGTGCGGCTTCCAAGCGCCAGCAGCCCAAGCGCCAGACCAAGGCGAAGCGCCAGACGGCCGCCACCGCCTCCGGCACGTCCAAGGACGAGCCCGCGGTCGGCTCCAAGACCTCGCTCCAGAAGCGGGACGCATCGCAGGACGACAAGCCGACGTCGGCGGGCAAGCCCGCCTCCGGCTCCTCACGCCAAGCCAAGTCCGGACAGCGCAAGGGTCCGCAGCGGCCCAAGCACCCGTCCAAGAAGTAAGAAGGAGTCCACCCGTGACGGAAGGCACCACCTCCACGGCCGCCGCTGAGGGCAGCGACACCCTGACCCGCCTGGAGCAGGAGGGGGAGATCGCAGCCGACTACCTTGAGGGCCTGCTCGACATCGCCGATCTCGACGGCGACATCGACATGGACGTCGAGGCGGACCGGGCCGCGGTCTCGATCATCAGCGACTCGGCGCGTGAACTCCAGAAGCTCGTGGGCCGCGACGGTGAGGTGCTGGAGGCGCTCCAGGAGCTGACCCGGCTGGCGGTTCACCGCGAGACCGGCGACCGCAGCCGTCTGATGCTGGACATCGGCGGCTTCCGGGCCAAGAAGCGGGAGATCCTCGCCGAGCTGGGTGCCAAGGCCGCCAACGACGTCAAGACCTCGGGGCAGCCGGTCAAGCTGGACCCGATGACGCCGTTCGAGCGCAAGGTCGTGCACGACGCGATCGCCGCAGCCGGTCTCCGGAGCGAGTCGGAGGGCGAGGAGCCGCAGCGCTTCGTCGTCGTTCTCCCGGCCTGACCGGATCCTTGTACTGTCGGCCCCGTCTGTTCGCAGGCGGGGCCGATCTTTGTCAGCCTGATAGTCAGCCACCCCCAGTGCGCTAGTGCGGTACGGAAGGACGGTCCCCGTGACGGACGCTGCAGAGCTCCCCCAGGCACCTGAAGAGGCGCGGGCGGTATTCGGAGAGCTCTTCCCGGAGGCTGTCCGGTACGCGGAGCTGCTCGCCGATGCCGGGGTGAAGCGGGGCCTGATCGGACCCCGCGAGGTGCCGCGGCTGTGGGAGCGGCACCTGCTGAACTGCGCGGTGCTCTCCGAGGTGGTGCCGGAAGGTGTCACGGTCTGCGATGTGGGCTCGGGCGCCGGCCTGCCCGGCATCCCGCTCGCGCTGGTCCGCCCGGACCTCAAGATCACCTTGCTGGAGCCGCTGCTGCGGCGGACGAACTTCCTCCAGGAGGTCGTCGAGCTGCTCGGCCTGGACCATGTGACGGTGGTGCGCGGGAGGGCCGAGGAGGTCCTCGGGACGCTCCAGCCCGTCCACGTGGTGACCGCCCGTGCGGTGGCGCCGCTGGACCGGCTCGCGGGCTGGGGTGTGCCCCTGCTCCGCCCCTACGGCGAGATGCTCGCGCTGAAGGGCGACACGGCCGACGAGGAGATCAACGGGGCCCGGGCCGCCCTGAGCAAGCTCGGTGTGCTGGAGACCGAGGTGCTCCAGGTCGGTGAGGGCGTGGTCGATCCGCTGTCCACGGTGGTACGGGTGGTGGTGGGCGAGAGCCCGGGCGGTGTGAGGTTCGCCGCAAAGAGGGCCAAGGCCGCACGGGTGGGACGTACCCGCCGACGCCGCTGAGGGGCGGGCGGCCGCGCCACGGGGGGACACGACCTGGGGAGGTCGGGCGGGAGCCCTTCCCGGCGATCCTTGCCGTCCAGCAGGGAAATGTCGGGAAAGCGGCCATACGTACCCCCTGCGGAGTGTCGTGACCTGGTAGACGCGGTGCGGGGGCATCGTGTTTCACGTGAAACGTCGCTCTCTGCTGCAGGGAATCATCGGCCGCGGTCGTGCGGCTGCCACACCGCGCGACCGCCAGCCCGTACGGGCTACCGAGTTGTCCACACACGCCGATTCATCCACAGAACAGCGGGCCTCGCTGGTTCACGACCCCGAAAGCATGGCAGGCTCTGCTCATTGCGAGCCTGTAGTCGAGGAGAGTGAATCGTTGCGGTCCGACGCCAACATCGCGGGACCGATGACCGATCCGGTCCCCGGTCCCCGAAGCGAGTCCGTGGGGGAGGGTGTTTCACGTGAAACACCGCCGCCGATGGACGACACCCCCATCGGTCGTGCCGCCCAGCTGGCGGTCGAGGCCCTCGGCCGCGCCGGTGAGGGGCTGCCTCGCCCTGACCGGACGCGCGTCATGGTGGTGGCCAACCAGAAGGGTGGAGTCGGCAAGACGACCACGACGGTCAACCTCGCTGCTTCGCTGGCCCTGCACGGTGCGCGTGTCCTGGTGGTCGACCTCGACCCCCAGGGCAACGCCTCCACGGCCCTGGGGATCGATCACCACTCCGACGTCCCTTCCATCTATGACGTCCTCGTGGAGAGCCGCCCACTCTCCGAAGTGGTTCAGCCCGTCCCGGACGTCGAAGGCCTCTTCTGCGCCCCCGCCACCATCGATCTCGCCGGTGCGGAGATCGAGCTCGTGTCGCTGGTGGCGCGGGAGAGTCGGCTCCAGCGGGCCATCCAGGCGTACGAGCAGCCGCTGGACTACATCCTCGTCGACTGCCCTCCCTCCCTCGGCCTGCTCACGGTGAACGCGATGGTCGCCGGGGCCGAGGTGCTGATCCCCATCCAGTGTGAGTACTACGCGCTGGAGGGGCTGGGGCAGCTGCTGCGGAACGTCGACCTGGTGCGGGGCCACTTGAACCCCGAGCTGCATGTCTCGACGATCCTCCTGACGATGTACGACGGCAGGACCAGGCTCGCTTCCCAGGTCGCCGAGGAGGTCCGTACGCACTTCGGCAAGGAGGTGCTGAGGACGAGCATCCCGCGGTCCGTGCGCATCTCGGAGGCGCCGAGCTACGGGCAGACCGTGCTGACCTACGATCCCGGATCCAGTGGCGCGCTCTCCTACCTCGAAGCCGCCCGGGAGATCGCCCTGCGGGGTGTCGGGGTGCACTACGAGGCCCAGCACGCCCACACCAGCACGCAGAACAGCCAGCAGAACGTTTCGGAGGGCATTCAGTGAGTGAGCGACGTAGAGGGCTGGGGCGTGGGCTCGGTGCGCTGATCCCCGCCGCTCCGCAGGAGAAGCAGGTACCGGCGCCCGGAGGCGGTTCGGCGGCCGGCGGGGGGCCGGTCCTGACGGCGGAACGGGGGGTGGCGGCCGCGAAGGTGACCGCTCTCCCGACCTCGCCCGTGGTGCCGGAGCCGGCGTCCACGCCGGACCAGGAGGCGGGGAGCTCCGGTGCGTACTTCGCCGAGCTGCCCATCGGTGCGATCACGCCGAACCCCCGCCAGCCCCGTGAGGTGTTCGACGAGGACGCCCTGGCCGAGCTGGTCACCTCCATCAAGGAGGTGGGTCTGCTCCAGCCGGTCGTCGTCCGCAAGGTGGGGACGGACCGCTACGAGCTCATCATGGGTGAGCGCCGTCTGCGGGCCTGCCGCGAAGCGGGTCTGGAGCGGATTCCGACCATCGTCCGGGCCACCGACGACGAGAAGCTCCTCCTGGACGCGCTGCTGGAGAACCTTCACCGGGCTCAGCTGAACCCGCTGGAAGAGGCTGCCGCGTACGACCAGCTTCTGAAGGACTTCAAGTGCACCCATGACCAGCTGGCCGACCGGATCGGACGGTCCCGGCCCCAGGTTTCCAACACGCTTCGGCTGCTGCGGCTCTCGCCGCCGGTGCAGCGTCGGGTGGCCGCGGGCGTTCTCTCGGCCGGCCACGCCCGGGCTCTGTTGTCGGTGGACGACTCCGAGGAGCAGGACCGGCTGGCCCACCGCATCGTGGCGGAGGGGCTCTCGGTCCGCGCGGTCGAGGAGATCGTGACGCTCATGGGTTCGCGTCCCTCGAGCTCGCCGAAGCCGAAGGGTCCCCGGGCAGGCGGGCGGCTGTCCCCCGCGCTGACCGATCTGGCGACCCGGCTCTCCGACCGCTTCGAGACCCGGGTGAAGGTCGACCTGGGTCAGAAGAAGGGGAAGATCACCGTCGAGTTCGCCTCGATGGAGGACCTGGACCGGATTCTCGGTTCGCTCGCCCCGGGCGAGGGACGCGTGCTGGAGCGCAAGCTCGCCGAGGCGCCCGACGGGGACGACGAGAGCTGAGCCGCACAGGATCCTCCTGACGGCGAGGACCGCACAAGGGGCGGGCCGCGTACCGGTGCTCACCGGTACGCGGCCCGCCCTTTGCCCTCTCTCGGTATCCGCATCACCTCTGGGTGGATACGATGCGATCTGGGATGGCGCATCCACGGTGATCGACCTCGGAGGAGGGCGGGTACCTTGCGAACAGTGAGCCGCAGCCGACTGGTGACGGTCGGGCTGGGCCTGGGAGCCGTCGGGGGATTCGTCGGCGGTCTGTTCCACGAACGGAACGCGCTGGCGGCCGCACGCGATGCGGCGCGCGAGGGAAGTGAGGAATCGCCGCCATGGGACGTCGGCTTGTGCCGCTCACCCTGGACAACCTTCAGGATCTCCCCGAGCGCTGCCGTGCGTGTGTCTTCTGGGAGCTTGACCCGGTCAGCGGGGAAGCCGCGGTAAAGGCGGGCAAGCCGGGGCCGGAGAAGGAAGCCTGGATCTCCGCGGTGCTCCTGGAGTGGGGCTCCTGCGGCCGGGTGGTCTATGTGGACGATGTCCCGGTGGGGTTCGTTCTCTATGCGCCGCCGGCCTATGTCCCGCGCTCGACGGCATTCCCCACCAGCCCGGTCTCCCCCGATGCCGTACAGCTCATTACCGGGGTGATCGTTCCGGGGTACCAGGGTCAGGGGCTCGGCCGCGTCATGGTGCAGACGGTGGCCAAGGATGTACTGCGCCGGGGCTTCAAAGCGATCGAGGCGTTCGGGGACGCCGGTACGGGGGAGCTCGGCTGTGTGCTCCCGGCGGACCACCTGCTGGCCGTCGGCTTCAAGACCGTGCGGCCGCATCCCCGGTATCCGCGGCTGCGACTGGAACTGCGGACGACGCTCTCCTGGAAGGAGGACGTCGAGATGGCGCTCGACCGCCTTCTGGGAGCTGTGCAGAAGGAACCGGCGCTGCGACCGCTCTGATCGAGCCCCACCGCTACGTGGACGGGCCCACCCTCGGTGCGAGGGTGGGCCCGTTTCACGTGAAACATCGCGCCGGAGCGGTGTTACTTGGTGATGAAGCCTTCGAGGTCGCGGAGGATCGCGGCCTTCGGCTTGGCGCCGACGATGGTCTTGGCGACCTCGCCGCCCTGGTAGACGTTCAGGGTAGGGATGGACATCACGCCGTACTTGGCGGCGGTGGCCGGGTTCTCGTCGATGTTGAGCTTGACGATCTCGATCTGGTCGCCGTGCTCCGCGGCGATCGCCTCCAGCGAGGGGGCGATCTGACGGCACGGGCCGCACCAGGCAGCCCAGAAGTCGACCAGAACGGGCTTCTCGCTCTTGAGGACGACATCGTCGAACGTGTCGTCGGTAACGTGCTTCAGGTCGCCGGCCACGGCGGCCTCCTTAGTCTCTCGGGTGGGCGGTGGGGATGTTCAGACTGCCGGGGTCTTCTCCGGCTCGGCGGGCTCCACGTCGGCCAGGGCGGCGAGGAAGCGCTCGGCGTCCAGCGCCGCGGAGCAGCCGGTGCCCGCGGCGGTGATGGCCTGCCGGTAGGTGTGGTCGACCACGTCTCCGGCGCCGAAGACACCGGTCAGGTTGGTGCGGGTGGAGGGAGCCTCCACCTTCAGGTACCCCTCGTCGTCGAGCTCCAGCTGGCCCTTGAAGAGCTCGGTGCGCGGGTCGTGTCCGACGGCGATGAAGAGGCCGGTCACGGGGAGTTCGGAGGTCTCGCCGGTCTTGGTGTTCCGCAGGGTCAGGCCCGAGAGCTTCTGCTCGCCCTTGACCTCGGCGACCTCGCTGTCCCACGCGAACCTGATCTTCGGGTCGGCGAAGGCGCGGTCCTGCATCGCCTTCGAGGCGCGCAGGGTGTCGCGGCGGTGGACGATCGTGACGGACTTGGCGAAACGGGAGAGGAAGGTCGCCTCCTCCATCGCCGTGTCACCGCCGCCGACCACGGCGATGTCGTGGTCCTTGAAGAAGAAGCCGTCGCAGGTGGCGCACCAGGAGACACCGCGTCCGGAGAGGGCATCCTCGTTGGGCAGGCCGAGCTTGCGGTGCTGGGAGCCGGTGGTCACGATGACGGCCTTGGCACGGTGCACGGTGCCCGCCGTGTCGGTGACGGTCTTGACCTCACCGGTGAGGTCGACGGCGACGACGTCGTCGGGGACCAGCTCGGCGCCGAAGCGCTCGGCCTGCGCCCGCATGTTGTCCATGAGCTCGGGGCCCATGATGCCGTCCTGGAAGCCGGGGAAGTTCTCCACGTCGGTGGTGTTCATCAGCGCACCGCCAGCCGTGACCGCGCCCTCGAAGACCAGCGGGCTCAGTGAGGCGCGGGCGGTGTACAGCGCGGCGGTGTACCCGGCCGGTCCGGAGCCGATGATGATCACATTACGGACGTCGCTCACGGGTTTCTTCCTCGTCTCTGCAGACTGCCTACTGCCTACGGGGGTCGGTTCAACGACTCTCACCCCACCCAACGGATCCTACGGGTGATGCATTCCCAACGTGCCGTAGCGGTCCTCAGGGGCGGTCGTAGGCCTGCGTGTGCAGCAGCCGACCCGGAGACCCGGGAGCGGCGTCCACGCAGGAGGCGGCCACCACGTAGGCCTGTACACGAGCGGGATCGCTCTGATGCGGGAGGACGACCAGGAAGGAGTCCGTCCCCTGGTAGGTCCCCTCGTCGAGGGCCAAGGCCGGTGTGGTGCGGCTGGTCGCCTGCTGGACGCAGGGGGGTACGGCGACCGCGGGTGCGCTCAGCGGGTTGCTGGAGGGGGCGGCGTCGGGAGTCTCCCGTTCCGGCACCGCTCGCTCCTCCGCGTTCGGTGACTGCTTCTGCCCGTGGTACTCCTCGGTGCTCGCACCGCCGGCCAGGAGGTTCTGGACCTCGGTCTCGAGCGTGTCCGGGGAGTAGCTGTGCGCCCCGCTCTCGGATGCGCTGACCGCACGGTCGGCCGACGAACCCGAGGAGTCCTGTGACGACGACAGGTTCTGCAGGAAGAAGACGCTCATGCCGATGAGAGCGGCGCCGCACGCGGTGCCCAGGATTACCGTACGGCGACGACGAGTGGGACGGCGGCCGGGCCCCGTGGCGCTCTGAGGGCGGCCGGCCGGGCGGTCCGGGGAGGAGCCGGTCCGGGGCGTCGCGGAGGACGCGTCACCGGTCTCCGCGGTCGATGTTTCACGTGAAACATCGACGTTCTCACGTGCAACCCCGGCACGGCGTGCCGACGCGACGGCTCGGGAGGCATCGGCCGGTTCGTCGGCGATGGCGTCCGTACGGGCCTCGGCGGCGAGCGCCGCGTCGATACGGGTGGCGATGTCGTCGGGCATCGGATCGGGGTCCGGCAGGGTGCCGAGCAGGCCGCGGATCTCCTCCAGGGAGTCGCGTACCTCCACGCACAACGCGCACTGCGCTAGGTGGCGCCGGACCTCCGCCGTACGGGAGGGGGTGAGCAGCCCCTCGGTGAAGTCGGAGATCTCGGAGACCTCCGGGTGCTGAGCCGTGTCGGTCGTGGATGTCACGGGTGTCCACCTCCTCCCTTTGCAGCGGCAGAATCGATCGCTCCTGCGTCCTTCGGCCCTGACGCAGGTGGGACGGATGGACCGGGCGTCCGGTTCCTTCCGGTGGTGCGGGTCTCCGCGTCGGGGTCCTCGTTGCCGGTCCCGCCGCGCAGGTGCTGGACCAGGGGCACCAGTCTCGCCCGCCCCCGGGCGCATCGGCTCTTCACGGTGCCGGTGGGTACGTCCAGGATGGTGGCGGCCTCCGCGACGGGATAGCCCTGCATGTCGACCAGGACGAGGGCCGCGCGCTGTTCGGCGGGAAGGGTTGCCAGGGCGGCGATGAGCTGGCGGTGCAGGTCCTGCCGTTCGGCCGGGGCCTCGGCCGACTCGTGGGGTTCCAGGAGCTGGTCCAGCCGCTCCGCGTCGTCCACCGGTGACGTCTTGCGGGAGGCGGCCTTGCGGACCCGGTCGAGGCAGGCGTTGACGGTGATGCGGTGCAGCCAGGTCGTGACGGCGGACTGGCCGCGGAAGGTGTGGGCGGCGCGGAAGGCGGAGACGAGGGCGTCCTGGACGGCGTCGGCCGCCTCTTCCCTGTCCCCGAGGGTGCGCAGCGCCACCGCCCACAGCCGGTCGCGGTGGCGGCGTACGAGTTCACCGAAGGCGTCGGGGTCGCCCGCCACATGGAGGGCGAGCAGGTCCGAGTCGCCCGGTGCCTCTGGTGGAACGGAATCCACCGTGCTCCCCCTCCGAACCGGATCCGATGTCATGTGCCACATTAACGGGCGGCGCACCCGGTGATCAGGGGCCGGTGCGGAGTCTCCACACCAACTCCTGATCAGCCGAGGACGGAGATGCCGGTGATCCCGCCGCGATAGCCGCCGGTGCCGTCCGCGGGCAGCTCGGTGATGTGGACCAGGAGGTAGCGCGTCCGGACGGGCTTCTCCAGCTTTGCCTCGAGCGTCTTCCCCGCGACCTTCTTCTCGACGATCCGCTGGGAGAAGTCGGCCGACGAGGACGGTGACGAGGCATCCGGCCCGGCGGCCGACACCGCGGTGGTCTGACCGCTGCGGTACAGCTCGATGTCGACGGCGCGGACGTCCTGGACCTTCCCCAGGTCGACGATGATCCCGCTGCCCTGCCGACGCTGGGGGAGGTTCCCGAAGTTGGGGAAGCCCTGGTAGCGGGGGGTCACCCAGGAGGTGGCGGAGCTGTCATCGATGACGTTCGGTACGTCCCCCTGCTGTATCCCCGAACCGTCGGGCATGAACTCGGTGGCCCCCGCGATGGTCAGCGGCTCGGGCGGGGCGAGAGCCGGTTCCTTCTCGTCCTCGGTCGTCCGGGTGACGTCGGCGTCGTCGGAGCCTTTGCGCTGGTCGAGCAGGGTCTCCGCGAGCTGCCAGCTGCCGAGGCCGAGAGCGGCGATCAGGAGCGCCGAGACCGTCCACTTGAGCACCCGCCCGGTACGGCTCTGGAGCGGCGCCGGAGGGGCTGCCAGTACCGGCTGAGGCACGGACGACGGGTGGCTGGGCGGCCGCCCGTAGGTGCCCTGCTGATAGGTCGTCCGCTGGTACACGGGCTGCTGGTAGACGGGCTGAGCGGCGAACGTGGGCTCCGGTGGCAGGACGCGCGGCATGGCCGCGACCGCCTTGGCCAGTTCGTCCGGCGTCGTGCAGGGCGGCTCCTGCCGGGAGGCGGTGGCCCCGTCGTTGGCTAGCGCCCGCATGGCGAGTTCGGAGAGGCCGCGGTGGACGCCGGCGCGGACCTGGTCAGGGGCGATGAGCCCCATGCCCTTGGGCAGCCCGGAGAGGCCGTACGCGTCGCTCTCGTACGGCCAGCGCTTGGTCAGCGCCGCGTACAGGAGCGCGCCGATCGCCTCGGTGTCCTGACGCAGGGGGCGTTCGGAGGTGACGCCCCGCAGGGCGGCGTTCACCGCGAGGCCGCGGATGCGGTACTGGCCGGTGGAGCTGCGCAGTACGGCACCGGGGGTGAGGCGAAGGTGCGTCAGGCCCTCGCGGTGGGCCGCGGCCATCGCGTGGGAGAGCTGGCTGACGAGTTGGTAGGCGTCGTGGGCGTCCATCGGTCCGGCGGCCAGCAGAGCGGTGAGCTCGGTGGCGTCCGGGAGCCATTCATGGACGACATAGACGAGGTCGTTCTCCTCGACAGCGTCCAGTACCTGGACGAAGCGGGGGTCGCCGAGCAGGGCGGACGAACGGGCCGCGGCCAGCACGGAGCGGGCCCGGGGGTGGTTCGCGGGCAGCAGGTGAACGCCTACCGCGCGGCGCAGTTTCTCGTCGACCGCCCGCCAGCTGCTGAAGCCGTCCAGACGGGTGACGCACTCCTCCAGCCGGTAGCGCCCGGCCAGTTTGTGGCCGCTGTGCACATCGGGGGTCGCCGAAACGGCCTCGGAACGTGCCCGCCCGCCGTCGTGACCCTCGGGGTTCTCGGGCTTCCCGGGGCTCGCGCCCTCGGTGTCCTCGGCTTCTGCCGTTCCGTCGTTCGTGGTCTCGTCCGCCTTGGCGGCCAGCGGCTCGTCGCCGCCGTTGTCGGCCACGTCGACGGCAGCCGTGCTACGTTCCGCCACCGTCGTTCCTGCCTCCCCATCCGTTGCGCGAAGCCGGCCAGCTCGCCACAGTCACGCCAATTGTGCCCACACTCCGGCGCTATCCACGACACGCGGAGTCCGGCGAAGGTTGTGCGGCCGTGCGCTCATTCAGCGACCGAGCCGTCCACGGACCATGCCGACCAGGCCGTTGACCTCTTCGATACGCATCTTCTTCGCCGCGACGAAGAAGATGCCCATGAGGGCGATGCCGCCGCAGACCAGCGCCGCCAGTGAGCCGAGTGCGCCGGTGCCGAGAAGTTCGAGGATCGCGAATCCGATGCCGCCTCCGATGACGGCCGCGGGCACCGCCGCCATGCAGAGCCGGGCATAGGTCCGCACGATGTGCGCCCCGTCCAGGTCTCCGCCGAGACGGGTGCTCAGCCGCCGCCAGGCGACGCCGACGCCGACCGCGTAGGCCAGACCGTAGGAGAAGGCCATGCCGACGACGGCCCAGCGCGCGGGCAGGACGACGTAACAGAGGGCGGAGGCGGCAGCGTTGACTGCGGCCACGATGACCGTGTTGTAGAAGGGGGTTCGGGTGTCCTCGTACGCGTAGAAGCCGCGGAGCACGACGTACTGCACGGAGTACGGGATCAGGCCGAGGGCGAACGCCATCAGGATGAAGCCCATGGACCGGGCGGCCTCGGCGCCGCTGGAGGCGTACAGCAGGGTGCACATCGGCAGGCCGAGCGCGAGGAAGGTGAAGGCGACCGGGACGATGGCGACGGCGGAGTTGCGCAGCCCCTGCGAGATGTCGTCCCGGACCGCGCCGGGGTCGTTGTCGTGGGCGGCGCGCGAGATGCGGGGCAGCAGCGCGGCCATGACGGAGACGGTGATGATGGCCTGCGGCATGCCCCAGATCAGCTGGGCGTTGGAGTAGGCCAGGAACCCGGTGCCGTCCTGGCCGGAAGCCGCGCCGGCCGCCGTGGACAGCTGGGTGACGACCAGGACGCCCGCCTGGTTGGCCAGGACGAACAGCACGGTCCACTTGGCCAGCTTGACCGTCTTGCCGAGTCCGTGGCCCTTCCAGTCGAAGCGGGGGCGGAAGCGGAAACCCGCCTCGCGCAGGTAGGGGATCATCGCCAGCGCCTGGACGGTGAGTCCGAGCAGGGTGCCGATGCCCAGCAGCCGGACGCCTTCCGCCGGGATGGTGTCCACGCCCATCCGGGATTCGGCGGAGGTGCCGTAGACCCAGATGAAGAGGCCGAACGTGATGATCATGACGATGTTGTTGAGGACCGGGGTCCACATCATCGCGCCGAACTTGCCCCGGGCGTTGAGGATCTGACCCATCACCACGTGCACGCCCATGAAGAAGATGGTGGGCAGGCAGTACCGGGCGAAGGTGACGGCGACACTGTTGGCCGCCACATCGTTCGCGATGGTGGGCGACAGCAGGTGGATCAGTGTCGGGGCGACGAGGACCGCGATGGCCACGATCAGCCCGAGCGCGACCATCACCAGGGTCAGCAGCCGGTTGGCGAAGGCCTCGCCACCGTCCTCGTCGTCCTTCATGGCGCGGACGAGCTGCGGGACGAAGACCGAGTTGAGGCCGCCGCCGACGGTGAGGATGTAGATCATGGTCGGCAGGGTGTACGCGATGGTGAAGCTGTCACCGAGCAGCGCGGCGCCGAGAGCCGCGGTGATCACCAGCGAGCGGACGAAGCCGGTGAGCCGGGAGACGAGGGTGCCGGCGGCCATGACCGCGCTGGACTTGAGCAGTCCGGAGACCTTGCCGCCGCTCTTCGCGGGCGCGGGCATGGGTTCCGGCTCGGGCGGGCCCAGGGGCTTCCCCGACCCCTCCTGGTCCCGGAAGAGGTGCGCGAAGGCGTCCGGCTCCTGCCGGTCGTCCGACGCCCGGGTGACCAGGTCGTCGACACCGACGAACTGCGTGGTCGCCGGACGGTCGCCGTACGGGAGATGGCGGGAGGGCCCCGAGGGCTCGGGAGGCGGGGTCTGGGCCCAGATGCGCGGGTCGGGGGCGTACGGGGCAGCGGGCGGCTGCTGGTAGAGCGCCTGCGGATCCTGGTAGGTGCCGGGGGGAGGCGGCGGGTGGGACGCCCGGTCGTAGAGCGCCTCGCCCACCGGGTCCTGGGCCGCGAGGTCCTGTGCCCGGTAGGGGTCGTCCTCGTAGGCGTGCTGGAGATACGGGTCGGGCGGCATCTGCCGGCCGTCCTGGCCCGCGTCCGGAGGAACCGGGGGCCCGGACGGGGACCCCGCTCCGCCGGCGCCCTGGCCGCGGTCACCGTCGTACGGCGCGTTCATCGAAACCCCTACCTCATCGTCCCCGGCCGACCGGCCACGCCAGACATCGCTCAACGGTCCACTTTCTCACCCGTTCCCGACGGGGCCCCGCTTTCCGGTCCGGTGTCCGGGGTCGGGTCACTCGGCTGCTCGGGTCCGCCACCGTCGCCTTCGGCCGTGTCGCTTGCCACGGTGCGCTTGCGATGGCTGTACATCCTGACCCCGGCCAGCACCAGGAGCAGCAGTCCGCCGGCGATGACGAGCAGGACGGTGGGCGTGACCTCGGAGACCTTCACGGTGAAGGTCATCTCCTCGCCGTACGGCGTGCCGTCCTCGGTGAAGAGCCGGGCGGTCACCTGGGCCCGCCCGTTGGCGCTGGTCGCCGTGTCGAACTTCACCGACTGGCTGTGCCCGCCCGCGATCCGGACCGGCAGTTCGGCCTTCGTGCCGTCGTCGTTGAACTTCAGACGGATGTTGTCCGAGGTCAGCCGCAGGACGAGCCGGTCGACCCCCTGCACCAGCTTGTTCTGCACCGTGACCGGGATCGTCGCGCTGCGGCCGGAGAGCGTGACATCCGACTTGTCGATCAGCTGGACCTCACCGGTGAGGTTCTTCAGGTGCTTGAGCACGTCGTCGCGGTAGTCCTGGGCGTCCTGGGGGTGGCCCCGCCAGGACGTCGACATCGAGCGGTTGACCGCGTTGCCGAAGGGAGTCACCACGCGCTCGGGCTGCGTGAGGATGGTCTCGAAGCTGTCGACGGACCCCTGGGTGGTCCGGATGTCCTGGAACGCCTGGGTGGGCAGCTCCTGGTCGCGGAGCTTCTTCGGGTACGCGTAGGCCCGCGGCACCTTGGTGGTCGCCAGCGGGTCCGGCTTCTCCTCGGAGGCGGCGACCAGGTCCTGCGGCTGCGTCCAACGGTCGCCCGACAGGGCCTCCAGGGCGCGGGCCATCGACTGCGCCTGGGCGGCCGTGGGCATCCGCTGAGGTGCCACGACGACGCTGCGTTCGTTGTCCGGCGCCTGCTCGTTGAGCGCGAGTGTCTGCGCGAGGAACTTCTGGACCGCGAGGGTCGAGGCGCCCGACCGGAGCATGTCGTAGTCGAACGCGGTCGACAGCCGGTGATCGGTGACGACCGCGGTGGTGCCCCCACCGATCGGCCGGGCCGCCGTCGGGGTGTACGGCAGGCTGCCGGTCTCCCGGAAGCTGTCGCTGCGGGCGATCACATGGTGGGCTCCCGCGGAGGTCGCCACATCCACGATGCCCGGGTCGACCGCACCGTTCAGGGGCCAGGCGAAATCGGTGGACGGCTTCACATGGAGGATGGTCTCCACCGTAGTGGCACCCACCGTGGAGGCGTTCTGCAGATGGCTGAGCGTGCCGGAGACGCCCTTGCCCCGGTGGGCGATGGAGGCCAGGTCAGGGTCGGCGAACGGCAGCGCGATCACCTTGCCGTCCTCCACCACCTTCTCCAGCGCGGTGAGCCACTGCCTGGCCACGGCCTGGTTCTTGCCCGGGACGGTCGTGTCACCGGACTTCACCTCGTAGGTCCCGGCCATCGCGGCGGCACTCGCCAGCAGGTCCGGGTCGATGACCCAGGTGACGGGGAGGCGGCTGCCCAGGGCGACCATCTGCTCCAGCCGTCCGCCCGGCGCCAGCTCCTTCGCCAGGGAGTCGTCGGTGAACACCGGCGTCTGCTGTTCGTCCGAGCGCGTCTCCGCGGTGACGTGAGGGGAGGCGATCAGCGGCCACAGGAAGGTGAGCTTCGTCCTCTTGTCGCTCTCGTCGGGCTGCCAGGGAAGGAACGAGCGCTCGATGCCCAGCACCTGCTCGAAGGGGGCGGCCGCGGTACGGCCGGAGACCGAGACCCCCAGCTGGTAGACGCCCGACGCGTCGAGGTCCAGCTTGTCGACGGGAACGGTCAGCGTGAAGTTCTGGCCGATCCCCCTGGGGAGCTTCGGGATCTTCACCTGGTACTTGTCGTCGATCGCGGCCGGGTCGGCGCCCGGCCCGTAACCCTTGCGCTTGGCGGCGTCGTCGACCTCTCCCCGGCCGGAGAGCCGTGGGCCCACCCGCAGGTCGACCTCGACGTCGTCGATCGTCTCCTTGCCCTTGTTGGTGAGCGTCCCGGAGACGGTCAGGGTGTCCCCTTCCACGGGGGCGGCGGGGGAGAGCGTGTCCAGGGACACATCGACCGTACGGGAGACCGGGGGGGCCTTCACCGGTTCGGCGGCCCCCGCGCTCCCGGTGGCCGGAACGGCCAGCAGTCCGGCGAGCAGAGGAGCTCCGAGGACCGCGGCGGCCGTGCGCCGCAGCCATCGGCGGGCAGGAGAGGGACGCATCCCCTGGATGTCTGCCGCCTGGGCCACGCGCCTACCCGTCCCTCGTCGTCATCGAAGTCTGTCGATCGTTGTCGGTCCTGCGTCCCCGCATGGTAACGAGGTGCGGAGAGCCGAAGTGCTGGGGTCCGGTCCACAGATCGCGGGAGGTCCGCAGGGTCCGGATAAACGATGACGCCGCGGCCGGTCCGTGCACGTACCCTTTTCTGTTGTGCCGAACGCCAACGAAGAGAACGCCAGTGCACTGAGCCAGGTGCAGCATCGCGCGGTGAGTGAGCTGCTGCGAGTGTCCCCGGTCGCCGACGACCTCGCCCGCCGCTTCCAGGAGGCCGGATTCGGTCTCGCGCTGGTCGGCGGCTCGGTCCGCGACGCGCTGCTCGGCCGGCTCGGGAACGACCTGGACTTCACCACCGACGCCCGCCCCGAGGACGTACTGACCATCGTCCGTCCGTGGGCCGACGCGGTGTGGGAGGTCGGGATCGCCTTCGGCACCGTCGGTTCGCAGAAGGACGGCTACCAGATCGAGGTCACGACCTACCGGTCGGAGGCGTACGACAGGACCTCGCGCAAGCCGGAGGTCTCCTACGGCGATTCCATCGAGGACGACCTCGTGCGCCGTGACTTCACGGTCAACGCGATGGCCGTCGCGCTGCCGGAGAAGGAGTTCATCGACCCGCACGGCGGCCTCAAGGATCTCGCCGAGCGGGTGCTGCGCACCCCGGGGACGCCCGAGGCGTCGTTCTCGGACGATCCGCTGCGCATGCTGCGTGCCACCCGGTTCGCGGCGCAGCTGGACTTCGAGGTCGCCCCCGATGTCATCACCGCGATGACGGAGATGGCCGGCCGGATCGAGATCGTCTCCGCCGAGCGGGTCCGTGAGGAGCTCAACAAGCTCCTCCTCTCCCGCCACCCCCGCAAGGGCCTGGGGCTCCTCGTGGACACCGGGCTGGCCGGTCACGTGCTGCCCGAGCTCCCCGCGCTGCGGCTGGAGAGTGACGAGCATCACCGGCACAAGGATGTCTACGAGCACTCGCTGACCGTCCTGGAGCAAGCCATCGACCTGGAGGAGGACGACCCCGATCTCGTCCTGCGGCTGGCCGCGCTGCTCCATGACATCGGCAAGCCCCGGACGCGCCGGTTCGAGAAGGACGGCCGGGTGTCCTTCCACCACCACGAGGTGGTGGGCGCCAAGATGACCAAGAAGCGCATGACCGAGCTGAAGTACTCCAACGACCTGGTCAAGGACGTGTCGAAGCTGGTGGAGCTCCATCTGCGCTTCCACGGGTACGGAGACGGCGAGTGGACCGACTCCGCCGTCCGCCGGTACGTGCGTGATGCCGGACCGCTCCTCGACCGCCTCCACAAGCTGACCCGGTCGGACTGCACGACCCGGAACAAGCGCAAGGCGAACGCCCTCTCCCGGACCTACGACGGGTTGGAGGAGCGGATCGCCCTGCTGCAGGAGCAGGAGGAGCTCGACTCCATCCGCCCGGATCTGGACGGCAACGAGATCATGCAGATCCTCGGGGTGGGCCCTGGCCCGGTGATCGGTAAGGCATACGCGTTCCTGCTGGAGCTGAGGCTGGAGCACGGTCCGATGGAGCGCGACGCGGTGGTGACCGCGCTCAAGGAATGGTGGGCCGGCCACAGCTGAGGCGGTGTGGGTGATGTTTCACGTGAAACATCACCCACACCCAGGTTGTGGGGGGGGGGGGTGTTTGAAGGGGGTCAAACACCCACCGCCCAACGCCCCCCCCCCCAAACCCG